>JAXMHN010000056.1:0-47096 GCA_046346765.1 Verrucomicrobiota bacterium | reverse complement strand
ACTTTCGGGAGCGAATCGCTGCGCCCATCTGGCAGTCGCACCGGGTTCATCTCACCGCCGTTTTGGCCTTCGCTGCCATCACCTTTCTACCAGTGGCACGCTTCGGCTTCGTCAATCATGACGATCCTCAATACGTTTACGACAACTCCCATGTTTCGACCGGACTCTCGCGAGCAAATACGCTCTGGGCGTTGACCGCGTTGCACGGCGAGATTTCTTATTGGCATCCGCTTACCTGGCTCTCCCACCAGTTGGACTGCCAATTGTTTGGGCTCCGCCCGGGGCCGCATCATCTGACCAGCGTCTGGTTGCACCTCGGCAATGCCGTCCTCCTCCTGGGGGTGCTGCGGCGTACCGGGTTCACAGCAAGCGTCGCGCTCTTTATCGCCGGTCTGTTCGCGCTTCACCCATTGCAGGTCGAATCAGTCGTGTGGATTGCGGAACGGAAGGATGTGCTCTACGCGTTTTTCTGGCTGGCTGCCTTGTCCGCGTACGTCCGCTTCCGGCAAAGCGGCCGCTGCCGCCAATACGTTCTCTCGCTCGGATGCCTGGCCGCCGCCCTTATGTCCAAACCCACCGCCGTCACATTGCCGCTCGCCTTTCTGCTGCTGGAAATGCTGCCCCCGTTTCCGACCAGCTTCCAGCCAACCTCGATCGGCCGGCTGATCCGGCTTCTTCTACCTTTTGCCGTGCTCAGCTTGCTCGCCAGCGGACTCGCCCTCGAAGCTCAAGACCAGCTCGGCGCCCTCCCGAATCTCGACGCCCTTCCCCTCTCCCATCGCGCCGACAACGTCCTCGTCGGCTACGCCGCTTACCTGCGGCGAGCGTTGCTTCCGTGTGGCCTCTGCGTCAGCTACGTCTCCGCCGCGCCGCCTGGAGGCGGAGCGGTCCTGGGAGCGGGCGGCGTTCTGACGTTTGTGACCGCCGCTGCCGTCCGATGGCGACGGCGCATGCCAACCTTCCTCTTTGGCTGGCTCTGGTTCCTCCTGCTCCTGATGCCAAACATCGGCCTCGTTCAGGCCGGGCCACAAAATACGGCCGACCGGTATACCTATATCCCCTTGGTCGGGCTGTGTATCATGCTGGTGTCGGCCGCTCATACTTGTCCCAAGCCGCTGTGGCTCGGGCGCATGCTCCCGGCGCTCGGCCTCGGCGCCTTGCTTGCCTGCGCCGCGCTCTCCGCCCGCCAGCTTTCCTATTGGCGCGATAGTCTCTCCCTCTTCCAACACGCGGTCGCGTCGGACCCGGATAACTGGGTAACCCGCCTGGGGCTCGGCATGGCCCTCACGGAACAACAACGATGGGACGAAGCTTTGCGGCATCTCGATGCAGCCCTGGCTTTGCCCGGGAACAAGTTCGAGACAGAGAAGCGCCTTGGGATTTGTTACCAATGGAAGGGAGAATTGGCCCAAGCAGCCACCCATTACGAGCGCGCGCTACGGCTGCGTCCGACTTCCCTGGAAGCCCGACGGCTGCTGGCCCTCCTGGCTCAATCCGGACGTTCGAGCGCTCCGTGACGCTGTCCCTGGAACCGCAGCCAGGAGATCGTATGTCCAAGGTCGGCTCGAACACGCTTCTTCCTCAATTGCTTATAAAACATGGCCACGTCTCAATGTTTTGAAAGCCGTGGGCGGTTAAGTCCACTAAGGTGGGGCAATCAGCTGTTCCCGCGCTGTCGGAGGGCTATGTTGGCAGCCCCTACCACTCCGGCATCATTGCCCAACACCGCTTTGGCGATCGTCACCGCTGTGCTGGTGAACTGAGTTGCCCGCGCCAATCGCTGGCGCATGGCTGTTGCGAACAGGTCAAAGTGTTCGTCCATGATGCCGCCGCCGAGCACGAGGCGCTGGGGCAGGAATGTATGGCAGATTGTCCAAGCCGCTGTGCAAGCGGCGTTTACGGCACCACGGATGATTGCCTCGGCAGCGGGCACGCCTGCCTTCGAGGCGTGAAATACCGCCTGGGCGTCCTCAAAGCCATGCGCTTTGCCCGCATTGGCAATCGCCGTGCCGGACGCGATCGATTCCAAGCAACCGTTGGTGCCGCAATAGCATGCCGGGCCGTCCGGATGCACGGGGGTATGGCCCAACTCCGGATGCTCACCGTGCGCGCCACGATAAATCGCCCCGCCCACCACCGCGGCGCCGCCGATCCCCGTCCCAAACGTCAACACGACGACGGGGTCGTGCCCCCTTCCCGCTCCTTGGGCGCATTCGCCAAACCCGGCGGCATCGGCGTCGTTCTCGAGGTAAACAGGCACAGTGAACCGTTCAGCCAACGGTTGCACGATGTTGCAACGGTCCCAACCCCTTAGCGTGTAAGGATTATTGATGAGGCCGGCTTCTGGGAGCTGAGAGGGCCGGCGGCACCTGATGCCAATACCACAGCCAGAACCACCTGGCCGTGATCCTCCAGCAGGAACGAATCGCTGCCTCAACGCGTCAACTGCCCGATCGAACCCTACCTGGCTTGGGTTCGGCAAAAACCCGCCGCCCGACGATCGTTCATTGGCATCGACCAAAGCGACGGCCATTTTCGTTCCACCAATATCAATGCCAGCGGCCAGGCTGGTAGGCTGATTCGAGCGCATGCGTTGGGATGAACAAGAAAAGCCAAATTGAGGGTAACTTCCAGCCCCAATCCGGGTTCTGTAAGAGTGTCTGCAAAGAAGGCGTCAGACGGAACCTCATGAATTTGTGAGGAGTAAGCTGCGTCTGGATTAGCGGAACGAAAGTGCCTATGAAACTGAGATGGATAGATTCGAAGTCGAAGCGCCTGCACGAAGTCCTCATCGACTTGGATGCAATCCTTTCAGCCCCAAGCCTCAAGACGCCGTCGGGGTCTCCGCGGCCGACCCGCCGCGCCCCGACCGACGCGCCCGCCCCAGGCGTCGCCGATGTCATCGCCGACTCGACGTCCGCTCCGCCAGCCAAATCATATCCCGATTATTGGGAGAGGCCACGTTCAAACTAAGCTGGCCGTTATACTTCGGCGGGGGCTTGGTCCTCGTATCCAACCACTTCCGTATTTCAGCGTGCCCATCGGCAAGCGATATCCCTGCCGCCCCATTGTGAAAGCTCGCGGGAAAATCGATGATCCGGGCTGATCCAGGGCTTTCCACCATCATATTGGCAAAGCCGCCGGCGTTCATACTGTCGGGATGTTCGTCCAGAAGAACCCAACACATCGCAGGGGAAGGATCGACGATCTCGGCCGTTTTATAGTAAACCCGGTACTTTTTTGAGCTCACGTTGACCCCAAATCCACCCGGGTCGAGCCACTCTCCCGGACCAAAAGCCTGGCTCATCGACATGCTTCGCACCCTGGGGTAGATCTTCCCGCCCATCTTCACTGTGCTGCGGTCAGCTGGGCATTTGTAGACTTCAACCGCGGTCAGGTAAGTCGCAAACTTGGCCCGCGCTGGATCCTTGAGCGCAGTCGTGTTGGTGTTGTCCGAGTTGCCGGTCGTGAAATCAAGCCATCCGTCCACCCAAGCTGTCTCTTCGACTTTGGGCGACTTATAGCCGGACGTCGTCGTCTTGTCGTTGTTATCGTCGGCGTAGAGATGCCAGACCAACTGGAGTTGTTTGAGATTGCTTAGGCATTTGATGCCCTGGGCCTTCGTCTTGGCTTTGGCGAGAGACGGCAAGAGCATTCCAGCGAGAATCGCGATAATCGCAATCACCACCAGCAACTCGATCAACGTAAAGGCCGCGCCCCGTCCGCTGCGCAAGCTGGGGGATAAACTTAAGTGGCGCCTCATAGGAGTCATCTGATGCTTCCAACTCCAGCCTGAAACGCAAGCCAATTCGCCCTTCTCGACGCTGAGTCTACGCTGAGTCTGTTGAGAATTGGCGATGGGTGATGTCTTCGAAGTAACGCTTGGTTGGGAGACCCTATGCACGCGGCCTGGTGCCTCGATCGCTGGAACAAACCCTGCCCACGTGACAGGCCGGTGCCTGGCTGGCTTCCTCCTGGCTATCTTGGACGACGTTCAGCCAGACAGCAGCGAAGTCTCGGGCCGGAGCCGCCTCGGATTCACCCGCCGCCTACCAGTCCACGGTTGATCCCGGCACCAGAACCGCGCCAGAACTGCGCGCAGCGTGAACTGCAGCTTGCCAACTGCTGCCAACCCTGGTAGACGGACGCCATGAACCCAGGGCTGCCAGTCCCCCGGTGCCGGGCTTTTACGCTCATTGAACTCTTGGTCGTGATTGCCATTATCGCCATTCTGGCTGGCATGCTTCTGCCCGCGCTGGCGAAGGCCAAAGCCAAGGCCCAAGAGAGTTATTGTCTCAACAACCAAAAACAAATCGGACTGGCCGTGACGATGTACGGCACCGATTTCGAAGAAAGGTTCCCCTGGTGTAAGAATTGGGGTCGGGCTTGGGGCGACAGTTATAAGCTGGGAAACGATTACCTGCCCGCGTTGCTTGAAGGTTTCCTGGGCAAGAATGCCGGCACGAATCGAACGCCAATCGCGCCAACCCGCCGGCCCCAACTTCCGGGACCTACGTCTGCCCAACAGGCATCCGCGCCAAAGACCGCGCTGTGGCTGGTTACAAGACGATGCTGCGGGACAACGATTGGCGGTGGACTCAACCTTGGAATCACATATACCTGAAAAAGCTGAACCAATGGATACCCAGCCGGGGCTCAAGGTCGGCCCGCCCGGTGAGCGGGCGCAAGACGTCGGATGTGGTCAATCCATCCAGTGCAGCGCTGCTGTGGGAGTTGCCTTACTGGACGCCGCAGGATTCACCGCACCACCTCGGGCTTAATCTGGTTCGCCGACAACCCACGCCGGCTACGAGCGACGAGCTCTCAAGGAAACGGACTGGTGAGCGCCTTCACAGCCGCCGAGGGTGGAAGACAATGATCCCACGGGCATTCCACGGTAGGTCCCCTCGGGCTATCCCTCCTTTATCCTTGCAGCGCGGCCAAGGACGACGAACCCGGTCGCATACCGCGGTCGTGCGGTGCCTGATTCCAACCAGGGCAGGCCAATGTACATCTTCGGCCATGAATCGGCCGGCTTTGACCATCGCGCGAATGATCTCATCGCAGGACCGTGATCGCTCCATCGCCCCTGCTCCGAGCTCGCGCTCTACCAGCATGGGCAAATCCGACCCATGCACTTTAAACAGCCCAACCGATTCCCCAATCAGGTCGGCATCCCCTTTCCACTTTTCCAGGAATTCGAATGGGCGACTTTGCTTCACCGGGACCAGGACCGGATCGTCGTCGACGGAGTATTCCCCGATCAATCAATATAATGGAAGATGCGGCGATTCGATCAAACGCGCGAGCATGCGGCCGTCAGCGACATCGCCATCCATGATTAGGACTGGGTCGCCCCCGGCGGTCAGGACCGGCAGGGAAGCGTGCATGCTCAGGACGCTACCCTCGGTGTAATCGGGGTTATACAGTTCGGTCAGTTTCACGCCGTAGCGCGCCTCCAGCGTCGGAAAAGTCGCTTGGAGCTGCTCGCGGAGGTGGCCCGTGACGACATAGATTCTCGTCACCGCGGCCCGGGCCAGCAACAGCACGTGCCGTTCGAAGAGGCTCTTGCCTTCAAACTCAAAAAGAACCTTGTTGCGTGACGCGGCGAGCGCGCCCAAACGGCTGGCTCGTCCGGCAACGTATAAGATAGCGTGCACTGCGTATGGTCAGGTTATGCTTTAGCCCCGGCGGTCGAGCGCAGTTTGCCACCACTCGAAAGCAATAACAACCCTGTCATCGCAAAAATCAGCTCGCGAGCGCGCCGGATCAGGGCGTAAGTGGCGCTGAGTGTGTCGGGCAGTCCCACCAACCGTCCCATCAGAACGATGCCTGACTCCTGAATACCGAGTGATCCCGGCACCCACATGCCGATGGCCTTGGCCACACCAGTGAAAGCCTCCACGATCAACGCCTGCGTCCAGGACATCGGCCACCCGAGCAAATACGCCACCACATAGATCTCGAGGGTGTCCAGCAGCCAGCCAGCCAGGTAGAGCCCGGTGGATCTCCAAAAGTGCCCAGGCTGCAACCGGTAATAGTCCGCCAGTGTCTGGTCGATCTCGAGCAGCCTGGCGCGGCGGCGCTCGATCGCCTCCGGCCGGCAACCGATCTTCCGCAGCCCAGCGAGAAGCAGCGCGAACAGGCCTGCCCGCTGCACCCAAAAGAAGACGCCGGTGGCCGCGAGCCCGCAACCCGCCACGATCCAAAGGGCAGTGCGCAGACCTGGGCGAGCGGGCATCGTCTGACAAAATGCAGCCGCAGCAGCCAAGACAAAGCAGCCTTGCGCCACCGTTTGTGCCGTCTTCGAAACCACTGCCGCCACGGTGCCGGTCGCCGCGTCAATGCCAGCGGCGCGGAGCAAACCAACCTTGACCGCCTCCCCGCCAATGTAGGCGGTTGGAACCAGGTTATTGACGGCTTCGCCCGCCCAGCGAATGCGCAACAAGCTGGGGAAGCGAGGGCGTTTAGGCGGCAGGACTTGAGCCCAGGCCAACGCATCGACCACGTAAACCACCAGGTAAGGAATCAGGATGATCGGTGCAAAAGGGCCCACCCGCTGAACAGCTTCCCAGA
The DNA here is from genome assembly GCA_046346765.1 of Verrucomicrobiota bacterium. GTDB lineage: Bacteria > Verrucomicrobiota > Verrucomicrobiia > Limisphaerales > SIBE01 > JAXMHN01. Next base: position 40,520 of record JAXMHN010000056.1, on the reverse strand, counting down.
TCCGCTCAGGCCCAACTTGCCCCACATACCAGGCGAACAACAAAACGCCTCCCGAAAGCGCCGCTATTCTCCAAACCGACTTCATGAGCCCGAGCGCGAGGACTCGCGCCGCTGGAACTGCAACCCAAGAGCCGCCACCCAAAAGAGATGACTGCCGATCCCTGCCAGCCAAAGAAAAACATCCAATTCCTGAAACAGCGCCAGCATGAAGACCAGGACTGAAAATCCCGGTTCGTAGCTCGCGTCAATCAGACGGCGGAGCCTTCCCCGACTCGATTGACGGCGCATGCCACGCACCACTCAAACGAAATCAACGCGCCGATCATCGCACTTAGCCCCAGCCAAAGGACGCTTTGAGTCCCTCCCGCCTGCGCGACGCCCTGCTCAGACCACCGAACACAGTCACGCAACAATTTGGTCTCCAGCCAAATCCAACCACCTCCCGAACCGCGACTCTTGAACAAAACGCGCGGCTAAATCGCCATCGACGCAGTCACGATGGCCGACAGTTGAAAGAGAATCGCCCCGAGCAACCCGCTCAGGTAATCGCCCGCGCAAACAGGCCGGCGGCAGTCACGCCAATTGCGATGGAGAAACCGATACCAGGTTGGGACTGGCTGCGGCGTGTGGACCAACCATTTCGAGAGCGGACGCCCGCACGGCCGGCTGAACACTTTGTCCACGACGCCGTCCGAGCGTGGCTGGTGAGCGATTGCCAAAGCGCCCGTGCCGCCGCCTGGGCGGAACCCGGATCCTCGACCAAACAAGCCACCCCCAGGGGCGGGAGGGTTTCCCGGTGGCGCGATAGTAGCTCGGCTGGATCAGCGGCAGCGCTGACGCCAAGGGGCAATCGCGCGCCGTCCGAAGCCGCCAGCCCCGCTTTTCTTTGCAGGCAGCGACGGATGTCGTCAGCCTGCACCAAGACGTTCGCCCGCGCCAGCAAACAGGGACCAGCCAGCGCGCGCTTGCGAACATACGCTCATGGGAATACCCAACGCGGGCGCCCGTCGCAAGGCGGGCAGCGTCCTGTTCAAAATCGAGCGTGATTGGACCAGCCCCGCCGCGGTGAACGGCCACAATCACCTGATCCAGCACGGTTAGGTTGGCGATTTCAATCCGGCGCCGGCGTGATCTACAAAATCACCGCGGGCAGCCTTTGCTCAGAGTGCTCGGCTGGCTTGCAGCGACGTGGTTTCGCCGGATGGCAGTCGCCCCCGACGCTGCCTTCTCCTGCGTTTTGGGAACCGCGCCGTGCATCGACGCACTTCGTCATGGGTGACGCAAATGCCAAGGCTCTTTGTGCGGAACCCGTCAATCCGGACCGCTTCGAGACCCGGGCCGGGTATCGGTGGTTTGAATTGGCAATCGCCAGTGATGCCCGTCCATTCAACCGCACTCCGTGTCCGCGGATCTCCTATCTCAGCAGCCCAGAACCGTCGGCGCCAACTTGACGACAGGAAGTTGGCGAGGAAAGGTTGCGGAGCGTTGCATTTCCGGCGGCGACTTCGGTAATAAGAATCTGTGAACTTCATCAATTTGGCGAGCCGGCCCCAAAAGCCGGGTCGCATTCGCCTATACTTATCAACGGTAGCCGCACTGAGTATCCAGCAGGCCGCCGCCGGCGTCATCCCTTGCCGCATCCAAATCGTCGAGAAGGGCAGCGGCTGGCCGGTTCCCCTGGTTGAATTGAAAACGACCCACCATGTCCGATTCGTCAGCGATAATGCGGGCGTGATCGCTTTTGACTTGCCGGAGTTGCTGGGAAGGGAGACCTGGTTCGATGTGGCGGGCAATGGCTATGAGGTGCCCAGAGATGATCTCCTCATGGCCGGGGCGTCCGGCTCAAACCGAAGCCGGGAAAAACGCTCACAGTCGAGGTCAATCGCACGATGACAGCAAAGCGCCTGCCGCCTGACGGGTGGCGGACTGTTCGCGGAGAGTCAAAAGCTCGGGGCCAGGCTGGAGGTGCCCGGAATCGGGGATTCTAGGTTGCGACAGTGTTCAAAACGCTGTCTACAAAGGGCAACTCTTCTTGGGCTTGGGGTGACACCACCATCCTGTCCTATCCTCCTCGGCATTTTTGACATGACCAGCGCGACGACCGTCACGAAACCGCTGACCTCATTCGCGCCTCCGGTCCATCTGCAATTTAACTACTTCACCGACGCCAATGGACGGCCGCGCGGGGTAGCCAAAATGCCGGGAAGTGGTCCGACCTGGTGAGCGGGCATACGGTGTTACCGGCTAAGGACGGTTCACCCCGTCTGGTCGGGTACTTACGTCAAGATCGCTGCCGCTGGAGGCCTACGAGTGCGGCTCTGCGTTTGGAATGATGAACAACGACACTTTGACCGACTGCGCGTCATTTGGACAAAATCGGAGCAAGCGCCGACGCAACCTCCCCGTGCCCGGAGGGCATCCGGCCTTCTGGAATGACACCCACGGAGACGATTGGGTCTTGTTTGGAATCCGTTACTCACGGCCATGCGCTGTCGGGCCAGTTTTTAGCGTGGCAAGAACGGGCTAACTGGGAGATCCCTGCAACCGCAGGAAAACCTGTTTCGGCAGAGGATGGAGCCGCAGTCAAGCCCCACAGCGGCTCAATCGCGTGGAATGCTTATCGCCGGCGTTGGGTGACCGTCTTCATGCAAGCATTCGGCAAACCGTCAGCCTTTGGCGAGCTTTGGTATGCCGAAGCCGAGTCGCCCCTGGGGCCATGGGGAAAGGCGGTCAAAGTGTTGAGCCACGAGAACTACACGTTTTATAACCCGCGGCTTCATCCGGGCTTAATGAAAGCCGCTTCTTCGATCCTCCTGTTCGAAGGAACGTATACGGACCAGTTCAGCGGCGCGAAGCAGCCAACGGCGCGCTACGATTACAACCAAGTGCTCTATCGACTCGATCTGGATGACCCAGCGTTGCGCGGAGCCTTTGCCAACTCAGCCAACGGCAAGAATGGGCCCTAGAGCCTGTTGAAAAACCAACATGAGCGCTGCTTTCGAGGAAAAAGCGTTGGGTGGCAAGGCGCGAGCACGGGAGCATCCCCGCAGCGGGCTGTGACCGTGCGAGCAACAAACCTGGAGCGGAGTAAAACGCGAAAGTCCGCCATCGAGGAGAAGCGCGCCCGGCCCGGCGTCGCGCGGTCGCCCCGTCGCTGCCAGGCATACCCTCGAAGCGGCTGATCCATCGACCTTGCTGCGGGCCAGGACGGCCTGGTCCCCTGCCCGCCGGTGAGCACGATCTATCGAGAATTCCAGCTCGCCCAGGCTCCAAACTTCCAACCGGCCGAATTGAACGTTCGCCGCACCGATCTCAAGATCAGTGAGATTCTCTCATGTCGCGTTGACCTTGATGAAAGCGTTGCTAATCTGTCCATGCACCGACGATTCAGTGCACGTGTCGTTCGCACATGAACTCAGCTCGATGTATTTGGCCAGTCGCCGTCGCTTGTTCACCCAACCTCATTGGTCGGCCACGGCCGCCATGAGCCGCTTTGCGGCTTTAGTCCTTTTGTTTAGTCCGGGTTTGCCTGGCTGCTTGCGCCAATTGGGGGCTGTTGAGTTACCGCCAACTGCTCCTGATCAATCCGGCGGTGACGGGCTAGGAAACAAGCCATCCAGATGCCCCCTGTCACGGTCTATGGCACCAATGTGACTTCGGGATTAGTCCCGAGCGCGGCCGCGACAGCGGGCCAGCCACCCGGGAAGTCTCATCTGGGTTGCCGCAGAGCGTCAGCCTGGTTAACCGATCACTCATGGACGAGTTGGGGGCGCGGACGTTACTCGAGGCCGCGCAACTGGTAACGGCGTCACCGCTGCGGAAACCCGCCCAGCACGCCGGGGATCCTCTCGAGTCGAGGCTCCAGCGGCAATGATGTTGTCTTCCTTTACGACAGCTTGCCTTCGTGGTCCGCCAACCATGGTCGCGCGGCCCGAGGACACGAGTTGATTCCGAGTGGAAGTTTTGAAAGGCCGGCTTGCCTCTTTTCGGCGAGGAGCATTAGCCGGCGCCGTCAACTACGTTCCAAAGTCAACGCGCTCGGATCATTTCGAGCACGAACTCTTCACCTCTTACGGCTCATTCAACACCAGTCGCCTTGGACTGGGCAGCGCCGGCCCCATCGGCCAGACCGGCGGAGGGTATCGGTTCGATTTCAGCCGACAGTCGTCGGATGGCTACGTCGACGATACCGCCAGCGCATCCTACGATATCGCCGGCTCTTTGCGCTACGACGTGTCAGACCAGCTTTATCTCACCTTCTCCTTCGACGCACTTTGGCAAGATTTCAGCGGCTATTGGGGCACGCCGCTCGTCAAAGGTCGAGTCGATCCGCTCACCCGTCAGGTCAACTACAACATCGCCGACGACATCGATCACCAAGAGAATCAGTGGTTTCGCCTCCAGGCTCATTGGGCCCAAAGCGAAGCCGTCCAAGTGCGCCAAATCCTCTACGGCTTTCTTGCCGACCGACACTGGCAAAATGTTGAGCGTTACACGTATGTCGCCGCGAGCAACGCTGTCCGCCGCTCCTCCCCGGTGGAAATCCGCCATGACCAGACGCTGGTGGGCCATCGAATGGATGTCACCCTTTCACATGATCTCTTCGAACGGGAGAACAAGCTTCTCGGCGGCCTGGAGGGTTTCCTGGATCATTTCCAGCGAGATAGCAATCGCCCCGACAGTGGCTTTGATTTCGTCGATCTATATGATCCGGCTCCCCGCAACTTTAGTTCTCTGCAAACTGTCGCCACTTCTCCTGAGCGCCGCACCCGAACAGCCACCGGGGCTTTACTCTTGGAAGACCGCTTTCAGCTGTTCCGCCGCTTTAGTTTGATGGGAGGAGTGCGCGGTGAGGTTATCGATCTGCATTCCGAAAACCTCCGTCCCAATCCCACGGTCGAAGCTTTCAACCGCACTTTTACACCGGTGACGGGTCGCATCGGCGGCGATTTTGAGCCGATTCCGCGCTTGGATCTTTACGCGCTATATGGGACAGCGGCCAAAGCTCCCAACGCCCTCGTGGTCCTGGACGAGACTTTTCAGCACTATGGCTTGGAACAGGGCGAGATGGTCGAGGTCGGCGTGAAGCAGGCAATCTGGGAACACCACTTGGAGTGGACCGCGGCCCTTTACCAGATCTGGAAGAGCGACATCGTGACGCGCGATCCCGTGGACTCGTCTCGCAACCTCCAGATCGGCAAACAATCGTCGCAAGGACTGGAACTTGGCCTTTCGTTGCAGCCAGTGCCAGAGTGGACCCTAGGCGGCAATCTCGTCCTGTTGGATGCTCACTACGACACATTCAACATCGCCTCCGGCACAACCGTCATCTCCTATGCGGATAACACTCCTCCCAACGTTCCCGAAGTGGTTGCCAACGTCTGGACAAACTATCGATTGCCATTCGGCCTCGAACTGGGCGCGCTGGTCCGGTACGTCGGTGAGACGCAGGCAAACAACGCCAATACCATACCGCTGCCCGATTACTCCACGCTCGACCTCTTCGCCGGTTATTCTTATCAGCGCGTGCAGCTCGGCGTCCGCGCCCGGAATGTCCTCGACCGGCAATACGCCCTGTGGTCCTCCGGCGACGGCGCTCAAGTTCTCCTTGGCGCGCCTCTCTCGATCGAAGGGTCCATCCGGGTCCGCTTTTGAACCATGAACAAGCTATCACCCGTCAGCATTGCGGCCTTTTGGGCCGCAATGCTGGTTCTTGCCGCCTGCACCGCACCTCCACGATAGACAGATGCTCCCGGCCGGCCCCTCCGCATTGGCATTCGCGGAAGCATGGCAACGTCCAACCGTTTGGGTGCGCTCACCTACAACGCTCCGTTTCAAGTGCAGACGCTGATTTACGAGACGTTGGTGAAACGCGACGGACAGGGTCGGCTCGTCCCCAATCTCGCATCTGCCTGGGAGTTCAAAGATGAAGGACGGACCGTGGTCTTCACTTTGCGCCCCGGGGCACGATGGCATGATGGAACACCCGTGACGGCTGCGGATGTCCGCATTCACTTCAAGCGCTGGTTGGGCCTTCCAGAATACGCCTGGATCCACTCGAGCGAGCGCGTGGCAGAGCTGGTCGCCGAATCCACCAATCGCTTGCGCCTGACCTTGTCCGAACCTTACGCGCTCCTCCCGGACCTGTGCGCCATTCGGCCATGTTCGATCGGCGGGCCAGGTTGCCTCGATCGCGAAGGCGAATGGGCCAAGCCGGTCGGCAGCGGCCCGTTTCAATTTGTCGAACTGCGCGAGCACAACCGCGTTTACCGCTTGCGGCGCGTCCGCAGCGACGGTCAACCGTCAAGACCGGGCGATACCATCGACATTGTCCCGTTCGACGCGGACAACACCGAGGAGGACGAACCCTTCGAAGCTTTCAAGCGGGGGCAAGTCGACCTGCTGATAGACGGGTGGAAATCCCGCGTGCCGCGGGATCAGATTGCCTGGCTCAAGAGACAACCGAATCTGCACCTGCAAGAGGCCCCCGGCTCGGTCTTGCACTATTTGAGCTTCCGGCTGCAAGGGCCCACCGCCGACAAGTCTTTGCGTCAACATATCGCGGCAGCGCTCAATCGCACCGAACTCATTCAGCAGATTGAAAATGGCTACGCCGACCCCACGTTCAGTTGGACGGCGCCGACGGTGACGGCATGGCCACAGATCCCTACTCCCGAGCCTGTCTCCGCACTGCCGGAACTGGCCGCTCCGCTCCGGTTGCTCGGCTTTCAGGGTCATTTCAGACCTCGTGAGCGTCAGTTGTGTGAACTGATCGTTGCCCAACTCCGCCACGCTGGCATTCCCGTCGTCGTCGAGTTCAAGGCGGAGGAGGCCTACGAACAAGCGTGCACCGATGGCGCTTACGACCTGCGCACCGAAATCACCTGGGGCGTTCCCTACGATCCCGACATGACGTTGAAGTCGCGATTCCTGCCGCCGCCGTTCACCCGGCCGAGCGGCGCGGGTAACCGCTACTTCGGCGTGGATGCGCGAGCAGAGGCCCTGGTCCGACGGATCGCTTCGACTCCCGAAGAGAAAGATCGCCATCCACTCTACGAGCAGTTCCAGCGGCTTTTGACCGAGGAGGCACTGTTAGTGCCCCTTTATGTCCCGCGTCGCTTCGTTCTCCTCCGCGGATTTAAAGCCACGCTTCCTCTCGATCATGACGTCTACCGCGACGCCCTCAGCGCCCTGACCGACTTGCCATGAACAAAAGACCTGATCTCCGCCATTCCATCTTCGCTTTCTGCCTGGCAGCCGCCGCCATCTGTGATGGCTTCATCCCCGCCGGCGCTGAAAGCCCCGCGTTAGCGCGGACCTCCACCGGACCAGATCCGAGTGCGGGGGAAGTCCGGCTCGCGGCTGGCAACGGTTGGGAAGCCTTTCTCATCTTCGACAACAATGGTGTGCCTTTATGGACGGTTGAACCCGCTGATATCATTGCATCGCACGGCTGCCCGGAGGTGGTCGGTCTCGATGACAAAGGCCGCACCCATGTGTGTGTTTCCTACAGCGGTCGGTGGACGACGACCACCCTGATGGCCGATCCCAAGTGGCTGGGCGGCTTTGCCCACGGCGATATCGATCCGCGCATCGCCGGCAGCGAGACCTACATCGGCGCGCAGTCCGGCAACCTCTACCAGATCGTCGCTTGGCCAAACCTGATTCTTGACTACCGCTTGATTGCCAGTCTCCCTGGCCGTGAAATTCACACCTTGGTCGCCGGACAACTCGATCCATCGACCGCCGCGCCGGAGATCGTAGCATTCACAGTCCCCGGTGGCGTATTTTTAGTCACTCCGACCGGCCCTCACGGGGCTTTTGAGTGGAAACACTTGGGCGATTACGTCGGTCGCGTCCGACAAGCATTGGTTCTGCCGCACAGTCCCGAGGCGATTCCTTCCATCGTAACCGCCTCCCGCAATGGACACCTCGAATTACTCCAGATCCGTGGCGGGCAGATGACGTGGCAGACGATCTACCAGGCCGAAATGGGCATGGGACGCGTCGCCCTTCGTCCCCGTCAGCCCGGTCGGCCGCTGACCCTGTATTCTACCCTCGATGATGGACGCATCCTGCGCCACGAGCAAGCCAACCAGCCAGGCTGGCTCAACGAAGTCATCTACAACGGCCCTCAAGGCCCACGCGGCATTGCCGCGGGTCAGTTCGACGAAGATCCGGAAGTCGAGACGGTCCTCATCTTCGGCTATAGCAAAAAGGTGGAGCTGCTCAGCCGCCGGGGGGACCACTGGAAGGCCGAGACCATCTTCGAAGACCAGGCGAAAGGCCATTGGATCGCCGCCGCGGAACTTGACGGACGCAACAATACCAGCGAAATCGTCGCGACCGGCTATGGCGGCCGTATCATTTACCTATCGCGCCCACCGGGTTATGGACGCAAGGAAGCGCGATCACAGGAGCTCCCAAGCCCCTGAGATTGGCAGGCTGCAGCCAAAATCCCTCGCCGCAGCGCCCATGGTCGTTTTTCAAAAGGCCCCGTAGGAAGCAGGCGAGGATACGAGGTGACGGCGCGCCACTGCGCTTCGCCGATCGAACGGTGCGTGCCACCCCAAAAATGCGGCCACTCGCCAAAATTCGTTGGGAAGTAAGTGTAAGGCGGTCAAAGATCCCGCGCAAATCCGAGATTCACCGATCGGGAACCCGTCAACCCTATGTGCAAACTTCTTGAATTGCGTCTTCGCGGCTCGAAGGCCCATTGCAGTCATCTGATCATCGCCTGGATGGCGGCGGTCGGATCAGTCCATTGTCAAGCGGCCATCAATTGGTATGTGCCTAAACCCGAATACTCCATCGCGCGAAATTGGGACGAACGCGCGCTTGAAGGCATCCGGATGGACACTCCCCACCCTCCGGTGCAAGCGAGGAACCTGTTCTCATTTTCGGTATGCATGTATGACGCCTGGGCGGCCTACGATACGAATTCGGTCGGCTTCGTCTATCACACCAAACATACCGCCACGGATCTGGCCGCAGCGCGCCGCGAAGCGATCAGTTACGCGGTTTATCGCATGATGCTGGAGAGGCACGCCTATTCGCGAACGGCCACCAATCAAGCGGTGAGGAACCCCGAATTCATGGCCGCTTTGGGATACGATCCAACGAACGTGTCGCGCGACCCTTCCACGCCCGCAGGGGTAGGTAATCGCGTCTATGACGCCGTCTCAGCCTGGTTCATGGACGATGGGGCCAGGCAGAGCGCTGGCACTCCGTATCCCACGGCCAATCCGCCTCGCGCCTATCCAGACGCGCCGGCGAGCGAAGGCGGCTACAGCTATTTCAATCCGCCGTTGGCGGTCGCGCTGCCTGGCATCACGGATGGTACCAACAATACGATCAAAGACGTCAATCTTTGGCAGCGCTTGATCGTGGCCAATTCCATCGACCAAAACGGCTTTCCCCAGAATCCCCTGCAGCCGTATGTGGGCGCGCAATGGCTGCAAGTGCGACCGTATCAACTCGCGCGGATCGATGCCGGCTTGCCGTGGGTGGATCCGGGTCCCCCGCCGTTATTTGGCAAGTCTACCCACGCTCAGTTCATCCGCGAGGTCTTAACCGTGTTGCGCGCCAGCAGTCAACTCAGTCCTGAGGACGGCGAGATGGTCGACATGTCCCCGGGCAAGTTCGGCAACAACAGCCTGGAGTTCGAAGGCGACTACGGGACCAACGCGTTCAAAATCTATGATGGCAACGGCTATGCCACCAATCCCATCACCGGCAAACCCTACGCCCCTAATCTCGTCAAACGCGGCGACTTCGTTCGCGTCCTTTCAGAGTTTTGGGCCGATGGCCCCAGCTCGGAAACCCCTCCGGGCCATTGGAATGTCGTCGCCAATGAAGTCTCGGATAATCCCCTGCTGGCGAAACGAATCGGCGGGACCGGACCGATCGTTGATGACCTGGAGTGGGACGTCAAAACTTACTTCGCCCTGAACGCCGCTGTCCATGAAGCAGCCTGCGCCTGCTGGGCAGTGAAGCGATACTACAACGGCTGGCGCCCCTTAAGTGCAATCCGTTATCTCGCCGGGTTGGGTCAAAGCAGCGACCCCAATCTCCAGCCCTACGATCCCAACGGCATCCCGCTCGTGCCCGACTTGGTCGAAGTCGTGACCGACGAATCGATTGCTGCCGGCAGGCACGCCGGCTTGACGAAAGGGAAGATCGCCGTGCGCGCCTGGCCTGGCCAGCCTGAGGATCCAGCTAACGAGACAAGCGGGGTCAAGTGGGTCCACATGGAGAGCTGGATCGCTTATCAAAAGAAAACGTTCGTGACGCCGGCCTTTCCAGGCTACATCTCCGGCCACAGCACGTTCAGCCGGTCGGCCGCCGAAGTCTTGACTGCCTTGACGGGCTCGCCCTTCGTTCCAGGCGGCCTTGGTTCGTATACCTCTGTCGCTCAAACCAAGACCGGCCTCCAAAACGAGTTTGGTCCGAGTCAGCCCACCCAGCTCCAATGGGCAACATTTTATGACGCGGCGGACCAGGCAGGCCTCTCCCGCATCTTCGGCGGCATCCATCCGCCCGCGGATAACTTGTGGGGCCGCCGCGTCGGCGAGCAAACGGGCAAATCGGTCTGGGAAGTGGCGCGCAAATACTTCGACGGCTCCATCACGACCAGTCCGGTCAATCTGGCTCTCCGCAAAGTGGAAGGCGCCAAAGCGGAGCTGCGCTACAACACGCTTCGCGCCATGTACTACGAACTGCAAAGCACGAAGGATCTAAATGAGCCGTTTACCACTCTGGCGGGCACGGCCACCATCCGGGCGTTTGATTCGTCCTCGGCCATCACCAACAACTTGGATCAACCCGGGGTCTTCTACCGCGTCATTCAGAAGTCGAGCCCATAAAGCCGCCAGAGGACCATCAACCAGCAAGACCCAGGATTACCCCCCTCAACCTGCGCAGGCCCACCAGCCGGCGCAGGCTTTTGCGTTTCGGCAGTGCTCTCCCATCCCGCCAGATTTCATGAGTCCGTCCGCCGCCCGCGACGGGCTCGCTCTCGAAAGTGGCCGGGTCACAACAGGCCGCTGGCAGGGTCCGCCGCCCTGTTCAACGACACGCCTCCAAACCTGGGCGCTTCACTCTGGAGGACTACGGAAAGTAGAACTGCAGCGTCCCATCATCCGTCTCGGTGGATGCATCGTAGCCAACCAGTGTTTTGGCAAGGGTGGCATCGTTCCATTGCTGGACAGAACCATCTCCCAAAACAACCAGCCCGACATTGGCCCCATGGCAGATGCCCTTGCGCCATTTGGCCGAGCGCGCCCCAGTGTCCGCCGAAGTCAAAACAAAACAGTTGATGTTGTCAGGCAGCCCGGTGAAATCGAAACCGCTCAGGCTTCGATCCGTCGCAAGAATGACCCGCGGCCTTTTCTGGTCCCCCTCGTTGCAGAGCGCATAGCTGATGTTCGTCAGCGCGACCGTCGCAAAGTTCGTCGCCGAAATCCGCCGAACATCATTCGGACAAAGCAACATTCTGGTCGAGGCCAGTTCATTGGAAACTAAAGACAACTGAAAGTTGACCTTGGCATTGTCCGTCCCGTTTGGGAGCCCGCCGCCAAGAGTCTGATCCACCTTCCATGGAAATTTGCCGTCGTTGTTGTCAGCCCAGAGCCAGAGAGCAAGCCCCATCTGCTTCAAGTTGTTCGCGCAGGCTGTGCGCTGGGCCCTCGCTTTTGCCCGGCTCAACGCCGGCAGTAGCATCCCGGCAAGAATCGCAATGATCGCGATGACCACCAGCAATTCTATGAGGGTGAAGGCGTGTGCTTTCGGCCGCGTCAATCTCATCCAATCTCAATTCGGACATTCGTCCGGCGACACACGTAGCCCACGTTGACCAGGAATGATCCCCTGCCCGACTTGGGACATCATTCAGGTCGCGCTGCCGCCGGTTGTTCGGGAACCTGCAGGAGATCTACTTCCCTCGATGTCATTTCACGATCGGATAGTGAATCGCCGGTTTTCAGGGGTAAAGTGACTCCTGAGGGTGAACACGGGATCGCCCCGCCTGAGCGCTGATCGTCCCGCACCCTTGACTCGTCAAATCTAGATGGACCAAGGCAAGGGCGGCGACTCGTCGATCGACTTGCCCCCGGGGCCTCTCGCATTTCGTCGGCGGTCCACAGGCGCAGCGTCGCGCCTCGGACTGAAACGAACAACCTTGGCGGCAAAAATACGCCGGCTTGGTAATCTCCCGTCCGGCTACAGCCTTCCAGGTGGAGCAGCGATCATCATTAGGCAGGCGTCGCCTGCTTCCGCCGGAGATCTCCAAGCCTCCTCCATTCGTCGCAGATAGTTCCTCTGGAGCAAGATAAGTGGACGCAAACGAATTTTTGCTTTGAAATCTTGCAGAGCCTCTTCGGCTTCGCTAGGTTGGCCGCCTGTCTCAGGTGGACACGGCCTCCCGGTCGTCAAAGTGGACTGTAACGTGGGCACCCGCCTTGCGTTGCCAGCGTCCATGCGTCGGTTAGTGGCCGCTGGGCACCTTGACAGAGAGCAGACTCTTCAACGCCTCGGTAGCTCAATTGGTAGAGCAGTTGACTCTTAATCAATTGGTTCACGGTTCGAGTCCGTGCCGGGGCACCATTCCAAGACGCTAAACACCAGCGCTTTAGACTGGCAGAAAAAAGACGTCGCGAGAACCTGGAAACGTGCTTGGCCAATTCTTGGCCAATTTTGAAACCGTCGCTCAGGGATGCGTGGAGAGGCACAGCAAGCGGAAGTTGGCCAGCCCAACAAGGACCGAAGCGGCCACGTCGACACTGGCGGAATTCTTCGGAGTTTCGGATAAAGTAAAGGTCCCCCGGTCAGCGCCCATTTGTGTACCGCTGGATTTCCGATCTCGGGATAAGAATGCGTCGGAGTTCTGGAAGTTTCCGAAGCACCTTGCGGCGGACGAGTCGCCGAACAGTCTCTTTGCAGACGCCCAATGCAATTGCGGCACCATTGATGTCCAGCGTCTGGCACTCAGAATCGGTCGATGTCGTGTTCATAATTAGTTCCTCACGACAGCATACGACTCGTGACGACCGGCTTGGTGTATCTGCTGCACAAGCCAGATGGCGGGACCGGGAAATGGACGTGGGCGAGCGTTCTGGCGAGAGCGAGTTCTGAGCATCATTGGCAGGCACGGACCTTATGTCCCCCTAGCAGCGGTCTCAGCTGGTCTGCTCCTATCGGCGACAGGCCGGCAAGGTGGCCAGTCAGCGCCATTCGGGTGCCCGGCAGCTTCTGACGGGTTTAGCGTCGACCACTCACCGACATCACCAAGTGCCGACACGGTTTGGATGGTTCCAGAGGCTTTATTCCTCAACCGAAATGACTAAGAACTCAAGCCACTTTGCCTTTTCGCCTTTACCCTGACATCCCCGCCACCAATTCAGCGGTCAGCCTGTCAGTACCCAGCCGCCGACCATTCGTCATGGCACTTGGTCTGTACCCCTGGGAAACCAGATTTCCGGGCTGGGATAGCGTCCGCCAACTTTCCAATCCCTCGCTGACGTGGTCCGACACATCGAACTCGAACTGGCACAACCCGAGCCTAACACCAAATGAAGGACGACGACAAGCACCCATGGCTTCATTTCTTTTTCCCACTATGCTCGACCGGACGGAGTTGTCAAACTGCGTAGCTGTCGCATGGTTATTTGGACCTTATTTGGATTGTGGGATTGTGGCGTTGCCGTATCCAGAGTTCAAAGGGGATTCGGCTGATGGGGATGTTCCGGCGTCTGAGCAACCGCCTGTTCATGAAATGGCGCTCCCGCCAGCGCAGACCCCACCATCAGACCACCACCGATTTTCAGACCGCCATGGCCGAGGACCACCGTCGCCACGCTGTCCGATTCGTAACTTCCCCTCGCCCAAAGCTCCAAAGCCCTCCATGAATTGGCGCTGGGGATTGTGGTCAGGTCATCTCAGGAGCTTGACCAACTCGCAAATTCTGCTACGGTAATTGATTACCAAATTCCATCACGTCGCTCAACATGACATCAATAACGCTATCTCCCAAAAAGAGCTACCTGCCGCCAAGCTTTCCGAGGAGCGGTACCTTAATGGAATCCTCAAGCCCGATCACGAAAAGGACTTTTTTCGACTCTATCCTGAACCGTTGGATCCCGGCTCCTATTATCTCATCAAGAAAGAAGACGTCGCTGGCGAGGTATATCCGTGGACGAAAGAAGAGTTAGCCAGGAATGGAGTCGTTGGCGCCGAAATCCACCGCGTGCCGCTCCGTCACGGAACACAAATTCTCTTCACGAGAGTCTCTGTTCATAAAATCGGTGAAACAATGCCTGGGGACAGAGCGACAGTAAACATCGCGGGGTACTCTGTAGGTTGTAACGGAGGCATCACAGCTTGTTATCCAAGGAGTTGCTGTACCCAAGATGTCCCAAATGGACCGTGTGCGTGCAACAGTTGCTGCCTTGCTTAGGCAATGTCCTTCTCGGCCGCCGTCGGTTTGAATAGTGCTTTCAGAGCACAAGTGAGAGGTGTTTTTCGTCAACGGCCAATTTGGGTTTCTGCCACATTTTTTTTCCTCCTTTCACTCGCCCCAAGTGGACTTGGTCAAAACCTGGGGGGTGTTGGACTTTTTCTGAGAGCTGACGGCCGAGTGATCCGAGTTGCAGGAATACTCACAAATTCCCCGGCACAGAGGAGCTCCAGTATTCAGATAGGAGACGCCATTACAGCGGTGGCACCATCGCCAACCGGTTCATTCGTCGCGACGTCCGATCTTCCCTTAGACAATGTTGTCTCTCTCCTTCGAGGGCCTGTAGGCAGCCCGTACATTTACTTCGGCCCGCCTCCCCTCCCGGAAGTCCAGAGCGAGTTCTGCTCCTTACCCGTGGAGATATTTCAGACCTGATTCCTGGGGCGACGGGCAGCTTTTAACCAACGGTATTCGAGCTCCCCCAACATAGGCTTTGTGAAAGCCCACACCCAAACAACTGATCATCTCAGTGATTACTTGGGGATTACTGTCGTACTCCAATTCGGAGCTACTTGGTGCGCACCCTGCCAAGCCGCAGTTTCCGAGTTGGAGCGTCTCGCGCGCCTTGCTCGCTCCAAAGCGGCAAAAATAGTGTTCATTGCCGCCTACGTCCAAAGCAGCGAAGAGATCGGAATCCAAGAGGAAGGGAGAGCTGACAGCAACTCCGTTCTTCACGTTAGCGTTGGCCCAAATGCCGTGAGAGCTTTCCATGTTGACAGTATTCCTGTTGCTTACATTTTGGATACCAACGGTTTCGTGCGCGAGGCTGGCTATTTTCCACGTATACTACTCCCAATCCAGACATTACTTAAGTAGCATAGATGGCCACTCGCGGGCCGCGAGGGACTCGCATCTCATCCTTACTTTGACTTTAGTCAACGTGCGACTCACCAGGAACGACGGGTTCGCACTTGAACTATGAATTCAACTCAAATTGAAGACCTGAGAAATCGATTGGCTAAGAATCCCGTCGAGAAAGAAACACTCTTTGAATTGGGAAAAGAGTTCGCCAGGCTTGGAAATCTCGAGAGTGCCGTCAATTTTATGTCTCAAGCCGTAGCGGCTGATAGTAACAACGCGGACTTTTTCTTGGGCTTAGCTGAAGTGTTCCTACAGGCGCGTCGGACTGCGGATGCGGCCTGTCTCTTTAGGCAAACGCTAGCCCTCAAACCAGATTGTGCAGCAGCCTACAGTGGACTTGGTATTACGTTTCTCGCTCACGCTGAAGTCAAACTCGCACTCGGTTGTTTTCGGAAAGCATTGCACCTAAATCCTAAACATCCAGCATTCCATACGAACTTGGCGGATGCATTCAATCGCACATTACATTTCCGACCCGCGCTCGCATTATGCCGCCGCGCTATTCATATTGACCCAAGATTTGTGCCAGCGTACTTTCGAATGGCGGATGCCCTTTTCGGCAGCGGGGAACTTGAAGGCGCCATTCATTGGTTAAAGCAATTGGTAAGCTTTGCTCCCGACCTCGCTGACGCGTACAACTATTTGGGGATGGCGTACATTGCTTTGAATCAACTTCCTACAGCGGAAACTTATTGCCGACGCGCCATAGCAATCGACGGACATCTCGCTATAGCTCACTTCGGGCTCGCTTGGTGTTTGCTGGCAACTGGCCGATACGAAGAAGGTTGGCGCGAGTACGAATGGAGACTCAAAGTGCCGGGCCAACAGATCGATCACATTCGCTTTGCGCACGCTCCGACGGAGCCCATGCGGAATGGCGAATCTCTCAGGAAGAAGACAATCCTAGTTCATGCAGAGCAGGGTTTTGGCGACACTATCCAATTCATGCGCTTTCTACCTGAGCTTGCGAAACTGTCTTGTCGAATCGTACTTCTAGTCCATCAAGCTCTTGCCGCCCTTAGCAGGGCGTTCAACAAGTGGTGTTTTGCTGCCAACGGGTGAGTGAGGGTCGAAAAGGAGCCGTGGCAGACGCTATTACCAGCAGCAATAGGAGGGCCCCAGTCAGGAGAATTGTGCCTTGCCCCTCTGTCGTGATCATGCCGACCCAGGTAGCTGCCACAACCCAGGGAAGCAAAAAGGCCAAATCCGGCCCACCGCCGCTCCGCGGCTTGCTCAATCCAAAGCATTTTCTTAAGACCAGCCCCAGGTTGTATCCGCACAGCGCATCAGGTAGGACTTGGTCACGTTGACCAATCCCGCGTAACCAAGCCCGTCGTGTCCACCTCCGGTCTCGCAAACATGCGCAAAGCTCCGTTCGCATCGCTCGCTCCGCCACCGGTTCAGCCGTCGTCCTTTGGCCCTGCGGACCCCTCCGCCGATTTCCTCGGAAGGTTGCCCTCAGCCCTCGGCCATCGTAGCCCAGGTCCGCGATCGGGGTTAAGCTCGGGAATGTAAGTGCGAATGCCCCACCGGGCGCACTCGGCCAGAAGGCGGTTATCGTGATAGCCCTTGTCCCAACGACCTCCGCAATCTCGGCGGAGCTGCCACTGACCACCAGGTTGGTCTGGCCAAGATCAGCGTCTCCAGGCCCGTTTGCGTAAGCCATCACGGTTGGCGTGAGTCACCTGCGCCGCCACAATGGCTTCACTTTCCAAATCGACCGCATGCTCAGCCTTATAGGCCAGCCTGGCTGTCCCGTTCTTCATCCGGGCGATGCGCGAGTCCGGATCGCTTGGGCTCTCCCACTCCTGGTTGGAGCATTTGTCCTTACGCCCGCGGTCAATCCGCCGGAGATCCTCCTCGGGTCGCGGATTCTCGATTCCTTCGGCTTTGGCCAAAGCTCGGAGGTATTCTTTCCAGTCTTGCCGTCGGCCTTACGCACGATGGCTTTCATCGCGGCATTGGCTTCCAGGGTCGTGGAGTCGATGCCCAGGGTCTTGGCCTTGAGTAGCCCTTTGCCTCAAGACCTGGGTAACACGTGATCGAACACTTTCGAAAATCCTCGGCGGCAGGCGCTGCCGAATGACCGTCATGGAATTATGGGCGGGAGTCGTAGTCGGTCCAGTCGGCACCCAGGAACTGCGCAAGGAGCGGCTGGTCCGCACAACGCCAGGCGATACCTCGCTGGCTATCGATTCCTCGAAGTAGCCGATGAAGAGCATGCGAAAGTAAATGCCAGGCGGGATGGAGGGCCGCCCTCCTTCTTTGTAAGATGGCTCGCAAAGATTTTCCACCGCGAAGCCGTCAAAGCCAGAATCTGCCAATAGGCGCGAGCTTCTGTTGTAAATGGATGAGCGGGTGATTTGGGCAGTTCCGCAACAGGCACGAACAGTTCGCTTGTTTTCACGGTGCGTTTGCCAAGAGCCAAAAGCTTTCCCAAGACGCTCGCCACAAATCCTTCGCGTCATACTTGTACTCGATGACCCGGCCGTGGACGTTGCTCGAGGCGGCAAGATTGGTGTTACCCAAATCCAAATCGCGTGGGCCAGGTAAGTTAGTGTATTCGAGTGCGCTTGGCATTTGAAGTGGCATAGGTTCCTTACGCGAACAGTGCATTGGCCTGGGAGAACGAGTGAGAACGAAGCGGCAATGCGGCGCGTTGGGAGGTGTTTTTGGAGCGGTCGGCGCCAATCGTGAGACTCGACCGAAGGCTGGGCTGAGAGTAAAAGCGGCGGTTTTCATTTTCACTGCAAGGCTGTTTCATGAGCCCAGGAGGGCCGCCAACGCACCTAAACAGGTCGGGGAATGGTTTTCAATGGTTGGAGTCTATCGTCGCTTATAGCTCAATTGTGGACGTTGTTACAAGTTATGGAGTATCTGCGTATGTTTGTTAGTAACCAACTATAATAGTCATACTTTTTCCTCGTTTGTGTGTGTCTATTTGACAGCGGCAGTATAGAATCACGGCCATGAAAATCCTCATTCGTGACGCATTCTTGGAACCCGCTCTGGACCTCATCTCTACACTCGAAAACTACCGTGATGGCCTTGATTTCTCCGACGCGGAGTTCATCACTCTCGGTGTCCGGCGAATCAATAGCTATCATCCTTCCGGGCGATCTTTCCTTCAATCAGCTCGCCAGTGCGATGTGACGGACGTTTCCCTCAAAGCCTACTTCGGTGCGGCCAGCAGCACGCGGCGCCTAGCCATGGCCCACGAACTCAACACCGTGCTGTCGCGAACCATTGTGCCCGCCTCCGACCGTTTCGCTGTATTTCCAGAGTTGGCCGGACGGGATATTCTGGCACTGGACGGCCATGATGTCGAACGGGGCAGCCACGAACCCCCTGCCACCATGGCCAGCGGGCGGCGGGAGCCACCCGACACCGTGACCGGGATCTTCTTGCGCAACCTGCGTTCGGGAGCAGCGCGAGTGCTGGCGCAGACCGAGGGGCACCAGCACGAATGGGCGGCGGTCAAAGAGCGCCCCTGGGAGGATTTTCTTTGGCATCCTAAAGCCAAGGGCACGATCCTGGTCATAGACCCGGTCGCCGTAGACTTTGAATTCCTGCGCGGGGCCAAGTTCAAAGGAGGCTTCACCGTGATCACGCGCACGAAGGCCAACCTGGCGGTGCGCGAAACCAAGCCGCTGGAATGGGACAGGAAAGATGCGCGCAACCAGGGCGTGCTTTCCGATGAACGGGTTCGGTTTGGAGAGCCAGGCGAATTCCGACGCATCCGCTATCAAGACCCGGAGAGCGGAGAGATTTACGAGTTTCTGACGACGGAATTTCACCTGGCCCCGGGAGTGATTGCCCAACTCTATCGACTGCGCTGGGACATTGAGAAATTCTTTGACGGCTGCGAGCACCTTTTGGCCGAGAAGCGGGCCTGGGGAGCTGGCCCGGTACCTGCGCAGGTCCAGAACGAGTTCCTCGTGCTGACGCACAATCTCCTGCTCCTTTTGAGCGGGCGCTTGGATTCTGATGAAGGCATCCGTGACGAGAAGGTGGAGAACAAGTATTCGGCAGCCCTCAAACAGCGGGAGGCCGCCGCCGCACTCACAGGCAAAAGCGTATCGCCTTGGGTCAAGCTGTTGCGGCGAGCCACGCGCTGGAGCAGCCAATTCACGCGCTGGCTCCAGGACGCCATCGTCCATGGCTGGAACTGGACTGAAGGCGTCGCGAAACTCAAACCGCTGATGCTTGCGTATATGCGCTAGGCCTCACGCTGCCAACCACAAACACCTACCTGATATGATATACGTGAGCCTCTCAGCCAGCACCTCCAAGTAACAATGCAAATCTCTACCACCTACTCGGCTCTCTGCCTCCCAACTGGAGTGGTAACACCGATCCTTGCGTCACATCGGTTGTCGTATTTGGCGATCCTACACCTCGATATGACTATCATGTCGCTCTGTGCAGTTTACCGCGATTGCTTCTTAAACATAGTAATGTAATTCCAACGGCAGATGGTTATTTACAAGCTCCGGTAGAATCATGCGTCAGGGAGTTGGACTCCCGTTACAAATATCGCGTTGCGTTCTTTTGGAGGACTAGGCGTGGCAATTATTTGGACTATCGGAGTGTGCCACTGTCATATTTTCGGGTGCTCTTTAACATCTCGCATATCCAGTTTTGTTCATTAGCCGTTGATCCAGATGCCCAAAAGGAGGTGGAAGAGCTTCAGTCTTATCCGAATGTATACAACATTGGTCAGCGCCTTCGGAACTTCTCCGAAACGGCCGCGGTTCTTTCACAGGTTGATCTTCTCATTACGATTGATTCCGCCGTTGCTCATCTTGGCGGGGCGCTCGGACGTCCTGTTTGGCTAATTCTGCCATCCTCGGCGGAATGGCGTTGGTCCACCTTCCTTTCACGAGGCGGTTCAGATTCTCCATGGTATACCTCAGTGCGTATTTTCCGAGCTTTGGCCTTCGACGACTGGGATCCTGTCTTCGTTCGGATAGGCAAGAGCCTCTCGAAATTCCTCCCTGACAAACACAGTGAACCGGCGTTTCCGCAGTCGAGTGAGGCACCAGAAGTTCAATGAGCTTCGAAAGAGCCTCGGTGATTTATTTAAATTTTCCAGTTAGTTCGTGGCATGGTTGGGGAATCTGTGGACAATATCTTGCGCTGGAGCTGTCGAAAATCACAGAAGTTCGCCTTATCACTGAGTCATTCGTGGAGGATGACCTCGAGCAGCGCAGTCGACTCCTTAGGTTGATTGCCGGTCCAGAAGAGGTTGATTTAGTCGATCCGTTTGGCGCAGAGCTACGAGTACCGGGTCCTTTGTTGGTCCCCACAGGTAACTTCGCGGAGCTTCCCGCGCGGTTGCGTCTTAAGGGAAGGAGGACCTTTGCGTATAGTGTATTTGAAGAGAATGTGATTGCTAAACAGGAAATAGAACTAGCACAAGAGCTCTTTGATGGATTTGTTGTTGCATCAACATGGTGTGAGAACGTGCTCGATGGACATGGGCTCAAGCCGATTTTTAAAGCGATACAAGGCTTCGATCCAGGGAGATTTCGACAAATGTCGGAGGCCGAAGGCAACCACATGTCGCGATCAGACGACTTCGTACTATTTTCCGGCGGGAAGTTCGAGTTTCGGAAGGGTCAGGATATTGTGATCCGGGCATACAAGGTGCTTCAAGACAGGCATAAAGACGTTAGGCTTATCGCAGCGTGGTGGAATTCTTGGCCTCACAGTCTTAGTTCGATGGCAATGTCAAAGCTAATCGCCTTTGACCAATCGTTAATCGATAAGCCTGATGTCATCGAGCGCACCCTTTTGATGAACGGGATAGATTTAGCGCGAGTCACGGTAATTGGTGGAGTGAATAATCAAGTCATGGCACGAGTTTACCATAGCAGCGATTTGGGGATATTTCCTAATCGATGCGAGGGCGCTACCAACCTCGTGCTCATGGAATACATGGCTTCAGGGAAGCCTGTTTTGGCTACAAACACGACCGGTCATGGCGATGTCGTTATGCCGGAAAACGCGCTCGTTCCTGTCATCAAAACGCATATTAATCTTCTGCGTGGTGGTCGGTTGATCGCTACCTGGCCTGAAGCTGACCTAGATGACGTCGTAAGTCGCTTGGAATGGGCTTACCAGAATAGGAGTCAATTGGCAGGGTTGGGCAAACGGGCGGGCGTGAGCATCGCGAACCGGACGTGGGCCCACACCGCATCCCAGATCGCATGCGGAATAGGATCCAGGTGAAAGACTAGTGACGCAGCATAGTTCCCTTGCTGCTCTACTCCTTCCGGGTCGGTTTTGCTGGGACACGGATCGAATGGCTTTTGAAGCAAGAGGCTAAGCTCCCCATGGAGGAGGCCAGAAGGCCGAGGAGGTTCTGTTTTGATTTGATCGCAAAGCAGCTGTACGGCGCGGCATTTGGAACCGTGAGCGATGCCTAATTGCGTAATTGCGCGAACAAACCAACAAACTATCGGCTGGCAAACGCCGCAACACCCGTAGCCGGCCTCGGCACCGTTGCGTCAGCATTCACGGACAAGCATCGATACGGCGATTTTCAGATCCGATGCGATCGGAGACGTGTTGTGAGCTATGATTGTCACCCATGATCCAAAACGTGGGCGACCGCCATCGGTATCCGAAGACATGCGCGGAGCGGCGAGCATGATTCAGACTCCGACTCTGAAACGGATCGGGCGAGAATAAGGATCGCTCAAATCCAGGTCGCTGGCGCGGCGGGCGGGAGTGTCACCCGTAATCAAACGTGTGCGACCACCGTCGGCATCTGAGGACATCCCAGGAGAGGCGAGCATGACCCCGACAATTGCGCGCGTTCGAGCCGAGGCCGGAACTGGGGGCGGCGACTTGCGCCTGCGGAACAGAAGCCAGGCGATTGCCAGAAAGCATCCCCATGCGAACACCATGAACAGATAAACCCCGTTTTCATCAACGAACTCCGAGAGCTTATTCAGCAGTTTTCCGAAATGTACAACCGGATCTTCCATTTCTTGATGTGTTTGCCATTGAATTGTCGTTGACGCGGTTTGGTGTGTCAAGTTTCCGGCTCGCTAAACATTCATCCCGGTGTCATCCCCGTATGACGCTTTTGACGAATGGTTTTGGCGACATTGTGCGTTTCGGAATTCTTCAATTCCTGGTCGTCACCGGCGCGGGCGTCAACTTGGCCTGGAGCCTGGTTCTTGGTCAGGTCGAGCTTTTCTTCGATTTCGCTCTGGCGGCGGCACAACTCCCGGTAGCGCTCCTCATGCTCGAACGGGGCGCCGACTTTGGTTTCAAGTTCCTTACCCCGTTTGTGGGCGTCGGAGATGTCGGTTTCAAGTTTAGCCGCCCGTTCCTCAAAGCCCTGAACAGCAGCTTCCACTGATCGGATCGTGCCCAGGGCAGTATCCGTGACTCGGGCGCTGTAGCTGTTGTGGCCGCGCAAAACCACTTCGACCGTGTTGTTGAAGCCCGGGCGCAGGAACAAATCAAAACCGGCGAAGCGTCCGATAGGAACATCGTCCCCGAAACAGTCCTTGATCTTCTCCGCCCGGCGGAGGATCAATTCGCCCGCGATGCCCCGGTTGTCGAGGGTCTGGCCATCGAGTTCGATGGTGAACTTGTCACCGCAAGTACTTCTACGCGCGGGGATATCCCGACGGAGATTGGACAGCCTGGTGGCGGAGGTTTCGGCATCCTCCTGCGAGCGGCGCAGGTTTGTGCGGATTCGATACTGCTCCTCGGCATGGGCCGAACGGAGCCGGGTGAGCCGGATCAACTCGGCGTCCACCTGGGCCTTTTCGATGACGAGCGGATTGCCGGAGGCAATGGCTTTGACTTCGGCGTAGGTCAGGGCGGCCGAATCAAGATCCTCAAGCCGACGAATGGTCATGTCGCCGCTCATGACCTGGGCGATAAACTTGGCCTTGGTCTCCAGGGTCTGCCACATGTAGGCATCGAACGAGCCTTCGGTGACATAGCGAAAAACGGAGACGACCGCGTTCTTGTTGCCCTGCCGCAAGATTCGTCCCTCGCGCTGCTCGACGTCTGCTGGCCGCCAGGGTGCGTCGAGGTGATGAAGGGCAATCAGGCGTTCCTGCACATTCGTTCCCGAGCCCATCTTCTGCGTGCTGCCGAACAGAACGCGAACCTTGCCTGACCGCACGTCGCGAAAGAGCGCGAGTTTTGAGGTGTCGGAATCGTAATCCTGAATGAACGCAATCTCGCGCTTCGGCACGCCGAGCCGCGCCAGTTTGTCTGCCATGACGCGATATACCGAGAAGCCCTTGTCTTTCGGCGTCGAGAGGTCGCAGAAGACCAATTGCGCGCAACGTTCGTCCGCGGTGGCCTGCCATATGCGGTGGATGTTTTCGACGGCCAGATTGACTTTGCCTTGCGGCTCGTCGGGCATCGCGGGTTTCATCAAGCGAAGATCCAGCGCCGCCTTTCGTCCCTCGGACGTAATCTTCAGCATGTTGTCCTCGCTGGGATCAACCCCGCCAGATTTTAACCGGTCCGCCCGCTCGGCCAGTTCCTGGACGAATGCCTTCAACTCCGGTGTAGCGGGTGCGTTGCGAATGGCTGGCTTTTCACCTTCGAGCTTTGGACGAGGCAGATTGAGCATCGCCGCTGTCTGCACGTCCGCGCTTTGGCGAAACATCTGCATGAGTTCGGGCACGTTAATGAACCGGGCGAAGCGCGTGTTGAGGCGGTAGCCCGCGCCATCGGGGGAAAGTTCCATGGCGGTGACCGGCTCGCCAAACGTGGCCGCCCAGGAGTCGAAATGATGCAGGTTGTGCTTCTGGAGTTGGTCGGCCTGGAGATACCGCTGCATGGTGAACATCTCCGCCATGCTGTTGGCGATTGGTGTGCCAGTGGCAAAAACAACCCCACCTCCGCGATTGAGCGACTGGACATGGCGCACTTTCAGATACATGTCGAACGCCCGTTCACTAGCGGTCTGCGGCAGGCCGGCGATGCGCGTCATTTTTGTGACGTAAAACAGGTTCTTGAAATAATGCGCCTCGTCCACGAACAACCGGTCTACACCGAGTTCCTCAAAGGTCAGCGTGTTGTCCTTCTTGTGCTCTGCGGCCAGGGTCTGCAAGCGGGCCTCCAACCGTTTCTTGGCGCGTTCAATCTCCTTCACCAGACGGCGATTGGATGAATCGGCATGCTGGCGCTTGATCATCTCCAACTCGTGGAGTTGCTCCTGGAAGAATCGTTCCTGCGGTTCGCGCGCCAACGGGATTCGCTCGAAGCCGGAGTGGGTGACGATGACAGCATCCCAATTGCCTGTGGCAATCCGGCTGAACAGCTTCTTCCGATTCCGGGACTCGAAATCCTCCTTGCCAGCGGCCAGGATGTTCGCACCCGGATACAGCGTGAGCAGTTCGGTCGAGAACTGGCCGAGCATGTGGTTGGGGACAGAGAACATCGGTTTACGGCCGAGGCCGAGCCGCTTCAGTTCCATGGCGGCGGCGACCATGGTGTAGGTCTTGCCCGCGCCTACGACATGGGCCAGGAGGGTGTTGGGCGTTTGCAGAATGCGCCACACGCCCGCTTTCTGATGTCCATGAAGTTGAATAGCCCCGCTCGCGCCGGGCAGCGTCAGGTGATCGCCATTGAATGTGCGCAAGCGCGTGTGGTTGAAAGTGTCGTTGTAAAGCCGGCAAAGCCGCTCACGTCGCGAGTCATCAGACCAAACCCACTCTTTGAAGCGTTCCTTGATGCGCTCCTGTTTCTCGCGGGCCGCCTCGGTGGCCTCGGCGTTGACGACGGGTTTTTTGTCCTCGTTGAGGTCATAGACGGTTGGCGTCTTGAGATTCAGGGCATCTTCGATGAGTTCGAGCGCGGCGTATCGGTCAGTGCCCCAATCGGTCGTGTTGGCCGTGGCTGTGCGAGCCTCCCAGTCACTGTTCAGATGCCAAGTGCCGAGCGCATGGACGTGACCGACCTCGATACCGGACGTGATATTGAGCAACTCCTGGGTGAACTGCTTCACGTCCTCGGGCGGCAGCCAGGAAGCGCCCAGCCGCACGTCAATCTCCGTGGCATTCAAATCAGCCGGCTGCACCGACTTCAAAGCCTCGACGTTTTCCAGGAAGCGCGAGTCCGTCACCGCAGCCGCGTCCGCAACGGCCAGTTTCTCCCGGACATTACCGGAGAGGTAGTGATCGTCGGTTTCCCACTCGTTGGTCTGTGGATTTAAGAAGATCATGCCTTTCAAGTCGGGAAGGAATTCCTCCGTCGGCTTGTTGAGCAGCCCCGCCATGTGGTCGAGGTCCACGCGACCGCGTTCATTCAATGACACGAGCAACGCTTCCTTCGGCGAGCTGACGGATTCGATGGGCCGCCGGTGATGAATCGTCCTCTCGGTGAAGATTGTGGCTTTGGTTGCCCGCTTGGTTTCGTCATTGTAGTGCTCCAGGGAGAGCAGTAACGGAAGATCCGGGTCGCCATCGAAGGCGCGCTGATTGGCGCGGAGATTGATCGGACCGAACCGGGCGGTGAACCGGTCGTAGGCGTAGTTGAGCTGTTGTCTGGCCTCCACCACCTGTTCCTCGCTGCCGCCGTCGAGCTGTGAACGCAGACACAAGCGAACGGCGTCACGCACCTGAATCAACCCGCGAATCCGTAACCGAGTTTCGCTGGGCAAATCCGTTAGCTGCCGCAAGACGTTTTCCTCGCGAATACAGACGATGCCATCGTGAACGCAATAGGCGTTGGGCTTGACAAAATCCGGGGCCGGAACGGTTTGTTCGGTGAGCGGTTCCGCCACCTCGATCCGTTGCGCACGATAGATGCCGGCAGGAAGCTCGAGAATCGCCGTGGCAAGTGCGTCTCCCAAAACCCGCCCGTCACCTTCCAAAGTGGGTTCGTTCTGGCGATACATGCTGCCCGTCAATTGCAGATGCCCGAGCATCATGTGGGGGCGCTCCACAAAATACTCGTTGATGGGAATTCTCTCGAAATTGTGATTGGTGAAGTCGCGGAGCTCGCGCCAGGCTCGCCCTCGAGAGGTTTCGCCCGGATGCAGTTTTCGGAGCATGACGATGTCCGTTGTCACCTCCGTACCCGCATTCTGTTTGAAGGCGGTGTTGGGCAAACGAATGGCGCCGAGCAACTCTGTCGTCGGGGCCAGGTACTCCCGGAGCGTGGAGTTAAGCTTGTCCATTGTTCCCCGGGAGGTGATGAACATGACCAAGCCGCCCGGCCGTACCTTGTCCAGGGCCTTGGCAAAGAAGTAATCGTGTATGGGGAACCGGTAAGAATTCAGGCGCGGATCGTGAACGGGATAATCGCCAAAAGGCACGTTAGAAATCGCCACGTCATAGAATCCATCGGCGAGTGGAGCGGTCTCGAATCCTTGCGCTTTGATGTCAGCGTCCGGGTAGAGTACTTTGGCGATGCGGGCAGTCAGAAGGTCGATCTCGATGCCTGTGAAGGTCGAGTAACGGTGCATGGCCTCCGGCATCAGTCCGAAGAAATGGCCTATCCCGCACGCCGGTTCCAGAACTCGCCCATGCTCGAATCCGAACCGCGCAAGGGCGCGGTACATGGCACGCACCACGGTAGGTGAAGTGTAGTGAGCGTTGAGCGTAGTGGCGCGCGCCGATTGCAATTCCTCCGGGGTCAGCAATCGCGCTATTTCGGCGCGCGCTTCCCGCCATTCGTAATTGCGCGGGTCAAAGACCTGAGGCATCGCGCCCCAGCCCACATAGCGCACAAGGACCGCCTTCTCCTCGGCCGTGGCAGGCCGGCTTTGGGATTCTATCGTGCGCAGGATTTGGATGGCGGCGATATTCTGCTGGTATTTTTGGCGAGGCGGCCCTTCCCCAAGCCGATCGACATCTGAAATGCGGTAGTTACTTTCGTTGCGGACTTCCGGCGCTTGCTGGCGGGTTGCCTGGTTCCGTCTTGTCAGCTCTCCGGCGGCAGGAGGATGTATCTCTCCCGCACCATCTCCCAGGCTTGATCGTGAGCTTGTTGCGCCGTTGATCCCCTCTGCATCAATTGGATGCGAAGTTCGGCCATTTCGATCTTGGTCTTCTCCTCCGCCTCCAGCAGCATTTGGTTCAGTATCCCTTTCCGTTCCAGTTCGCGGACCAATTTCGGGCAGTGTTCCCGCCAGTGGCTCTCGGCCATTCGGCCGTATTGTGTCAACGGTATCACGTGTCGGCCTTCGCGCGGCAAATAGGTCAAGCTGCCGGTCCAAATCGGGATGGTTGCGTCGGACTGCCATGAGAGTTTGGCCGGGGTGGGCGCATTGAGCAAGAAGAGCTTACTTCTAATGGGAACGAGGTGGGCCGCGACGCCTCGTGAACTCGCGCAGTTCCATTTCATGTTCCTTCCCAACGAAGTGTCGTTTCTTAGGAAAGAAGTCTTGTTCCATGACTTCGAACACCTCGGCAAAGAACTCAATTTGCTTGTCGGTGGCGGGGCAACGCAGGGTCTCGATATTGGCGAGGATTTCTCGGGTCATGTTGATGTTGCCGATCAGGTGCAGTTCGGTGACGAGTTCGGCCTGTGACCAGCCGCGCTGGTAACGCATTCTCGACACGATTCGGCCGATCACATTCTTGTCGTGGGGCATTAGGTCCTCCGAAACTCGTTGGGGGTGAATGACTCTCGGCCGAAGAAACAGCCGGCATTAAATGGAGGCGACGAGTATTGGTCGTCTTGGCCTTCAGACCCAGCCAACTGAGGAGCCAGTTGCTGGCTTGAATTAGACAAAAGACGAAGATGATTAAAGCCATCGTCTTCGTGGGCCAACGACTGCCATGCTACCGGAAAACATGGCCGCTCGATTACAGGTCGATTCTCGGTTTTTTGCCCAAAGTGAATTTCGTTTCCAAATTGTAACTTTTGTACGGGTTGCCCTTTGTTTACGGGCCGGAATTGAGTAGCATCTCTGGCGCGGAACAGAAGAAATCTATGCTTTACCACCGTTTTGCGTATTCGATGCCCTTGCGCGGCGCAGAAGAACCCAGACCTTTTAAGATCCGCGACGGTGCCGCTTTCGGCGAACTTACGGTGCCGCTGGCTAAACTCGGCTACGAGTAAGGGGAGATGCTCTGGAATCCGCCTTACCGGCGACGAAAGTTCAAAAAAGTTGGCCGAGACCAGTACGACTTTATTCAGCCGCAAGACGTTGTGGTACTTACGACAAGACCGCCGCTGAGCGATCACACGCACAGAGACAAGAAGAGCATGCTGCGAAGTTGCTCGCATCTGGAGGACCAAGTTTTCAGGGCTTGCAAGAAGTTCTTCCGGGTGTGCGCACGCTCCCATGTCGAAATCAGGAAGACGATCTGCGGCACCTTGGAAAAGGGTTATCTCGAATTCCACCAACACAAGGGCGCCCGCCTGAAGTATTTCCGGCGGGTGGATTTCCACAAGATGAAGCGGACGCCGAAAGGATCGAACCAGGCCATCTGCTTCTTCCTTCACGTGAAGGAAATTCCCGAATACGGCTGTGGCTTGATAGTTTCCTTTGGAATGGGCGGCTGGGAAACATTGATTTGGAATCGAATCGTGCGGACTCGGTATCCCGAATGGCTGAAGCATCCTGCTTTGTTGTGGGAGAATTCGACATGAACGGGCTGCCGGAACGGCCGGCGACCTTGAAATTCGTGGACCAGATCAAGGTTGATGTCCTCCTGGAACACAAGATCGAGGGGTGAACTCCGGGATTCGGCCCGGCTTGGTTTCCGTTGAAAATCACAAGCCGGGTGCGGCGGGAATCAGACGCCGACGCCTTCGCCTCTCGTTTGCTGCTGGCCTTGCGACCGAGCCACCGCGCGCCTGGTCGAGCGGGCGATTTGGGCGATGACACTCTCCTTCTGGTCGTCGGGCAGGTCTTTCAACAGCGTGTCGTAGGCGTTCTTGAGCGCGGGATTGGCAGTGATGCGCTTCATCAGACCTTCGCGCATCCGCTGCTGACGGTCGAGTTCGCGCACTTCGTTGAGAACGACGGTGCGCTCCAGTCGTTCGCGAGGCATGGCCTGGACGTAGGCCCAATATTTGGGGTTGTCTTTGATGTAGGCGTCAATCTTCGCATCCACTTCCGGGTTGCTCCGGAACGTGGGCTGATCAGTGGGGGCGGCATTGCCGCCGGCGCCCGGTGGCGCTGAGGTTTTCGGTTTGTTCATAATGACTTGTGTTTGGTACTGGTTGCGCGGCATTTGCCGTGTTCGCCGGAGCTGGGCAGCGGTGCGGCCCGGACTCGACAAAATGTCTTCATGGTTTAGGAGTGGCGGGCAGTTCAGGACCGAATGCGGGAACGTCGTTGGTCGCAGGCAAGGGTGGCATTGAAAGCTTCTGGAGTTCTTTCCTGAACTCCTCGACCCGCTGCTCGGTAGTCGCGAGGCGCGCGCCGAAGAGAGCATTGTTTCGGGCGACGTTCTTCATCTCGACGACAACGGCCTGCAGCTCGCCGCAGGACTGGACAAGCCGGGCTGACTCTTGCATCACCCGAGCGGTGACTTCGCGCTGGCGGTTCAGTTCAGCGACCACGACATCGTTGGTGGGCGGCGGCGCGAAGGCCGCATCGGGCGGCGGGTTCACTAAGTTGGCGACGGATGGCGATCCTGAATGAAGATTCCAACGCGCGGAGACCTCGATACGGTAGATCGAGTGCTGTTCCTGCATGGTCTCCTGATGGTTCGGGTCAACGTAGCGGCCGACATGGTAACCTCGAATAATCCCGCCATAGCGGACCGCTTCGACCGGCTCGACGGCCGGTGGAGGCAGAGGGCGGAAGGCTAGCGGCGGGCGCGAAGCGCAGGAAGCAACGAACACGAGTGGAACAAGTGCGAGATATTTCATGATCAATAAATCGGGGTTGAGTTTGGCACGACCGCGCCAGTTGTTGGTGTAGGACCTACACCGAATGCAGCGGCGGGACGAGAGGCTGGAGCGTTGGTTTTCTCCTCCTCGGCGAACGGTTTCAAAGTGCCGCCGATAACCGCGTCACCACGGTCAATGGTCTGGACGACGTACAGGTAGAACTGCTTTCCGCTTGGGACACGGACATAGAAGCCATCACGTTGGATGGAATCGTAAATGCGCTTGGCATAGGTTTGGAGCACTGCCTGAGCACCCTGGAGGGGTGCGTTGTTGAGCGTCGGGCTTGCGACGGAGCCAAGAAGCGTGTGTTGAGTTTCCGTGAGTGCACCTGCCGCGCCCGATAGGTATGTTGCGGCGAAAAGCTTGATTTCGGCCAGACTGTCCGCCTTGATGAGTTCTCCGCGCAGGCCGGCACTGCCGTCTGTGATTCCCCAGCCGACTTGGTTAGTGCCAGTCTCAAATTCACGGTCGAGGGCAATGGCTTTCAAGCGAAGCTCCTCCCCGCTTTGCCAGACCAGCGTCCAACTGGTGCCACTGGCAATCCGCTCGCGATGGTGGTCGGTTTGTGCCGTGCCGTGAACTTCCGTGCCTGCGGGAATCACCAACCTGCCCGTGTGGTAGACGTTCTCCGTGACGAGGCCGATGATCGGAGTTTGAATCGAAGCGGAATCCACTGTAATGACGGTTTCACAGGAGATGAGCCGACCGAAGGGCGCGTACACCGTGCCCAGGCCCTTTGGCTCGACGACGTCTGCGGAGGAATCGGCAAAGAGGCTAAGGGAGGCGAGTGCTACGGACGACGATTCGGGTTTCGGTTTCTCAACCACGACTTTCGGCGGTTCGTTGATTTTGGCTGGCGCAGCAGGCGGTAGTTTCGGTGTTGGTGGATGAAACGGCTGAATCGGTCGTTCGATGGTCTGCACCACCTGCGGCTTGTCCGTCGGGCTCTTTTGCGGACGCGTGAGTCGGATGTCGTTTTCGTCGCCTGAACGAGAGCGCTCACGCAACGTGCTGAACAGGAGCAGGCCACCTCCAAAGACGGCGGCAAAGAGAACCAGCTTACCGCATTTGGTTTTGAAGAAATTCAGAAAATCGCGCGGTTTCATGGGGTGACAGCAGTTCGTTTGGCACCGGGTGTGTTTGTGGTTGAAACGCCTGAACGTCCGACCGGGTTCCGTGACTCTGCAATCGCATGACGCAGGACTTGGCGAGCAATGGCTTCGGTCTCTGGTGTCATTGCGCTGGGTGTCGAGGATGAAGGTGGTGGCGGTAGTGTCGTTTGCGTTGGAGGGGAACTTGTCGGCGGACCGGGCAATCGGTTTACCAACACCGAGAACTCGTTTTTGAGCGAAAGTTCGTTCCGTCCCCCGTCCGGTGTGCCAGTAATGCCGAAATAGACCGTGCTGGCTGAATTCGGCGACATAACACCTGGCGCGTCGCTGATGGATTGGAAATAGAGCCGGTTGCCAACTCGAACGCAGAAGCTTTCCGGCAGATAGCGAATCTCCCGATCGGACTTGTTGCGCAACGTGACGTGAAAGACAAGGGTGTCCGCGGAATTGAACCGGAACACCTCCTCGATGCGGATTTCATAGTCGTTGAAATCCGTCACCTGCGGCTTATCGCCAAACGTCTTGGCCTCGGCATCGGCAACCGCCTCGGGATGTTGCTTTTTCAGGAGCGAGAACGCTTTGGCCTTGTCCAGCAGGGCCAACAGGTGGGTTGGAGTCACCAGCGGCGCGGGTTGCACAACTTCGGTTGTCATCCGGTCTTCGAGATTGAGCGCGAGGATAGGGGTGTTGCTCTCAATTAACTCGAAGACGTAGGTCCGCTTGTTCCAGCGGATATTGAGGTTCGTTGCCACTTTGGCGGCCAGCGCGCGGACGGATAGGAAGGACGAGCCTTTGGTGTGAGCGAGCTGGAATTGGCCGGGCGTCTTTCCGTCAGCAGTCACGCCCATAGCATCAACGGCTACGATCGGGCCAGGGAAGCTGATGGTCGTGACCCGGTTCGTGGCCACGGGCACGGTGACCACGACGCGCTCGTCGAGCGTCACACGTTGAATGGACTCAGATGGTTCAGCCAGCGCGATGGAGATGGACAGCAGGAGTAGGCTAATTGGTAATTTCATATTTGAAGTCGCCGACAGCGGTGGGAAAACGACCGTTGGCAGCCATATTGGGGTTGCGGAACAGACGGAGGCTCAGTTTGAAATTGAACGCTTCCGTGAAAACCTTTTCCTGGAAGATGCCGGTGCGGATCACCTGGCCGAAGACGGCAACGAGCACCTCATTTTCGCGCGTCGCCAGAATCTCAATTCTGGCGATCTCCGGTTTCTGGTGGAGCTGCTTAGCGCGAAACTCGACCGCTTCGCGGGTGCGATGATCCAGGGCCTTTTGCAAGGCCGATTTCAGGAACATCTGCTGCAACAGGTCCGGGTGATCGAAATCCTTCGGGTTGCGTTCGAGGAAAGTAACGGCGGCAAGTTCAGCCTGTTGCGCGTGCAGGTCCTTGGCCTCCGAGAACTGGAGCAAAGGGCTGATGTAATAGGTTTGCGCCGGGTCAATGATGACGACGCGCTCATGTTGCTTGAATTGACTGATGATTTTGTAGCGATCCAGCCCTGCCAGCACCGTCACTGCAACGGCCACAAAGAACCAGAACCACGGCAGCCGGTCGCGTTGGACGAAGAGTTGTGTTGGGTCAAAACGCTTGCGGGCGAGGCGAGCACCGGCAGGCATGTTGCCAGCAAGTGTTTCGCGGAGAGGATGTTCAGTGCTTTCCATACGTTGTCAGTAGTAATTGCTCTTGAGCTTGGCGATGAGTTCGCGGACGGCTTTGTCCCCGGTGATGTCGTCGCCCGGACGGCCACGGGCCGAGCGCGGCGGCAGGCCCGAACCGGCAATGATGATGGCTCCGGCGCTGCCATGTCCGGCCGCACTGGACATCGTGCTGAGGACGGCCGCCAGGCCAGCGGTGCCCGCTGTCACAGCAGGCATGCCAATGGGAGCGGCGACTGCGGCGGCGCCTGCTGTGGTGGCGGCCGTTTGGAAGAAGCTGCTGAACGCGCCGGAGATGAGCTCGCCGCCCGCCATGTGACCGTGGACGAGCACCTTCTGGATGACCAGCGGAGCGGCAATCGTGCTGAACACGAGCCAAAACGCGACGACCGCAACGCCCACGGTGGCTTGCAACGAATAGAGAGTGGACGTCGGATCAATGAATTTCAAAGACGGATCGGACATGAAATCGAGAATGCCCTGAGTAATGAGCGCAGCGACGCCCCAACCGAGCGGCCAGAGGAGCACACCGACAAGATGCGTAAGGTACTGATTACCGACATGGCGGAGCGGACGGATCGCCATAAATCCGATGAGCAACGGCGACAAGGCGTAGCCGGAGAACAGGGTGAATTTCTGGATGATGTAAGCCCAGAACACGAGCAGCGACGCGAACTCTCCGATCAGCCAGAGAATGCCGGAGATCATGTGCTCGATGGTGAAACTGGTGATGCTGCTGAGAATGTCCCACCAAGAAGTGCCGGTGCCGGTATCGCGCTTGACGACGAGTAGCTGGTTGTACTGGTCCTGCACGTTTCTCGGATCAACGCCCAATCCGTCCATGATCGAAGTCTGGATGACGGACTGGGCCTGGTTGCCCCACTGTGGCAGGTAGACGAGCAACGCGGTCAAGGTGAGCAGCCGGACAAGATGGAGCATGAGCGTTTTGCCGTTAAACCCGTGGGTAACGAAGAGAATCGTTCCGACGATAAACAACATGAACGCCACGATGCGCAGCATTTCGTGCAGTTCAGCACAGTTTTGCAGGAACGTAGGGAAGAGTTGATCGAATGTTGCCATATGTCAGGACGATTCTTTAGGGCTGGCTACGGAGTTGGGAACGCTGTGGGCGCATTCATCAGCCGGAATGTCGCCCCGTATTTCTGGATGGCTTCCGTGAATTCAGCGTGTTGCTGTTCTTTCTTGGCCTCGATCTGGCGTTGGGCATCGTTTCGGTTGGCAACGTCCTGCACCACCGCGGATGCCGTGGCCTGGTTGATTTCGTAGTCGGTGTTGTTGAGACCGGCCGACAGGCCGACGAGGACGCCTTGCAGCTTCTGGACCTCGGCATCGGTGGTGGCCGCCCTGAGCTGCTCGGTTGTTGCCGCAATTTCATTCTTGAGCGCGACCCGGCGGGCAGCGGCGTCGGTCGATGTGGATAGATAATTGTCCGTGGTCTTTTGGGCAGCGGCGATGGGCAGATAGGGCGCCTGGCGGCGTGCTACCGTCTGTCCGTCCGGCGTGGTGAACGTCGAGCCGACACTTTGAAAGAGGCCACCAGCGTCATAGACCATGGCCTGACCGGCGTTGACCGTGGTTTCGAGGGCGGTCAGTGCCTGGCCCAGTTCCGTCTTTCTCAGATCAGTGACCAGCGGCTGGACGGTTGAGAGCAGGACCGCCTTGGGATCACCGAACAGGTCCTCGTAATGCTTGAATTCGTTCAACTGGGCGGTCAGCGTTTGGATCTGCTGCACCTGGTTATTGATCATCTGGACGTATTTCGCGATTTCCTGCGCGGTATTCACGATGAGCTGGGCATGGACAGTCGGATCGTAAACCTCCCACTGGGCACGAGCCGAGATGGTGACGCCGAGTGCTGCGAATGCCAGGGCGATGAACCTTTTCATGTTGTCTATCCTTTCTTGCTTTGCGATGTGTCAGACGTGGCTGCTATGCCTACTCCTCGATGCGGAGGAGTTTTGTCGATGGTTGGAACGTTACCCCGTCAATGCGCTGTTCAGGCAGTTGCACGGGGTAAAGCCGAACGCTGCCCTCTTGGTCGCGCTGCTTCTGCACGGA
The DNA here is from genome assembly GCA_046346765.1 of Verrucomicrobiota bacterium. Lineage (GTDB taxonomy): Bacteria > Verrucomicrobiota > Verrucomicrobiia > Limisphaerales > SIBE01 > JAXMHN01. The sequence goes on along the minus strand of JAXMHN010000056.1, from coordinate 5,447 downwards.
CACGTACAACCAATACTGCTGCTTTACAGCGTCGCTCTTGCCCTTGTCGTAGCCGGCAGCATAAGCCTTGTCGGATTGCTTCTTGGCCGCATAGTGCAGTCCTTCGCTCACAACGACACCCCCGCCCGCGCCGGCGGCGGTGATGAGGGGATCACCGTGGGAGAGTTCGTGGCCGAGATATGCCCCGCCCGCGCCGAGGGCGACATCGCTGATGGGACGCGTGGCCGCACAGCCAGCGAACAGACTGACGGCCAGGGCCATGACGACGAGTTTTGATGCGTAAGTGATGATCTTGATCTTCATAGGTTGCATTAATTCTTGGTTTCACCGTCATTGCGGCGGCTGGCGTGAAGGATGATCCCCTCGACGACACTGGGACTCTGACGAAGCTCGCGGGCGCGCCGGTCGAAGTGTTCGCCGCTGGATGAACTGCAATAGAGCATCTCCGTCGAGGCCACGTTGTGGACCGTCCCGCAAAGGTTGCGGACCGAATCGGTATGCAAGTAGGTGAACGGCGAATACTTTTGGCCTGTCTGATGGTCGGGCAATGGATAATTCATGATCGCGTGCTGGGTGACCTCCGGAAGCGCAATGTCCTTGCCCATATCATCCAGGTCCGCCCGGTCGTTTTGGCGCATGATGAAAAACTGACGGCTGTTGCCGAACACGGCGGAGCGGATGCGCGACTGTTTGAACCGTGCGTATTGCTGCACGATGGAAATGTTCCAGCAATTGAACTTTCGCAGCTGGGCGTAGGATTCCTGGACGATTTCCTGACCGCCAGGAATGTCGAGGAATCGGGCCACTTCCTCATAGACGTTCCGCTTTCGCAAGGCGCGAGGTAACGTCATGATATGTTTGCGCGCGTGATCGGTGATGAGGAAGCCGGCCGCCGATTTCAACTCCTTCGCCGACTCCGGGATGTAGCCGAGCTCGAAATGAGCGATCTTGCCGGTCAGGGAGAGATTGCTCGTGCCGTCGAACAAGCAACCGTAATTGCCGTCGCGACACCAGGGCAGGATGAGCGTGGCAATCTCCATGATCTGGTCGCGTTCCGCGCCCACCGGGTCGAGCATCATCAACTCCTGAAGCATCCGATGCGTGGGAAACTCGTCTGGCGCGAAATAGGCGAAGGCCAGATTGCGGACATCTTTGCTGGTCTTGGGGTCTTTGAGGAATTTGAGGGCCTCGGCTTCGTCAAATTGCGCCAGATAGGCCTGTCCCCATTCGTTCCACTGGGATTGCTGCGCCATAGGCGCACTGGGTCCAGGCTTCGCCTGATCGCGGAAGTCGGCAAAGGCTTCGAGGCTCGTTGCGCCCGGCGGCATCCGCTCCGCCCGGAATTGCTGCAAGGCCAGCGCGTGCCGCGCAATGTCCAGGAGTTGGTCGTGACGCTTCTTCTGCCATTCCTGGAAAGCATCCTCGTAAAGCAAGTTGATGTATTTGGCGATCTGGGCCTGGCGGAGCATCTGTTTGTCTTCCTGGGTCGATATGCCGATCATCCGCGCCACGAGTGCCGTCGCCGCCGACAGGTGGTCCGGCGTGAGTGGCAGTCCTTTGGTGTCAAGGTAATTGATGGTCAGGTCGCCATCGGGATGAATGATGATGGGCCGTGCCCCTTCCTCAACCGTCGCCGTGTAAATGCCGTAGGAGAGGCCTTCCTCAATGATGACGGTGTAGGCGAAGTAACCCTCCGTCTGCGTTAGCAAATCGCAAACCGTGACGGACTTGCCCGCGCCGGACATGCCGAGCAAAACGGCGTGCTGGGGGGAGGCCGAACCTCCACCACCAGAAAAGGTCTGAATGCCCACCAGGTTACCGTGCGGGCCATCGTAGATTGCCTCGGCGGTGGCGAGGTGGCCGGTAAAGGTGCTCGTGACCGGGAGCATGTCCGCCAAGAACCGGTGTTCCGCGTACAGTTTTCGATGCTCATACCGTCCCCAGGTCCAGCCCGGCCAGGTCTGGAAGAACAGACTTCGCGAGGTGCTCGGCAGGTTGCTCTCGAAATACTGGGCCGCATTCATCGAGTTGATGGCGTTCTTGATCGCCCCGGCCTTGGCGTTTAAACCGTCGCGGGTCTTGTCCCAGACCCGGACAACCAACATCGCGTGGAATGGGATTGTCTGGCCCTGCATCAAGGCGTGGATCTTCTTCTGCTTCTTCTCCATCACTGTGAGCAGGGAGATTTTCTTCTCGCTGGCGTAGTCCCCGGCCACGCGGTCGTGTTCCTTCTCTTCCTTGCTGATCTCTTCCGAAATCGGGAGCGGATCAACGTTCACCGTAATGGTGTAGTCGAGCAGCCGCAGGTTGGTGAGACGCTGGATGAGACCCGGGTAGGTCGTGCGTGGCCAGCGGGTCAGCACAATCAAGCTGTGATAATGCCCGTCGAGGAAGAAACCGAAATCGGACTGGCCGTTGCCTTCACTGTGCCAACAGTTCTCCTGAATGGACAGCTCGGGCGCAAATCCAACCGATGGGTCGAAATCGAACCGGTCATTCAGCGATGGATTGAGGAATCGCGTGTAGTGCCGGAAGTGGTCGAGGTCGGACATGGGCAGGATGCGCGCACCGCCCGAATCGAAGATTTCCAGCAGTAACCGGTGAATATGCGCGAACTCGGTGTCGAGCTGGTCCAACAGCGTATTGTAGTACTCGCGCCGGGCGCCGTCAGTTTGGACCGGCTTCGGCGTGTTGTCCAAGGCTCGCGAGACGTAAAAGATGACGCGCTGCCGGCGGAGTCTCCGTTCGGACATCGCCTGCCAGTAGCGGGTGAATCGCTCGTTGCGGACGCGTTTTGTCCAGACATTAGAGAAGCTGTCTGTCTCCTGCTGGTAGCGCAGCAACTCCCCCTTGTAATCGGAATCGCAGAAGTATTGCACTTGTAGGCGCTGATGCTCGTGGAGCGACGCGAGCAGGAGACAAATTTGATCCTGGAAATCGTTCAGGTCCTCAATCGGACTGTTCGTGAGATCGGGCGCTTCGAAGCCGAAGCCTTTGGAGACGTATCCACCGCGCCGAAGATGATTGAAGATCATCATGTGGCGGACGAAGAAACCGTTGGGAGCGCGCTCAAACATAAGTCAGTCTTTTGCTAAAGGGTGTAGGAGGCGGACGTTTTCCGGCGCGAAACCGCTGCCGGAAAGCCAGTGCTCAAAGCAGTCCCGGTCATAGCCGGGCGGTTTGCCCTGCCGCAGCCCGAAGATGTAGGCGAAGCAGATCCCTACCGGCACTAAAGCGAGGGCAAACGATGTCAACAGTGAGGACTTCAGAATCACGAGCAGCACGAAGAACAGGGCGATCCCCACGCCGATCCCGCCCACGAGCCACCAGAACAAACCGCCCTCCAGTCCCCACGTCCGGCCTTTGGAGTCAGAAGCGGCGTTGGTATCGGTGAGGCGAAGATCGGTTTTCATGGTGGCTCGGGGCGGTCGATGCGGGATGCGTTGCGAGGTCAGAAAGTGCCGACTCCGACGGTGCTGTTCGTGTCGAGGCCGAAAATCTTGAAGAACGCAAAGATTACGGCCGGAGCCGCGGCGATGATCGCGCCGCCGATGATGGACATTTTGCCCTGGTCCACGTCACCACGCCGGATGGCGAAGCCGCCGTAAATGACACAGGCGATCCCGAGCACAAAACCGAACATCATGATCACGGCGAGGCTATTGCTGATGCCGGTCTTAAGCTCGGTGGAGCTGAACGCCTGCGCGAAGGCAGGCATAGCGTTGAGGGTGAGGATTCCCGCCGCCATCAGAATCGAGGGCAGCCGCGAGCGAACTTTCGGACTGATGTGTTTGGTGAACTTCATACGTGTTTGTGTATTTGTTTTTCTATCGTCTAGAGCGGCTTTTCCGCCGAACACGCGATGACCATCTCACACGCGCGTGCCTGGGTGGTGTATCTCCTACACAACATTCACGCTCAGTCCCGGCTACAACTCGGGGATGAACAAAACGACAGACCCGTTGAAGCTCGCGAAGCTCCACGAACTGGACGCCCTATTGCCGCGCGAGATCCGCGGACAGTCCCACGCACTGCCGAGAATCATTTCCTCCGTGAGGCGAGGCGAACTCGGTCTAACAAAACCTGTCCGTCCGCGCGGGAGTTTCTTGCTGCTTGGGCCAACGGGGGTGGGCAAAACAGAAACGGTGGTCGTGACGACGATCCAACTCTTTGGTGCCAGTCAGCTGTTCCGTTTCGATATGAGTGAATTTCAGAATCAGGAAGCGCTGGGCTTGCTGCTTGGAGCTCGTCTCGGTGAAGTCGGCTACCTGGGCGGCGTGCGTGAACGCGCGGCGGAAGGGTCACTGCTGTTTGACGAAGCGGAAAAGGCGCATCCGCGCGTGCTGGACATATTGCTGCAACTGTTGGATGCGGCGCGGATTACGGTGGCAACCGGCCAAACACTCGATTTCAGTGGGTTCTACATCTGGCTTACGTCAAATACCGGTTCATCGGAATTGATGAGCCTTCAGCATTCAAATGCCGCGACGCTGGAGCGCCATGTCCTCGCGCGAGCACAGCAGGCCCTTCGCCCGGAAATCTTCGCCCGCGTCAATGAAAAACTCGTTTTCCATCGCCTGAGCTACGAACATCAGTTGGAGATTGCTGAGAAGTTCCTGGCCCGTGAAATCGAGTTCCTGGCGGCGCGCGGCCACAAGCTCGAACTCGACAAGACGGTGTTGCCGTTCCTCGTGCGAAAGGGATTTCATCCAAAGCTCGGCGCCCGGCCAATGCGCGATGCCGTCGAAAAGCTGGTGGGGGACGCGGTCAGTGAATGCTTGCTCGCTGCAAGACCGGCGTGCGGCATTCTGGCGCTGGATGAAACCCGGGACTGCCTCGTCGTCCTCTGAATCAACCGAGGTAGAGATACAGGTAGGCCTCGCCGATGTCCCCGGTTGGTTTCACCGCACCGAGGTCACGACTCCGCAATTGGGCGCAGATCCGTCGGACAGCCTTTCGCTTCGCAGGGTCCCTAGGCAAGCGCACGAGCAGGCAATCCGCGAATTGGTCCCCTGCCTTGTTGCTGTAGATGTCAGGCGCGATCACTTTCGCCGCTCCTGCGTGGTAGAGTGCTTCCACGAATTTCGCGGCGTCACGCTCGCGCTTGAAGCGCCCGAGTGAATGGGCCGCCGGTTCCCCTCCGTTCCTGTGCAACCATTCCTTCGCATCGGTCTGCTTCGGTTTTTCAAGGAGCGATTCCAGGAACACGCGGTAAATGTGCTTTTCAGTCAAGCCGTCTCTGGGCAGCGGTTTCGCGGGCGTGCCGCGATAGCTCGGGAGCCTCCGGTCTTTCGCAACCGCTTCGCGGTATTCGTCCGCGCTTACAACGCGACCGCGCAAATAGTAGCGCTCGGAAAGCAGCGTCCCATCGCGCAACCAGATTCGGTTGCGTCCGCAGAACTGGCCCCGAACCGTGGAGACTTCCATCTGGAGCTGGCCGTTGTCGT
>JAXMHN010000055.1:0-47313 GCA_046346765.1 Verrucomicrobiota bacterium | reverse complement strand
TAAGCCGCCGCCCGGACGTGGTCTCATCGTCCGGCCGCAGCTCCGACGCTTCGGGTCACAAAATCTCTTAGCGCCGATGCGGGTTGGACCCCGGACGTGCGGGCGACTTCGGTGCCGCCGGCGAAAAGGACCAGCGTGGGGATGGAGTGGATCCGATAGCGTTGTGCCATCGCCGGCGCCGCTTCCGTGTTCACCTTGACCACGATCAGCTCGCCAGCCGTGGCCGCGGCCAGTTTGCTCAGCTCCGGAGCCAGCATCTTGCATGGACCGCACCACTCCGCCCAAAAGTCCACCAGCACGGGCACGGCACTTCGCCCGACCAACGCGTCGAACTGCGCCTCCGTCCCGATCGCCATCGGCGCCGCCGGAGGCGGAAGTTCAGTGCCGCATTTGCCGCAACGCACCCGATTCAGTAATTGGGCGAACCCAATCCGATTCCGCTGCCCGCACTGCGGGCATGCGCTGATCACTCCCTTTTCATCTAGACCTTCCATGATGGAATGTAACACGAAGACGCGACCTGTCAGGGGGCGTCAGGATAGGGTCAAAGGGCAACCGGCCGATGCCCGCGGGCTCGTCCAGGCGCCGACCAGGTGCGGCTTGCGCGCCGCGACCGGCGCGGGCACTCTTTGCCTCGTGATGCGCCACCCACGTTCTGCCGGGAGACCGTTATGAACCGCCGCACTTTCTTTGGGACCGCTCTTACGGCAACACTGGGAGCAGTGGTCGGCGCCGGCTCCAAGTCAGGGGAGCTCTGGGCCGCCACCCGGCCGGTCGGCCGTTTCGAATGGGAGGAGTGGAGCATTGCCGACCTGCAAACGGCCATGGACGCCAAGCGGCTCACCGCCCTTGCCCTGACCCGAAAATACCTCGAACGCATCGAAGCCCTCGATCGTCACGGGCCCAACCTCAATTCGGTCATCGAACTCAATCCCGAAGCCCTGGCCATCGCGCGCGACCTGGATCGCGAACGCAAAGCCCGCGGGCGCCGTGGCCCCCTCCATGGCATTCCCATTTTGATCAAGGACAACATCGCCACTCACGACAGCATGAGCACTACCGCCGGCTCGCTCGCCCTCTGTGGAGCGGCTCCGCGGCAGGATGCCTTTGTCGTCCAACGCTTGCGCGAAGCCGGCGCCGTCATTTTGGGCAAAACCAACCTGAGCGAGTGGGCCAACTTCCGTTCCTCCCAATCCACCAGCGGGTGGAGCGGCCGCGGCGGACTTACGCGCAATCCTTACGTCTTGGATCGGAACCCTTCCGGGTCCAGTTCCGGGTCCGGGGCGGCAGTCGCCGCAAACCTCTGCGCTGCTTCCGTCGGGACGGAGACGGACGGGTCGATTTTGTCTCCGTCATCGGTGAACGGCATCGTGGGCATCAAGCCCACCCTCGGTCTCGTGAGCCGGGCCGGCATCATACCGATTGCTCATAGCCAGGACACGGCCGGGCCGATGGCTCGAAGTGTGACCGACGCGGCCGCCCTTTTGGGTGTTCTAGCCGGGGCGGATCCGCGCAATGCGATCACTGGCGCCAGCCCGGAAAAGCGTCATACTGATTACACCGGTTTTCTCGATCCACACGGCCTGAAGGGGGCGCGGATCGGCGTCGCGCGCAAGCTATTTGATCTGCATCCGGGCGCGGCCAAGCCGTTCGAGGAGGCGATTGAGGCCATGCGCGGCCTTGGGGCGGTGATCATCGACCCGATCGACATCCCTTCCACCGACAAACTTGGGTCGGCGGAAATGGAGGTTTTGCTTTTCGAGTTCAAAGCGGATTTGAACGCTTACTTGAGCGGCCTCGGGCGCGGACATGGCGTGCAAACGTTGCAGGATATCATCGAGTTCAACGAGCAGAACCGGGACCGCGAAATGCCCTACTTTGGGCAAGACCTGATGGTGCGCGCGCAAGCGAAGGGTCCTTTGACCGAGGGTGCGTACGCGGAGGCGCTGCAAACCTGCCGCCGCCTCTCTCGCCGCGAGGGAATTGACCTGGTCATGGATCGGAATCAGCTCGATGCGCTGGTGGCGCCGACCGCCGGGCCGGCCCACGTGACCGATCTCGTTTATGGCGACCGCGACATCGGCGGCAGCACCCAACTGGCGGCCGTGGCTGGATATCCGAGCATCACGGTGCCGGCCGGATTTGTCGGGGAGCTGCCGGTGGGCCTTTCGTTTTTTGGGCGAGCCTACAGTGAGCCGATTTTGCTCAAGGTGGCGTTCGCTTTTGAGGTGGGCACCCGCGTGCGGCGACCGCCCCGGTTCCTGCCCAGTTCCACGGGGTGAGCGTCTCACTGCACACGGCTCGGGCACGAAGTTTCGCCTTTCTCTTGGCCATTTATCTGCTTAATTAAGCCCAGGTTGAACCAATGCGTAACGAGATCAAACTCGGGTTGTATGCGGTGCTGTTGGTAGGGACTTGTCTGTTCGGATTCCTCGCCGTATCGCACTACAAGCAATTGATGCATCAGCCTTCCGATGCTTCACGCAGCAATCTCCAGGAGGTCCCCGCCCTGAGCAAAGACGAGAGCCCGCGGACCAGCGGCGGCTACGCTCGCATGCTCACATGGGGCGCTCTGTTTTTCGTCTCGGTCGTCGGTCTTGGCCTCCTCCTTGGACACGACGTCGCGCACTACTTTGGAAACCGGGTGGTCAAAGGCCTTTACAATGACGAGGGCGAAGGCATGGGCAATCCCGAATATGACGCGGCCGAGCAAGTCTGGGCCGATGGCCACTACCTCGAAGCCATTGGCTTGATGCGCGAATACCTCAAGAATAATCCCCGCGAACAGCACGTCGCCCTCCGCATCGCGGAAATCTACGAAAAGGACCTCGCTAATCCTCTCGCGGCCGCCCTCGAATACGAGGAGGTCCTCGAGCATAAACTCGAACCCGAGCGTTGGGGCTGGGCTGCCATTCACCTGTGCAACCTCTACGGCAAGTTGAATCAGCACGAGAAAACCGTCGCTCTCCTGCGCCGCATTGATACGGAATACAAGGAGACGGGCGCCGCCGAAAAAGCACGGAAGCGCCTGATGGAGTTGGGGCTCTCTGGCGCCGCCGAAGAACCTGCCCAGGATGACGCGGCTCCCGCCCCGGCGCCGGGCACTCCCAAGCTGCCGCCTGGCTTTACGCTAAAGAAGACCTGACCCTGGCGGAAGCTGGCTTCGAGTTCGTGTTCCCAAGGGCGCCCCAAGGGTGAACACGCATGCAAGTGCCTTCGGATGAGAGATCAGCAGAAGATTTTGCGAAGAATCAACTGCAGCCTGGATCTAAGTTCGTCGCTCGCCGCGGCCAACCGCGTGCTTGCGCCCCCTAATGCGGTGCGTTACTGTCCGCCCCTGAATTCGAAGGCCAGGTAGCGTTACGTTATGTCAGACCCTTATATTCAGAATCTTTTTGCCGACCGGATTGGTGGGCGACAGTACGGCAAATCGACCGCCATCTATAAGTTCGAGAAGATCAAGCGGGCCAAGCGAGCGGCTCTGGCGGCGCATCCGAACGCTGAAATCATCGACATGGGGGTGGGAGAACCGGATGAAATGGCCTTCCCGGAGGTGGTCGAAAAGCTGCATGAAGAAGCGAAGAAGCCGCAGAACAGGGGCTATGCGGATAACGGCGACGTGACCCTGAAAGAGGCGGCGGCGCGTTATCTGGACCGCGTCTGCGGCGTGAAAGGTATCGATCCCGAAACCGAGGTGATCCATTCCATTGGGAACAAGGCGGCTTTGTCAATGTTGCCGACCGCCCTGATCAATCCTGGCGATTACGTGTTGATGACCACGCCAGGCTACCCTGTCTTCGGAACCCACTCCAAATACTACAACGGGCAGGTTCACAACCTGCCGTTGACAGCGCAAAATGGCTTTCTGCCCGACCTGGACTCGATTCCCAAGGATGTCTTAGCTCGCGCCAAGGTGCTGGTGCTCAACTATCCGAACAATCCTACCGGCGCCAGCGCTACCCGCGACTTCTTCGCCAAGGCGATCGAGTTTGCCCGTCGCAATAGCGTCGTGATCGTGCACGACGCGGCTTATGCCGCCCTGGTTTTTGAAGGTGAGCCGCTCAGCATTCTGTCAGTGCGAGGGGCGAAGGAAGTGGCGGTGGAGCTGCATTCGACGAGCAAGACGTTCAATATGACCGGATGGCGATGCGGCTTCGTCGTCGGCAACCCGCTTGTCGTCAAAGCGTATGGAGATGTCAAGGACAACACGGATTCCGGCCAGTTCCTCGCCATCCAGCACGCGGCTGCTTACTGTTTTGATCATCCTGAAATCACTCAGAAAATCGCGGCGAAGTATTCCCGAAGAATGGATGGTCTCGTCCAGGTGCTGCGGCAGTTGGGCTTCAATGCCCAGAAGCCGAAAGGCTCCTTCTTCCTCTACGTCAAGGCGCCCAAGGTCGCTAACATCAAGGGCGGCGCGCGGATCGAATTCAAGACCGCCGAAGACGTCTCTCAATGGCTGATCGTCGAAAAATTGATCTCGACAGTCCCATGGGACGATGCGGGGGCTTATCTGCGGTTCAGCGTGACGTTCACAGCCAAAGATCAAGCCGACGAGAAACGAGTGTTGGGTGAGTTGCAGCAGCGGTTGGCTGGCGTCAGCTTTGAGTTCTGAGTTCCAGGACACCGGGACGCGTCGGCCATTCGGACCACGTTCGCCCAGGCGAACCGGTTGGGGAGGATTTTATCGCGCTACTGGCGCTGCGGCGTCGATGGTGGGCTGTCGGTGTCGCCTTGCTGAATCCACGCTTCGTTAAAATGGGCGTGCTTGATCGATTTGGCAGCCGGATCACCATCCGCATCTTTCGGGAGATTGCGGTTGGCGAGGTGATAGCTGTAAGTGGCGTGCAGGGTCCCATCCTTCGCTTGGATGATGCTCGGGTAATGGAATGATCCCGCTTCGGGGCCGGGAGCCACCCATTCCAGGTGGCGTTTCCATTTCCAGGTTTGGCCTTCATCGTCGGAGACCTGGACTGCCAAACTGTGCCGTCCCTTTTCAGTATCGTTGCTGATCAGTACCCAATGCCCATTGCGCAGAGAAATGACTTCGGCGCCCGAACCTGGATTGGGCAGAGGGGAATCAACGACTGGACTCCAAGTCTCGCCGCGGTCCCGTGACTCACTTTGGTGCAACCGCTTCGGGGCAGGTCCGTTGTCGCGCATGAGGGTGAAGAGCGATCCGTCGCGCCGTTGCACGACGCTCGGCTGAATATTGCCGGCCGCCGTCAAGGGGGTGCTGACGTGCCAATGGTCGCCCCAGTCATCTGAAATCGCCATCAGTGAGAAGGAAAACCCGTCCGAATACAGCGGCACAATCAGGCGCTGATTTTCGAGGACAAAAGGGTGGGCACGGGTCATCCAACCCAGGCGCCGGTAGAGTTTGTCCTGGGCGTGAACGCGCAGTTCCTGGAGCCACCGACTGGTATCGATGCCCGGCTCCAGCTCGAGCGCAGGGTTGGAGAGAAGGGACTGTTCCTGGGCCACCGCGAATTGAAGAGCGGCCTCCTCGAACTCCTTGCCCGGCGTGACATGGAGGACGGAACTGAACGACCAGCGGGGAGGACCATCTTGCAGGTAATCGGCCGAAATCGTGTACTTCATCAAGGCGGTATGCCATTCATTGGCCAGGATGGTTGGCCAGAGCAACCAGAGCCGCCCGTTGGGATCGATGAACATGGCGCAGTTTGTGTCGGGATAGCCCGGGGTATCCGCCATCGTGAAGCGTGGGCTCCAGGTTCGTTCCCCCTTCCGCAGGCGCGCGCCTTCCACTTTGACATCATCCGCCTTCCGCTCTCCCGAGCCATGAAACCAGCAGACGAGCAGATCTCCGTTCGGGGCTTCCACCACACAGGAAGCGTGATTGTGCCAATGCTCCAACGGGAAGATCAGCTCGGATTCCCGGAAAGCGGTCTCTGTGGCCGGGCCGCCCGCAAATGTGGAAAGGCAAAGCGCGCCGGCCAGCAGGGTGGGAAGGGTGCGGGGGCAGAGTATCATGGTGATCTGATCGCGATTATGACGGACGAGCGCAGTCAGGGCAAGGGTCCAGGAGCGGCCTGGTCTCCGCCAGCGTGGAGGCCGGCTGGTTGGGCCGGGGGAGTGTCGTGAGTTGGCGGCGCTGATCGCCACCAGCTGTCACTGGATCTTCACGTTTCGATACTTGAGTTTAGGCGGCAGAGGGTTTCATACTGGCAGGACAAGTCTGCTGGGCTCTCAACAAAAACACGGTTGATCGATATGAAACGACTAAATCTCCTTGTCCTGCTATTGGCTGCTAGCCCGGTTGTAGCGCTGGCAGTTGAGCCGGTTCAAATTCCCCCGAGCTTTGCCTGGCCCCGGACGGCAGCTAACCAGACGGCGCCAGGTTTCAAGGTGCGGGTGGTGCAGGCTGATCCGGCGCAGGTTGGCTTCGTCCGCCTGGTTGCTTCGAGCGCGCGAGCCGAAGCTCAGTTGGCTGGTGCCTTGCTCGATCCGGCAACCCGTCAACCGTACGCCGATATTGCGAACAAGACCGGCTTCGATGCGGATGGCACGTATCCGGAGGCAGGTGTCATCGATTACGATCAGGCAGGAGCTGCCACGGCGCTGTTTCCGGGCATTCCAGACGGGGCGCCGAGCAACGATGATTTCTCGCTGGAAGCGGTGACTTTTCTCGATCTGCAGCCGGGCACCTACACGATGATTGTGAATAGCGACGACGGCTTCCGCTTGAGCGCGGGTCGCGATGCCCGTGACTGGTTTGGGCGAATCACCGTGGGGGAAGCGGAAGGGGGGCGCAGCGCGGCCGATACCACTTTCAGCTTCTCGATCTCGCAGGCCGGGCTTTACTCCTTCCGGCTGCTCTATTACGAGGCCGGCGGGGGAGCGAACGTTGTCTGGTTCGCCGATGAGAACCGCGTCTTCGTCAACGATCCCAGCGGGAGTGTCAAGGCATTTCGCAGCATCACAACGGAACGCCCGACGTACGTCCGGTATGTCGACCCGGCGCCGGGCGCGACGAATGTCCCCGCAACCTCGGCCCTTCAAATCCAGCTTGGCGATGGCGACACGGTCCAAGTCAACCCAAGTTCGATCGAACTCTATTTCAACGGCGTGAAAGTCACGCCCACCGTTGCCAAGACGAATAGTATTACCAAGATTGTGTTCGATCCGCCGGGAGTCTTGTTGCCGCTCTCGAGTAATCAGGTGCGCCTGGTTTATGTCGATACCGCCACACCGCCAGTCTCGCGGACGGAACAGTACTCATTCACGGCCGCGCAGACGGTCAATATCACTTTGCCGGCCCCGCTCTACTTCGAGAACTTCGATTCGACCCCGGAAGGCTCGTTGCCGGCCGGATGGACGGAAGTCAGCTACACGGACCAGAGTGCTTCAAGTTCGGACGTGGACTTTGGGAACCTGGATTCGGCAGCTTATGCCAAATGGACGGTGGTCAATGTCGACCGGTTTCGGGGTTCCTTTGTGACTTATAGCGATCCGAACAACCCTGACTCCTACGAAAACGATTATAAGCGGGTGCTCTCGTTCAACCCGGCGAACATTGTCAATGGCGAAGTCGTGACCAACCTTGCGAGCGGCCGGTTTGTCTTCGGCGACTCCGGCTACCGCAATGGCGCCAGCCAAGTGGTCTACCTGTTCACGCCCGACTTCAGTCTGTCCGGAAAGACCGACGTTTACCTCTCCTTCCATAGTCTATGGGAGCAGAACCAGGACAGCATCGCGGCGGTCGAGTATTCGATCGATGGCGGGCAGAAATGGTTGCCGATTATCTACCTGCTCGATGCCGGCGACGTGGTCCGGGACGAATCGGGCCAAGTGGACGCGGTCGCGACCTTTAGCAACGAACAGAGCGACATTGCCCGTTACACCGACCCGGTCACGGCTGAAGAGAAAGGCGGGAGTTACGGGGCATTTATTGGCGCCGAGATTGCCGCCAGCCTCGCTCCGTACATCAGCGCGCGAGTGGACGACAATGCCGTCGAATCAAAGCGTGTCGAATTGTTCCGGCTGGAACAGGCGGACAATCAAGCCAAGGTCCGATTCCGTTTCGCCCACGCCGGCACCGACAGCTGGTATTTCGGCATTGATGACTTCGGTTTGTACAGCCTCCAGGCGACTTCCAATCCAACCATTGCCATCGCGCACCAGGGCAATAACGTCGTCCTGACGTGGACGGGCGCCGCTGGCGTCGTGCTGCAAAAGTCGACCAGCTTGACCGACTCCAATTGGCAAGACGTCGCGGGCACGTCCGGCGCCAGCACGGCCACCGATCCGATCAGCGGAACGGCAGCGTTCTATCGATTGTTTAAACGCTAGGAGTTGGCTGAGGACGGCGATGAGCGCTGCGGCAAGTTGATTCTGGCCGCAGCGCAAGGGGCGAAACTCGCGCATCTAGTGTGCTGTCCCTTAAGTCCGTAAGCTTTTGTTGCGCTCAAATGATTTGCAGGCGCGGCGTGACGAAGGAGCATAGCTGCAGCGCTCTGTGACTGAGGAACAACAAAGCCTGCAAGTCATTTCAGCGCAACCCTTAGGGCGGCGGTTCTTTGGCACGCTCGCGACGTTGCTCGCTCGTTACAGACCGCTGCGGGTCTGCGCCTCACTCGCGCCTTGCGAGCGTGCCAAATTCCTCGCCGCAAAAGCCTACGGACTTAAGGGACAGCACACTAGCGGTGTGCTGTGAGGGTTGACCGGGCAGTTGACCCCATGGCCTAAGCGGCCAGTTAACCGGTAGCTCGCGCCCGGTAGATGGCTGCCGCGGTGAATCGGGCCTGCTGGACCAGATCCAGATCCTCCAGCAGGTCCGCGAACTGAAACGGAGGCAATCCGCTCTGATCCTGGCCGAGCAGATCGCCCGCGCCGCGCAGCTTCAAGTCCTCCTCCGCGATTCGAAAACCGTCGGTTGTCTCGGCCAGCACTTGCAGACGGCGTTTGGCTGCGTCCGTCTTCCCTCGACCGATCAGAACGCAGTAGGATTCGTGCGCCCCGCGGCCGATGCGGCCGCGCAGTTGGTGGAGTTGCGCCAGGCCGAACTGGTCAGCGTCGTGGATGAGCATGACGGTGGCGTTGGGGACGTCGAGGCCCACTTCAATCAAAGAAGTCGCAAATAGGACCTGCAGTTCGTTTGCCCGAAACGCCTTCATGGTGGATTCCTTCTCTTCCGCGGGAAGCCCGCCGTGCAATAGGCCCGTTCGATACGGCTCGAGCGCTCGTTGCATCTTTACATACTCACGCGTCGCTGCCTTCAAGCCCTGGTCCTCTTCTTCCACACGCGGATAGACGGCAAAGCTTGCCGTCCCTCCACCAGTTGTGAACGGACGAACTCCCAGACCTTTTCCAGGCTCTCCCGGCTGCGAACGAAAGTCTTAATCGGCGTCCGACCGTGCGGCATTTCGTCCAGGATGGAAATATCCAAATCGCCGTATACCGTCAGGCCGAGGGTGCGGGGAATAGGTGTAGCCGTCATGACGAGGAGATGGGGATAAGGCCCTTTGCGGACGAGTTGTTCACGTTGAGCGACCCCGAAGCGATGCTGTTCGTCGATGATCACCAAGCCGAGGTTCGCCGGGTGGAATTGATCTGCGATCAGGGCATGAGTCCCCACTATCATGGAACCGACGCCCGAGGTTGACCCGTCTCCGGTTGGGTTCGGCAGGCCGCTCGGCCCCTTGCCATCCGCCGTTCCGGCCTGACCAAGCGCCTCTGCCGGCCCGCTTTTGTAACTGCCTGTTTGGACTCGCACGCGGATGCCCAGGGGTTCGAACCAGCGCCGAAAGGTGGCGAAGTGCTGGTCGGCGAGCACTTCGGTTGGCGCCATCAAAGCGACTTCGAAACCACTCTCGATGGCAAACAAGGCGCAGCAAGCGGCCACCACTGTCTTGCCCGAACCGACGTCGCCCTGCAACAGCCGGCGCATCGGCACGCCGCTCGCCATGTCATTCCGGAGTTGGCGGAGGACTTTAGTCTGCGCAGGGGTCAGCTGAAAACCTAGCTGACGCAGAAATGGTTTGATCAGCCGGTTGTCGGCGCAACAGGCTCCTTCCTGCGCCCGCTACGAGGGTCTGGCGCCGGTGCAGCAGGGATAACTGCAAGGCGACCAGTTCATCGAGTGCAAGCCGCCGGCGTGCCGCCTCCGCTTCCGGCAGTTCGGCCGGGAAGTGGAGCGACTGAATGGCAGAACGGCGGCTTTGGAACTGCGGAGCCAGCTCCGCCGGCCACGGTTCCGGAATGTGCTTGGCAACTGCCTCCAGGCAACGCCAAAGCAGCGAACGCAGCTGGGGAAGTCCTTCGGTCAGGGAGTAAACCGGGGCAATCCGATCGAGGTGAATAGAAGCATCGGCCCCGCTATCGATCACTTCGGTTTCCGGATGGTCGATGGCGCGCGGTTCCAGGGCCAGCACTTTGCCGAAAACGAGCACCTCGTCGCCGGATTGGAAGTAGTTTTGCATGTAAGGCAGGTTCCACCAGCGGCAGTGCAACCGAGCGGTCCCATCATCCAGAATGATCTCGAAGACCGATTTCCGGCCTCGGGCGTAGCGTTTCAATCCCAAGGCCACAATCGTGCCGCGGACCGCGGACGGCCGCCCCAATTCCAACTGGGCAATGGAAAGGACATGTCGCCGATCCTCGTATCGGCGCGGCCGGTGAAGAAGCAGGTCGCCGATCGTTTTTAGGCCGAGGCGGCCGAGTTGCGCGGCGCGCTCCGGGCCGACCCCGCGCAATTGAGTGAGAGGTCGCGCGAACGGATCGGAGTGTGACGGCTCGTTCAGAACATCCACGGCGATGATGATGGATAACGGAACGGGAATCGCCTCGCAACAGATTTGCCGGTGAAAGAACTCCGGGGCTCAAGCTCCAGGAGGGACCGGGCGGGTGGTGGACTTCGGGCGGCGACTGGTTCCGCGGAGCTGTGGTGGCCTCTTACTTTGCACTTTGCACTTCCTTTCATCCGTTTAAGCTGAGGGCGCATGGGTGAAATGTCTGAGTCGCCGCTGGAACGGCTTTGGTCGGAGTATTGCGGCGTCTTCCGCGACTTCGACGATCTGACCCTGGCCCGTTGGATGTCCCAAACGCTCAGCCAGCTGCAGGGGCGAGTCTGGCGCTTCTCGCATCCGCTGGTGGGCGCTTATCGGCTCGCGGCCCAGGTTTCGCACGAAAGGCAGGTCTGGCTCAAACGCCTGGCCCATCCGCCCCAAGCGTATCTCGAAGCTCCTTGCTGCCGCGCGCCCCTCCTGCCTCTTTTCACCCGGGACGTCCTCGAATCAGGTCTCATTTGCCAGCATTGTTCCGGAACCGCGGTGCCCTTTGAAGAATTGCCTGAGGACCTTCAGACTGCCGTCCGGACCTGGTCCCATGAGTATAGTCCTGTCCACGCGGTTGCTCATTGGGACGATCGTCAACGGAAGCGGGTCGGGGATTACGACCAGGCCTTGGAGCAAGCGGCCGCGGACGCCGAGAGGCTCCTGGCGGCCGCCGGACGCGACATCCTCCCCAAATTCCTGGACACTTACTCTGCAGTGATTTGGGAAGACCAGGATGAGTGTCTCGAAGTGCGGCCGGAGGATCTGCCTGCGTGATCAAGTTCGTCGTCCGCTGGGCGTTCCGCTTCCTGGTGCTTGCACTGTTGCTGATCGTTGCGGTCATTTTGTTGAAAGACATATTGGCCAAGTCTCTCCTCGAGCAACGCATCCGGACCCAGACCGGCATGGAGGTGAAGATTGGGAAGCTGGAATTGGGCCTCCTCTCGCCAACCATCACTCTCGATGATCTGAAGCTCTATAACCCGCCCGAGTTCGGCGGTTCACCATTCCTGGTCATTCCCGATTTGCACCTTGTGTACTACCGCGGGGCCCTCGCCCGGCAGCGGTTGCATTTGAAGCTCCTGCGCGCAGTCGTCACCGAAATCAACGTGGTCGAAGCGAAAGATGGTCGGACGAATCTCGTCCTGAGCCTAGACGATTGGAGTCCGGCCGGAACGGGCCATCAGGCGCGACCGCCCGAGCATATCCTCGGCTACGCGTTCGGCGGTATTGATGTGCTCAACCTGACTCTCGGCAAACTCACTTACAGCAGCTTGCGACACCCGGGTAAGAGCACGGCCGCCGAGATCGGCCTCAAAAACGAAGTGATCCTCGGGGTCCAATCCATCTCCGACTTGCAGCGCATTCTGATGAAGGCGCTTTTTCGCAACGGCATTACGATCTACACGAGCGATCCGGACGCGGCCAAGCCCCGGGCGGTCACTCGTCCCCTGCAGCGACCCAAGGGGCGCTAAAAATTGGTCAGTGGTTAGAGGCAGGCGAGAGCCCGTGGTCCGGCAAAGGGCGGAGCGGGGAGCCAGGAGCACGATCGGAGATGGGAGCGCGAACTTGGCCGGGCTTAGCAAACTTACTTACTTAGGCTTAGGGAGGTGCCACGACCCAATTGGTCATCGCGACCACTCGGCGCCCATCGGCCCAGGACGCCTCCATCTCCAGCCATGCTTTCCCAGTGGTCCGCGGCCGCACCGAGATGGAATCGCCGAACTGCGGTTGCACGTCTTGTCCTTCCCAGACAATGCGGGCCTTAGTCAGATCGAGGCCGCGCGCTTCGGCTCGCGCGGTGAAGGACTCGCCGAGCTTGGGTGAAGCCGGCAGACCCACGATCCGCCCGCTTCCTTCCGGTCGCCAGGGTTGGTTGGTCAAACTGGTCTGGGCCATTAACCAGGCAAGTGTGGCCAGGCTGCGACCCTGATTGGGAATGACGAATTCGGTGGTCACGTTGAAGCTGTCGCCCCATCGGTCATAGAAGGGGTAGGGAGCTGCTTCGTCGCCATCCGCCGGAAATGAAAGTTGTCCCAACTCCTTCTGATAATGATGAAGGAATTGGAAGCCGGCTTGAATGTTGCCGATCGGCAGCCCCGACGGCGGCAGGAGACGCTGATCGTTCTGCGCATAATGGTGGACCAGTTCACGCTGCCGCCGCCATCCGAGGCCCGTGACGTAAACGATGTTCACCGGGTTGCAGCCCCCTTCAAAATTCAGATTCGAGACGACCGCTTCGAGCAGGGTGTCCCGCGCCGCTGAACCGGCCGGATTTGGATCCAAGGCCGCTGCCACCGCCACGTCAAAGGCCCGGTCGGGGGAGAAGTACCAGCCGGCATTACGAAACCGCTTGCTCGGGTCGGGGAAACTAGTGCCGTAGGCGCTCTCGCGAGCGAACCTGACTTGATCCTGGGCGGCAGCCAGGACTTCGTTGCGGCATTGCGTCAGAAAGCCAGGGGTCAACTCTGATTCGTTGCGCCGCGTTTGAGGCGCGAACGCGTAGCTCCGAATGGCACAACCGTAGGCCTCAAACATGCGCCACCATGTCCAACGTCGCGTCTCGCGATCAGCTGGATCGAACTGTTTGATGACCGACTGTTCGTAGGTTCGGTCTCCGGTCGCCAGGAACATCTCCGTGCCAGCCCAAACCAGCTCGTCGTCGTGGAGGAACTCGTCTCCGTAATGACTGATCTTCTGGTAGGCGCCGTCGCGGCCGTGCCGCTTGATGGCCTGGTCAAGAAACTGCCACCCTTTCAGGGCTGCTTGCCAATAGCGCTCCGCCGCTTCCGGGAATTGCTGACGGAAGAGCCGGGAGGAGGAAGCTTGGGCCAGCGCCGCCACCGCTGCCGCGGTCGCGGAGGTGTTTTTGGGCCAGACAACCTGCGGATCACCATGGTCGGGCAGGACGTCGTCTTCGTAGGGCCGGTCTTTCGGATAAACCAGAAAGTAAAAGCCGCCGTCGGCGTCCTGCATTTTGGCGAGAAAATCGGCTTCCCATTTGGCTTCCTGCAGCAAATCGCTCTTTCCGTCCCCGCTTTCCGGGACGCCCAGGTTATCCAACTGCCCCACTCCTGGCAGGGCGTCGGCGGCGAAGACGAGATAGTGAATGAGGGCGGCGCTATTGATGGTGTATTTGCTGTAGTCGCCCGCATCATGATGCCCGCCGCTGACGTCTATTTTTCCTTGCCGGACGAATGGATACAGGCTGGCCTCGACGCCGACCAATGGCGGCGCGGAATGGCGCGGCTCTTTTTTGGCGTCGTCGGCCATGTTCCGGATCATTTGCTGCGTGGCCTTGAATTGTTTAGTGGGCACCTCTGCCGGAGCGAAATGACACGGACCGTGGGTGAATCGGGTGTAAGGCATCTCGTTGGCTGATCCGCACCGCTGATGATACAGCCCCAAAGCGTAGGCTCGGGCAAATCCGGCCGCGATCCCTTCATCGATCCAGAACCGATACGATTCACCCAGTCCTGGGACGACAAGCTTGTATTCCCCGGGCTGGCGCAGAGCGCTGAAATCGGCCTGCCAGACCTTTTGATACGTGGGGAACGTAAATCCCTGGTCCGGCCGCAGGCGGAGCGGCCCCGAGAAGACGCGCCGCCCTGATCTCGCGTCCTCGATCGCGAAGGTGGGTTCTGTTTCGCTGGATTTGGGCAGCGGCAGCTCACCCAGATTGCCGAGGTAATAGCCTACCATCGCCTTCTTTGGGAAGGCGGGCACATATCCCAATTGGTTCACGTGGATGGCCGGACTCCAACGGCTTGGCCGAGCCTGTCCGAGCCACTGCCGGTTCGATCCAAGAAGTGCCCCTGAGTCGAGGACCTCCACCTGGTCGCCGTCCGCGAGTTCGTGCTCGAGCTCAAGGTAGAGCCAGTTGCCAATCCGCAGGTCCCGCCGCTTTAGCGGAGCGTAGAGCACCCGCCGTTTCAGCCCCACCCGGCGGATCGGCTGAGGACGTCCGTTGACCAGGACGGTCAGTTGATTCGTCGCCGGCGCGCGGAGAGAGGAGTCGTCGGCGACAAAGTCCCAAGCGGAGACGGGAGCGTGGCCTGGAGGTTTAGTGCTCACGAGGTTCAGCTCGACCACGGATGGCGAGATGATCTGCAGTTCAGAGGCTCCCACTGGAGGCAGAGCCAGTGGATCTGTCGGCTGACCCAGGGCAGCAACTCCTTTCAGCAACCAAGCCAGGATGCCGAAGCGACGAACCATTAAGAAGAGCACCCAGCAGTATACCACGGGCGATTATCCCCGCTCGCCCGGAAGCGGAGCGCCCAAGGCGATCCCAAAGGAGCGCGCGCCTGAGAACAGTTGCGGGCTGTCCGCTGCCCGCTATGTTCGGAGGATGCTCGGAGGACGATTCGGAAGGGACCGGACCAGGCTGCCAAGTACGGCTCTGTGGCTGCTGAGGTGGGTCGCGGCCACGTGCCTGGGACCTGGATTGGCCCAGGCGCAGCCGGACTTTATCCTTCCGCTGGGCCCGCCTGCCCTTGACCGATTGTATGCCGGCTACCTGGAAGGGCGGGTGGTGGGCAGTTCACCTGGAAATGCGATCAGCACTGGAAGCTTTGGCACTTTGGCGCCTTTCGTTACGTATGCTGGCGAACTCATTCTGATTCAACCGGACGGTTTTCCCGAGACCGAGTTGGCGGCGGGTGGGGGCACCCAAGTGAGCCGTGACGGCTCCACCGTGGTTGGATTCATTCAACCCCAGGTCGATTCTCCCGCTTATCACGCTTTTCGATGGACAAAAAGCGGGAAACGCAAAAGATTTGGGCACGCTTGGACCTGTCTCGGATCTGACCTACAACTCGGTGGCAACGGACGTGAGCAGCGACGGTGCCGTCGTCGTCGGCTACTCCCGGCGCCCGCGGGTCCTACAGGGGCGAAGGAGCAGCGCATTCCGCTGGACGCAAGCCGGCGGCCTGGTCGATCTCGATCGGCCGCGGGCAAGCGGGGTTCTCGCGCGCTTTTGAGTCAGTGCTGATGGCCGCGTCATTGTTGGGGTAAGTCAGTTCCCGGGAGGAGCGCGGCACGCCTTCGGCACACCGCGGCGGGCGGATTCCAGGATTTAGGGGCCTTTGACGGCGCCTTCTTTAATTCAGTGGCGACGGCCGTCACCGCGGACGGATCGGTGGTCGTGGGCCAGTCGGACAGTGCTGGTCGTTCCCGCGCCTTCCGGTGGACCGAAACGGGTGGTTTGCAGGATTTAGGCGTGATCGACGGCGACAGCGAATCAGCCGCGACCGGAATCAGCGACGATGGAGCGCTGGTCGTGGGTATCTCCTCGGCGGAACCTTGACGAACGAAAACGGCGCTCTTCCTTACTTCCTCTTTCACACGCGCGATCGGCCATTCGTTTGGATGGCCGACAAAGGAATGGTCGATTTGAACGAGCTGAGCGCTGAACCAGGAGTTGCCAATGCAGGACTGGTGATCGTGGCGGCGAACGGCGTTTCCGCAGAGGGGACCCTGGTGGCTGCTGCCGGCCGCACGCAAGATCTGGATCCCGGGGACATCACCGCCGTGTTGCTGCGGTTGAGTCATCCAGCAGCAGCTGAGCCGACGTTGCTCTTTCGCCGGGTTGGGGACAAACTGGAACTGACCTGGCCTGCCGCGAGCGGGTTCGTCCTTGAGACCACCGCGAGCTTGGACCGGCCAAGTTGGACGAAAGTGGCGGGCGCAGACGCGAGCAGTGCCTCGCTGCCGATGTTCGACCGCGAACGCTTTTTTCGCCTGCGTCAATAAACCCCAAGCTGGAGACGAGGAACGGCGTCAGCGACTCCTGCGACCAAAACGACGCCGGTCCCGAATCATCATCTCACTTCCAGGATGCGAAAGAAGGCGTCGCAAATGACCGCAGGCATTTCGAGGCCGGCACGTTCAAGGCGTCTTCCGGCGCCGTCCTGATCCAGGCGAGGGACAGCACCTTAGCAGTCGAGTCAGGCCGACGAGAAGAGCGCCTCCGCCAGCGGCCGCCAAAAGCGCCAGCGGGTCAGGTTCGGGCACGATGAAGGAGATGCTGTCCAGTCCATATTGGGTGGACGACGAACTCGAAACCAGCCCGCTCAAGCGCAAATCAACCGTTTGTCCGCTAAACCGCGAAACATCGCCATAGACATCGTAGATGCCGCGTTCCCCGGCGAGGCGCGGGACATAGACCAGCGGCACCACCGATTGATTGAGGCTTAGCTCCAAACGCCCTGAGCCGTAGGCGAGAAAATGAATGGCGTCTGTTCCTGGAGGCACATCGCCATTCTGTTCCAGCCAAACGGGCAAGGTCTCCCCGCGGTTCCCATCGAAAGCGGGCACCAGGGTGAGGGAAAACCTTCCCTCGACGGGAGCGCCAACTCCTTGCGAGGACGCTTCCGGCGAATAGAGGATGGCGAGGTCGAATCCAATCGGCGCCAAATCAATCGAGAGGAAGTCGACCGGACGCGAGTTGGAAGTAATCCGCCAGCCTGGCAGGAAGTCGATGATGGCGCCCTGGAGAGGAATGACGCCCGGGTGAAAGGCTTTATTGGTGTCGGCGGCGTCAAAGCCGAGATTCTGAAATGGCGCCGCTGCGGGTTTCAGGCCCATCGACGCCAGGACGACGACAAACAGCAACTTGCCCACAGCCACTTAACTTGGATTAGTTCACGAGCACAAATGCCCCCTGGCTCAAGTTGGTATAGGAGCCACTGGGGGTCAATTGGAGATTCGAGGCTCGCACCTGGTAGAGCTTGGGGCCGGGCGGGGGAGAGAAGTCGGTGAAAGTTAGGCCGGTCACTGGGGCCGGGGTCAGCTTCGTCCAATGGCCGTCGATTCCAGTGGTGCTGCGGTAGACGAAGGACTGGGAAGTGTCGGGCGACTCTGACCAGGTGAGCTTGACGCCGTCGGCGAGAGCATGCGTGAGGTTGGACACGGGGCGGACGATCTGGAGGCGCAGAGTGGGGTCGCCTTGGAGAGAGATGTAAATGGTTTCGACGTTGATGTCGGCTTGACTGTTGATGGTGCGCAACATGGCCGAACCGATCGTTTCTCCAAGGCCGAGCTGTTCAAAGCACAAGGTGTGGTGAGTGCGCGCGTATATCCAATCAAAAGCCGACCACCAGGATGCGGCGAGCCCGTAGTTGGGCGTGGCCAGGAGGCATCGGATCAAGGCGTTGGTGTAGCCGAAGTCCATAAGATAGGAACCAAACAGCGCCGTAAACAGGACCTTCGGTTCGTTATTGGCGTTGCGCAGGCTGGCGGCAGTGTGGTCGACGCCGTTGAGCCCTGTGATCTGGTCGGATGAGCCCTGGCCGGCCAACATTCCGAACACGCCGGAGTTGGTCGGAGCCAAACAGTCCCCCAACACAAGGCTATGAGGGGAGGCGCCGAAAATCCGGCTGCTGTTTTTCAAAGCTTCTTGGTAGTAACGGGAAACCGCAGCGCGGAAATGCGACCCGACCACCGCTCGATTCGCCAAGACAAGTTCGCCGCGGCGATAGCGCAGATTCTTAGCCAAATACTGGCGCAGGAGGCGCTGCTGAGTCTCCAGATCGGTCTCCGGACCGACGGCCAACGCCGGCAGTTTGGCGAAATCGATCCGGCCAATGCTCATCTTGAGCGGCGCGCTGAAGCGGACTTCGTCCCATTTGCCGTCATTGGCGGCGCTGGCATGGCGCGCTTCCGCGCCCACCACCAAAGCGCCTGAACACGGGGGGGTGGCGTCATGGTAATCGCCGTCCAGATCGACATAATAGCCATCAGCCGGCAAAGGCCGGTCACCATGTCCGTCCGGGTTGCAGCACCCGGCGTAGGGAATGGGACCATGGCCGATGAGGAGGACGCTTTTGGTTCGGCTCGGATCGGAGGCGTAGACCTGGCGGACATATTCCTTGATGGAAGCGATTGGGGCGATGTTATGGTTCCAAACAGAGTCGTCGTGCGGGGCGACATTGGTGCGAAGCACAGTCCACCCGTCGCCGATTAGGTTGGTGCGAAATATTTCCAGATCGGTGGAGAGAAAGTTGGTCAGGTCGTTTGCGACGACCAGAATGACCTGGCGGTTGCCGGCTTCAAGAGGGTCAGGTTTCCCGGCAATCGCGGTGAGAAGATAATTGGTTTCGCCGACCAGGAATTCGTAACGTTCGCCGACGGTCAGGTCGAGGTTGGTATAGTGTTGTGGGCGGTAGTTGTTGGTCAAGGTTGTCCAGGCAGTAGTGCCGAACACGCGCCGCCGGATGGTGGGGAGGGGCTGGTCACCAAAGCGCCAGTTTAAGGTCAGGGTTTTTGGCTCGAGCAGGGCGGCGGCGGTCAGGGCCATGACATTGGAATAACCGGCAATGCCGCCGACTTCCCAGTTGGAAGGCAGATTGCCGCATGGGAAGGTGCCGACGTGGACGGTGTCGTGCATCCACCAGATCATGTTTTGAGTTGTGGCGGTGGTGTTGCGCCAGAAGAGGTCGGTGTGGCCGACCGGGTTAAAAGAGCCGGCGCCGGCGATGATCCATCCCGAGCCAGCTGGGTAGTCGGTCAGGACGGGTCCATCGAGGCGATTGGTATTGCGCATATGCCAGATGGCAATTTGGCGGCTGATGTCGTTTTGCCAGACAAGGTCGCCCAAGCCGTCCTGGTTAAAATCGCCCACGGCTCTCAGCTTCCAGTCACCCCCGCCTTCGTGGTAAGGAATGACGCTATTCCTGGTGGTGTTGGTGCCACCGAGGTCCAGATACCAAACGGCGGTTGTGTTGGAGGTCGGTTGCCGCCACACAATATCCGAATAGCCGTCACCGTCGAAGTCGGCAACACCGACGACTTCCCAGGAGGAATCGACCGTCGCGCAGCGATTATTCTCCTTGTTGATGGGAAAGGAGTTGGCCGCCACGAGGGTGGTGCCATTCATCAGCCAGATGGCGGTCTGCCCGGTGGCGGCGTCCCGCCAGAGCAGGTCGGATTGTCCATCGCGATTAAAGTCGGCCGCGGCGACAATGTGCCAGCAACAAGGCGTATCCGTTGGGGTGAGCACTCCCTGCGCGGGCACGATGTATTGACCGTCCTGTTCCGGGATGATCTGGGGCATGAACCATACTGAGTTGTTATCAGCGGCAAGGTTGCGCCAAAAGATCGCGGAAAAGCCGTCTTGGTTGACCGCCGAGGTGCAGACGGATGCGCTCCAGAAAATGCCAGCCCACAGAACGAGAGCGGCAGTACGTTGATTCCGTTTCGGGCTCATGGCAAGCCTCAGGGAGGTGCTTTGGCGACACCATTCCTTTCTACAGCATGTCAGGTGAAAGCTGACCCACTCTAAGGAACGTCGCCATGTTAGAGGCAAGAGCATGGGCCCGCGCCGGGCGCGCGCCGCCGTCTCCCCCCCCGCCTTAGGGCTGCATCTGCAGCCGATAAAACCGTCGTCCGACATCAGCGGTGGCATCCTCAAGCTCAAAGCGACCGTCTTCGGCGACCTTTGGACTGAGCCGGGACCAGGTCCGCAAATCGGCCGAAGCTTCGACAAAACAAGGACGTCCCGGGACGAATTGGCCTTTGACGAGACAGCCTCCTTCGGAAAAGCCCGTGACCTTGAGCCACGGCTGAACGACTGGAGGCGGCGCCGGGGACCGGCCTGAGTTCCCGAGGCCGGCGTGAAATTTGGGCCAGGGGCTTTGGGCCAGCGTCCCGGCGGCTTGAATGGCATAGAGGACTCCGAACGACGTGCCGGCGTAGAGTGTCCCGTCTGGGCCCAGGGTGAGGGAGTTGCTGAACTGGGCCGGGGCCGAAAAGGCCCACTGCCTGGCCCCGGACGTCGCATTCACGGCGTAGATTTTTCCATCATAGGAGCCGACATAAACGAAGCCGAGCGCGTCGAGGACTGGCGTCGAGACGATCGCGGCTGCGCTGGTCGCGCTCCATTTGAGGGCCCCGGTGGACGCTTCCAGAGCGTAGAGGCCATGATCCTGGGAGCTAACGTAGAGGATGCCTTCCGCGCTCAACACCGGCGAACCCGTGATGGGAGCGCCGGTTGGGAGACTCCATTTCATCGCACCCGTGATCGCATTCAGCGCATAGACCTTGTGATCGTTCGAGCCGACATAGACAGTGCCGTCATCCCCAACCGCTGGAGATGCCAGCACTTGCCCCTCAGTCGCAAAGGCCCACTCCTGCCGGCCTGAAACAGGGTCGACCGCGTAAACGGTCTGATCGCGTGAACCGACGTAGATCGTGCCGTCAGGTCCGATGGCGGGCGATGAGAAGACCTCTCCACGGGTGGGGAAGATCCACTTGATCGCGCCGGTTTCGGCATCCAAGGCATAGAGGTTCTTATCCTCAGAACCGATGTAGACGGTGCCGTTCGCGCCAACCGCCGGGGAGGAGCGCACCGGGCCGGAGGTTTCCATCGCCCATTTTTTCGCTCCGGTGCCGCCGTCCAAGGCGTAAACCCGGTGGTCGAGAGACCCGATGAAAACAGTCCCGTCATTGCCGATGGCCGGCGACGAGAAAATAACGTCGCCGGTCGCGAATTCCCATTTCTTCGCACCCGAGAGAGTGTCGAGGGCATAGACAATTCCGTCGCCTCCGCCGAAGTAGAGGAGCCCATCCGGACTCAACGCAGGACACGAGGCGAGCCGGCCGGCAGTGGTGCGAAACTGCCATCGCTGCTCCCCAGGCTTGCTTTCAAACTGCGCAGTGAGATCGAGTGAACGTTGCAGCGACACTGAGAATGGGTTGGCCGTGTTGGTCAAGTCGCCGCTCCAGCCCAGAAAGCGGTTCGGCGCTTGTGGGTTGGCCGTTAGAGTGACTTCGGTGCCGGGCGCATACAACGCGCTCTCAGGCGTCCGCTTGACCTGACCTGGGCCAACGAGCCGAATGGAAAGCCGGCAACCCGGGGCAACTGCGATTTCCGGGCTCGACACTTGTTCCGGCGTGGCTGACGCGAACGCGATAAACGCCCGCGTGCTCCGGTCCAAATGCCCCGAGCTCCAATCTCGATCCCGTGCCGTTGGTCAGCGGCTCTCCCTGAAAGAACCATTGGTAGCTCAAGGGGCGCGCTCCGTCTGCGATCACCTCGAGAGCGAAAGGCATCCCAACTTCGGCCAAACCGCCTTCGCTATGCCACCGGATCTGCGGCGTTCCGGCGGCCTGTCGCCGCGATCCGCGGTTAGCCGAGTCGGCATGAAAGCGCGGCCAGGGGCTGTCAGCGAGCGGGCTCGTTCCAGCGAGCGCATAGAATAGGCCGTCGGACGAGAGGACGTAGAGCGTGCCGTCGTTCCCAATGGCCGGGGTGGAACCAATCCAATAGCCGGTGGCAAAGTCCCATCGAAGCGCCCCCGTCGTCCCATCGAGCGCATACAGTCGGTCATCATTCGACCCGATATAGATGGTACCGTCGGCGGCAATTGCCGGGGTAGAGTCGACCTCAGCGCCGGTTGGGAATGTCCAACGGACAGCGCCGGTGGCCGCGTCGAGGGCATAGAGGTTCTGATCCTCGGAACCGATGTAGACGGTCCCGTCGAGTCCAATCGCCGGGGAGCCAATGACCCGGCCAGGGGTTAAAAAGTCCCATCTTGGCCGGCCGGTGGCCCCATCCAAAGCGTAGACGTGACCGGAAAAGGAGCCGATATAAACGGTGCCGTCGCGGCCGATGGCGGGAGAAGAGTCGATCCAGCTGTGGCTGGCGAAGGACCAACGCAGCCCTCCGGTTGCGGTGAGGGCAGAGACGTTGCCATCCCGCGATGCGACGTAGATCGTTCCATCCAAACCAATCGCGGGCGAAGAGTGGACCAGGTCGCGAGTTTGGAACTCCCACAGCTTCTCTCCGGAAGCGCCATCCAAGGCATAGATGGCGCCATCGTAGGCGCCGACGTAGACGGTGCCATCCAGGCCGATCGCGGGAGACGATTCGATCCAATCGCCGGCCGAGAACGACCACCTCAGAACGCCGGTGGCCGCGTCGAGGGCATAGAGGTTCCCGTCGCGGGAACCAAAATAAACCAGGCCATCCAACCCAACCGCCGGCGACGAGTTCACTTCACCGCCGGTTGGAAAGCGCCAGTTCTCAATCCCGGTGTCTCCATGGACGGCGTAGAGCTGTTTGTTCGATCCGAAGTAGATTGTGCCATCGGCTCCAATCGCTGGGCTCGATGATTCTCGGCCGCCAGTGACGAACTGCCATTTCATCTCCCCGGCGTGCGGCTCGGCCAGGCCGACGGAGTACAGTTCATAGAGGTCCTTCTTTTCCGCGTCCGCGAGATAAACGATCCAACGGCCGTCATCCGCGACCTCAAAATCATCGACATGACC
The DNA here is from genome assembly GCA_046346765.1 of Verrucomicrobiota bacterium. GTDB lineage: Bacteria > Verrucomicrobiota > Verrucomicrobiia > Limisphaerales > SIBE01 > JAXMHN01. The sequence goes on along the minus strand of JAXMHN010000055.1, from coordinate 24,253 downwards.
GCCTTTGACCAAGGCGGGGTTTTGTTTCACAGGCGAGTCCTTTCCAGTGATCGACCGCACGTAGACTTCATCAACGCCGAACTTGTCGTCGTCCGCGATGTAAGCCACCTGGTTGGTGGCGAAGAGGGCGAAAGCCCACACGCCGCCGGTGCCTTCTTTGCTGAGGAGCTGCGGAGGTTCTTGGCCATTGGCAAGGCGAGCGTAGAGCTTCGGCGTTCCTTCTCCGTCGCCGTCGGCGGTGTAGACGATGCGCTGACCGTCCGGGGAGTAATCGAATTCGGCGACGTCTCCGAGGCCGTCGGTGGATTGGCTGAACCGGACCGTGGCTTCGGTGCCGTCGAGGGCGCAGCCGAACAGTTCGAACCATTCGCTCTCTTCCGGCGCGACGCCATAGAGCAGCCGGTGGCTGTCTGGAGAAAGAACCCAAGCGGTGATGTTCGCCTCGGGCGGCAGAGCCGGGTTGAGACGAAGGGCGACCTTGTTGCCTTCGATGGGCCGAGTGTAGATTTCGCGAAGGTGATCCGCCTGATCTCGGACGCCGTAAATGAGCCACCGGCTGTCGGGCGTCACATCAAGCCAAACGACCTTTTCATGGGGGCGCAACGCGTGACTGATCTTGCGTGGACCGCCGCGACCGTCGATGGACTGGATATAGGCCTCGTAGGATTCCGCCCCATCCTGTTTAGCCGAATAGATGACCCATTTGCTGTCAGCTGAGATGGTGAACTCGCCCAGGGCATATGGTTCCAATGTGAGTGGCCCATTGAGTTTGAACGGCGGGCCGCTTCCGTCGACCTGGCGGCTGAACAGTTCGAACAGACCCGCTTTATCCTGGTCCGCGGAATAGACGACCCAATGGCTATCGGGCGACATCTGGTACTCGGCGACGGCCCCTCCAGCCAAGCTGCCATTGAGCTTCTTTGGCTCATCGAGTTGGGCGATGCCGGCCAGCGCCCGGCTGTAGATTTCGTATTTGCCGGCGCGATCCTGGATGGCTCGATAAACCACCCAGCGACTGTCTTGGGTCAGCTTGAAGTCGAGAACGGCCCCGCCTTGACCCAGCCGGCTGTTGATCGGGAAGGATGTCAGAATTCCATCCAAAGGCCGGCTGAACAGTTGGATGGTATTGTCCGGATGCTGGGCCGCGAGGTAAACAACCTTGGTCCCGTCCGGGGCAAGGGCAAAAGTCTCGACTTGCGCCCCGTCTGCGAGCGGACCGTTGAGTTTGATCGGAGCGGCGCTGCCGGCCATCGGCCGGCTATACAACTCGAGCACTCCATTCGTGTCCTGATCAGCGCGGTAAACGACCCAGCGGTTGTCCGGCGTGGAGGTGAAGTCGTCCACATCTCGATCATTCCTTAATGACCCGTTGAGTTTGTGGGGCGCGTTGGGACCAGTTGCCGCAAGCGCGTTGAGACACAGGACGATGCTCACCGCCAGCCGGGCGAGCGCTGAGTTGGTTTGCGATTGAAACAGGTGCACGTGACCTCCGGGGGATTGGTGTTGGTGGGCAGGCGTGAGTGATGGCGGATGAGCTATTCGTCGCGGTGCACCCTATAGAACAAGCGGGAATAATGGAGGGGGCCACCGGAGTCATCGACAAAGCCACGGCCGCTCTCGTCGACCGTTACTGGGTAAATGTCGGCCCAGGTTTGCAGGTCGTCGGACATAGCAATGATGTAGTCGCCCGCCGGGCCGATGACGGTGAGACGCACCGTGTCGGGGGCGATCGATCTGATCGTTAGCTTCGGCTTCTCGCCGCTTGGATCCGGGTTGGCGGCGGCGGTGAGAAAGCGCGGGGCGCTGTTGCCGGTTGCTCCCAAATTGTCGAAGGCCCGGGCGCTCAGCAAATGGTTGCCGGCGGGGACGTTTTCCCAGAGGAAAACATAAGGCGCTTCGGTCACATACCCGAGTTTCGTGGTGGCATCATAGAACTCCACCCGAGCAATCGTGCCGTCGGCGTCCGCCGCAGTTGCGGTCAAGTTAACACGGCCGCCGGTCTGGACTTGGTCGGCGCTGATCTTGAGACTGACGGTGGGAGCGGCGTTGCCGGCTCCGGTAACGGTGAGCACGCGCGGTGAACTGTCAGCCGACCCGACCAGGTCATCAACCGCGCGGGCCGTGACGAGATGAACCCCCGCGGGAATATTTTGCCAGACGAAGGTGTAAGGCTCGGCCTGGACTTGTGCGAGCTTGGTGGCGCCGTCGTAAAAATCGACGCGGGCGATCGTTCCGTCCAGGTCCGAGGCGGTGGCAGTCAAGGTCACTTTCCCGGGGGCGGCGACCGTTTCGGCGCTGAGAGCGAGGGTGACGGTGGGCAGGAGGTTCGTGGAGGTGAAGGCGCCCCGCCGGTAGATGGTGCCAACATAGGCGTCCCGATACCATACGGTTGCCGCGGCCTGAGCGTGTTGTCGATCAGCGGCCAGATCCTGCTTGTAGAGCGATCGTCCGGTGACCCATGCGTTCGTGTCGTTAACGGCGTAAATCAAGCCGCTTTCATCGCCGAGCCAATTCGGATTGGCAAAGCTGCCCAGGGACTTGGCCACTTCCTCGGTCTGACCGGTGAACAGGTCCATCACCATGATCGACGACACATCCGTGGCCACGTCCAAGGCGTCGTAAGCCAGATAACGATTCCCCGCGCGGCCGACCGCGGGGTTGCCGGCATCGACTCCGTCGCGGGGCGCAACCAGGACGGTGGTTTGGCCGGTGGCTAGATCGAGCGAGTAGATGCTCCAGCGCTGCACGGTCGGGCCGTTCCCGAACTTCAACTCCGAAAGCGCGTCGTAGACGAGATGACTGCTGTCGGTCGAGAACATCATGGCATCGGCAAACAGAACGCCATCGACCGTGAGACCGTCGGACGTCGGGGCAATCAGGTCGTAGGTTTTGGAGGTGTTGGAGGCAAGATCCATGATCACGATCTGGCGCTCCGGGCTCTCGGTGCCGGCATCGCGCAAGACAAAGGCCGCTGACCTCCCGTTCGGTGAAATGGCCACAGAATGCACTCGCCCGGGAAATCCCAAGCACTGCTTTTGACTGGAGTCGGCCGTGTTGATCGCGCAGAGATCAAAGTCGGGGCTGACGAACAAGGCGACACTACCGTCCCCAGTCACCGTCGGGCGGCGAAGATCAACGCCCGCCGCCAGGAGCGTCCCATTGTCGCCGTCATTCTGGGCTGCTTCCCGCCGTCCCAGGCTATAAGTCTGGGACAGGAGGTTGTAATAGACGAACAGGGTTGAGTCCGGGGCTTCCACCGGCGGGAGCGGCGTTGGGTCCGGGCTTGTGGGCGCGGCAAGGATTCCAACGGCGTCAAACGCTTTCGCGGTCAGGCGGGCTTCGGAGCTGTCCTGGCCGTATAATTCCTCGGCCGAAACGACGCAACCGAGGCGACAGTCGGTGAACTCGGATTGAGCAAAGAGATGCTCAATCAGACAGCGGTAGAAAATGGACTCGGCCTTGCGCAGCCCAATGCCGCCCTCCAGCCCTTCCGCCAGGAGATAGAAAGCGTGGTTGATGATGCTACTATTGCAGTGCACACCGCCCCAGTCCGATTGGAGAGTATTCGGGAGCCGCTCATACTGGCTCATGGTCGAGGGAAACGGCCGCAAGGTCGTTGGGCAGACGAGGCTGTTGGGCTCCTTGAAATTCCGTAATGGCCGGACAAAACCACTGGCCATGACCCAATCCGGCGCTCCGGTCACGTAGCCCTCGACCATTTCGCCAAAGATGTCGGAGAACGCTTCGGACAAGGCGCCAGCTTCGTTTTCGTAAAGCAACCGGGCGGTGTGATCGGTGACGCCGTGGGTCAGCTCATGGCCGACCATATCGAGCGAGCCGGCCCAGGGCTGCACCTGGCCGAAATACATCGCTTGCATGCCGGAAATCCAGACTGCATTGTCGTATTGGCCGACCCGGACAACCGCGGTGATGCCGCCACCGTGGCCGTCTATTGAGTTGCGCCCTTGCCTCTCCAAGTAATAGTCGTAGGTCTTGGATAGATTGACTGCGGCGCTGATCGCGGCCGGCACGTCCCACAAATCTTTGAAGTGACTGGTCACGATCTGTGCCCCGGCGAATTTCACCTCATCCAAAGTGGCGTTGCGCGCATCGGCGACGGTGATCACCCCACGGGGATTGTTGATTGGGTCGAAGGCGGGGTTGAATGAAGGCTTGCTCGTGTCGGACAGATAGTAACTGTCACCTTGTTCCCAAACCTGTAGCGGCTGTCTTTTGCCGAACAGATCCAAACCGGATCCCCCAGTGGCGCCATCGTAGACGAGCGAGCTTCGATGCAAGAGGTGGCCGTCATGCGCATCCACCAGGACTAACCAGGCTTCGGCCATCGATACGTTCAGCTCAAATTTCCAGGCCAGCTTCGTCGGACCTTTGATCGGTCCATGAAGGACGAGTTCCGGTTCGCTACTTTCGGCGTTCGCAGCTGAGGGAATTTCAGCACGCGCTCGCGCGACTGCCGCCGCGGGGCTGAGGTTCGGTTCGATGGAAGCCAGGGCAGGCGTCGGCACATAGGCACCCTCCACCACCGTCAGATGGCCGGCGGGATCAAAATGAGCGTTGATGGAGGACGGCCAGACCGACAGCCCGCGGTATATCTGGTTGAACCGAAGGTGCCGTTGCCCCAACTGATCCGCTTCGCGGTGGACAATAGCCAGTTCCAAGGCTGGTTCGGCCAATTGGAGCAACGCTCGGTTCGCATCGAAGAATTTCCAGGCGGTTGCTTCGTCAGCATCCGTAGCTCCCTGGAGGGCCGCGCCCGACGTGCGCGCCTGCAATGATTGGCTTCGGATCTGCCGGACGGTTTGATTCTCTGGCCTGAGGAGGAGAGCGACATCTTCACCGCCCGTTGCCAACCGCCGGCCGAGCTCGCTTCTTTGGAGCGCGATGTCGTTGGTAGATGGCATTTGTGCCGGGGCACCCCCGACGGCGCGCAGGATTTCGCCGAGGCGCGCGCCGATGCGCTGAAGTTCGTCATCGCTCGGCGCTGCACCCGGGGTCGTGCTTGGGCCGCAAGCGAGCAGGCTCAAGGCGAGCCAAGCTAGTTTGGTCTTTGTTTTCATCGAAATGTGCAAGTTTGGCTTGGTAGAGCCGAGGGTTTAAGGGATCTGGATCAATCGATAGAATGCGGTCTTACTGGAGGCAGACAGGGACATCTCCGCTTCGGAGGAGTTGAGGGTGACCGTTTCAACAGACTGCCACTCTTTCAGATCGACCGACGAAACGATCGAATAGGTCTTTCCTGGAACGCCTTTCAGGACGAGCTTCAGATTTCCCGACCCGGAAGCGCGGCCGACCTTGAGATGAGGGCCGCCTGCGGTTAATTCAATTGTCGTCACGCTGAGAGGCGGGAGCGTGACCACCCAAGCCGGCAATTGCACCGGCACCTCACCAACGAAAGACGGCTGCGGATTCTCATCCATCAAGCGGAAGAGACGTGCCTGGCCCGCGAAGGTGAGGCCGTCAAAGCGGACGTCCTGCGCGGCGAAGGATCGATTCAGGGCAACGATGACGTAGCGACCGCTGCGGGCGGATTCGCGACTGACGTAGGCAGCGACTTTATCGGTGGCGCTCGAACTGGCGTTCAGGGACTGATCCCCGAAACGGCCGCCGTCGCCGTCATAGTCGCGATACATCTTAAAGGCGGCTTTGATGAAGGGATAGTTGGTCGACAGTGGCCATAGGTTCGCGGCAAAGAGGGCCTGCTGTCCAAAAATGCCGAGATTGTCCGCTTGCGCGATGGCCCCGGCAATATGAGCGCCGCCGCCGTTCTCATATTCGGTGATGGCGAGGCCCGTCCCGGGCCAGTTCGTCTCGATTTTTTCCTTCAGGCGCGGCAGAAGAAGGATGGGGCCATTGAAGAAAGAGCGAGTAATCCAGGAGTCCTCGTCGAAGGTCGGATCCCAGAGGCTGCGCGGGCTCTGCACGATCGCTTGAATTTGGCTTTCGGTCAGATCATTGGATTGCAGAGAAGTAACTGAGTCGTAGGGGCCCGCCTCCGGCCAACGCGCCGACGAATACCAATGGACGTCGTAAACATCCAGCAGACGGCGGCCGGCGGCCTCAGAGGCTGTTCGGAGTGCCGATAAATACTTATCGGTGAACCACTGCGTCAGGGAGAACCCGGGCTGCTCCTGGAAGCTTTGAATCCCGGCGAATCCGTAATGGGCTGGCCCAAAGAGGACAAGGGCAGGATCAACCCTCTTGAGCGCGGTCGCCAGGGCGATGGTCTTGCCTAGGTACTCGTCTGGCCCAATTGGGCTTTTTTGGACTTCCCGGTGAGTGTAGCCCCACAAATCCGGTTCGTTGTCGAGGCTGACGAAGGTGGGCGTCGCCGGATCGGAATAGATGTCACCGGGGAATTTTCCACGCAAGGCCCAGATGAACTCATCGACGTAGACATATGGGTCGGTCAGCGCGGGGGGATCGGCAAAGGCTGTGTCTTTGTGATAGACCACTTCCCGAAAGTGTTCCGCGAGGGCATTTGGATCATCCAGGTCGATCAACACGCCGTTTTTATCCAGGGCGGCGTACCCTTGCATTGGCACCGTGATCAGGCTAGCCATGGCCCGCTCCCGGTCGGCGGCCACGCGCAATCGCACCGCCTCGCCCGGGCCGTCGTTGGCCAGGGTCGGATCGATCACCCAAAGCAGGTAATCGTCACTCTGAAAAGGACCCCAATCTGATCCGGCATTCGAGGCGTTGTTTTCCCAGTTGTAAGCGGTCCAGCGGTTGCCACCCGATCGATTGAGCGTCAGGTGCTCCGGGGGATCGACCACCGCCTGGTAGTCGTTGATGCCGTAAATCCATGGCGAAATCGGATGTTCTTCCGTGGGCTGGATCGAAATCGTGACGGTGGGAGCGCTGGCGGCGGGTGTGCTGAACGAGGTCTCGCGCGCAGAGAAAAGGCCGAACGCATCGGTCACGGCCAGATGGAGCAAATAAGTTTGGGAAGGCTCGAGTAGATCGAGGACGGCGGAACCGCTCGAGCGATAGTCCGAAAGGGACCGCGACAACATCGCTCCCCCGGCTCGTTGGTAGGTCAGTGCCACGGTCGCGGGACGTTGCGTCACCCAACGCACTTCAGCCCGGCTGGCGGTGACGTTCGTGACGACGAGTTCGTCGATCGTCGGGGCATGTGTCGGCACGGACGGCAGACGAAAGCTTCCCGTGTAGCTGCCCGCGCTCGTGCTCGACGAAGGGTCCACGCGATGGCCGGTAGCGGTGATCCGATATTGCACGGTCGAGCCGGGCTGCAGTTCCGGGAGAGTGACCCCATGGCTGAACGCCCAGTCGTCATATCCGCCTTCGACCGACAAGCTGTAGTCGTTGACGCCATATTCCACGCGATAAACGGATGCCTCGTCCGTCTCGAATGTGAGGCGGAGGCTGTCATAGGTCAGGCTGGGCCTAACGTCGGTGACGAAAACGACAGGCGCGGTTGTGTCCGGCGCCCAACCCAGCTTCACATCAGCCAGTCGTATGTGCGGATGGCCAGTGCTGTTGTTGAAAATGACGAATCCGGCAAAGCGTGGCATCGTTGGATGAATCTCGGGCAACCCGACGCGCACGTGAAACCATTGGCCGGTTCTTTCGGCCGCGCTCAGGCTCGGCCATTCCGGGATCAGATCCACCAGCTTGGGTTCATCCGACAGATATGCATCTTCGAGAATAAAGTAGAGTTCGCTGACGTCGGCGGAGTCTCTGTCGATGTAGAATTCAAATTCAATGGTCTGGAATTCGTTGAGGTATTTATACTGCAGGTCCCAATTCGCCTTGCTCTCCAGTAAGCCAAAGGCTCCATAGCCGCCGGGAGCGTTAAAACGCACGTCCAGGGCCGATCCGGCGCGGCCGGGGGCGGCGCCGTTGGTCTGCACGACTAAGTCACCTTCGATATTCTGCCAAAGGTTGAGGGTCCAATCTCCTTTCAAACCGGAGTCATAGGCGGCTTGATAATTCAGCGTCCCGGCTCCGGCGGCGAACGGCGCGAAGCCCATCACGACGACCAGAGAAATGATCCGAACGAAGCTGCCAATTGTTAAAGGGAGAAATGTATTCATCGGGGACCTGGGGTTTCGCTCCAACTGCGTTGGAGGCGTTTTATGCTGTCACCGGCTTACAGGGGAATGTGTCGGGAAAGGTTGCTCAGAACCTGCCGGGACGACACGTTCAGCCGCGGAGTGGTGCGGGCGGCTGGGGCTTAAAGGACCGACCGTTGTGGGACTTCCGGGCGATTTAGTGTGCTGTCCCTTAAGTCCGTAGGCTTTTGCGGCGAGGAATTTGGCACGCTCGCAAGGCGCGAGTGAGGCGCAGACCCGCAGCGGTCTGTAACGAGCGAGCAACGCCGCGAGCGTGCCAAAGAACCGCCGCCCTAAGGGTTGCGCTGAAATGACTGGCAGGCTTTGTTGTTCCTCAGTCACAGAGCGCTGCGGCTATGCTCCTTCGTCACGCCGCGCCTGCAAATCATCTGAGCGCAACAAAAGCTTACGGACTTAAGGGATAGCACACTAGCGGCTGTGCCAGAATTCGAACCTCGGGTCGGGCAACCAAGGTTTGCAGGCGATCAGCGTCGTTCCGTCGGGAGAGAAGTCCACGTAACTCGACATTTGGTTGAAGGGCAAGTTCGCGACTTCGCGGCGAGTGGCCAGATTCCAAAGCTTCACGGAACGGTTGCCGCAAAGGGCGGCCAGCGTCTTGTTGTCTGGCGAGAAAGCGACTCCAGACACGCCCTCCTTGTGGCCTTCCAAGCTGGCGATCAATTCGCCGGAGTCATGGCGCCAAAGCAGCACCCGGTCATCCATACTGGCCGTCGCGATGGTGCTGCCGTCGGACGAGAAGGCGGCGGCCCAGACCGCGAGACGATGTTTCTTCAACTTCCTGACCCGCTGCAGCCCTTGGGAAAAGAGCAGGACTTCGTCGGCCTTTTCGCGGATGGCAGCCAATTGCGTCCCGTCGGGGGAGAAGCGCAGGAAGGTGATTCGCTCGCCCTGACCCAGGAGTGCGCTATCGAGCAGTTGTCCAGTCTCCAGCTCCCACCGACAAAGGCGGCCTGGTTCATTTTCCGCGGCGAGCCAACGGTGATCATCAGAGACGGCGAGGAAGTCAAAGTTCAACAAAGGGGGGACGAGGGGCCGCGGCGCAGACGCCTCATTCGCGGATAGGCCGGTCCGCCGGAGGCCGCTCGCGTTCAAGGTCACCAAGGTGCGGCCGTGGTCTTCAAACCCGATCGCGCAGGTCGCATTTTCAATGACCTGTCGCAATTGTTCCGTCTGGAGGTCAATCAACCCGACGCGTTCATGCCCGATGCCTGCCGCCATCGTGCGATGGTCGGGCGAGAAGATGCGCGGACCGACGATCAGAGCGAGCTGCGAATTGACATCCTCGCGGCGTGCGTCCGGAAGCTTCCAGGATAGCATCGCTCCTTTTTTGTCGACGCTGACCAGGCTGCGGCTGTCTGGAGCGAAGGCGAGCGACCAGACTTCATCACCGTGCCCCCGAAGAACCGAGAAGAGCCGTCCGCTTTGCACCTCCCAAAGGCGGATGGATTGGTCTGAGCTCCCGCTGGCTAAATAGCGGCCATCTGGAGAAAAACAGATTCGCCAGACATTCGCGCTGTGCCCGCGCAACTCGGCGCGTCGCTTGCCCGTGGCCGTTTCCCAAAGGCTGATGTCGTGGGTTGGATTGAGGGTGCCGACGGTGGAGGCGGCGAGGAGCGCTCCGTCGGGCGAGCAGGCGATGGAGAGGACGCGTGGCTCGGCATCATGGAGGCGGGCGGTCCAAGCCGTCGCGAGATCGAAAGCGGCGATGCCGCCATTAACCGGGCCGGAGAACAGCCGCTTCCCGTCGGGAGCCCAGGCGACTCGGGATCCGCCTTCCTCCCATGTGCGCACGTCCTGGCGGTGGTCGCTGTCCCAGATCTTCAGTGGGCCTTCCCCATCGCCCCAAACTCGCCCGCCAGAGAGCGCAAGGTAAGGTCCCGAACGTGCGAAAGTGGCATCGTTCCATGGACCAGACAGCTTGGTGACAAGCTGACGCGGGTGCAATTGCCAGATGTAAACCGTCCGGCTCTCGGTCGTCCCGGCGAGCAATTGGCCGTCGCTGCGGAAACTCAACGAGACAAAGCGCTCTCCGGGCAGAACGATCTCTGAGATGAGGTGGAGAGCGGGATACTCCCAGAATTTGATGTAACCATCGAAGCCGGCGGTGGCCAGAGTCTGGCCGTCGGGAGCAAACGCGATGGTGGATGCCACATTGGAATGCGCCGGCACGGTCTTCAGTTGATCGCCTTTGGCCAAGCCCTTGAAATATCCCCATTCGAACCCGCGCAGGTCCTTTGCCCCGGGACGAGGGACATGCGACTGCAACAGCGAGCGGGCGTGGCCCCAGTTGCCTTCAGCGACTGCCAGTTCAACCAGTTTCATGTCGGCGGCGTAGAGATTCTCGGCCAAGGCCAATTCGCTCTGGCGAATCCGCCAGGCTGTGATCGGAGAGCCGATGGCGACAAAAAGAAGCAGCAACAAGGCCGTTCCGGCCAGACTGGTCAATGCCGGTTTTCGCTTGCAGAACAGCCAAAGTTTGCCGAGCGAACCGACCGGACGGGATTGAATGGGCTTGCCTTCCAGAAACCGCTCCAAGTCATCGGCCACGTCCCTGGCGGAGGCGAAGCGCCGGTCAGGATCTTTTTGCAGGCATTTGAGGCAGATGGTTTGTAGATCCGCCGGGGTGTGCGGATTGATCAGGCGGGGCGGGACGGGCTCCTGATGGAGGACTTGGTCCAAGGTGTGCGGGAGCGAGTCGCCTTGAAACGGTGGGTGACCAGTCAAGAGATGGTAGAGCGTCGCCCCGAGACCGTAAACGTCGCTGCGGGCGCTCACTTTCCCCTGTCGGGCGGCGGCTTGTTCCGGCGGCATGTAACTAGGAGAGCCGAGCGCCTGGCCTGAAAGCGTCAGGCTGGAATCTCCTTCGATCCGCCGCGCCAGGCCGAAGTCGGTCACCCGCAGTGTTTCATTCCGGCCAATGAGGATATTAGAGGGTTTGAGGTCCCGGTGCAAAATGCCGCAACCATGGGCGTAATGGATGGCTTCGGCGATCGTCTTGGCGTAGGCGGCCGCCCGCGGCGGAGGCAACGGTTGGTGGCGCACGAACGTGGCCAGATTCGGACCGTCGACATAGTCCATGACGAGGAAGTGCTGCCCGTCATGAAGTCCCACTTCATGGACGGTCACGATGTTCGGGTGATGCAAACCTCCCGCCGCGACCGCTTCGACCCGAAAACGCCGGATGACCGCGTGACTGGCCATGGGGCCAAAGAGCAGCATCTTGATCGCGACGATACGATCGAGGCTCTTCTGACGGGCCTTGTAGACGACCCCCATCCCTCCTTGAGCGATTTCCTCCAGAAGTTCGTAATCTCCAAACGGCCGGGGCGAACGGAAGGTGGCGCCCGAGCCACCGTCGCCCGAGGGCTCGGTCCAACTCTCCGTGTGGCTGATCCCGGCGTCGAGGGCGCCGCTCAACGCGCAACGCGCGCACAGGCCCTTCGGCTGGTTTGCCGGCAAGAGCGCACCGCATTCGTAACAGGATTCTTCACCGTGGACCATGATGCCTGCTCATGCCCTTTACAGGGGAAGAGGGTTGAAAAGGTTGCGCCGATTCCGCATTGGCCCTTCCGTCACTTGCTCAACAACCCGATCAGATAACGAATCTCGTCATCGACGTCTTCCGGCCGCGTGACAGTATGCGCAATCTCCTCCCGCAACAGTTCCCGATGCCGCCGCCGCAGACGGTGCACGGCCGATTTAATGGCTGCTTCGGTCATGCCGAGCTCTTCGCCCAGTTGGGCGTAACTGACCGGTCCATGCTCACCGGGTTGAACCTCTTTGAGCCGGTCGTACAGAGCGCCCTTGCCGGCGACGGCGTACTCGTGGGCGAGCCGCTGTAAAGCGTGATCCAGAACTGTCTGCGCCCACCGGCGCTCGAAAACCTGGTCCGGACTCAATTGATGGCCGGCCTCAGCCACATAGAGGTCCTCTCCGGCGGCGTCCTCCAGCGGAAGGGGCGTTTGTCCACCCCCTCGCTTTAGCGCCGAGGCGCGATCCCGTTCGTCGGAAAGAAAGTGTTTAACGAAGGTCAGAAGGAAAGAGCGGAATTTCCCGCGCCGATCGTGGAGATGGCGCAGATAATCTTTTGAGAGCAAACGAGCGAAGAACTCCTGGGTCAAATCCTGGGCGTCGGCCGGACTGGAGCCGTGGCGGCGAATGAACGCGTAAAGAGGCCGCCAGTAGATCCGGCAGAGTTGCTCGAGTGCCTCGCTTGCTTGGGCGGAACCGCCTTTCGCCGCGAGGACCACGCTCCAATGAGTCGTGACAAACCAGGCAGCCGCGCTGGCTTCACCCCGTGGCTCTTTGTCAGGAACCGGCACCTTTAACACGATGGCAAAACGACCGCCGCTGGGCCAGCTTAAACGTTGGCCACGGTGAACGCGAATGGAAGGCCGGACGAGCTCAAGAGGCGCTTCCTTTTCAATCGAGTTTTGGCGCTCGGCCGCTAAGCTGCGTCGATGATGACATCGGTTCGCACCACCTGCACGATGGATTGTCCGGACTCCTGCGCCTTGGAAGTATGGGTGACCGACGGCAAGGTTGCTCGCATTCAGGCGGCCCCAGCCAGAACGAGCGGCCACCCCAACACCCAGGGGTTCATCTGTGACAAGGTCGGCAAGTTCCATCGCCGGCTCTACCATCCCGAACGCATTCTTTACCCACAGCGCCGGGTTGGGGCGAAAGGAGAAGCGCGCTTCGAACGGATCACCTGGAATGACGCCATCGCCACGATCGTCGCCCGCATGCGCGAGATCACCCAGCGATGGGGGCCGGAGTCCATTCTGCCCTATCATTACGACGGGTCCAACGGCCTCTTGAGCCATGACTTTTTGGATGCCTATTTCTTTGCCAAGCTGGGCGCATCCCGGCTTGGGCGAACCTTATGTGCCGCTCCGGCCAGTGCAGTCGCGACTGGCATGTACGGAAAGATGCCAGGAGTTGCTTTTGAGGACTACCCCAAGGCCCAGGCCATTCTCGTTTGGGGCGCTAATCCGAGGTATTCGAACATTCACCTCGTGCCGTTCCTGCGGGCCGCCAGAAAGAATGGCGCCTTTGTCGCCATGGTCGATCCGGTGCGAAACTTCAGCGCGCAAGAGATCGATCTCCACCTGCCGGTGTATCCCGGAACGGACCTGCCCGTGGCTCTTGGAATGATTGGCTACTGGGCTAAGCAAGGGCGGTTGGATCATGCTTTTCTCTCGCGACACGCGGACGGAATGGAGCCCTTGTTGGCGGCGGCGTGTGATTGGCCGTTGGAACGGGCCGCGGCTGAGGCGCGCGTGCCTTTGGCGGATCTGGAGCGATTGGCGCAAGTTTTTGCCGCCGCCTCCCCGGCGGTTATTCGGGTCGGTTGGGGCATGGAGCGAAACCGCAACGGGGGTCAGGCATTGGCTGCGGTTATGGCCATGCCCGCCCTGCTGGGCAAGTTCGGCGTGCGCGGCGGCGGCTTTACCCTTTCCAATAGCGGTGCTGCCAAAGTGGACCTGGCAGCGCTCTTTGGACCAGCTTCGCCCCCCGCGCGTTGGGCGACCCGCGAATTGAACATGAGCCAACTCGGAACGCTTTTGAACGGGCCACTCGATCCGCCCGTGCACTGCCTGTTCGTCTATGACTGCAATCCTGTCGCCACCGCCCCTGAGCAGAACGCCATCCTGCGCGGATTGGGTCGGGAAGATTTGTTCGTGGTCGTCCACGAGCAGGTCATGACCGATACGGCGCGCTACGCAGATATCCTCTTGCCTGCGGTGACCTTCCTTGAACAGCACGAGATCAAGCGATCCTATGGCAGTTACATTGTCGGCGGCGTGCAGCCTGCCATCGCGCCCTGCGGCGAAGCCAGACCTAACGAATGGTTATTCGCATCCCTGGCTCGAGCCATGGGTTTCACGGACGAGCCTTTTACGTGGGACACCGCTACCAGCATGCGGAAAGTGGCGGCCGCCGTCCGGCTCCTGGGACAGCCATGCCCTTCGGAACATCTGCTCAGCGGCGGCCTGCAGCGATATCCGTTCCCCGGGGGAACCCCCATTCAATTTGACAATGTCCGTCCCTGGACTCCTGACGGCAAGGTCCATCTCACCCCGGCGGCCCTCGGCCGCACTCCGTTCCGCTACCAGCCGGTTTCCAACTCGAATTTTCCACTGGCCCTGATCAGCCCGTCCAACAACAAAATGATTTCCAGCACCCTGGGCGAGTTCAACTATCCCGAACTCTACCTGACTATGCATCCCGTCGATGCGGCCGATCGCGGTATCGTGGACGGCGCTCTTGTCCGTGTCTTCAATGACTTGGGCGAGGTCTGCTGCCGAGCCAGGATCAATGACGAAATGCGATTGGGCGTTTGTGGGTTGCCTAAAGGCGCCTGGCGCCGAGCTTCCCGCAATGGCCAAACTTCGACCGCTTTGTGCCCACAACACGTCAACGACGTGGGCGGCGGCGCCTGTTTCAACGATGCCCGAGTCCAAGTGGCATTGGGGTGATCGTCCTTCCCAGAAGCGATCGATGCGGTTGGTCCCGGCTGGTTTTGGCTGACGGACACGCCGCGCCCGCCGCGGCCGCAGCTCTAAAGCGGCTGTGACGAGCTGCACGTTTCTGCCAGAAACCGATTGACAAATCCGCTACTGCCGGTTAACGAGGCGCCTGAACCCAATCCCGTGGGCGCACACACCGACTATGAACGCTTCATTCCGCATCCTGTTCGCGGCCTCACTTTTTGTCGCGTGCTGTGACGCTGGACCGCCGCCGCCCCAATCGCCTTTTGCGGGGCACTATGCGGGATCGCTCTATGTCAGTGCGACGGGTTCGGTCAACAGCCCCGAGACCGAAATCGCCACGATCGCCATCGATGTCGCGGCCGACGGCAGCCTGATCGGTACCAGCACTCAACTGAGCGTCACGGGCACAGTCTCAAGCGCCGGGGACGTTGCCTTCAATCCGAACGCCTCTGGCTTCACCATCGGCAAAATCGCCAACAACGTCCTCTCGGCCCTATCCGATCAGCCGAATGGCAATATCACGGTGCACTGGCGGATATCGGCCACCAAAGGAGGGGTCACGTCTAGTTTTCGAATCACTCAACAACCGGCTTCGGTCACGATAGCGAGTGGCGGTTCTGTTTCCTTATCGGTCGACTTCGAGGGAAATGTGACCAGCTTCCAATGGTATGAAGGGGCCAGCGGCGACACCTCCAGACCGCTCAATGCTCCCAGCAGTCATATCTTTAACTCCCCCATCCTGACCCGAAGCACCAGCTATTGGGTGCGCCTCAGCGACGGCCTTGCAGCCCTCGACAGCCAAACCGCGGTCATCACGGTCAATGCCGGTGAGACCGAGACCGCGCCGGAGATCACGTTACAGCCACAAGACGCCACCCTTTCGACGGGGCAGGGCGCCTCGCTCACGGTCCAGGCTCAAGGCAGCAATTTGACGTATCAGTGGTACCTGGGCGTGAGCGGGGACACGTCGCGTCCCATTCCTCAGGCCACGGCTGCTGGTTACGCGACCCCTCCGCTCGAAGTAACCGTCAATCAGTTCTGGGTTCGAGTGACCAGTGGCTCCAAGAGCGTCGACAGCGTGACCGCCACAGTCCAGGCTGTCCGCACCACGCCGCTTCGTGCCAAATGGGAGGTTGTCGGCAAAACGCGTTTCGTCCAAGTGCCGCCTTCCATCAACGACGCTGGCCAGGTGACCTATCCGGCGCTTGGCACTGGGCTGGTATTGGGAGTGCCGGGCAACGCCGTTCAGCGCAATTTGCAGACCTATATCACATCGGTCGGACAAAGCGTTGGCCTGGATGCATCTCCCGTGATCACTGGCGATGATTCCAAGGTGGGCTTCGCGTTGGAGCATGCCGTCGTGGCCGATTTTCCGGGCAAGACAACCATGATTGCGCAGGATGGCGGTCAGGCCCCTGGCTTGCCGGCGGGCATCAGCTTTGAATTCCCGTCGATCAACCCTCCTGCCGTCATGAATCCGTCCGGTGTTTTTGCCTTTGTCAGCGCGTTGCGCGGTGCGGGCGTCCTCTCCGGAAACGGAGCCACTGATCAAGCTGTATTTCGCGGGCCGCCGGAAGACTTCAAACCGATCGTCCGCGCTGGGGATGCGGCTCCGGATTTGCCCGCCGGTTACTTCTTCGGAGGAAAGTCGGACGAACCATTTGCTGTCGCCCTCAATCGCGCTGGAACCACGGCCATTCGCGCCCGCGCCATTGACGCCCGCACTCGCCAGTTCGCTCAGGGCATCTGGCTCCATTCGCCCGCCCAAGGCCTCAAATTAGCTTTCAAGGCGATTCAGCAAGGCGCCTTGCGCGGCGACACCGCGCCAGGCACCGGCGGCGCTGTCTTCCGGGAGTTGCTCTCTCCTCCGGGGTTAAATGACGATGGAGCGATTGCGTTCATCGCTTCCACGTTCAATTTTACGGGCTTTATCTCCGGCATCGGCATCTGGGCTGGGCCTCCGAATGATCTGCAACCGGTCTTCATCGGAGGTGCGCCGGTCCCGGGCATGGCCGGCTACCAATTCGATCAACCGCTGCTCGATCCGACGCCAAAGCTCGGGAAGGGACGATTCATCTGCTTTCGCGCCACCATCACTGGGCCCGGCGTTACGGCCGCCAACAACATCGGCGTCTTTGCCGGGACCACCCTGTCTGACATCCAGTTGATTGCCCGCACTGGCGCTCGTCCGCCGGGTGCTCCTGATACCATTCAATTCGCCGACATCCAGGGCAACTCCCTCGTGATCTTTGGAAACAATCGGGTGGCCTTCACCTCCGTCCTGAACGGCCCTTCCCTCGGGGCTAACAACAGCGGCATTTGGGCGACAGACGCGCAGGGGCAACTGCAACTCCTCGCACTGTCCGGAGACCTGATTCCAACCAGCGAGGGCAACATTTACCTTGGCGGCGGCCTATTTTTGCAGCACGGCTCGGGCAGTGACGGTCGTCCGTCGGGAGGCAATCGCCTCGGGCAACTGACCCTTCTGGATGGCAGCATCGACTCGCATGCTTTTCGCGTAACCTTAGAGGAATCAGCTACGCTCCAATTCGAGCGTCTGCCCAATGCCATCACTCTGTCCTGGCCGTCTGGCTACGGTTTGCAGAGCAACCGCACTCTGTCGCCGCTGACTTGGACGGATGTTGCTGGAGGTTCGCCTCAAACCCTCCCAACCAGTCAGGAGCAGAGTTACTACCGCTTGGTCAAGCACTGATAAATCGGCGGCGACGGAGGCCGCCTGGGCCGAACGGGCCGCGGCGCGCCACCCGCGCGAAGGCTATCGGTGAGAAGCGACCTCCGTCGGTTCCGCTGCCGACGCTTGGTTTTGACCGTCTCCGAACGCTTGGGCGATCAAAGCTGATTCGGGCGGTCTTGTCATCATGCTCACCAAAGGCACGACCAGCAGTGGGAGCAGCATGGTGACCGCGGCTGCCAGGGGCACGCCGTCCGGTCCCCAGCCTGGAAAGAGCAGCCAGGCGCTCGTCAGGCCCGCGGCAATACCGGCATAGACCCCTGCGCTGGTCGTGCGGCGCCAGAAGAGACCATACAGATAGGGCGCAAAGAAGACCCCCAGCAAGGTTCCCCAGGACATGATCATCAGGTTCACAATAAAGCTGGGGCGTTTCAGGGCTATCCAAAGAGACGCTCCGACAAAGACTGCGCACAGAACTCGCAACAGGATCATCGTTTGGCGCTGGTTCGCCTGCCGATTGACGAAGGCCCCGTAAATGTCGATCGCCATGGCCGAGCTCGACACCAGAACTAACGAGGACAAGCTCGACATCGACGCGGAGAAAACCATCAACACGACGATCATCACCAGTACCTCCGGGAGCCCGGCGGTGGTGATGAAATGAGGCATGATCTTGTCCCAGATTGGCCCAGTCCCGCTGATCAGTTCGGGCGGGAGTTTGGGCCCGTAAAACAGGTGGGTAAGCGCGCCGCTAAAGTAAGCGCCAAAAGCCATGAAGAGCGCGAAAATGCCCGCGATGGTCATGGCGCGCGTGACGTCCGCTTGACGACGGATCGAGTAAAACTTCTGCACCATCTGCGGGAGAGCCCAGGGCCCAAAGCTGGTGATCGCCACCAGTGCGCTCAAGGTCAGCCAGCCCGGCGCGGCCACTGCCAGCCAGGTTCCCTTTCCGAGCGTCTTGACCGCGGCTAAGGCAGGGGCGCTGGTCGGATCGGAAAGCAGCTTGTCCATCGCCGGGAGAAAACCGCCAATTTTGGGGTGATGGGCAAGCAAGTAAACCATCAGAAGCACGCCGCCGAACTCGATGATCCCGCGAATGAAATCGCTCACCGCCACGGCAAAGTATCCTCCCATGACGAGATAGACGGCGGTGAGAGCGGTCAGAAAGTAGAGCGCGCTGTCGTACGAGATGTGCAGGGTCATCTCAAACAAGTAGCTGAGGCCCATCAACACCGAGGCCGAATAAGGAACAAGAAACGCGAACACGACCAGGGCGGCAATCACTTGGAGCGGAGTGCTCCCGTAACGCGCGCGCAAAAACTCGGGCATAGTCATCGCGTTGAGGCGAGTCGTCATCGCGCGTGTGCGCCCCGCCAGGATTTTCCAGGCCAGGAGCGTTCCGACCAACGTGTTGCCGACGACAATCCACATCGTGTAGAGGCCGAAGCCCCAACCAAGCTTGCCGGCGTACCCGATGAATAGGACGGCCGAAAAGTAAGTCGTTCCGTAAGCGAATGCGCTCATCCACGGGCCCAACGAACGCCCTCCGAGGAAAAAGTCGCCCACGGTCTTGGTGCGCCGCATGCACCAGTAGCCGACGCCAAGCATGACCAGAATATAACCGATGACAATCAGCAGATAGACGGTGGGGCTCATACCAATCAGCCGTGGAAAACAGTTATTCGAATGAAGATACAATGGATAAGCATGTAAAACTTATAGCAGATGGCTTCCTCTTGGCCAGCACGGACCTATCTGGTCCGTCAAAGCAGTCGGCGGGGTTCTCGAGAAAGGGCTTCGATTGCCAGGTGCGAGCGCCGTCCGGCGCCAGCCTCAATCCTCGACGAAGTTGCGGAAGCGGCGGGATTCGCGCATTTGGATTTGCCCGTCCGGCGCCCGCACGATGTGGGCCGCGGCCTTCGGGGTGTTTTCGACAAACTCCAAGCCGCGGGCAGGGCCAAGGACGCTAACGATCTTCGAAAGGCCTTCCGCGGTGGTGCAGTCCGGCGCAATCACGGTGACGAGGCTGTGGTCAGTCAGCCCGATGCCCGTATGCGGATCGACAATGTGCGAGTAGCGCTTGCCCTCAATTTCCAGCCGTTGAAAAACGTCCCCGGAGGTCGCCAGTCCGACCCGGGCCAGGGATACAAACACCTTCGGTGGAGCATTGGTTATATCCAGCGGCGCGATTTCAATCCGCCAGCCCGTTTTCCCAGGTGGTGGATCGCCGATCGCCATATCACCAGCGCCAGTGGCGAGGACTCGCGTGATCCCGTGTTGCGCGAGCACTTTCAGCTCCTCATCCAGCGCGTAGCCTTTCGCAATCCCGCCCAAGTCCAGTTTCATTCGCGGGGCGGTCAACTCCACGGTATGATCGGCCGCGCTTAGTCGCATCTTGGTGTATCCGACTGCCTTCAGTGCCTCGGACAGGCTGTCAGCAGCGGGCATTTGATGGGTTCGGCGCGCTTTTCGCCAGTGGCTGACAACTGGCCCGACGGTCACATCGAATGCGCCGTCGCTCTCCGCCGCAAAGCCTTGTGCGCGCTCGAGCACCGCCCAAAGGTCATCGCTGACGTGCACAGCCTTGCCTCGGCCCGAAGTCCTCGACAATTCGTTCAATTCGCTGTCGGTCTCGTAGTCGCTCATGATCGCATTGAGATCGGCCACCCGTTTGAAGGCCGCCTCGGCGGCGATTTTGGCGACTTGAGCGTCGCGCGCATAGAACACTATCCGAAACGGGACACCCATTTGGGGCTCGCTAAACTCGAAGCGGGCGAGGGCGTCGGCTGTTTCCCCGGCAGCGCGCGCGGGCCAGAGGAGGGCGAGCAGAAGAAGAATCCCAGCCTGCGCCGTCGCCATCAACGATTGAACGAATCTCATCGCGGTCTTGCTATGTATACCGTACTGGGATCCAGGCCGCACGCACATTGTCAAACGCCCCTGCGTTCGCTCTTACTAGCGTTCGGGAAACAACGATGGAGAAGTGAAATCGGGCGCGCGGCGCCGCTTGGCGCCCGCTTCGGCCAATCCAAGGAGCGGTCCGGTCATAACGGTGGTGGCTAAGGCCATCAGGACCATCATCGCGAAGATGCGAGGCGAGAGAATGCCTAGATCATAGCCGACATTGAGCGCGATCAGTTCCATCAGTCCCCTTGTGTTCATCAAGGCTCCCAGCGAGAAGGCTTGCCGCCATCCCATGCCGGTCAGTTTCGCGGCAACCATGCTGCCCCCCAGCTTTCCGGCGGTTGCCACCAGGATGAGGCCAACGCAACAGATCCAATCGCCCATTTCGCTGAGTAACCCGATTTCCGTCCGCAGGCCAGTGCAAGCGAAAAAGAGCGGCAAGAGAAAAACGCTGCTGAACTGCTCGACGCCTACCGAGAGGTAACGCCTGAATTCGGGATGAGCCGGCATGATGACCCCAGCGAGGAAGGCGCCAAAGAGAGCATGGATGCCTATAATCTCGGTGGCGAGCGCTGAGGCCAGAATGAGCAGAAGTGTTCGCGCCACGGCGGTTTGTCCTGGAGAATCGTGCCCGGCCTGCCTGAGCTGCAGCCATGTGGGCAGGTTGGGTCGAACCACAACGAGCATGGTCACGATGAATCCGCCTACCAGCAGCAGCGTCCCTGCGGTGGAAGCAAAGCCCGCCGCGCGCACCGCCGCGACAATCACGGCGAGCAGAATCCAGGCGGTCACATCATCCACCGCCGCGCAGGCAATGGCGGTCGTGCCCAACTCGGTTTTCGCCTGGCCCCGCTCTTCGAGGATGCGGGCTAACACGGGAAAGGCCGTGATGCTCATGGCAATTCCCATAAACAAGGCAAACGGCATAAAGCCGACTCCAGCGGCAGCATACTTCGAGTAGAGCCAGAGCGAGACGAGCACGCCCAGGAAACAAGGAAAGACGATGCTGGCATGGCTCACGACCACCGCCGTGTGGGCACGACGATGCAGGTGGTCCAGGTCTAGATCCATGCCCACGACGAACAGATACAAGCAAACGCCAATCTGACTCAGCAGCTGCAGCGCCCCGAAAGAGTCAGGCGGAAAGACCATTTGATGCAGCTCAGGCGCCGCCCAACCAAAAAGAGATGGACCGAGCATAATCCCCGCCGCCATCTCCCCGATGACCGCGGGTTGCTTGAAGCGACGGAAAAGAGCTCCCACCGTCCTCGTGGCCAAGACAATCACGATCAGCTGCAACAGCAGCCGGGCCAGCGGTTCGCGCAAAGACCGCGTCCAGCCGCCGCCAGGCGAAGTGGCCGATGGCGTGGCGGCGCGCCTGGCAACGGCTTCATCGGACCGCGGGAGTAGTCCTGATGCGTTTGGTGGCGGAGCCAGCCGGCGGCCGTATTCAAGGGTGACGTAAAGGCCAAACCCGATAACAGCGATGACGAGAGTATAGATCAGCAGGGACCTTCTCATCCCAAAGCTGCATTGGACGGCGTCAAGTCGCGACGGCCTTCCGCCGCAAGCAGAGGCTCTCCATAGGGTAGATCGTCGGGCAGGGGAACGAACTCTCGAATCCAAGACCACAGTTGCGTGAAGTCCTTGTTCACGTCGCCGGAGAGACAGTCGGTGATCAGGCCCATGGCGTCGGGGTGTTGCTTGATCACTTTTCGAAAGGAAAACTCCGGGTCGTAGAAGGCGTAGACCAGTTTGCGCATGTTCTCGACGCCGGTGCGCATTTGCTCCCCATAAGCGGCAAATTGCTCCGGTCCGAAATCGCCGGAATCCAAGGCGCGATGGACCGCCTCGGCTCCCATCACGCCGCTTTTGAGCGCCAGCATCACGCCGCTGCTAAAGACCGGGTCGAGGAATGCAAACGCGTCGCCCAGCAAGAGCAAACCGGGACAACCGCAATAGCGGGAATGGCGGCTATACTCGGACGTGATCCAATACTTGCCAGTCTTATGCCCGATCGCCAGGTGCTCTTTGATCCAGAGGTTCTCCTCCACTTCGCGGTGAAACATGGCCGCTGGATCCTTCACGCCCCCCCGCGTCAGGTACTTGCCCTCCGCCACGACGCCGACGCTGACCATGTTGTTATGTTGCGGGATGTACCAAAACCAACCCTTCTCCGGCAGGTAGGCGACGGTCGTATCCCCTTCGTCGATCCCTGGACTGCGCTTCGCTCCTTGATAGTAAGTCCAGACCGCGATTTTGTTCAGATACGGGTCGGGCAGGCGCCACCCGTTTCGGTTTGAGGCAAACGCCTCTTTTCCCGAACAGTCCAAAGTCAACGGGGCGCGCACTTCGTATTCCCGGCCGTCGGCAGCAACCGCCTGGACGCCGACGACGCGGTCACCGTCACGCAAGAGACCCTTCACGGTGGTCTCTTCGCGCACCTCCGCGCCCTTTTCCCGGGCATTATCCAAGAGGAGTTGATCAAACTCGGAGCGCAGAACCTGCCACGTCTGCGCGACCGAGTTGCGATCGTAGCGGGTGAAGAAGTAGAAGGGCTGCGAGCGACGCCCATCCTGCGTGACAAAAGTGACGCTGTACTTCTTGACGAAGCCGGAGGCGCGCATTTTCGGAATCATGCCGATGCGCTCAAGCGGTCCAAAGGTAAATGGGATGAGCGACTCACCGATGTGGTAACGGGGAAATCGTTCCCGCTCCAGCACCAGCACGCGATGGCCATAGCCGGCTAGGACCGCCGAGGCGGCTGCTCCCGCTGGGCCGCCCCCGATCAAAACTGCGTCATATTGTTGGTTCATAACGGTAGACTTCGGACTGGCGATTGGCTGAAGATAAGCGGGCTCGCCTTGTAGCGGAAATAACATTTGGCTATCGAATTGATAGCAATCTGCGATAAGTTCGCTCATGGACCTGCGCCATTTGCGCTATTTCCAGGCCATCGCCGAAGAGCTGAGCTTTTCGCGCGCGGCCCGCCGCCTCCATGTCGTTCAACCAGCCTTGAGCCGTGCCATGAAAGACCTGGAAGCCGAGCTGGAAGTGGAATTGCTCGCCCGGACTCGCCGGACGGTCCGGTTGACCGCCGCGGGCAAGGCCCTCCTCGCGGACGCCGCCTTGCTGTTCGAGCGTTTGGAGCAAACCATCCGTCGGGTGCGGCGCACGGCCGCCGGGCAGATTGGCGAACTTCGGTTGGGTTACATCGGACCACCCACGGAGGCCTTCCTCGGCCGGTTGCTCGCGGAATACCGCCACCGCTGTCCGGAAGTGACCATTCAGCTGGAGGAGCGCACTCCCGAGCGAGTCTGGGAGATGGTGGCACGAGGTCGCTTGGACGTAGGCCTTTGCCGGCCCGTGCTCAGTCAAGCGGCTGAGTCGATGCAAACATTGACTCTCCGCCAAGAGCGCCTTTGCGCCGCCGTCCCGCGCGCCCACCCCTGGGCCGGGCGCCCCTCGTTGCCCTGGAGAAAGCTCGCTGACCAGCCCCTCATTTTGCTCGCCCGGCGCGAAGGGGCCGGCTTGCACGATGAAATCCTCGGCGCGTGCCGCCGAGGCGGCTTTACTCCCAGAATCAGTCACGCTCCCAGCTTGATCAGCACCGTGCTGCGTTTTGTTGAAAGCGGGGCCGGCATTGGAATCGTGCCTGAATGCTTGGGCGAAACCCATCCGTCCGCCCGGTGGAGCGCCCTGCGGCTCACGCCTGCTTGCACGATTCCGTTAGTCCTTGTCTGGACTGGCGCGCCGGAGGAGCCCGCTACGCTGGCGTTTCGGTCATTGGTTCTCGAATGGCTCCAAGGCGGCAAATTGTGGCGTTCGACCTAAATCCGGTCTCGGGGCCAATCCCCTCCTGGCGGGCATGAGATTGACATGCCAGTATCCTGGCGTAGGATGGCAGGATCATGCCTGCAGCAGGTTCTCGTCCCCATCCGATCGCGCGCCGTCGCGAACAGCGGGGCTGGTCGCAAGCCGAGCTGGCCCGCCGCGCCCGGATACCACGCACCAGCGTCAGTGCGATCGAAGGCAAGCGGCTTACT
>JAXMHN010000054.1:0-49061 GCA_046346765.1 Verrucomicrobiota bacterium | reverse complement strand
CCGATGGCCACTCGATTGGACTGAGCGCCCTCCAACTTGAGCGTCAGCCAGTGGTTGCCATGACCGGGGTTTTCAAAGAGCGCGTTGCGATAAAAGTCTCCTTCAAACGCCCCACCGATGGAGTGATAAATATCCTGGTCACCATCGTTGTCGAGATCGGCAAAGGAGACCCCATGCCCCTTCTGCAGATGGCCGAAGCCCCCGGAGGTGGTGACGTCCTGAAAACGGCGTCCTTGGTCATTGCGAAAAGCCCGGTTTGGAATCAAGGTCGCCAGGTTCGGATCTCCCGTGCCGAGATACATATCGAGCCAACCATCGTTGTCAAAGTCTCCGAAATTCGCGCCCATCGTGTGGGTTACTTTGAAAAGATTCGCCTCCTTGGTCACGTCTTTGAAGGTCCCGTCATGGTTGTTATGAAAGAGGCGCGAGCGCTCGGCGTTCGTCGGCAGGTGCAGATAATCCGCGGCAATGTCGCCGGCATCTTTAATCAGATAGCCCGCCACATACAGATCCTCCCAACCGTCGTTGTCGTAGTCAAAGAACCAGGTCGCAAAGCTCCCGATTGGCTCCTCGACATGCGCAGAAGCGGTCACATCGGTAAAGACCCAATCCGAGTCCTTGCCCGCGGCGGGGTTTTTCGGGCCATCATTGCGCAGCAGCAAATTCGGCTGACCACGGCGGGAAAGGTAGAGGTCGGGCCGGCCATCATTATTGAAGTCGCCCGAGACGACGCCTTTGACATAGCCGACCACGGCCGCGCCCGCCGCCGCGGCGCATTCTGTGAAGGTGCCGTTGCGATTATTGCGAAAGAGCTTGCAGGGGTGCAGATCTCGGTTGGCGGACTCGTAGCCGAAAAAGAGATCGAGCCAGCCGTCGGCGTTGAAATCGAACCATACAGCCGTTTGATTCGGATGAAACGCAAGCAAGCCCGCCTCTTCGGTCACATCAGTGAAGTGGCCATAACCGTCGTTGCGCAAAAGGGAGTCGGGATGATGCCCGCCTTCGAACAACCAGGCGCCGCGCAGGACCAAGACATCCGGCAGTCCGTCGTTGTTGTAATCCCCTTGAATGATGTTCAACCCGCCCACCAGTCCCGCCAAACCTGCCTGGGCCGTCCGATCCGTGAAGGTTCCGTCGCCATTGTTGTGGAAGAAATGGAGAGGGCCCCGCAACGACCAGTCTGAGGTCATCAGGTCAAGGTTGCCATCGCCATCGAAGTCCTCGGCAATCGTTCCACCGGCGTAGTCATTGACATCCAGCCCCAGCGGCCCGGCCACATCCGGAAAGCGCTTGATGTCGTAATCGGATTCAAAAACCGAAGCAGGAATCCGCCAGCCAGCCGGCACCTTGTCGGGATATTCACCCAAAGTCATGTAAGCAATATTGAGGAGCCAGGCAGCTTTGCGGTCGCGCGGCAGCCAGCCGAGATGCTCCTCCAGAATTTGAACGGCCTGACGAGACCCGCGCTGGAGCTGGTGCACGCCCCCGGGCTGGATCGGAAGCAAACAAGATAACGAGTTGTGGTTGGTCAGGCAGTTCTCCTGTTCCCCCAAACGCAGGTGGGCAACCGCGTCATACAGGCGAACATCCGCATAGAATTGGACGCCTAAGAGAGAGGGATCGCGGAGCTGGGTTGCGCGAATCTGGGTAAATTCGTCAATCGCTCGCTGCGGTTCCCCCGCGTTCAGCAACTCTACCGCCATCCGCGCTCGCATCACCAAAACCTCCGCCGCGTTCGTGAGCGAACCGATCATGGCCTGATACATCTCAGCTCGCCGATGGTTCTGGAAAGTATCGATTCTTGGATCGCTGGTCCGAGCGATTTTCTCAAGCAACGACGCCATTTTCCGCGTGCTTGGAGACATGGCTTTCAGAGCATCTCCCGTCACGGTGCAGTAAGCGTCGCTGCCGGCCAAATCGGGTGCCAGGGCGGGCCCAGACTGTGCGGAACTGCCGGGTGAGATCGAAAGCCCGGCCAAGACAAGGCTACAGATCAGTCTGTTGCGTGACTTCAGGAACTCCATGGGTCCTTAGACTCTGGTTAAGCGGCAAAGTTACGGAACTGATAGCACGATTCTTACCAAGCAGAGCCTTCACCACGACTCATTTTCCGGCAACTAACCACAAACCGGGGTGAGTCGGACCCATCCAGGTGCTAACAGGGATGCCTTGGCCGCGGCGACAAGCGTTCTATTATTGACGGTATTCCGGCCTCAGTCAAACTGACGACATCGGCCATGCAACCCAAACGGTCCCGTGCACCGTCATGCCCCGCCCTGCTGTCCGCGTTTGCCGCCGGCATCCTGGGCTTTGTTCAAACGTCCGCCGCCGGCAACCACCAGACGCTCTGGTCCTCGCCGCGCCCGCCCAAAATCCGATTTGCCGACGTCACGGCCAGCGCCGGGATCGGGTTCGTGCATGTCAATGGCGCGACCGGCGACAAGCTGCTCCCCGAGACTATGGGCGGCGGCTGCGCGTTCTTTGATTTCGACGGCGACAACGATCAAGACATTTTGTTGGTGAACTCGACCTACTGGAGCAATCAGCCCAGTCCACCAGCCCTCCGGGCGACCTCTCACCTATATGAGAACGACGGTAAAGGGGTGTTTCGCGACGTCACCGCAGGCTCAGGCCTGGAACTCAGCTTCTATGGGATGGGGGTGGCCACCGGGGACTACGACAACGATGGGTTGGCCGACGTCTTCATCAGCGGCGTCGGCGCCAATCATCTCTTCCATAACGAAGGCCACGGAAAATTCCGCGACGTCAGCGGCGAGGCTGGGATTAGTCCCAACCCGGACCTGTGGAGCACCAGCTGCGCGTGGATCGACTACAACAACGATGGACGCCTCGATCTATTCGTCTGCAATTACGTGCGCTGGTCGCGCGAGTTAGATCTGAAAGTGAACGATCCTCCGCCGGGCAAGCCCCGCCTTTACGGTCCTCCCCTCCGCTTCGAAGGCAGCTACCCCCTTTTGTATCGCAACGAAGGCGGGGGCCGGTTTGAGGAGGTCTCCGCCTCGGCGAAGCTGCGCGTGAAAGAAATGCGCAGCGGCAAGCCGGCCTGCAAAGCGCTCGGGGTCGCCCCCATTGACCTCGACGAAGACGGCTGGATCGACTTAATCGTTGCCAACGACACCGTGCCCAATCTCGTCTTCCACAATCAACGCGACGGGACTTTCCGGGAAATCGGCCACCTTTCCGGTCTGGCTTATGACGCGTTCGGCAACGTTCGAGGCGCTATGGGCATTGATACGGCATGGTTTCGCGACGATGCCTCGCTCGGCGTGGCCATCGCCAACTACGAAAACGAAATGAACGGCTTCTATGTCGCCCAGCCGCGAACGCTCCACTTCACCGATGAAGCACCTGTCGAAGCCCTTGGCCCCGCCAGCCGGCCATTGCTCAAATTCGGATTGTTCTTTTTCGATTACGATCTGGACGGCTGGCCTGATCTGCTGACCGCCAATGGCCATCTCGATGCGCAACTCGGCATTTCCGGCCCGCAGGCTGGTTACGCCCAGCCGGCGCAGTTGTTTTGGAACGGGGGCCCTCGTCAGTCCGCCATCTTTACCCCGGTCGGCCCTGATTGCGGCGGGTCTGATCTATTCGAACCGATTGTTGGCCGCGGCGCGGCCTTCGCCGACATTGATGGCGACGGCGATCTCGATGTCCTGCTGACCCAGATCGCCGGCCGGCCCAAGTTGCTTCGCAATGAGCAAGCCACCCGGCATCGATGGATTCGGGTCCGTTTGATTGGAAGCAGGAGCAATCGCGACGCCATCGGCGCACGGGTGACAATCCGGGGGGCCGAGCGCATTTGGCAGGCGCAGGTAATGCCAGCCCGCAGTTATCTCTCGCAATGCGAGCTGCCCATTACTTTGGGCTTCGGAAACGAACCGCTTCCCCCGGAAATGCAGATTCGCTGGCCCAGCGGGCTTATACAAACGGTCAAGCTTCCGCGGGAATCAGGAGCACTCACTGTCCGGGAACCGGAGAAATAAGCGTGGCGGCCGGCCCATTCTACACCCGCTGGACCGAGGCGACATGGAGCGTCGTCTTGGTTCTCGCGGCCCTGCTCGGGACGGCTGCCACGCAGGCATGGATGGGGCGTTCTCCGCTCGGTCCGGACGGGCGCCTGGCCTTATGGGAATGGAACATCTGGAGTCAGGAATGTTCGCAGCGATTGATCGATCCCTATTCGTTCTCCCACATCCTGCATGGGATCCTTTTCTATGCCGGCCTGTGGATGATCGCGCGCCGACAGCTCGCCATCCATCCTCGCTTCTGGATCGCCCTGGCCCTCGAAACAGGCTGGGAACTGCTCGAGAACTCACCCCTCATTATTCAACGCTACCGCGAAGCGACCCTTGCCCTCGGCTACGAAGGCGACAGCATCGTCAACTCCCTCAGCGACATCCTGATGATGGTTTTCGGCTTCATTTTTGCCCAGCGCGCGCCGCGCTGGGTAAGCTTGGGCGCGGTGCTGCTCATGGAAATCCTCTGCGCCTGGTGGATTCGAGACAACCTCACCCTGAACATCATTATGCTGCTCCATCCGGTCGAGGGCATCAAAGCGTGGCAGTTGGGCGCTCGCCCCACTGGCTAACGCAGCTCGTCCTTCTTCGAAAGCGCAAAGGTGACATACCCATCTCCGCTCTTGGTGCCCATCTTACCTCCGCCGCAGGCGATCGTGACAAACTGGCGCCCGCGGACACTAAACGTGATCGGCGTCGCATAGCCGCCCGCCGGGAGCTTCTGTTGCCAAAGCACCTTCCCGTTGTCCCGATTGAAGGCGCGAAACATCTCGTCCTTGGACGCCGCAATAAAAATCAAACCGCCCGCCGTGACGACCGGACCACCGTAGTTCTCCGTCCCGGTCGGAGCGATCCCTTGGGCTGTAAGTTCGGGAATCTCCCCCAGAGTCGTTCGCCAGACGAACTCCCCGCTGTTCAAGTCGATCGCGTTCAAAGTGCCCCAAGGCGGCTTGATGGCGGGATAGCCATTGGTGTCGACCCAGCGGTTGTAGCCTGTGTGAGAGTACGGTTCATTTAAAACCGCTTCCGGATCGGTTTCGGCCCCGGCGTTCCCCCCACGCTCCGTCTTCACTTCGCCGCCCAACAAAAAGTCGGCCACCGCTTCGCGTTGCCCTTCGCTCAGGAAGCCAAATGCCGGCATATTGCCGCGGCCCTGGCTCAACAGCAACAGCAACTCCGGCTTCTTGAATTTGAGGCCAATGTTGATCAGCGTCGGATAAGCCCGCGCCGGATCACCCGCCCGGGTGACAGGCTGCAGCAGATCTGACTGTAGATTTGCTGTCCGCTGGAGACCGGATGGCCTTCCGCCGGCTTGACGCAACCATGCTCAGGATCCATGGCATCTCGTTGCCGTTCACATACAGGAATCCCGCGTTTCGATCACCTGCCCTGCCCACTCCCGCCGCCATCGAATCCAGGCGGTGATGATGGTCCCCTCGGTGGTTGGCGGAGAAACGGCGGTATGCGGTCGCACTTTGATGAACTGCGCGAGGAATGCTCTGTAACCATCGGGCGAGAGGTCGTTTAACTCCGACGCGCTGAACAACTGTCGCGCGAACGGGGCGGGTTTGCTCGGCAAGGGCTGCGTTGGCCAGGCCGATTCGCCTTGCAGATCAGAGGGAGGAACGGCCTGTTCGTCGATCGGCATGGTTCGCCATTTTCACGCTTCAAGAGGAAGACATGTCCGGACTCTGGCCTGCGCGACCGCATCGATGCTTTGGCCGTTGCGCCGCACCGTGAGCAGGTTGCGGAGCGGGCAAGTCCCGGTCCCAGAGGTCGTGGTGGACAAACTGGAAGTGCCAGACCCGCTCGCCTGTTTCCAAATTCAAAGCGAGCAAGCAGTTGGCGAAAAGGTTCTGACCAATGCGGTTCCTGCCCCAGAAATCAAAGGCGGCTGATCCGGTCGGACAGAACACCAAACCGCGCGCTTTTCATCTACGGCCATTCCTTCGCCAGCAATTGGCCCCGCCGATGCATCTCCAGCCCCGGAGGCATGTCGTAGCCGGACTCGCCGGGACGCGGAATGGTATGGAAATTCCAGAGGAGCCGGTTGTCCGCAATATCGTAAGCCCGAATATCGCCAGCTCGATGGGTCAGTCCTTCGGACACGCGCGTCCCCAGGATGAGCTTGCCCCGGCATCACTCCGGAGTATTCGCCAGCACAAGAGCCGGCGCGCCTCGCGCCCGAGCCCCGGAATATCAACGCGTCCTTGGTTCCCGCAAACGTTTCGATCGGCCGGGCTGCGGAGGCATGGATGGCATAGAGCAGGCGACCGCCGTAAGAACACACACGGCGATCCTCTCGCTCACCCCAATACATCACCCCCGCCCGATTGACACCCAAGGCCGAATGGTCGCTCGCGCCAGCGAAGGGATCGAAGCTCCACGTTCTGGCCATTCTCGGCATCCAGCGCAAAAAGCTTGAGCTGCGCGGACGTCCCGTAAAGGGTCCCGTCCACGACGATTGGGCTGCATTGAATCTGCGAGCGATTGTCTCGGCGAGCGTCCCCAGCGTAATAACTCCAAGCCACCTCCAGCCCCCCCACGTTCGCCGGATTGATTTGGCTCAGCGGCGAAAAATGGCTGCTTGCTGCGTCGCCGAGATATACCGGCCAATCGACGCTGGTTCCTCCTCCTCGGCTGCGTGCCCTCCGGGCAGCACGATGAGCATGACCGAAAAGGAAAGGATGCTGCCGGTGGGAAACCAGTTCATGCCCGCATCTAATCACTGCGCGAGTGCCGGTGCCAGCCTACACTTGGCACAGCACGGCGGTCGCCTGGCCGGAGCGGATACCTGTCCAAGGGCCAGTGCCTTGCACTTCTGGCGCGCCTGCAGACAACGGAGTTGCCGGAACTATCGAGAAGAACGATGCAATAGTCCTCGGCATCCGAGCGGTCGGCCGTGCCGAGCCACGGTGGCCGCCACTGTCCGCGCTACTGCTCGCACCGCTATCAAAGTCACCCTGGGACGAACTCTTCATGGTTCTGCCTCTTCCCTCTCAGGGCGCTTTGTCGCCTTGAGCCACCCCCTGCCGGACAGGCACACCCTGCCGTGCCCGGTCCCGTCTCAACCTGATGACCCTGGATCAAAAAAGGCTCGTCCATGTTCTGCTGTTGCTCTTCCTGGGGTCGGTCATTGCCTACCTGGATCGGGTCAACCTCGCTTACGCCGCGCGGGCTATGAACGGGCAACCTGGATTCTCTTGCCTCGGTCTTCGGCTTCGGCGCGCGGGGCATCTTCTTTGCCGGTTACATTCTCGAAATCCCTGGGCCTGATCGCCGAACGCTGGAGCGCCCGCGTCTGGCTGGCCCGCACAGTGATTTCGTGGGGCCTGGTTTCGGCGGCATGGCCTTCATGAAGACTCCACGAATGGTACCTATACGTTGCGTTTCGTGCTGGGACAAGCCAGGGAAGAAGTTTCTATCCGGTCGCTTACGCAACCGTCATTCCGCGCTGGTTCAGTGCACGCGAGCGTCCACGAGCGCTCGCCTGGATGCTGGCGTCACTGCCGCTGGCCATGATCGGATCGCCCCTGGCCGGCTGGCTCCTGGCCCAAGAGGCGTTCGGCCTGGCCGCGGCAATGTTGTTGGCTGTCGACGCCTGTCCTGGCCTGCTCCTCGGCGCTGTTCTTGTGGCTCAAGGATGACCCGCATCAAGCGCCTTGGCTAACGCCGGACGAGCGACAACTGCTGGTGAATCGCCATCAGAGGCGACCGCCCGACTGGCCGCCCACGGTCGGCCCACTGCCGGACAAGCTCGCCACCGGAGAGTCTGGAGACTCTGCTTGATCACTTCCTTTGGATCACTGGCTTCTGGGGCTACAACTACTGGATGCCAACCGTCCTTAAGGAGGCTTCGGGCTGGTCCAGCACGCGAGTCGGGTGGATGATCGTCATCCCCATGACGCTGGCTTTGGTCGCGATGGTTTTCGTCGGCATGTCGTCGGCCCGATGCCATGAACAACGGTGGCACGCCGCCATTCCTCCTGTTGGGAGCCGTTGGCCTGGCTTTGGGGCCGCACTGATTAAACCTTTCCTTCGTTTTGGCTGCCTTTGCCTGGCCGGGATCGGCGTCTATGGCCCCTTCGGCGTCTGGTGGTCCATGCCGACCAATTTCTCCGGCGCTGCCGCCCGCCATGCCGTCGGCTTGTTCATTCCTGCGGCGCATGACGGCGGCTTCCTCGACCTTACCTCACCGGCGTCGCGAAGGACGACTGGGAGCGGCGAGAGCTCCCGGCGGAGCTTTGGCCGCTTTCCTGGTCCTCGCCGCCTGCTCATTCCCGACCCTGCGCGAAAACGAGCTCAGTTGGTCACGGATGCTGCCCAAGGTTTACTCGAGGTTCCTGAGCTGGCCAGCTCAGCCGGGAGGTAGCCAGGAAGCCAGCCACTGGCGGGCACGCCGGACCCATTAAAACGACACTTCAGATATAAAGTAAAAGATCACAACCACTTAAGAATCGGTGAGTTTCCACTGTGCCAGCGATGTGCCCGTGAATCCCAATGCCAGAATGAACTTGCCTTTATCAGCGGCAGTGCTAATATGCAATTACCAGCTTAAAAGGACTAACATGCAAATCCCAAATCTTACACCAAACCTCAACTGAAACGACTTGGCTTTCCTGCGGAAGCTGACCCAGATTGCTTTAAAGGACGAACGGAACGCAAACCATACTGCAAACCTCAACTGAAACGCTTGGGCCTGCTCCGAAAGCTGACCCAACTCTCCGCTGGGCATCAATCCAGTTGAAGTCGTTTTGACCAAGGCGGGCGTCTCGTTCGATGCTCGCCTGCAATGTTTTTCTTTTTGTTCCGCATGCGAATGGACAATTGCCGCGTCCCTGTTCCGGCGTTTTGGCTCAAGAAGCGGCTGGGACGTTGGTGCTGTTCAATCTGCAGAAGGCGAGTATTTCTCGCTCGAAGCGGCCGGAGGCGGTGTGGGGCTTGTGCGACGGCAAGCGGAGCGTTGCCGAGATCGCGCATTCCATCTCGCAAGGCGACCAACAGGACTAAGTGCGACGGTGCAGCAGGATGTCCTGGGACTTCCTGCAGCAACTGGAAAGAGGGAGAAGCTCATAGAAACGATGAGTAGCCGGGGGCGCGTTCTTGGGCAGATTCGAAGCTTCCATGATCTTATCCTGTTGTGGCAGGTTCTCTTCCTCATTCTCGCCACGCCCCTGCTCTTACGGCTGAACCTGGTGCGAGTCGGGCGGCTGTTGGAACCCAGAAGGCCGCTGATGCGACGAGGGCGATCGCGCCAGGGAGCGCGTCGAGCTGATCGCGTTTGTCGACGGTGCCACGGACGATCCGGCCGATCATCGGCAGCCGTTGTTTGGCGCGCGGCATCGTTCTCTACTATCTCTTGCGGCGACGGGATCTGGCGGTTTCGCTCTGTTTTGGGATGGGAAAGCTGCGCGGCGAGTTTGTGGGACATTGCTGGCTCTGCGAGCAGGGCGAGCCGCTGGCAGAGGTGGAAGATCCTCGCCCGCTTTTCACCGTCTATCACATCATTTCGCCTTCGTTCGAGCCTGGGTTGGCGGCGGCGGCCGCGGGAGCTTGATCGAGGCGCTCAAGGGATGAGCCGTCGAACGACCGAGTGCTATTCCGTTTACGGCCTGACTCTTGCCGTGGCCGCTTGCCCCGTGATCGCCGAAGCCCTTCACGAGCGGCTGCGGCTGTTTCCTCTCGGCGCCCAGACTCCGGCTGATCTTTGTTTCGATTTTCATTTGGTCCCGGCGCCCAACGAGCATGTCGTGAACAAACCCGCCGGCCCGAGCCGGTTGCTTTACGAAATGGCGGACGGCGAGGTGGAGTATTTCGACCTGGCGCAGACCATTTTCATTTCCTACCGGGACGCGGTTCGGATCCAGTGCGAACCAGCCGCTGGCCGAGCCACTTTTTCAGTGGTTCAGCCAGACAACCATAACCTCTGGCTGTTGACGCACTCTTTATTCACCCTGCCGCTTTCAGAGGTGCTGAAATCCAAGCAGCTCTACAGCGTCCATGCGGCTGGGGTGGCCCGGAACGGATTAGCGCTGCTCTTGGCCGGGCCGAGAGGATCGGCAACCGACTTCATGATTGCCCCGGTGAGCGGGGATTCGATCTTTCACGGATGATCTGATCTTTCTCGATGCGACGCGCAAAGATGGTTTTTGGGTTCTCGCCGGAAATTGCCGTCACCGACCAGACAGTTGGCTTCTTTCCGGAGTTGAGCACGGCCGCTCCGGAGGAACCGGGCGCAAGCCAAAGCGGGCGATCGCTGCAGACCGCTTGTATCAGCGGGCGGTCATTCCGTCGGCCCGTCCGGCTGTCCTCGTTTTTCCACGGATAACATCGGCCGACACGAGTCGCTTGGTTCCCATTGGCGCGGATGAGGCGCTGCTGCAACTTGTGCCGAATGTCTTCCTGACCGAAGCGGACGCTTGCCAAAACCATTTGAATGCGCTCGGGATGCTCGCGGGAATGCCCTGGCCGATTGAAGCGGCTCCGCAACTTGGCCGAGATTCCTCCCCTCCTGCAGCAACTCCTCGAAACGGCGGCCATGGCAAGCGAACGGAATCACTCCGGCGCGTGAAGCCGCGGTCAATCAGGCCCGTATTTGCCACGGCCGAGGTCGAGTTGCTGCTTTGCTGCGCGCGCCGCCGCCCGTCGACTGATTGCCCCCGGATTGAAGTGCTGTTGAAGCAGAAAATCGATTGGGTCCGCTTCATCCAGCTCGCTTTTGCCCATGGCAGCTTGTCGCTGATGCACGCCGCCCTGAGTTCGGTTGGTCCCGAACATGTGCCCAAAGCGATGCTCGAGCAATTGCGGCACCATCGAATGGAAACCGCCCGCCGAGGCGAGCACCTGCAGCGGGAATTACTTCGGATCATCGGCCTCCTTGAGGCCCGCGACATTCCGACGATCGCATTCAAAGGCCCGGTGTTGGCGCAGGCGGTTTACGGCGACCTCGGGCTAAGGCCATTTTCCGATCTGGACCTGCTCGTGCCGAAACGCGATTTTCTCAAGGCCAAAGGTATTTTGATCCGCGATGGGTACGACGAGGTGTATTTCGGCGAGCACGAGACGCTCTACCGGCAGTCGCAGCTGGTCCGCTCTGATCAGAGCGTCGGGGTCGACTTGCACTGGGGAGTGAGCCCGCGCGATTTCGACGTCACGATTTCGATCTTGAGAAAGGTGGCAAGGAGTGCTGACGGTTCCGTTGGGCACCGGCCAGGTCCAAACATTCTCTCCCGAAAACACCGCGCTGATGGTGTGGTTGCACGGCGCCAAAGAACATTGAAGTCGCTCAACCGGCTGTGCGATCTGCACGAAGTGATTGCCGCCCATCCCGGTTTGAACTGGACAGCACTGCTGGAGACGGTTCGCCTGGCGGGGGGCGAACGGCGATTTCTCCTGGCTTTACGCATGGTCAAAGATCTGTTCGACACGCCGTTGCCCGCCTTCGTCTCGTCCCTGATCGACCAAAGGCCGATTCTGGATCAATTGGCCTCCCAGATCGAAAACCGTCTCTTCCTGGAGGGACCAGCAGCCCCGGCCGAGTTTGAAAAGTGTCTCGGCAGCGTGGGGCTGACGGACGACCCGCGGCGACGTTTCCGGCGTTTGGTTCGGTTCGCGATCACCCCGAGCAAATCGGACCTGGCTTGCTTCCGTCTCCCGACGATCCTGGACCGGCTCTATTTCGTCCTCCGCCCGGGGCGGCTTGCTTTGCGCTGCGCGGCCCACCCGATCGAAGCAGCAAGAACCATCCGGAGCGTGCGTTCGTGAATCCCCCGAGGAGGGCGCAGCTGCCCCAAGTGAGCATCGTGCAACAAAAGGGGCTGCGAAGTTGTAATAGCCTTGGGCACCGATTCGGAGGCATGATCGATCCGGATCCCGGCAGGCGGATCGATCAAGCCAGGCCGACGCCTCCAGCTGACTGCTGGCATGCCCCGGGAGAGGCGCTGGCAAAGGCGGTCGGATCGGTGCGTGCGGGATCTTGCAAGAATGGTGACCAACCGGAAGCAGGCTTTGCACCATGCCCACTCCTTCATCGTCCATAAGTGTCACGACGCCGGTGAGGCTCGCGATCGATCGCGTCAAGTTTATGCTGTTTCAGCCGTTCTCGCTTGAGAAGTACGGCCATTGGGTTGGCGGCTTGGCTGGCCCAACTGGGAAGCGCTCGCGCGGCGGGGGAGGAGGGTTTAACTACAATCTTGGCCAGCACCGCGGCTCGCCGGGATGGCGCGCTGGCCTGGAGCAGGCGCACGACTGGCTGATGGGCGGTAATCGGCATTGGGTCGTTCCGCTGGTGATTGGGATCGGGCTGGTCGGTTTGGCCGTTTGGGTCGTGCTTACGTGGCTCAGCAGCCGGGGTCAATTCATGTTCCTGCACACCTGGTGCCGATCGTGAAGTCGGACATTGTCGAGCTCTGGCATCGGTGACGTCGTGCATGGCAACAGCCTTTGGTTTCGGTCATCCTTGAAGGCCGCCTTTCCTGATGCTGCCCTTTATCGGACTGACCCTCTGGAAGACGATCAACTCATCACCTGCCGAAACGAGCTGGTTTCTCGGCTGGGTCATTCCGAGCGTTCTGGCGATGATGGGAATTGGCCTGGTTTACGGACTGGCCCACAAGCTGACGCTGGACTTCGTGGTGCCGATCATGCGGCTGCAAACTCCCAGCACACTCGAGGCCTGGCGGCGCTTGGGCACGCTGTTGAGCACCCACGTCTTTGACTTTGTCATCTACCTGCTCTTTTCGATCGTGCTCGCGGTGGCCATTGGCATCCTGATCGTCGCCATCATTCTCCTGACCTGCTGTTGTGCCGGTTGCCTGATGGCGATTCCGTATCTCGGGACGGTTTTCATCTTGCCGATCCTGGTCTTCGGCCGCGCTTTTTCGGCTTACTACCTCGCCCAATTTGGCCCTGAGTTTGATTCGTTCGGTTCGGCCGTTAGCCCGATGGCATGACGGAGAACTGGGCCCGGGAGTAACGGCCACTGGTGTGAGAACGGAACTCCGTTCGTCCCGTCACTCGGGCGGACATGGCGATCCCGTCATCCTACGGGCTGTAAATCACATTGGCTAATTCTGCAACTCGATTTGCAGCTTGTCACTGATACGTCATTCTGTTCTGCTATGCTTTGTGAAAACGCCCTCTTCTTCCCCGCTCGCGTTTCGGACAAAGGAATCTCCCAGCCTCGAGGCCGGCGCGATTAATCGTCGGACATTCCTTCGCCAGTCCGTGGTCGTGACCGGCGGTTGCGCTTTCGCGGCGCGGGCCAAAGCCGCTGATCCGGAACAGCCGGATCGGTTGAAGCCGATAGGCGAGGCAAAAGGAATCAATCCCGGCCGGGTGGTCTGGGGACACGATCGCCAAGTAAACGACTGGAAAGGTCCTGATGATGGACATTGGTGGGAGGGCACGCACCTGAAACAAAAGCGGGTTGATGCGATGTTGGCCCGGGCGGTATCGGACCTGACAGGGGCCCCGCGCTCGTCCGACGCTTGGGACCAACTCTGCCGTTACACCAACCAATCGCGTGGCAAAGGCAACGCCGGCTACAAGGCCGGGGAGAAGATCGCGATCAAACCCAACTGGGTAGGCATGATTTATCGCGAAGGGCATGTCGATGCCGATCGATACACCTTTCTGCGCCGGCACGATTACATGAATACGGCGCCGCAAATGATCCTGGGGCTGCTTCGTCAGCTCACTGACTTCGGCGTGAGGCAGCCGGACATCACGGTTTGCGACACGCTCGCTTATCTGGTCAACGAGTATTACGACATCCTACGACAGGAGTTTCCCTCGGTGCGATACGAAGATTACGGGGGGAAGTTTGGGCGAATCAAAGTCCGTTCATCGGCGGAACCGCTTTACTGGAGCAGCCGTCCGAAGGAGACGCTGCAGGATTTTCTGCCAACTTGCTTGGCGGAGGCCGACTACCTGATCAACTTCGCCAATTTCAAGGCACATCAAGGGGCGGGAGTGACGCTCTGCGCCAAGAACCACTACGGCTCGCTGATTCGATGGCCGGTGCAGTCCGGCTATTTCGACATACATCCGGCCGGCTTTGCAAAGGAGACCGGAGTATATCGGTCGCTGGTGGATTTGATGGGCCATGCTCATCTGGGGGGCAAGACCGTGCTGTGCCTGATCGACGGGCTGTTCTCCGGTTTGCATCCGAAGGATCCCGTCCCACAGCGGATTCGAATGGAACCCTTCGCCAATCACTGGCCCTGCAGCTTATTCGCTTCCCAGGATCCGGTCGCGATCGATTCGGTCGCGCTCGATTTCCTGCAGGCGGAGTGGACTGACTTTCCGCGGCAACGCGGCGTGGATGACTACCTTCACGAAGCCGCCCTGGCGGGCGATCCACCGTCCGAGACCTTTTACGATCCGAACCATCTCACGCCGACCCGTCGCCTCGGCAGCCTCGGGGTCCATGAACACTGGAATGACCCGCGGGACAAAAAGTACTCGCGCAACCTCGGGGTGGGCAGCGGCATCGAATTGGTCAAGGCCAGTTTGGTCTAAAGACTAAAGGCGTGGCGAGCTAGGCTGTTTTTGAAGCGGCGCTGGGCGTTTATTTCCGGGAAAAGCCGACTCAGCACGAGACAGTCTGTGAGCGTCGAAGGGGGCCCTGGCCTGCGCCGCAAAGAACAGCCGCTTAACGGAAGTGGCTCTCCTGCAGAATACTACAAATCAAACAAGGGCGACGGTCCTCACCATCCAACTCTGCCTCCGCAGCCACTTGGCATTAAAAATGGTCTGCCCATAGCGGCCTTGCCTTCGGGCCCGGGCAAACTGGCAAAGCAGGAAAGGCACTAGTGATGAACGGTCGAAGTATTGTCGACACCGTCGCTTTGGTTCTCCAAATCGCGGTGGCAATCTACGCACTCTGGCTGCATCGGACCTTCGGAACGAGACGATCCGCCTGGGCGGTTTGTTTCGTTTTCTTCTTTCTGTTTCTCATGCACTTCAACGAGGCATGGGAACCTCCCTTCACCGTTGCCGCGCTTGGGTTGTCTTCCGCCCTGGCTTACATGTTCATTTCCATCCTGCTCCTTCTGGGCCTCAGCCATCTCGGAACGATCTTTCGGGAACGGGACCAACTGGAACTGCGGGTCAAAGAGCGCACCGCCCAACTGGTTCAAGCCAACGAGCAATTGGAGCACGAAGTCCAGCATCGCAAACAGGCCGAGGCTGAAATCAGGGCTTCGCAGGAACTTTACCGCGGGCTGGTTGACTCCCAAGACGGCATCATTTTTGAATGTCGGACAGGCGACCTGGGCTTCACCTTCGTGAGCCCACAAAGCGAGCGCCTGCTCGGGTATCCGGCGGAGAAGTGGCTCAAGGAAATCAGCCTGGCGGGGCCTAATTCAGCCGGAGGATTGCTGCCGATCGACAGCTGCGCCCGGGCGGTGGAGCACCGGACGCATCAGTGCGTCGAATATCGGGTCCGAGCCAGACGAGCGGATACGCTGGTGCGACACATTGCCAGCGCCGTGACAAGCCAACAAGGGTCCGACTGCATCCGTGGAGTCATCTTCGATGTGACCGAGCGCAAGCAACTGGAACATGAACTTCGCCAGATGCAGAAGATGGAGGCGATCGGCCGGTTGGCCGGCGGCGGCCTATGATTTCAATAACCTGCTCACGGTGATCTAAGGCTACTGCCAGCTCCCGCTCGGCCCCGACATTCAGGCCAAGCGAGATGCCGGACCACGAACAGATTTCGCAGGCAGCCGATCAAGCCGGCGGGCCTGACCCAGCAATTGCTGGCGTTCAGCCGCAAGCAGGAGATTCGGAAAGAGCCGGTCGAGTTCGGTGATTGAAAATATCGCCAAGATGCTCCGGGGCGATGGTCGTAGAGACCGTCTCGTTGCATCTGGAACTCGCCTCAGCTTCCTGCCGCTGACCGAGGCGGACGCGGGGCAACTGGGCCAAGTGCTGATGAACCTGGCGGTCAACGCTCGCGACGCCATGCCGTCCGGGGGCAGTCTGATCATCGGCACGGAAGTGGTTACCTTCGACCAGAGCGGGCCGGAGAACGACCCTGGAAGTTCGCGCCGGCACCTTTATTTGTTTGAGCGTGACAGATAGCGGGACCGGGATCGACCCGGAGGTGCTGCCTCATATCTTTGAGCCTTTCTTCACGACCAAGGACGTCGGCAAAGGCACGGCCTCGGCTTGTCGACCGTTTATGGCATTGTCAAACAGCATCAAGGCTGGGCCAAAGTGTCCAGCGCGCTGACGCACGGCACCAGCTTCCGCTTTGCCGGTCGCCCAACTCGCTGGCGCCAAAGGCGGGGAACAAGAGCGAA
The DNA here is from genome assembly GCA_046346765.1 of Verrucomicrobiota bacterium. Lineage (GTDB taxonomy): Bacteria > Verrucomicrobiota > Verrucomicrobiia > Limisphaerales > SIBE01 > JAXMHN01. Next base: position 32,713 of record JAXMHN010000054.1, on the reverse strand, counting down.
ACAGCCTGGAGTTGGCCAGGACGAGACCATTCTCGTCGTCGAGGATGAACCTGCCCTGCTCGATTTGGTCGGCTCTTGAAGGCAACGGTCAGGTTTTGCGCGCTAGCTCCGGCCCAGCCGCCCTGGAGGTTTGGAGCAACCACAAACACCAGATCGACTTGCTCTTGACCGATGTCGTCATGCCCGAAGGCCTTTCCGGCGTGGACCTGCTCCGCCGCTTGCGGGCCGAGGCCCCGACATTGCCGGCCATTCTCATGAGCGGCTACGCGGCCACCGAGTTGTCCCTCACGGCCCGAGACGTTTTCGTGCAGAAACCCTATCGGCCCCTGACGCTCTTACGCCTGATTCGCGAGAGCCTGTCCGGCGGGCCGGTCGACGCGGCAGGGGCTGCGGCCGAGGCGCTCGATTCGGGGCCGGTCAGCCTCGCGTGCGCCGAATAAACTGGTCACTTGTAAGTGGCGTAGTAGAGGACCGGCACCGCCATTCGACTGATCAGCAACGAGGCAATTTCTCCCGCCATCAGCGAAATGGCCAACCCTTGAAAGATGGGATCGGCCAAAATTACCGCCGCGCCGACGACCACCGCGAGAGCCGTCAACAGCATTGGGCGGAATCGCACCGCCCCGGCGTCGACGACGGCTTCGTCCAAGGGCATGCCTTCGCGCACGCGCTGCTCGATGAAGTCGACGAGAATGATGGAGTTGCGCACAACGATGCCGGCCCCGGCCATGAAACCGATCATGGAAGTGGCAGTAAAGAAGGCCCCCATCAAGCCGTGAGCCGGCAGAATGCCGACCAAGGAAAAGGGGATGGCCGCCATCACGATCAGCGGAGTGACGAAGGAACGGAACCACCCGACCATCAAGATGAAGATCAGAACCAGGACGGCGGCAAATGCGCTGCCCAGGTCGCGGAACACTTCGATGGTGATGTGCCATTCTCCGTCCCATTTCATCGCGGGTTGATGGTCGGTGAATGGCTGGACCGCGTTGTAGATTTGGAGGGTGGCGCCGGCGCCCCCGACCGCCCGTGTATCCAGAGCACGGAGGGCTTTGTTCATGCGCAGAATGGCGTAGACCGGACTCTCGACCACGCCCGCGACGTCGCCGATCACGTAAGTCACCGGCATCAGGTTCTTGTGGTAAATGCTCTGATCGACGGTGGTTTGCTCAAGCCGGACCAACTCGCGCAACGGCACCAACGTGCCGGCGGGGTTTGTCTCCGATCGAACTCGCAAGGCGAGTAATTCCTCCGGCGTGCTGCGCATCGAACGCGGCAAGTTCAAGACGATGTCGACGTCCTCTTTCTCTCGAGGAACGTGGAGAAGATCGACCTCTTGGCCGCCGGCGGCGATGCGGAGTGTGTCCGCGATGACCCCGGCGCTAATCCCGCTTAATGCCGCCTTCTCTTTGTCGATCACAAACCTGGTTTCGGGCTGATCGGCTTCGATGTACCAATCCGTGTCGACGACGCCCGGGGTGTGCTGGAAGATTTCAATGACTCGCTTGGCCAAAGCCAGTCGGCCCTGTTCCTCCGGACCGTAAATCTCGGCGACCAACGTCTGGAGCACAGGCGGGCCCGGAGGAACTTCGGCCACCGCCACGCGCGCGCCGAAGCGCGCGCGGCAATCGCCGCCACCCGCGGCCGAACCCGCTTGGCGATCTCGTGGCTCTGCTTCCATCGCTCTCGGCGACCAGGTTCACCTGAATGTCGGCGACATGCGAGCCGCGGCGTACGAAGTAATGCCGCACGAGCCCATTGAAATTGAAGGGCGCGGCTAAGCCGGCGTAAACCTGGTAGTTGGTCACCTCGGGTTCTCCGCGGATGGCAGCGGCCATCTCGCGAGCGGCTTGAGCCGTCTGCTCCAAAGCGCTGCCCTCGGGCATATTGAGGATGATCTGAATTCGCTTTTGTTGTCGAACGGCAGCATTTTGACCTTCACAACCCGAGGACCATCAAGGCCATGGACCTAAGCAACACCAGGATGATGATTACCACGAAGGCCCACCGCCAGCGCCTGGGCAATGAGCGCACTCATGAACCGGCGGTAACTGCGTGAAGAAGTCCTCCTCCTGCTCGCGGTGGGAGGGCTGACTGGCGCGGCCCGCCGCCGGGGCGCCCGACGTAAGGGCAGAGTATTTGCGTCCCCAAAGCACGCGGATGGATGCCCAGGGCGTAACGATGAAGGCAATGGCCAAGAAAGATTCATGGCCGCGCTCGACCCAATTGGAATCGGGCGTAGCGGATGCCCCATCAACCCGCCGACGAACGCCATCGGCAGCACGGCCGCAATCACGGCAAAGGTGGCGAGAATCGTGGGATTGCCGATTTATCTACCGCTTGACCGCGATATCGGACCAGGGTCGGCCTTGCCGCTGGGGAGATGAAAGTGACGGACAATATTCTCCACCACCACGATGGCGTCATCCACCAAAATGCCGATGGAAAAGATGAGCGCAAAGAGTGTGATGCGGTTGAGGGTGTAAATCCAGAGATAAAAAACGAGCAACGTGAGGGCCAAGGTCGAGGAATAGCCACGGCCACGACGGTCGACTCGCGCCAGCCGAGCGTGAATGAGTAAGGAAACGCCGATGACCGCAATGCCCATGTGGAGGAGAAGTTCGTTGGACTTGTCCGCGGCGGTCTCCCGTACGGCGCGTAATCGATACGTCGACGTCGTTGGGGATGATGCGCCCCCGGATGATTCCACCTTGCGCAGCACCTCGCCCGCGACCGAGATGGCATTGGCGCCCGGGCGTTTGGCCACAGTCAGGGTCACCGCGGGGTGTTCCAAGCCGGCTTGGGTTCGGCCGCGCCGCTTCCGAAGAACACAGATAATCGGCTCCTCGGTGCCAACTTGGCTGGTTCAGCCACGTCGCGCAGATAGACTGGCCGCCTCCGAACACCTCTAAAACCACGTCGCCAACTCCTCGCGCGTCGGAGAGAAAATTTCCTGTTCTCAGACTGACTTCATTTATTATTGCTTCCTGAAACGAGTTCGCGGCTGGCCTGTTGAGCAGGGGGATGACCTCGGTGACAGCGAGACTGCGCGAGGCAAGCCGCACCGGTCCAGCAGCACGCGAACTTGTCGTTTGGCGCCGCTGATGATGGTGCCGCACCAGCGGCACTTGTTTGACCGCATCGTCAACCGCCGATGCGCCGCAAGCGCGGTACATGATCAACGCGCACCGTGGAACGCTCGCGCCAGGATGGGCACATCATCAATGGACAGTTTGATCAGAGGCCGGGTCACTCCCCGCGGATACGGTCATAGCTGGCCTGGAGCTTTTGGTTGAGCTTGACCAGGCCTTCCTCCACATCCTCGCCCACCTTGAATCGAACGCCCGCAGGCTCTCGCCGACGGGAGGTCGAATAGATATACTCCACTCCAGGGATCTCCCAGAGGAGCTTTCCATCGGTCGAGTGGCTCGTTCTTCCACTTCTTTGCGCTGAAGCCCGGCATGGAAACGAGCACGTCGACCATGGGCACTTTGATCTGCGGCTCTTCTTCGCGCGAGGTGAGGGCGATGGCCGCCGCGCCCAGCAGGATAGAAGCACTTCACGACTAAAGGGGTCAGCTTCGAATTGACAAAGGCCTCGCGCCATTCGGCCGGCAAACCCAAGGCCGCTCATTTGACCTCCACCAATTGGCCGTCCCGCAACGAACTGGCGCCCTCGACCGCCACGGCTTCTCCCCCGTCCAACCCGGAAAGGACGGAGACAGCGTCTCCCACCCGTTTGCCGCTCCTGACCAGGTGCATGCGGGCTTCGCGGTTGGTCACGACGAAGACCATTTCGAGTTGTCCTCTCCGGACGAGGGCTGCGGCTGGGATTTGAACGCTCACGCTTTCGTTCAACGGCACAAGCACGCGCGCGAAACGCCCGGGAATCAGCCCGGGAGCCGGGGCCAAAGCAACCTTGATCCGAACAGTGCGGCTGGCCGGGTCGGCAGAGGGTGCCACTTCCGCGACCTTCCCTTCGAACTCGGGCCCAGGGCCGTCCAAGCGGACGGGCAAGGTGGTCCCAGGTTGAATCTTGCCAATCATACTTTCCGGAAGGTCAGCCTCGATCTGGAGCGACGACGGATCTTCCAGATCAACCAACGGCTTACCCGGACTCGCCAAGTCGCCTACTTCCGCCCATTTTCGGCTCACCACCCCGTCAAATGGCGCCGACACTTCCGCGTAGCGCATCATCGCTTCCGCCTCGGCCACGGCCGCTTTGGCCAACCGTTGCTGGGCCAGGGCGCGATCATACTGAGCGCGTCACGGCCTGGCCTTGGAAGAGAGCGGCAATCCGACTCCAATCATGCTCCGACGCTTGTGCCTGGTCGAGCCGGGCCTTGGTTTCGGCGACGTCCAATCGAGCGACGAGGGCCGCCCTTCTTCACCGGCTTGGCCCCAAAACACCGGCAGTTCCCGGATTCGCCGCTGGCCCCGCGGTCGCCTGGCCTTGAGCGTCACCAACATGATCCCCGCCGTTAATTCATCGCCTTGTTTTCAGGCCGGCGATCGACGGCGGCGGCCTTCGGCATCTTCGGGCCTCTTGTCTTGAGTAGTGTTTTCAGCCCGCGGCAGCTCGCGAACAAGAAGGTCGTACTCCACGCCGTTGAGATGGATCAGGGTCGGCTTCATCGTTCTGGATCGAGTTGCGGCAGTCCAAGTGCTTCCGCAATGCCGCCGCCACCGCAATGATATCCGCTTCCGCCTCCGCCCGACGCACGCGCCGGTGACCAAGGCCGTTTCAGCATCTAAAACTTGGGTCGAGAGAGCCATTCCCCGTTCAAATCGTGACCGGGTGAGCTCCCGCCTGTTCGGCCTGCCCGACGACCTCTTGGGTCACCTTCAACCGCTCGGACGGCTGTGTTGAGTTCGAGCCGTGCTTGTTCCACCTCGAAGTCCAGGGCGAGACGCAGTCTGCGTTCTTCTTCTCGCGTCACGGAAAGATCTGCCTCTGCCTCGCGCGCCTTGGCTCGCGTGAGCCGGCCCATCCCAAATGTCCCACTGCAGCAGGGCGCCGCCGGTGTAGCTGCGGCCGCCCCTATCCCATTTCCAGCCGTAATCGTAATCGAGGCTTCCGAAGGCACTGACGCGAGGCAAATAACCCGATTGGGCCGCCCGCAGAAGCTCTTCGGCCGCTTGTTCCCGCGAACGGGCCGCTTCCCAACTCGGCGCGGGCATGGGTATCTTTGCCATCAGGAACTCCGCACGCTCGGGATTTCCTCCGCCACGCTGAACTCACCGCCCTCGATACCCAGCAAGTTTCCTTGCAAGGCGCTTTCCGCCAAAGCACGCCATTGCGTGCTCGATCAAGTCTTCGCGGGCGTAGGCCAGGTGCACCTGGATGTCCAGCACTTCGGTCTTCAAGATCGACTCCCCTGCCAGCCGCTTTCGCCCGACCGCCGACGAGCCCTCCGGCGCACACCCGCTTCGGCGGCGCGGATGTTCGCCGCGCCTTCTGCACCGTGTGAAAGGCCCGGGCGATTTCGAACCCGAGTGAGTTTCGCACCGCCGCGTTATCGAACCGTCGGGCGAGGGTAGCGGCCTTGGCGGCCTGGCGGTTCGCCCGATTTCTGCCTCCCGCGTATAGAGGGACGGTCAAGAGTCCCTTGACGTTGAGATCGTCCGTATCCGGAACATCGTTGAAGTCCAAACCGGACGAGTAGGCCCGCTGGTTCAAAATGCTGCCAAAGACCTGCATGGGATTGTCCGTCCGCGTGTAAACGGACTGGACTTGCAGTTTGGGCCAGAAAGCGTTAATGGGTTAACTCAATCGGCCCGGACAGCGGCGATTCGATGCTGGGCTAAGCGCGCATCAGGATTTTGGGCCAGGCCTTCGGTCAACGCGCGCTGCAACGTCCACGGTTCAGCCGCAAAGCCCAACAAACTGGAGGCCAGCCAGCCAGCGACAGCGGCGGCGGCCGGTTTCATCTTGAGCAGCAGGAGCGGTTTTGAGGCTGCTCGCTGACGCCGCCTTTCTCCAGCCCCCGGTCTCAATCGTCAAGATCGATTCTGGCCGGACAGAAATTCGTGAAGGAGGATTGAGGAGGTTGAAACCGACAAAGGCGGTAAACCAGAGCCAGTAGCGGCTGTGGAATTGCGCCAGGCCAAGGCTGAGCAGGACAAAGCTTCCGGCCATCATGCGGATGATACGCTCGATTGGCATCTTCATACCTCAACTGAGCCTCCAGTCGGCAGAAAGTTACAAGGGCCTCAACCGGCTAAAGAGTCGGTGGGAAAAACCGACGCGGGCGACCCTGGCAGCGTGGATCTCGTTCCGCGGAGTTGCTGGGCCTATTCCGTGTCCGACGCCCAGATAGCTTTGATGGTTTCTTCCTGTCCGAAACCCTCCGGGACCGCTGGGCTGGGACGGTTCGCATAGTACCAGCGCTTCTGGTCAAGAGGTGAGGACAAGGTGCGGCTGCCTGGCATCTCCAAATAGCCGTTAGGATCCGTTTCCCGCACCCATTGCCAGGCATAGCGGAGCCAGCTGTTGCGGGACGCTTCCTCCTGTTGGGCAAACCAGGTAATCTCGTCGTAACCCCAAATCCAGATCCCGCCGACCTTCGGCTGCCCCGGTTGCTTGCTCACGCCCCAATTGTCGACTTCCACCAGGTAAGGCAGATGCTCGCAGGACCAACCGCTGGGCGTGATCCCGCCCTTGCTCCGGCCGTAAATGCCGTCCGAAAAACCCACTTTCAAGACGGCTGTTTTCGGCTTGTCCGACACCTCCATGATTCGAAGCGGAAACGAATGGAAATCCATCAGGAGGCGGCCCTCGCGGACCAGGCCCCCACTGGGCACATGCGAATCACAAATCAGCAGGTGCCGGCGAGCATGCTGGGCCCCGTAGGCGCGCAACCGTTCCAGGACCTGGGCGTAGTGATCGAGGTTGGGGTCGTTCTTGTTCATCAACTCGGTCTGACCGAAGTGAATCGCCTCGAAGCCTGCATCGATGAAGGAGACGCCCAGGAAGTAGAACCAGCGCTTCGTCTCCGGCCGGCTCACGTCCGGGACCGATTGGCCTGATCGCCAGTGATCCTTGAACCGGCCGTTCGCATACAGCATGTCCGCGTAGCGAAAGTTCCGCTGTTCCGGTGCTTCGCCGAAGGCAGCGAAGGCCCATCCGGGAATAGGGACCTGATCTACCTGAGTGGTGACGATCTCGAAGATGCAAGCTTGGAGGACGAGCTCAGGGTCAGCCGCATGGACGATTGGTCGCTCCACCCGGGCACGCTCCAGGTTCCGCAACAGATTGCCTTCGTTCCCCCAGAGACAAAGGCTCCGCCCCACAAACTTCGCGCCCATCGATTTCAACATGCGCACGTTATCCGGCAGGTCCCCTCGCCCATTGAGCAATCCCTCCATTGTGATCGCCCGCGAAAGATAATTGCAGAGCACCCCCCGGGAAATGGTTCCATCGAATCGATAATCGCGAGGCTGAGCAGGCGTGGCCGCACCTCCGTCGGGCGGCGCAGACGCCATCCCCAAAAGCCCCACCGCCCAGAGGGTGACGGCCCAGCGACCATATCGTGACCGGCTCCAGCCTGCGGCCAAGCTCGGGACGGTCGACCAAAAGCGGATGCGTTTCATACCTGCGCGTAGCAAAACAAAATGGTCTTCCCAGCGCAATGCTCGCGTGCGGGAAGCGGCTGCCAGGCTCAACCCATCACGGTGAGGGCGATGCCCAACAGAATGCCCAAGACGGCCGGGAGTTTTCTGAGCCCATGTTGCTCGCCAAAGAGAAAGAGCCCACCGGCGAATCCAACCAGCGTGCTGCCCCGGCGGAATACCAGGGCGGCCGGATGCGTCAGGGCGGTGAAATAGATGTAATCGGCAATCAGGAGCCAAAGAGCGATCAACGGGATACGCTCCATCGCCATTGAAAGTTGTTTCGCGCCCACCAGCGGCGCTTCCAACCAATGGCCAACGGGAGAAACAAGACCACGAGGTAGACTGAAAACCACGCCTGGACCGTCGGGACGGTGAACTGGGCCCGCCCCAAGAGGTAGCGGTCATAGAGCGAGCTGATGGCCCCCAACAGCGTGCCCACAACCAGAAAACCGACCCATTTGTCGCGATGAAAGTGCACCCCTTCCCGCGCCCCGGCCAGCGACAAACCAAAGAAGGACGCGAGTGTCGTCAGAATGCCAGCGGTCTCAAGCCAACTGGGCCGTTCGCCCAACAGCACCACCGCGCCCAGCAAGGTCCACAGCGGACTGGTCGCCCGGATGGGCGAGCCCAAGGACAGCGGCAGATGTTTCAGGGCGAAATAGGTGAAGACCCAGGAAGCAGCCACAATGGCGGATTTCAGCAGCAGCTTCCCATGCTGCAACGCCGAAAGCGGCGTGGTCACAAGCGAAGGCGGCAACAGGCCCGGCTGTCCAGCGTCGACCAGCAAAAGGGCGCCCCAGACCACACCGCCGGTTAGCGTGCTCAAAAACAACACCGGCACGACCGCGTTATCTTGCACCGCGTGCTTGGTGCTCAGTTCATACGCGCCCAGAAACAAAGCGGATAGTAGGCTCGCGGCAATCCAGTGCATCCTCAAAGCCTGCCCTGGTTCGCAACGAACCCGGACACTGCCGGGCCAGCATCTCGCACTCTCGCGCCGCTGTCGATCCCGCAAGGTGGAACCGGGCCAACTCGACGCTGGCGGCAGCTCCGTCTTTTGGCCAGAGTATGGCCGGCCGTTTGGCGAGCAAATGATGAACAAAGCGCTTTCACCCTCCGGTGGCATGGAAACGGCGATGAAGGGCCCTACGCCGGCGGCCATCGCGACCCTTGCAGCTCTCGTGCTCTGCGCCGGGAGCGGGTTGTCCGGCGCCGTCCCGGCGGAAACGCTCCTGGGTCGACGGCCTAATATCATCTTTATTCTCAGCGACGACCAAGGTTACGGGGACATGTCCTGTCACGGTCATCCCATTCTGAAGACGCCGCACATCGACCGCTTGCACGATGAAGGCGTCCGCTTCGCCGATTTTCATGTCAGTCCGACTTGTTCCCCGACGCGGAGCGCGCTCCTGACAGGCCGCCATGAGTTCAGAAACGGAGTGACGCATACCATCCTTGAGCGCGAACGCCTTTGCCGGGAAGCCACCACCTTGGCACAGGTGCTCCGGAGCGGCGGCTATGCCACCGGCATCTTTGGGAAGTGGCATCTGGGTGATGAACCCGACTACCGTCCCAACCGGCGCGGCTTCGATGAAGTCTTCATCCATGGCGGCGGAGGGATTGGACAAACGTATCCTGGATCGTGTGGTGATGCTCCCGGGAACACTTACTTTGACCCGGTCATCCTGCATAACGAGGTTTTCGAGCCGACCAAAGGTTACTGCACCGACGTCTTTTTTGGCCAGGCAATGCGATGGATGGCCGAGGTCAAGGATCGGCGCCCCTTCTTCACTTACTTGGCCTGTAATGTCCCTCATGTCCCCCTCCAAGTGCGGCCGGAAGACGAAGCCCGTTACGCCGGCAAAGTCGCCAATACCAATGCTGCTCGATTCCTTGGCATGGTCGCCAACCTCGACGACAACATCGGTCGCCTCCTGACACAACTGGCCGGCTGGGGCATCGAACGCCAGACCTTGGTCGTCTTCATGAACGATAACGGCGCCGACGGCGGCCTCCTCGCGGGCTTCAACGCCGGGATGCGCGGCGGTAAAGGAACGGCTTACCTGGGCGGCACGCGCGCCGCCTCCTTCTGGCGGTGGCCCGGCGTCCTAAAACCAGCTGACTGCAATGCGCTGGCCGCTCATATCGATTTCTTCCCAACGATGGCGGCCCTAGCGGGAGTTGGCCTCGCGCCCGAGGTGGACGCTCAAATCGAGGGTCGCAGCCTGGTGCCGCTCCTGGCTGATCCCTCTGCTCCATGGCCCGATCGCACTCTCTTTACCCACTTCGGGCGCTGGCCGAAAGGCGCTGATCCGGCCGTCGCCAAGTATCGCACCTGCAGTGTTCGGACGAGCCAGTGGCACTTAGTATCGCCCGACGGCGGGACGGAGCCGCACTGGTCGCTCTTTGATGTGCGCCAAGATTACGGCGAGCGAAACGACGTCCAGGCGACCCATCCCGAGGTGGTGCAGGAGCTCGCCACCGAGTTCAACCATTGGTGGAACTCATTGCCGCCATCTCTCGTCAACGAACCCGTCATCGGTCCGCCCATCAATCCATTCAAAGAACGCTTCTGGAAACAATTCGGCGGAGGCCCCACCTACGACGACCTTTGCCTGATGGATCCGGGCCAAAACCCGGCCACAGTCGCCAACCCGCGGTAACCAAGGCCCAAGCCCGACATGGCCTGTCCGCGCACCGTCAAACCTTCCGAACAAATGGCTTCCCTCGGCCAGGGCGGCTCTCTACCCTCGCGCCTTCATGAAACACCAGGTCGCGAAGGTTGCCGTGCTGGCCGGAGATGGGATCGGTCCGGAAGTAATGCAGGAGGCGCTCAAAGTCTTGCAAGCGGTTGAGCAGAAGTTCCCAATTCGATTGGCCTTGACCGAAGCACCGGTTGGCTGGGCTGGGATGGACGCGGCCGGGCACGCGCTCCCGGATGCCACCCTCGAGCTCTGCCGCGCATCGGATGCCATCTTGTTCGGATCGATTGGTCTGCCCGAGCGAGACCCTACCGTGCCGAAAGAGGCGCGACCGGAACGCGCCGCGCTGATGCGGCTGCGGTCGACGTTCAAGCTCTTCGCCAATCTGCGGCCGGTGAAACTGTGGCCGGAGCTGTCCCATACCTGTCCGCTGGTGACGGCGCGGCAGGGTGACGGCATCGATTTTCTGGTCGTGCGCGAGTTGACTGGCGGCGTCTATTTCGGCCAGCCAAAGCGGACGGAAGATCTGCCCGACGGCCAGCGCCGGGCGATTGATTCGATGGTGTACACCACCGCCGAGATCGCCCGCATCGCCCACGTCGCTTTCCGCGCCGCTCAAAACCGGGCCCGCTCCGGTCGGCCTCCCAAGGTGACCAGCATCGACAAGGCGAATGTGCTCGAGAACGGAGTGCTCTGGCGGGAGGTTGTGACCCAAGTTGGCCGCCACTACCCCAAGATCGCCCTTGAGCACATGCTGGTCGACAATGCCGCCATGCAACTGCTCCTGCGTCCGACCCAGTTCGACGTCATTCTCTGCGAAAACCTCTTCGGCGATATCCTGAGCGACGAAGCCGCCGCCCTCGTCGGCTCCCTCGGGATGGTGCCCAGCGCCAGCCTGGCCGAACCGATCGATAACCGCGTCTTCGGTCTCTACGAACCTGCTGGCGGCAGCGCCCCGGACATAGCTGGCAAAGGTATCGCCAACCCAATGGCGCAAATCCTCTCCGCGGCGTTGATGCTGCGTCATAGCTTCCAACTCGAAGCCGCCCACGACGCCATTCTTCAGGCCATCGGTCACGCGATCAGGGAAGGGTATCGCACCGGGGACATCTTCAATCCAGCGGATCCCAACGCCAGGCGGGTCACCACCCGTGAGATGGGTGACGCGATCGCGGCGGCGGTCTGAAAGCAGAAGTGCAAGCAAGCCCTCCCTTGCAGCCTTAGTCGCGAGCGACGCCAATCGCCGAGCGGGCTTCGTTTCTCAAGTGAACGAGCTGCCGACGAATTGACGAAGCGCGCGACGAGCTTCGCGACGGGATGAAACGGAAGGCGCGGAGCTGCCCGGACAAACCGGTCGATGCAGCGACCAGCTTAAGCCAGTCTTGGTCTGCCTTCTGCCATCCTGCTTCCTGCTCTACTCCCCTTTCAAAAACGCCAGCAGGTCGGCCAGATCCCGCTGCGACATCGTTTTCTCCAGTTCCTCCGGCATCAAGGAAACAGCACTGGCTTGGATCGAGCGGATTTCCGAACGGCGCAACGTCTCTTCGAGCCCCTGTGCCTGTCGGATCGTCAAGCTGGTCGCGGTCTCCGAAGCAATCAATCCAGTCAAGCTCCGGTCGTCGGCGGTTTGGATTTCGTAAGCAACAAAGCCCGGATTGATTTCATAATTGGGGACGATCACATGCAGCAGAATGGTCTCCTTGGATTGACTTCGCATCCCGAAAATATCCGGCCCGACAGAGTATCCCTGGCCGCTGAGCCGATGGCAGGTGGCACAGTGAGTCTGGAACACTTCCCGCCCGTGAGACGCGTCGCCCGTTAGCTGCAGGACGGCTTTCTGCCCCTGATACGCCTTCATCCGATCACCGCCGACTTCGGTGAAGAGCTTCCGGGCCCGGGCCTGGATGGTGCCGTTCTTATGGTTTAAGAGCCGGTCGCGTTGGGCCCGGCCAATCTGGCTGGACAAGACGCGCCCTTGCTCCATCAGCTCGAGCAGGGTTTCGGTATGGCGCGGCTGGGAAAGCAGCAAGCCCAGCAACGTCGCGCGGACGTTCGGCGACAGGACGTTCCACCGGTCGGGCGCCAATAAGTCTCGAACGAAGTTTTCCTCCGGCAAATTCACCAAGGCTCGGGCGGCAGCCTGCTGCACGGCCGGATCTTCGTTCGGCCGGAATCGTTGGAGCAAAGCCGGCGCAATGGCGGCGCCGCGTTCGTGGAGCAAGACCTTCAGCGCCGATTCCCGCACGACGAGCGGTTGGGCCTCATCGGCAAGAAGAAATTCCGCCCGCGCCAGAAGGCTTGCCAGAAAACGGCCGTCGGTTTTCCAGATCGCTGGCTCGCCGAACACCCTGTCCACGAAGTCGGCCAGCTTGGGCGCTGCGTGGCTTGATCCTGGCGGCGCCCGGAGCGTTTCACAGAGTCCAGCTAGTCCAGCCAATTGCCAGGAAGCCGCGCCCTCCCCCTTGATTTGGCGCACGCCAAAAAGCCGCTCAGCCGCGTCCGGATCTGTCAGGGCAAGCACCGCTTCGCTCGGATTCACGTCGAGGCGGCAGAGGTCGCGCATAAGTTCCGGCGGCAACGCGCTGTTGGTCTGGCGCATGACCGTCTCGAAGAAGTAGTTCTCGCGCCCCTTCAGGCCGGAGATAACCGCCGCTCTCGTCCATCGATTGGTTCCATCCTGCCGCGCAATCCGGGCGAGCGCTCCAAAGGTGTCGCCGTAGGCACATTTGCTCAAGAACAGGGCCGCGTGAAAACGAGCTTGTCCGTTCGGATCAGATGCCCAGGCTCGGTGCATCTCGTCGGCCAGATCGGGGCCTTCTCCCGGAAAAGCGGTCAGGATGCGGAACGCCGTTGTGCGCACCCCGGGAACTTCATCGAACGTGGCCAGGACGAGTTGCCAATAAAGCGCCTCGACCGCCTTGCGATCGTTCGCTCAAACAATTCAACCAGGGAGAAGCCAACCTTTGGATCCTCGGTCGACCAGATGCGGCCGCCCGCCAGCTGCAAAGATATTGAGCATGGGCCCGGGCCGGATGCGGCCCAGGCCAGGGAGGATTGGTCGCCGCGCAGCAACCCGGATAAGTCGAACCGACCCACCGCTGGGAAGACGCCGGCCAGATGCGAGAGAGTATCCGGCGACTTCCGCTGCAGGAGAAGACGACGCGCAGTCTCGCGTTGCCACACGTTCGAATGGCCCAAAGCTCCACCAACTCCGCGGTAGGCCGCAGCCCCAAATCGCTTTGGGCGGGTCCCTCGCCCGGGGCGGGTGATTTTCGAGGAGACTTCCCGCGAGCACCGCCAGATTCAGCCCATGTCCTTTCCACGGGTGAAATCGGTGCGCTTGCGCACCTCCTCGGGTAATATTCCGGATGCTCAATCGTGCGCCGATGCATCGCAAACGTAAAGCCCGCCTTCGGGCCCGACCGCCAAATATACCGGACGAAACCAATCGTCCGGCGACGCGAGAAACTCCCTCCCTTCATTGGCCATCGACGAAGAGAACGTCGGGCCGGCCGGCGTCAGCCGGTCACGATGGACCAGGTTACCGGTCGGATCACACGCGAAAGCGTCTCCGTAGTACGCCGCGGGCAAGCCGTCCCCAAGGTAAATCGTAACCGCACAGGCCGCCGAAAACTGTCCTGCATGCGAATCCGCCGTCGTGATGTTGTGGCTGATCGGGTAAATCCGAGCCGCCGGATTCTGGTTCGCTCCGTTGATCAGATCGCTCACCATCTGGCCTGGCACATCTTGCACCGTCTCCGAAAATGCCAGGTGCGGATTGCGCTGGAGCAAGCGGGATGAAAGCACCACATGTTGGATATGGACCCGGTTGAAACAGATAAACCGGTTGCCCCAATCATCGAAGCTTTGTCCGAACTGCGCCCGGCCGTCGACCGCCTCCACTTCCAGGGTCGCCGGATTGAACCGGCAGTCGCTGGCCAATTCGACTGGGGACCTGTCCGGATGCTGGGGGCTGGAAACAAAACTGGTTCCCGCCCAGCCGCTCGTCAAATAGATCCAACCGTCCGGCCCCAGGATGGGATGGCTGACCCGGAGCTGCGTGGTCTTTGAGCTGTCAAAACCAGTCAGCCACACCTCCCGAACTTCAGCGCGGCCGTCCCCATCGGCATCTTTCAAAAACAGCACATCGGGCGCACACGTGACGATGAGGCCCCCGTTCCAAGGCAGAAGGCCGTTCGGAAAGGTCAGACCGACGGCAAAGTCGGTCCGCTTGTCCATACGGCCGTCCTGGTCGGTATCTTCGAGCATGGCCACGATCCCGACCGGTCGGCCATCGCGCGATCCGGTCGGATAACCACGATTCTCGGCAACGAACAAGCGGCCGCGCTCGTCCCAAGCCACAGCGCACGGCGCCTGGACCAGCGGCTCAGCTGCCACCAATTCCACGCGCAGGCCTGGGTCAACCTGGAACAATGGACGGGCCGCATCCGCCGCGATTGGGCTGTTGACCGCGGCTCCGGACAAAGCACTCGCGCCCCCAAATCCAAGACAAACAGCGATGGCACGAAAGATGACTCCGCTCCGGCTCAGCCAACGACAAGTCTCAGCGCGCCCGCACAGCGGCGGCATCCAGCGGAGAAGCTTCTTCATCTTAAACAAAAACGACACGGCCAGAGGCTGCTCAAGGAGCCAAGGAGCCAAAGAACCAAAGAACCAAAGAACCAAAGAACCAAAGAACCAAAGAACCGAGGAGCCAAAGATCCAAGGAACCAAGGATCCAAAGATCCAAGGAACCAAGGAGCCGAGGAGCCGAGGAGCCGAGAATTCAAGGAACCAATCAAGGTCGAGCCTTTCTTAGTCCTTCCAAAGATCCGCGGTTCGGCTTTTCAAATCGGGGATCAACGGCAGCGGAGCACTTGGGACGGGCTCATACCAAAAGGTGGCGCAGGACCAATCATCCTGGGTCTCAGCCAGGCCATCCTTCCACGCGATCTGTTGGATCGTGATCCGGCATTGTTTTCGCCAGGCAAACGGATCGAGCAGGTGCCACCGATACATCGAGACGAAGCTCTTATCGTTTAAGCTGCAGCCATTGTAGAGGAATGGCGCCTGCTGGATGCCCCAGGCCAGCCCGACGTAATCCTCGCTCCCAGTGCCCACAATCGTCGGCCATTCCGCATCGCCATCCAGGTAGGCCTTGATCTCACCTTCGCCCCACCATTGGCCCGGGTGCAGGTTGCGCACGCCGATGATGGAACCGAGAAAGCGACCTTTTTGACTCCGGAGCGGGAGCAACTCGAAATCCGACTTGAGCGTGGTCGGGTTTTCTCGACGGAAGAGGACATGCAAGCGGCCGACGTCCCGCGCATGTTTGTCATGCAGGGTATAATGGATCTGGTAAAAGAGAGGGATCGGTTTTGGGCCTTCGTTGGTGAAAGTGAACCGGGCGCGCTTGGCGAACGGCATGGGCAACCAAATGTTGCGTCCACCCGTCGGACCGCAGGAATGGACCGCCGATTGATAAGACATGATTCTGCCGTGCGCGAAGCCAAACAAGTCGCCGATGGGACATTCGATGCTGGGATGCTCCTGACCGTCCCACCACGCCGAATCACACAGGCCCGCTGCACCTCCGGCTCACGCTCGGTCGTCATCCATAAATGCCGGATCGTGCCCGGCCCTTTGATATCGCACAGCTCCACCGTCTCGCCAGGCTTGATCTCCCGGGCAGGAGCGCCTTTGCGGCCCGGCCCCAGTTTGCTGGCGGCTTTGCCTCCTGCTCCCGGTTCTCCAGAAGGGTTCTCGAACGAAATCGACCGCGAGATCAGCCCGGTATCCAAGCGGTAAGGTTCGTGGATCGGATCGGCCCCGGGCGCCGCGCCAATGACACCGACACCAAGAACGCACCAACCGGCCACGGCAGAGACCGCCAGCCACTTGGCCAACAAATGGCTTTGTGAGAGCATCCGGCATGAGATCAGGCGTTGTTTCATGATGGTGAATCAAGTGGTTCGACACCCAGCATAGCGGCGTGATCCGGCAAAGCACGTTCCTTTTCCGCGTTGCATCGTCTCGGTCAACCAGATCTGGTTCGTTCCGCTCGACGCGAACTTGTCGGCAACTCAAGACCAGGGCTGGCCGACCGGCGTGGCGGATGTTATCCAGGATGTGACGCGGTATCTTTGAGTCTATGGCGCTCCACTTTCACGATGCGCATAATCATCTCCAGGACGAACGGCTGCGCCCAGCCCGGGCGGAGATCCTGGCCGCGCTGCGTCGCGAGGGAATCGCCCGCATGGTGGTCAACGGCTCGTGCGAAGAGGACTGGCCCGAGGTGATGAGCCTGGCGCGATCGTGTCCCGAAGTCATCCCCAGCTTCGGCTATCACCCCTGGTACGTCCGAGAGCGTTCGCCCGAGTGGCAAGGACGCCTGCTTCAGTTTCTCGATGCCGTGCCGTCAGCCGTGGGCGAAATCGGTTTGGATCGCTGGATCAAGGACCACGACCTGGCTGAGCAGGAAGAGGTGTTCGTCTGGCAATTGCGCACGGCTGCCGAGCGGCAGTTGCCCGTGAGCATCCATTGCTTACAGGCGTGGGGACGCATGCTCGAGATCCTGGAGCGTGAACCGCGACCGCGGTGCGGCTTTGTGCTGCACTCCTATGGCGGACCGGCCGAAATGGTCGAGCCACTGGCGAAACTCGGAGCTTACTTCTCGCTCCCAGGATGTTTCGCGCTCGAACGCAAAGTGCGGCAGCGCGACGCTTTCAAGCGGGTGCCTCCCGACCGGCTGCTGATTGAGACCGACGCTCCCGACCAGAACCTGCCCGCGGAACGGGTCGCTTACCCGCTGACGGATCAAAGCACGCAAAAGCCGATCAACCATCCGGCCAATCTGCCCGCAGTCTATCGTTTCGCGGCGGAGCTACGGAACACGAGCCTGGAAGCGCTTACTGACCAGGTAGGACAGAACTTTCAACGCTTGTTTCGCTTGCCGTGCCTCCCGCGCCCAGCGACCGAATAATCCGCCAGGCTGCCACAAAGCCAAACGTGCCGGTGACGAAAGCAGCCGTCCCAAATCGCCCGGCACAATCGAGGCGGCTGGCCTTGGCGCCGTCATCCGGGAACGGCTCGGTCAAGGGCGCAACCCTCTCGCGCGACAGGACACATTCGATCCCAAACGGCACATCGCCTCGAGGAAAACCGTGCCGCTGGCGAAGCTTGCGCCGCACCTCCTGCAAAAGCCGGTCATGGCTGGACTGGGCCAGATCAGCAACCTCAATCGCTGTCGGATCGAGACGCCCCCCGCTCGCGCCAACTGTGATCACCGGGATCGACCGCTCATGGCAACTCGCGATCAGCAGCGCTTTGCGTGAAGGGCTATCGATTGCGTCGAGGACATAGTCGAACCCGCCCTGCAACAACTCCGCCGCGGTCGATCGCAGGAAAAAGCTCTGGAGAGCGCGCACCCGGCAGAACGGATTGATCGTGAGCGCCCGCTGCGCCCGGGCACCAGCGCGGGTCGCCCCGATTTCGCCATTCCGCACGCTGGCGGTTGACGTTGCTGATACAGACGTCGTCCAGGTCGATCAACGTCAGCCGCCCGATTCTGGCCTCTTCGGCCGCAAGAACCGACCCCGCCCAACCCGACAACGCCTACGTGCGATTCTCGCAACCGATTCAAGGCCGCGGGGCCGATCAACCGGCCACTCCGCCGAGCGCGCTTGGAACTGCTCTTCTTCCGGACTCATCCGCTACTTCTGGTAACGCAGCCATGCCCGTGGCCAAGCGCTGAGTGCGTCGCGCCGTCAGGTCTTCTCCTCCGCTCCTTGCGCTGGTTCATGGTCCCTGCGCCGCGCTCTCGTCAGCTCTCCTCCGGAATGCCCAGATCCTGCAAGGTGCGGCGAAGCCACGCGAGGGATGATTCGATCATGGGTCCGCCGGCGCCTTCGCATTCAATGCTCAACACGCCGGCGTAACCGGCGTCGCGCAGCAATTCCAGGCAACGCCTGATGTTGTTCGCGTTCACTCCCTCCCCCAAGGAGCAATGGCTGACGGCAATGCCGGTTGCGCCCCCGCGCAAAGCCTTGGCCAGCGATTCGGAGACATCTTTAACGTGGACATGCGTCACGCGGGCGAGAAACCGCTTCAAGAAAGCGATCGGGTCCTGGCCGGCGATGAACGTGTTGCCGGTGTCCATGTTCATGCGCAGGTAAGGGCTGTCACTGAACGCTTGCATTTCGGCCATCATCTCCGGCTTGGTCGTGAAGTAGCCGTGCGGCTCGACATTGACCACAATTTTGTGCGCCTCGGCGACCTGCAGGATTTGGCGGTAGCTGCGCTTCATGTGGGACATGGCTTCTTGGTCCGGCAATCCCTCCGGGGCGTGGAGGCCGTCGGTGGTATCGACACACGGACAACCGATCTGGGCGGCCCATGCGATGGACTTCATCACATATGGCACACCCCGCAATGGGCCGTCCTCTTGCGACAACGGATAAGCGGCATCCACTTGCGAGAATCGAACGCCGGACCGATCCATCTTTCGCCGGAGCAACAGTGGGTCCTCGTAGAGCGCCACGTGCGGTTGGTAGCCAAGGCCGTGAATCCAGCTCACCCCATCGATCAAACCGCATTCGATGTAATGCACTTGGTTCCTCTCTGCCCATTGCAGGCACTTCTCGAACGACCAGTAGGCTGAATTGAAAGCGTCGGTGTGAAATCCAATCTTCATAGATGGCTCCGGTGGAGATGACACCGATCAAACGCTCTTCCCCGAGCCAAGGCTTGTCGTCGTTTGGCAAAAGGCCAACTTTTGTTGTCGGCCGCTGTTCCGACCGAGAAGCTAAGACCGCCATTATTCTCAGTTCGACGCTGCGCGGGCCAAAGCCTTCGTCCGCCCTGCTTCGGCATGGGACCACGGGCCGTCCTTTAACTAAAGCCGTCCCGACGCTCTCATCACGAAGCTCGAGAAGGCAAAAAAGACCCCGGCCATCAGGCCACAGCCACCAGCCGAGAGCAACGTCAAACCAATCATCATCATCGAATTCACTCGGCTATCTTCCACCAGCTCAAGCGAGAACGAAAGCGGGCGTTCCGCCGGACAATTTGTCAGTTCCCGCCGAGCGGTTTTCATGCTATGACTCATGGAAATCAGCCAGTGGCGACCCGGCGCAACGACGAGCGAGGAACCTATGAGCGCATTACAACACCGCCTTTCATCGGCCCAATCCCGCGATCAGCAATCCCACCGCCGGTCCCGTCGCTGGCCGTCGCATGATCGGTCGCGTGGCTTTACTTTGATCGAATTGCTGGTGGTCATTGCCATCATTGCCATCCTCGCCGGCATGCTGTTGCCGGCCTTGGCAGGCGCGAAGAACCGCGCCAACCGGACCGTCTGCACGAATAACTTGCGGCAATTGGGACTCGCCCTGGCCATGTATGCGGATGACGCACAAGACCGCCTCCCGCCAGCCGAGTTCAATCCGGAGAAGGACCCTGGTTCCGGACCGTATGAGAGCTATTTTCTTTTCAACGGCCCGGCCGGCAAGCCGGCTGAGACGAATAGCCCCCTCAACCTGGCCTATCTTTACACGCCCACCAAGCTGATCCAGACGGGCAAGACCTTCTATGACCCAGGTGTGCGGCATCCTGATCTAATCCTGGTCCGCTTCGAGTTGAAGTATTACGAGAATGCGAAATACCCATGGCCGAAAAGTGACGACAAGCGAGACGGCGTGCGGGGAAATTACATGTATTATCCCCAATCCGAGCGATTGGCCAAGGCGGCCCCTAAGCCGGGCGAAGAGGAATGGTCGCTCGTGGCGGAAAAGTCCGGCCAGCTGGTGTCGCACAAGTCGATCGTCACCGATCTGATTTACACCGTCCGGACCCGGCCGCACACGACCGGGCGCAATCCGATTGGGATAAACGCCCTTTGGGGCGACATGCATGTTTCTTTCAGCACGACCAAAAAAGCCTTTGAAGCGAAGCTGTGGGACCCGGGCGACGACGCGGCCAGCGCCCAGAACCCCGGAGATAACCCCACCAAATTCCGGACGATTGTTTCGCTCCTCCGGCCTTAGCTGCCCACCAACTCTGATTCTGACGCCCCCCCCTCCTATGGATGACACTGCGCCCCAATATCGCGCCTGGTCGCCGCAAATGACGGTGGAACCGCCGGTGGAACTCCCGGCCCTGGTGACGCGGATCAAACAAAACCGTATCAGGTCCGACACCTGGCTCTATCTCGACCACGAAAAGCGCTGGGTTCGAGCCAACGAGGTGCAGGAACTCAAGACGTTCTTTCGCCCGGTTGCCGTTGCTGGCGGGACCGCGGCCGCGGCCTCAGCCGCCGGATCCGAAGTCACCATCCCGATGTTGCGTCGGATGAAGCTCTTTGCCCGCATGGAGGATTCTCAGTTGCAGACCTTCCTCGGCTTCATGGAGCTGATTCAGTGCAAGCAATTCGCTACCATCGTCAATGCCGGTGAACATGGTGACGCCATGTATTCCGTCCTGGAAGGCGAACTGCGTGTGCGTCGGATGATCCAAGGGCGCGAAACGACTTTGGCCACACTCGGCATCGGCGAGTTTTTCGGCGAGATCTCCTTGCTTGACCAAGGCCCTCGCTCGGCGGATGTGGTCGCAAACCAGCCAAGCCTCCTCCTCAAAATCTCGGCTGCCTCAATGGCGAAACTGATGCAGGATTCTCCCGCGCTGGCCGCGCCGTTTTTGCATGCCCTGAGTCAATCCATCGTCGGGCGGCTACGCGGTCTGAACAAGAAGTACGAAGATTCAATTCACTTCTCCCGCACCGCCGGCACGCTCCGGTGAGAGGGCGGCGGCCGTGGTCGATGAACGGCGTTTGGGGTCTTCTGTGCCCGGCAGGTCCCGACCCGCTCCCATCACACGGGCCGGGTGACAAGCACGGGCGAACAACCTTCGCCGGGCGGGCCTTGCGAAAGGGGGGACGCGCTCCTTCTCACGCCGCGCGACGCAGGATGGCCCGGGCGAGGTCTTGGAGAGGATATTGTCTTGCCACGAGGGAGGCAGAGGCCCCCAAGGCGTGATCCACACCAGGTAGTCCCCGTGAAAGAACCAAAGCGTCAGCCTGTGATGGACCGTGTCATGGAACACGACAGCTTCAGTTCCAACGCCTTCCAGCTTGCTCATCGTAACTGCGGAGTCATCCCGACCGGTCGAGAGAAGCGCGAAATCCTTCCTTAACTGCCGGCGGCTGGCGTATCGCTGGATCTGGACTTCGTAGCTGCTCCGCTGATTGGCGCGCAAAAGGTGAAACTGGCCGTTAGCCCAAACCTCGATCGGTCCGCCGATAGTATCCGCCAGGGCGCTTCTGGCGTCGCGCACAGCCTCGGGGATCGCGTGAGAGCGCGGCAGGAGTTCCGGCTCGCTCCCGGCTGGATCAAACCGGAGCCCGAGTTCTCTCGACCAGCCTGGGCCCAATTCTTCGGCTGGAGGCAACAGGCGCAGAGTGCGATCGAGAGGGCGAGCTGCTTGCCAAGAGTCATTGGTGATGACTGACCCGAGGTACGGGTTGAAGGGGCGACCAGCCGAACTGAAGCGGGGGTAGCGATAATCCATCGCAAACAGCTTGGCCGGGGCCGCCGGGCCTTCGAACCCGCCGTGGAGCAAAATGTTGGTCACGCTGATCTTCACGACCCAGTGCGCCTCTCGTTCGTTGCGCCCGGCCGGCTCGACCAGGCCAAGCCCGGGGTAACTGACCGTGGCCAACCGCGGGAAAAGGATGCCACCGACATTGGTCGTCTCCAGGAGTCGATATTCCATTTCCGGAAATCCGCCTGCTTGCAGCGCCCCTCCGTATTGGATGAACGCAAAATCAGACTTCTCCGTTAAATCCAGCCAGGTGCCGTTGTTCGTTAGGGACAGCTCGGAAAGGAAGGCGTGCCCGGGCATGAGATAGCCCAGGGCATAATCCGCTTCATCGCGGCTGTCATTGGTCAACTCGGGTTGACAAGTCGGCAGATTCAAAAAGCGGTGCATGCGTCGCCCATCGACCAGCGGCAGCTCTGGATATGGGCACAAACTTAACCAACACTGAAACATGCCTCCGGCCAGGCCAGCTGGTGGATAGGCGTTCGGACAGACAGTCGCCGACGTCAACGCCGCGGGCGCCTCCTTGGCAAAAAGAACGTAGTGCCGAACACCATCCGGGACCTTCATGCAATCTTGCAGCACCGGCCCGGAGTTAAGCGGATGCGCCTGGGTGATTTGGACCCGCCACCAGCCATTGCTCCAGGCGAAGCTGAACGTGGCCGTGCTCTCGTCGGGCTTGGCGCTGACCAACCCTTGAGCAAGAAAAGGGGGAATGCTGCTGCCGCTGGACTCCCCTTCGCGGGGCGTGGGCTGGTCGGCTGCCAAGAGCCGCGCGGCCATGAAGCTCGCGACGGCCACGGCGCGGGCGGAAAGACACCCGCAGATCGACTGAAGATGGTCTCTCATCTGATCAAACACCAACTCGACGACGGGACGGTTCCGCTAATGAACCGCATCATCCCGTCCATTGCAAGAGGAACGTGCCGCCCAGGCCAGCATTTCCCAGTAACAGACCCCCTCGCTGGCGCACGAACGCCTCGGCCGGAGCGCTGGCCCTGCCGAGGCGCCGTATTTCCGCTTCGCTCGCGGTCGGCGTTGTGAGATGCTGAGGCTTGATGAAGCGGTCGTTTACCCTCTCTGGTCTGCGGCGCGCTCGGACGAGTCTCGCCGCGATAATCCTGCTGCTGGGCCACGCGAAGCCACCTCTCCAGGCAGCCGTTGAAGCCAATTTGGTCGCCAATGGGACCTTTCAGCCTGGCCGGTCCAGTCCGGAAAGACCGGAGTTCTGGATCACCGCGGGCAGCCCTGCGATCCAGCAGGAAGTTCGCATCGAGACCGACGCGAACAGCCGTCGGTCCGCCGAATGTTCCCGCTTCGTGGGCGACGGACCCGATGCGCACGTGATGCTTTGCCAGATCGGAAAGGTCAGGACGGAACGCGGGCGCTGGTATCGAAGCTTGAGCTTTGAGCTAAGACTGCCGACCTCAAAAGCGATTGTGGATATTGGCCCTGGTCAATACACTAGCATTTGGGAAAACGCGGGCTTGGCCGATACCTTCCCGGCAATCGGGAGTGGCGCTTCGATCTCGTCTTGGCCGTGATTTATCCGCTAGCGACGGCCGTCTCCGGATTCTGGTTTTCGCGGCGTGGGGACGCTTTGGCTTCGAGACGTGATTCTGACCCAAACGGTTGAGCGGCGGGTTTGGCTGCCGCAGACGCCACCGAAGGCGTGACGGAGTGGGTGCCGAACGGCAGTTTCGAATGCGGCACGGCCAACTGGGGCAGCACGTGGGGTTTGAGCGGTTGGGCTGGCAACCTGCCCGGCTGGAAGGACAGCTCGTTGACCAGGGCGCCGAACACGGGCAGCACTCTCTGCGGCTGGCGCTTTCACCATCCTCGAAATGCCCCGGTGCTTCTGGTTTGATTACTATGACCCAGTCCGCCAACCACACCGCCGCATCCTGGCTACCAACCGCGGCTGGTTTCAAGTCACGCCCGGGCAAGCCCTGACGCTGTCCGCTTTCCTGCGATCGGATCTCAGCGGGATTGCAGCTCAACTCGCGGCGATTGAAGCGCCCAGGCGAAGCACCGGGCGGTGTTGGTGAGCACGAACTGGGAACGGCACGCCTTCGCTTTCCGTCGCAGCCATTCCTCTTTGTGAGGTCGGGCTTGATCTGGAAGCGAGCCAACGCGACGCGGCTACGCTCTGGGTGGACGCCGTCCAGTTGGAACGAGGGGACCGAGCGTCAGCCTATCAGCCCCGGAAGGAGGTCGAATCGTTTGGCTGCCCTGAGCCCGCCTCCCAATTACTCACGAACTGGACGGCCGGAACGAACCTGCGGCTGCTCGCCTACAACGACTCGGCCATGCCGGCGGCCGTGACCGGGACAGCAACGGTCTCTGATTTCTTCGATGCAGCCACCTGGCATCGCGGAGTGGCCTGACCGTTCCACTACAGCCGATCTGGCCTCCGCTGGGACGGCATTGGCGCCCATCGCCAGCGTTTTCCGCCCATTGGGCGACCCCACCGCCACCAACACCGTGCGGTTCGCCCACATCAAGCGTGCCCGCCCGAAACGCGCGATCGCCGTTCGGATTCAGCCGCTGTGCTTATCCTAGGATTTCTGGTTGGTCGAGCTGGCCGGCCGGGCGGGCGTGCGCTGAGTGGCGCGATTGATCGCCAAGTGGCAAACCATCGAGCCGGAGCGAAGCCAATTCGACTTCACCGGGCCCGATGCCCAGATCCGCCGCGTTCAAGCCTTGGGAGGGGAGTCGAAGTCCTCCCTTCCCTTCGACCACTTGGTCGACGGCGCAGGCTGGCGAGGTCGCTCGAATGAGGAGACGATACTAACACGGGCGCGTCACCGCTTTCTTTTCCGCCGCGCGAGTTGAGCGACTGGCCGTTACGCGGCCGAAGTCGTCGACACCGCGAGCGCAACCGATGCCTGCCGAAGCTTCCAGATCCTGAACGAACCTGTTTACACCGACTATGCGCTCCCAAAAGTTCGGGTTCGGCTTGGACAACCCACCTGCAATTGCTGGAGTCTGGCCCACCGCGCCGTAATCAAGCAGGTTAGCCGGAGCCGGTCGGTCAGCGCCAACCTCGATTCCGGGTTCACGCATGACTTTATCACCCGTGGCGGCCTCGCCTATCTCGTTTTCCAATCGACTTGCATATCGACCGCAGGCCGACCGGCGAAACTACGAAGAACCTTTGCCCAGCTGATAGCGCGGGCCCATGGCGGTCAACCGGTGTGGATCACCGAATGGGGCTGCTATGCTGATGATCCCTCCCTGCCGCAGTCGGTGGGCGATGCCACCATGAATCGTTGTCGCTGGGCGGATGAACGCGCGCCGCCGCCAGGCATATCGTCAAATTCGCTTCGGTCGCTTTCGCCCACGGTGTCCGCAAGATCTTTTCACGCCGGCACCGCCGGGATGATCAATGGACCGGCTGGCGGCGTCCTGTTCAGCTATGGCGGCGCCCCACGCAAGATGCTCCCGGCCGTGGCTGTCTTTTTCGCCTGGTTGCTGTTCCGGACGCTTGCGTCAAAATCGTCGCCGGGGGCAACGCCCGCGTTTGACGTTTTACGAGACGAAGGCCACCTCGTGCCGTTGCCCTGGCGAAGCGAGAAGAGTCCCGCCAAGTGTCCGGCCGCGGGTGTTTGACCTGATGGGCAACGAACGCCGCCCTCGTCGATTGCAGTCTACTCCGGTCTATATTCTCCCGCGGACCCAGACCGGATTCTTTAACGGATGCCGTTGGCGCCTCATTCCTTGGCGGATCAAAAAGCCAAATGGGCCAGGCCACGTCGCGCCCCGGCTGGATTCGGAACCCATCTTCCCGGGCCACGCCCCGGGCTAACCGCGCCTTTGGCGCGCCCTCGATGATTGCTCTTTCGCGGAGGTCGGCGCATGCTCCGCGTCATGGAACCGCTTCCCGTCATCGCCTTGGCTCTGGGCGTGGCCGTCTTGCGTGCTGAAACGGTTCCTGACCGCAAAGCGGCCGTTTAAACGGCCGAGCGCCCTCGAGAATGATCGCGCTGGATCTACAACGATTACAGGCGCGGCTTCGCGGAAGCACAAGCGCTCCGGCAAGCCGCTCTGGTGGTTCTGCGCTGCATCCCGTGTCTCGCCTGTGCCGGCATCGATGCTGGTCGCTTTTAGACAACACCGATTTATCGCCGCGCCGAACAAATTTGTTTGCGTGCGGGTCAATGCGCTGGACCTCGGCCCGCTTCCAATT
The DNA here is from genome assembly GCA_046346765.1 of Verrucomicrobiota bacterium. GTDB lineage: Bacteria > Verrucomicrobiota > Verrucomicrobiia > Limisphaerales > SIBE01 > JAXMHN01. The sequence continues at coordinate 6,617 of JAXMHN010000054.1, read as the reverse complement.
CGATTTCGATCTCTCCTTTTCCACCTTGATTTTCAACGGCGATGGCACCCTTTACGGCCGCACGGTTCCTGGACATCAAAAGGACCCGCGGGAAGAAGCCACCGACGGCTTCCGCCAGGCACTCGAAACGGCTGGCCATTCATCGGGACTACCCCGCCGACGAGGATCACTTGCTGGCAGCCGCGCCGTCTGCCTTTAAGACGCCGATCGACATGCCGACCATCCAGGGCAAATACACGCGCAACCTGGATTGGGAAGGCAAGATCGTCGCCAGTTGCGTCCATTGCCACCAAATCGGCGACGCCTTGCGCACTGCTTACCGTGAAGGCGCAAAGAGCCCATTCCGTCGCCTGTACTGCTCCTTCCCGCGCCGGAAACGGTCGGAATGGAGCTCGCCCTCGATCATGTGGCGCGAGTTAAAACGGTCGCGGCAGGTTCGCCGGCGGAAAAAGCGGGCCTGCAAGTGAGTGACGATTTGATCGACCTCGACGGTCAGCGGCTCCTTTCCATCGCGGACGTGAGCTGGGCCCTTCATCAGGCGCCGGACATCGGATCCTCGATCTCATCGGCGCGGCCCACCCAATCGAATCCCGCTTTCCTTGCCGTTGCCGGACGGATGAGTACCCAGGCCGTGTTCGCGCCAGGTCGGCACGTGGGGCATGCGCGCCATGGCGCTTGGCGGCCTTTCCCTGGTCAGCCTCGGACGAAGAAAGGACCCGGCGCGGCCTGCCCAAGGACCAACTGGCGCTGCTCGCCAAACGCGTCGGGGAGTAAGCCCATGCCTGCCAAAGGCGGGGTTCAAGAAGAACGACGTCATCGTTGCCATCGCTGGTTCTTCCACCCGCGAGACCGAAGGCCAATTGATTGGCCGCCTGCTTCGGAGCTATCAGGCCGGCAGCGTTGTCAATGCCACCGTCCTGCGCGACGAGGAGCGCCTGGAACTAACCCTGCCGATGCAGTGACCGCAGCAGCGGACGGCTACGTCCATTCGAAACCGCGCATCGTCCCGGTCGCCGACGCGAAGCGGGCCGTTTCCAATCCCATTCGCTGCAGCATGGACACGAACAGATTTGGCAACGGATAATTGTGCTGGGCATCGAAAGCGAGATGCTGGCCGTGTTTGAACCCGCCGCCCGCCAGCAAAGTGGGCATATTGGTCGTCACGTGGGTATTGGCGTTGCCGAGGTTCGAGCCATAGAGGATCATGGTGCGATCGAGAAGCGGTTCTCCATCCTCCCGCACGGCTTTGAGCTTGGAGAACAGGTTCCCCAATAACTTCATATGCCATTCATCGATTGCTTTGAGTTGCGCGAGCTTTTCCTTCGACTTGCCATGGTGTGAAAGGTTGTGATAGCCGTCGCTGGTTTTGACTTCCCCGAACTCGATCGCCGGCGAGTTGACGCTATCGAGCAGCAAGGAGATGGACCGCGTTGAATCCGTCTCGAAGGCCAGCCGGGCCATGTCATACATCAATTCGACCTTTTCCATATACGCTTTCGGACTGGCCGGATCGAGCGGCATCGACGCGCTTACCTTCGGCTTTGGCTTGGTCTCCCATTCACGCGACATTTGAAGCCGCTGCTCCAAATCCCGCACACTCGAAAAATATTGATCGAGACGGTCCCGATCGCGCGTTCCCACGGCCCGCTGCAGAGCCTTCGCCTGGCTGGCAACCGCATCGAGAATACTCTGGCCGGTCTCCAACTTTCGGATTTGCGCTTCGGTTTCGGCGGCTGTGCCCTGCAAAAACATCCGGGCAAAGACGTCGGCTGCCTTTTCTTCACAGGGAATGAGCACACCCGACCCGGTCCAGGAGAGGCTGCGAACGCCTTGCTGGACGTTCACCCCGAGCGTGAGGGAAGGAAAGCGGGTCAGGTGGCCGATACGTTCGCTAAGGTATTGATCGAGGGAAATGGTGTTGCGAAAGCCGGCACTGCCCGGATGAGGAGCGGCCGTCAAAAAGCAATTGTCGGCCGGATGGCCGCCATCGACGTCCGGGTGCGAGACCCCGCTGAAAACGGTGAAGTCATCGCGGTGCTCTTGGAGGACCTCAAGGTAAGGCGAAAGCGCATAGCCAATTCCACTTTCTTTCGGAAAGAAATGCTCCGGGAGCAAACCCAGGTTGTTGCAGACGCCGAGCAGGCGCCGCGGCTTGCCACCGGGAGTCGCATCCGCCGCCACGCGCCGAGCGGCCGAAGCAAATGCCGGCGTCATCGACTCCAGCAGCGGCAAGGAGAGCAATATGCCAGCAGCGCGCAGGAACTTTCGACGGGAGACGGCCGGGCGAGTGGAAACGAACGGAGCGTTATTCTCTAGGGCTATGTTCATCTGGGGGCGCGGGTTCATTTGTTGAGGAAAAGTTCGCTCTGGACCAACTCATGAATGAGGGTGCGAACGCCGTAGTGCTGGCAGCTGGCTCGATCCAAAATGCATTCGATCGCCTGGCGGTCACCAAACCGGATCGGCGCCCCGGTCGCATAGACGGCGAGCTGACGGGCGAGATTGCGAGCCACCTGGCGCTCATCCGCGAGCAGCAGCTGCTTCAATTCGCGGATATCACTGAATTTGCGGCCGTCCGGCAGCTGACCGCCGGCGTCGACGGGCAGCGCATAGCGAAAGGCGAACTTCTGTCCACTCTTGGCGATGCCTCTGGCCGGCTCGCCTTCGGCTTCGGAACGATAAAGCTCCCGCCAGCCGCCCATGACATCAAAGTTCTCCAGGGCAAACCCAGCTGGGTCGATCTTGGCGTGGCACACATTGCATGACTCCTGGGTGCGATGCTTCTCCAACTGCTGACGAATCGTCACCGCCCCACGAATGTCAGGATCGACCGCGGGAACGCTCGCCGGCGGCGGCGGCGGTTTTTGGCCCAGGATACGTTCCATCACCCAGGCGCCGCGCACGACGGGCGAAGTCGTGGTCCCGTTGCTGGTCACTTTCAGCACCGCTGCCTGTGTCATCAATCCGCCCCGCGGACTGTTCTTTGGCAGCGAGACCCGCCGCAGCGCCACTCCATCCACCCGGGGCAGGCCGTAATGCGCCGCCAGCCGTTCATTCAGCATCGCAAAGTCCGAAGCCACCACATTGCGCGCCGGCAAATTACCCCGGATCAGCTCGGCGAAAAACCGGCGCGGCTCTTCCAAAGCCGATTCGGTCAAGAGATCGTCCAGGTAATAGTCGGGATAAAGGTTCGAGTCCGGGGCGGTGGCGACAATCTTGCGCAGGTCCAGCCAGTAATCGAGGAATGCTTCCACGAATTGCCGCGACTTGGGGCTGTCGAGCAATCGATCCGTCTGCGCGCGCAGAACCTTCGCATCGTGCAACTGATGACTCTCCGCACACCGCCGCAGCTCCTCATCCGGGGAGGAATTCGAGAGGAAGAAGGAGAGGCGCGCGGCCAGGGCATCATCGTCCAATCGACCGGGTTTCTCTTCCAGGCAGATGAACTCGGGAGAGCAGAGCACCGCGGTGTAGGCGGCGATCATCGCATCCGTAAAGCTATGGCCGCGTTCAAGGGCGGCGCGCACGACCGGCACAAAGCGATTCAATTCCGTCTCCTCGGTCGGGCGGCGGTAAGCGTGATGAATGAATCCTTGGAGCAAACGCTCGGCGTCGACCATTGGTTGCGCCGAAATCACCTCCACGCCTGGCAATGGCTTGAACCGGCGCCGCCCCGGGCGATTGGTTTGACCGCTAGTCTCCTCCGCCAGGGCCGCGTCGGTTTTGTCTTGGATAGGCAGATCGCCAAAGAGCAACTTGTGCCCGGCAGGCGGCCATTCGTCCTGGAGCGGACCTTCCACTTCCAGCCAACGAAAGACCACTCCCGGCTGGCCATCTCGCTCCGCCAACGGATTCTGCCAACGGCCGGCTCCAGGGCGCGAACGGAACAGGCGGCCGGGATCGGGACGGATCATCTCTCCGGCCAGAAGCCATGTGTCCAGCTGATGCACGGTCGGTTCCGGCGTCACGTCAAAGTCGCCCAGCTTCCGCAGGAGGCCTGGCGGGATTTCAGCGGTGATCGTGACCGGCTCGTCGCGATGGCCGCGCGAAATGTCGTCCAGGTTGGGGATAGACCACTTGTTGCTTTCGCCCGGTCCCACCCAAACGGAATAAGCATTAAACCGGAGCTTGTAGTGTCCGGCCATGGGCGCGCGGAACTGATTGAACTTGGGCTCGATCGGTTCGTAAGCGCTGGCCACCACCCCAACTCCTTCCAACTCCCTCAACGCCGCGTTGGTGCTGCCGACCGTGATGGGCGCATGGCCGGTCCTCACCTCGGGCTGACCTTCGAAACCCAGAACCGGAAACGTCGCTCGCTCCGGCGCCGTATTGAAGACGGAGAACTTCATCGGCCCGGTATAACTGCGCTGGTCCCGCGCATAACTGCACCTGGAGGCGGCTCGACACCGGGGCCATCGCCTGGCGCGAAAGGCATAGTCGGCCGCGGCCAGGTAGCGCGGGCCATTTTGCACGTGAGAAACGTCCAGCGCGTCGCCGCTCTTGTTGAATCGATCCGCTTCGCCATCCTCCCGGGAGGGCATCGCGGATCTGCAGCCAGGAGCATGGGCTTAAGGCGCAGCGCGTTCTCCATGCTCATGCCCGATTTAAGCCGACGTTGCGTCGCGCGCCCTTCCTCAGCGATTCGCTCCCTCTCCGCTGATTCGAGAGACGTGCCTAACCATTGGGTGAACGACCTGGGTTCGGCGGCCGCCGGACGCGCCTTTTCTCGGAGGCATCTCACGCTGCTGGCGCGGTCGTGGACCGACACCCAGCTGCTTCTTCAGGTCAGCCGGGTTAAGGCAAGCGCGCTCAAATTCAGGCCGCCTTTGGCTGTCTCGGCATCGTGGCATTCGGCGCAGTGCTTTTCGATGAAGAGACGATCTGCGCTTGGCACATCGGCGGCCGAGGCTAAAACAACGGCCCCAATGAGCGCAGTGAAGCGGGCGAAAGCTTCGCTGACGTTGAAAACTCGAATGCCCACGGACCTATTACTAAAGAACATCCGCGATCCAAAGTCAACGCCAGGGCCAAGGTTAATCCGAGATAGGGCTCGTGCTCCATCGCGAGCCGTTCTGACGTCTGCTAATCTCTAAGCGGCGCGCTCGGAGAGCCGCGCCTACCGACCTGATTCGAACATTGGCCCAGCGCCCCCACGGCGCGGATGACCTTGCTCAAAGTCAAGGCGGCACTCCGGAAAATGCCGTAAATCTTCGCCGGATTCTCCATGACCATGAACAAGCTTGCTTGCATAGCTGCCCTCGGCGGCGCCTTGGCGATGACGTGGACGCCGGTGTCGCGCGGGACCGAATATCACGTCGCACTCCAGGGTAATGACGGTCACCGCGGCACCAAGGCGGCGCCGTTGCGCCACATCCAGCGCGCGTCCGACCTCGCGCAGCCGGGCGACACCATCACGGTCCATGCCGGCATTTATCGGGAACGAATCAACCCACCGCGCGGCGGCGCCTCCGAGAAAAAGCGCATTGTTTATCGCGCCGCCCCCGGCGAACAAGTGGAGATCAGGGGATCCGAAGTCCTCCGCGGTTGGGCCGAGGTGCAAGACGGCGTCTGGAAGGTGACTCTACCCAATTCATTCTTTGCCGGATTCAATCCCTATGCCGACCTCATTCGGGGCGACTGGTTCGAGCCGAAGGGCCGTCAACATCACACCGGCGCTGTTTATCTGAACGGGGAGTGGCTCACGGAAGCGGCCAAACTGGAGGATGTCCTGGCCCCGACCACGGGCGCTCCCACCCCGTCGCCGCTCTGGTTCGGTCAGGTGGACGAAGCCAACACGACCGTCTGGGCCCAATTCAAAGGGGTGGATCCGAACGAGCAGCTGGTGGAGATCAACGTGCGCCGCACGGTCTTTTATCCGGACCAGCCGGGCCGCAATTTCATCACCGTGCGCGGATTTGCTCTGCGCCACGCCGCCACACCCTGGGCCCCGCCGACGGCGGAGCAGGTTGGGTTGATCGGCACGCACTGGAGCAAAGGCTGGATCATCGAAGACAACGTCGTCAGCCACTCGATCTGTTCGGGCATTGCCCTGGGCAAGCATGGCGATCAGTTCGACAACACCTCCGCCAACACCGCCGAGGGTTACGTCAAGACGATTGAACGCGGGCATCAGAACCGCTGGAACCGCGAGACGATCGGCCATCACCTCGTCCGGAACAACACCATCTCACATTGCGAACAGGCCGGGATTGTAGGCAGCCTGGGGGCCGCCTTCAGCACGGTCAGCGGCAATACAATTCACGATATCCATGTGCGCCGTCTCTTTACCGGCGCCGAAATGGCCGGAATCAAATTCCACGCCGCCATCGATACGACCATTCGAAACAACCACATTTACCGCACGTGCCTGGGCTTATGGCTGGACTGGATGGCTCAGGGGACGCGCGTTTCCGCAAATCTCTTCCACGACAATGCCGGCCAGGACCTCTTCGTTGAAGTCGATCACGGGCCCTTCCTGGTTGACAACAACCTGTTTCTCTCCGGCGTTAGTCTGCTCGATATGTCGGAAGGCGGCGCCTACGCGCACAATTTGTTTGCCGGTAAAATCATCAGCCGGCCGGAACCGAGTCGCGAAACGCCTTACCACCCGGCGCACT
>JAXMHN010000053.1:0-49494 GCA_046346765.1 Verrucomicrobiota bacterium | reverse complement strand
GCGAGACGTTGAGCATGCCGTTTCGTGTCAATTGAATCTCAACGTCCTCGAATACGCCGGTGACCAGGTCGGCTTTGGCGAATTTCTTGCTGGCGATGGTTGCGCCATTGTATTTGACGTCAATCGCAGGCGCTTCGGCGCCACCGTTATCGTAGGTGTCGAAATTCACGATCAGCCCATTGCCAGTGCCTTCTTCGCCAAAATTGGCGGAAGCATCGAAATCACCGCCAAAAACGAAGGCGAGTCCGTCGGCCGGATTGCCGGAGCCGGGGCCAATCTGCAGCTTGAAGCGGACGGTGAAACTATCAATGGCCGCGCCCGCGTCGAGATCGTTGAAGATGATCGTGCCCTGTTCCGAGTTTTCGTTCCACGTCAGGACGAGATGGCCATCCTGGACCACGGGCTCAAAGGTGCTGCCGTCCGGCCGGCTCGCGCTATTGCTCGTCAGCGTGAATCCGTTTTGATTTGGATTGCTGAAATCCGAAGTGAAAGAACCGGCGTTTGCGGTCCAGGCTGCCAAGCCGGCGATTGCTAGAGGTAGGAACAGTCTATTCATACACGCACAGGTTGTTTGGTTGCTCACGCAGCTCCTCTGTCGAGCACCTGCGGCGACGTCCGGCCTATAAGGCCCGTTCACTGAAGTGCGCTGACAGGCAGGGTTGATTGAGGCGCAGCGTGAATTGGGTTTACAGAGCAACTCATCCTCCAGCGGCTGAAGAGCGCTGTCAATCGCAATCGAATAATCGTTCTTCATTTTCGATGGTTCATTGCTGCTTGCCATTGTCAGCTGCATCCTCCCAGGCAGCCGCACGTTTAGAACCAGCCGTCTATTTTTGCTCAGCTGGCTTGGCGGGTTCACCAGCGAAGGCCAATCGCCCATTGGCCCCGGCGCGCCACTGTCAGATCAGACCCATCACCGTCGTCCGGCGACCTCGCTTGACGCCGTCGGGCTCGGCGCTTACAAACGAACCGTTCCCGTGCGGCGGATGATTCGACTATGACTCTTCGTCACGTCTCGGTTGTGGCCTTGCTGGCGGCAGTCCTGGCCGGAGTTGTTTCGCTTCGGGCGGAGCGGCTTTCATCGGACGGCCAGGTTCGCGCTTCGAGCTCGGCCGAGGGGTTCACCCCCAGCGGAGCGCGCGATTCCAATCGATTTTCGGCCAGTCCGGGCCACGCCTGGCAAGCGGCCACGGGGGTGGGTCCGTGCTGGTGGCAAGTGGAGTTCAGACAGCCCCGTGTCGTTGGGGCGATTCTGCAGATCACTGGCGACCACCCGTTTGTTTTGCGCAGCGCTCCGCTCGAATATGTTTGGCAGTGGAGCTTGGATGGGCAGTCCTGGCACGACTTCAGCAGCACCCGGACAGCCAGGGAACGACGGCTGTTCCGCCTGTTTCGGTTGGATCATCCGCAACCGTTGACCCATCTCCGGCTTCAGATCGCCAGCAGCCTTGGGCCCCCGGTCCTGCGCGAAGTGGAGCTCTATTCCGATCGAGCGGAGCCGGTGCCCTTTCCTGACTGGGTAACCGTCGTCAACACCACCGATCAGCCTGCCCTGCCCGGCGCGGGGGAGGAATTCATCCCGTTGGCCCGATCTTGTCCTGGCTGGACGGAAATCGAGGCCCAACAAGTCTGGTTGGGCGATTTCGACGAAAGCTTGATCGAAGCAGAGCCGCGCCCGCTGGGCGCACTGCTCTCGGGGAACTTCAAAGATTGGTGCCAGATCAGGCGGGAATCATGGCGCGGCACGCAAGAGATTCTGCGCCGCGGGCGGTTGCCGATGTGGGCGTCGTGTGGCGGCGCGCAGGGTCTCGCCATTCTCGCTGACGCGGGAGTGGATCGAGCCTGGGACTGTCCCCATTGCCGCGACCCGCTGGCGCCGAAGACGCCGATTTATACGCACATTGGCCATACGGCCGCCCGACCGTGCGGCGACTATTCGGGGTGCGTCTTTGAGCGGGGGCCGCATTGGGTCGAACAGGTGGGCCAGGACGCCGTTTTCATGGGATTGCCCCGGGCGTTTACTGTCATGGAAAGCCACTGCGGACAAATCGAATGGCCGCCGACAGGCTGGGAAAGAATCGCGACCGCGGGAGCGGGCACGCAGACCAAAAATCAGTGCCTGCGACTGGTGGGCAAATGCGTCTACGCAGCGCAGTTCCACATCGAAATGAGCGGCACTCCTGACGTTTCCCGGCGGATCATGGGCAACTTTTTATCTTTGGCCAAACAGTGGCGCGATCAGCAAATTGACGGCGGAACCTCGGGCGAGTAGACAAGTAGGCTGGCCGCCGTCGCCTCCTCCAGCGGGCGGATTCACCGGCAGTGGCCAGATCTCTGCCGGGGTTAAGTTGGTTGATTGTCCGGCCCGAGGCATTTGCCGGCTTGACGTTACGGCTGCGAGCTTCAAAGTTCGGGAGATTCCACGTTCTTTATGCACCTGATCGCCTGGTTGACCTTGCTCCTCCTCGTCTCTACTGCTGCTAACGGGCAAGCCGCCGCGGAGACAAATCGTTTCTTTCCCCTGATGGCCTGGAATTGGGTGCCTTCTGATCCTGCCAGCCTCCGCCTCATGCGCGATTGTGGCCTGACCGTTGCCGGCTTTGCCGCGCCGAAGGATTTGGATCTGTGCCAGGCGGCGGGCCTTCAGGCCATCGTTTCCGATCCGCGGGCATCGAACTACGACTGGCAGAAGGTCGATCCGGCCGTGGCCCGCAGCAATATCGTTGCTTTAGTGGCGGAGACGGGCAAGCACCCCGCGGTTTTTGGCTACTATCTCCGCGATGAACCAGGGGCTGAGTTGTTTTCCGGACTTGGCACCGTCGCCGGGTTGATCCGGGAGTTGGCGCCCGGCAAGTGGCCTTATATTAATCTTTTTCCGAACTACGCCAGCCCGCGACAACTGGGCAGCTCAAATTACGCCGAGCACTTGGAGCGGTTCATCGCCACTTGCCGGCCGACGGTTCTGAGCTATGACCATTACGCGCTGATGGATGACAGCTCCCTCCGGCCTGGCTATTGGCAGAATCTCGAGGCGATGCGCGCTGCCGGCCAAAAGCACCGGCTGGGCTTTTGGAATATTGTCCTGACGGTTGCGCACTTCAACTACCGCGAGCCGACGGCCGCTGATCTGCGGTTTCAGGTTTACTCGACTTTGGCTTATGGCGGCCGGGGCATCGCCTACTTTACCTACTTCGCGCCCGAGGTCGGGAATTATCGGGCCGCTCCCATCGACCAATTCGGCCATCCCACCCCGACCTGGCAAGCGATGCGCAACGTGAATCTGCAAGTGGAGAAACTCGCGCCGACTTTGCTCCAATTGACTTCGGACGACGTTTACCATTTCGGTTCCGTCCCGCAAGGGTCGCATCCCTCGACGGAGACGAATTTGGTCAAAGCCCTCAATCCTGGCGAGTTCGTGGTTGGGGATTTGACGCATGCCAGCGGCGACCGTTACGTCATGATCGTGAACAAGGACGTCGCCAAGTCGCGCGCGTGCTTGCCTCAGTTCCACGGCGCGGAGCACGCGCAGTTGGTCTCACCCTATACCGGCCAGTTGATCGAATTCGGCGGGGAGCAGCAATGGTTGGCGCCGGGGCAGGGGATTCTCCTTAAGCTCCATTAGCCAGGTCCTTTCAAGCAGCCCGGAAAAGGAGGCCCTCGTATCTATGTTGGCGGTGCAGAATCGGGCGACGGGGGGTGAGGGCGGGACGACTCGATGTGCTTTGCCAGGATTCCTTTGGTGAGGCGGTAGGTTAGCACGGCCACAGGCAGGCCGATGGCCAGAGAACCGATCAGGGTTGGTCCGCCGATCGCCCGGAGAGTGCTCCATTTAAACCAGTCGTGCCATTGGATGTGGCCAAAAGTGGTGCCCGCGACCATGTGCGGCGACTGTCGCAGGAACCGGCAGCCAATCTCGAATTCGAGGAGATAGAGGGCCGGTCGGATCGGAAACGTGAGTTCATGCAGACCGAGACCGACGAGCGTCGCCAGCTTGTTCGCCCGGAAGGCAAATGCAAAGCCTAGGGCCAACAGCGCTTTGAACCCAAAAAGCGGCGTGAATCCAACGAGGATCCCGATGGCCGCCCCGAGGGCGACGGACGCGGGCGCGTCCCGAATAGCGAGAAGCTTGGCCCAATGCTCTTTGAGCCATCGGCTCAAGCCTCGTTGTGGTGGAGCTTCTCCCATCGGTCCAGCTCTGCTGTTCTCGCGAGCGCGCGGTTTTGATCGAGGATCAAGTCCACGCCCTGCCTGTTCTTTGTACGGCATGGCCGGCGCGAGAGACAGGAAAAAGCATCGCGGAACCGGGCCGGTCGGTCAAAGCGGATTCACCGCGAATCGTTGGCCCCCCATCCGCTGTCCGTCCCCGCGCATCGGCCTGCTCGCGCCAAGACGCCTTGCAGCGGGAATGGCCGTTGTGCCATACTTTCTCCAGGCCGTCCAAGTGAGATAGCGGCCTCCTCCATGAACGCATTGGAACCGCACCGAAGGCGAATCGTCTCCCTGTGGAGGTGGTTGACGCTTGCACTGCCGATGTTGGCGGTCGGCGGAGCTGGCTACGGTCTGGCCGCGGAAACAAACCGACTGGCAGCACCCTTGACCGGCGTGGAGCTTTTCAACCGGCACGAATTCGAGCAGGCCACGGCCGTTTTTCAATCCGAGCTGCGCCGGAATTCGAAGGACACGAACGCCCTTCTTTATCTTGGTCGAATTGCTTTCGAACAGAACCGGCTCGACGACGCCGCGCGGTACTTTGAAAGAGTGACGACGGCGGCGCCGCAGAGTTCCATCGCTTTTCATTGGCTCGGCCGCGTCTATGGCATCCAAGCGCGGGATCTTGGACCGCCGATGGGCATTGGACCGGCGCGTCGCACCAAGCGTGCTTTGGAGAAGGCGGTGGCGTTGGATCCAGACAATCTGGACGCCCGGCTCGATTTAGCGACCTACTTGCGGGAAGCGCCGGGGATTGTCGGCGGCAGCCGGAAAGCGGCTTTGGGGCAAATCGAGGAGATCGATCGGCGCGATCGATACATTGGGGCTTTGGCGCGCGGGGATCTGGCTTTGGCCGATAAGAAGTTGGTGGACGCGCAAGGCCATTTTGAACGAGCCATTCAGCTGGAACCGAAAAAGACCGATGCTTACTACCGGTTGGGAGTTGTGCACCAGCGAAACCGAAGGTTCGACGACGCCTTCCGGTGTTTTGAAAAAATGCTCGAGCTGGATGCGACAGAAAAGCGGGCTTACTATCAAATAGGCAAGACGGCCGATGTTTCAGGGCAGCGGTTGGATCAAGGAGAGCAAGCGTTTCGGGCTTACCTCGAGTGCCGCCCCTTTTTCATCATGCCAAACCATGCTTCCACCCACCGGCGTTTGGGCAATATTTACCTCAAGAAAGGCTTGCCGGCGGCCGCGCGCGAACAATATCTCGCGGCGCTCAAGCTCGCGCCAAACGACAAAGAGACTGCTGCGGCTCTCAAGGAGCTGGACGACGCCCAAAGTCGAAAGCAGATCGGCGGCGGACGCCCGTGACGCTCTCCGGCCAGATGGTCGATCTTGCCCAGCTACCGGGCCCGTGACACCAAGGCGCGGTGCTTGCCGAAAGCATCGCGAAGAGCGAGCGACATCTCGTCCTGGATCGACTGAAGTTCCTGATAAATCTCGACGTTGCCGGGTTTCGGCTGGGTTGTCTCAGGCTTGTTCAGCTGCACGAATTGATCGGTGATGTCGGCGATGGAGGCGTCTTCGCCCTGCTCCCGGCGCCAGCACCAGAGTGCTTGCAGCGCGGCGCCAAAGGCGGCGCCTTCACTGACTTTCAGAGTGACCACTTCGGCGTCAAATACGTCGGCCATGATTTGCCGCCAGACTGGAGAATTGGCCCCGCCGCCGGTGGCGCGAATTTGAGTCGGTTGGACCCCCAGCTCGCCCAAGCGCCGCAGACCGTAGTTCATCCCCAGGGTGACACCCTCCATGGCGGCCCGGGCGAAGTTTTCAGCGGTGAACGTTCGAGGGGTTACTCCCAGAAAGGTTCCGCTGCCGTCCGGCACGTTGGGGGTGCGCTCTCCTTCGAGGTAAGGCAGCAAGAGCAAGCCGCCCGCGCCCGGCTTGGCTTTCTGGATGGCTGCGTCCATTCGTTGATGAGTCCATTTGAAATCGTGGCGGATCATCTCCGTTGCGACCGTCACATTCATGGTGCAAAGGAGCGGCAACCAACGATTAGTCGAGTCGCAGAAGGCGGCAATTTCCCCTTTAGGATCGATGATTGGTTTTTCGGAGCAGGCGTAGATCGTGCCGCTGGTGCCGAAGCTGGCGGTGATCACTCCTTCACGGGTGTTGCCGGTGCCAATCGCGCCCATCATATTGTCGCCACCGCCAGCGCTGACCAGCACATCGGTCGTCAATCCCAAATCCTTGGCCGTGATCGCTTGGAGGCGCCCGACAGGCCGATCGCTCGGAATGAGCGGTGGCAGCTTGCCGGCCAGGCCCTGGTCGATGGCCTCGAGCAGATCGAGTGACCAACGGCGTTTCTTGACGTCCAAGAGGGCTGTGCCGCTGGCATCGCCGTATTCCATCGCCTTCTCCCCGGTCAACCAAAAGTTCAGGTAATCGTGCGGGAGGAGCACCGTGGCGAGGCGGCGATAGTTCTCCGGCTCATGCTTCTTTAGCCAGAGGATCTTGGAAGCGGTAAATCCCGGCAGGACAGCATTGCCCAAGGCGCGGATGGTCGGCTTCAGACCACCCATGGTCTCCATGATCTCCTCGCACTCGCGCGCAGTCGATGTGTCGCACCAGAGCTTCGCCGGCCGGATCACCTCCCCATCCTCGTCCAAGGGCACAAACCCATGTTGCTGTCCGCTCACGCCGATGGCTTTGAGCTCGCCGGTTTTGGCCCGAGCCAGACGAAGCGCTTGCCGCACCGCTTTGGCCGTGGCATCGCGCCACGTATGCGGATGCTGCTCCTTGGCGCCGGGCGGCAAATTCGGAATGAGATCGTAGCTCTGGCTGGCTGATCCCATGACGTTGCCGTTTTTCGCGTCAATCACGAGGACTTTCGTGGATTGCGTGCCGCTGTCGATGCCAAGGACTAAATTTCGCATAGACTTCGTATGGTTAATCGCAGTTGGCGCAGCATGTCTGAATTCATTTCGGGTGTCGATGCTTTCGTCCGGCCTTGGCCGCACATGGGGCCGTTTACCGCATTCTCGCCCACCGGTTTGAGCAGCGCTCGGCCGCGACCGGGTTGTCGCCGGCTGCCAGCCGCCTTCGACCAACGGCCTGGTGGCTAGTGTCCCCCCGTCACCGTATAACCCTGGCCCCTTAAGTCTTCCGCCAGGTCATGCTCCATTTGAACCGCCGCTGCAAACGGCATGGGATTGAGCCACTCATACAGCTCCGGCAACAGGCGCACGCCAAAGCGTTTGACGACGCCGGCCGATTTGATCCCCTCTTTGTGGTTCGCATATCGCTTTTCCGGCTGGAGACCGGTCATGCCCACGTAAACACAAGGCTTCGCAGGGTCTCGTTTCGGATTCCGGGCCAAAACCTTTCGGTCTTTGGCTACCTTCGGATCGAGCAGGACGACGTAGACATAATGATGCAGGCTGCTTTCGCCGGCCGCGCGCACCTGCCGATAAGTCCTTCGTCTCATCCAGGCGGATACTGGAGAAAGTCCGCCAGGCCCACAAGTCGGTTGCCATTCGCACCCCAGGGAGCCCAGCGGGGCGAACACGTCGAGTTGCCCGCCTCCGGCTTTTGGATCGGACGAGCGAGACCACGTGGCGAGAGCCGCGACCTGGCCTCGGTCGCGATGTCGCGCAAGGTAGACTTTTCGAGGCCCACCTTCTATCGTGACCCCACCTCAATGAGAAAGCCGGATTCAGCGAACCTCAGGATCCTGGTGGCGGATGACCAGGCGGACGTGCGGGAAGCCCTTTACCTGCTCTTCAAAGGGGAAGGTTATCAAGCGGATGTGGTCAACTCCCCGGCGCAAGTGCTCACAGCGCTCAACGAGAAGGATTTTTCTCTCTTATTGATGGACCTGAACTACGCGCGCGATACGACCTCCGGCCAGGAAGGGCTCGACCTTCTCACGAGCATCCAGTCCATCGATAGCGCCCTGCCCGTGGTGGTCATGACCGCCTGGGGGAGCGTGGAATTGGCGGTCGAAGCGATGCGCCGCGGCGCCCGCGACTTTGTGCAGAAGCCGTGGGAAAACGCTCGCTTGCTCACGATTGTGAAGACGCAAGTCGAGTTGAGCCAAGCTCTCAGGAAAGGCGCCCGTCTTGAGGCGGAAAACCAATTGCTGCGTGGACAAGCCGCACCCAATTTGATCGCGCAGGCTCGGGCGATGCAACCGGTCCTGCAGATCATCGAGCGCGTCGGGCCTTCCGATGCCAACGTCCTCATCACGGGTGAGAATGGAACGGGCAAGGGAGTCATTGCCCAGGCGTTGCATGCTTGCTCCGGACGAACCGCCAAGCCGTTGGTCACCGTCAACACCGGCGGATTGTCCGAGGGCGTTTTTGAGAGCGAGTTGTTCGGCCACGTCAAAGGAGCGTTCACCGACGCCAAGACGGATCGGGTGGGACGCTTCGAATTGGGGGATGGCGGCACGCTCTTTCTCGATGAGATCGCCAACGTCCCGCTCAGCCAACAGCCCAAGCTGCTGCGCGTTCTCGAAACGGGTGAATTCGAACGGGTCGGATCGTCTAAAACTCATCGCGTTGACGTCCGCATTATTTCGGCCACGAATGCAAATCTCAAGGGCGAGGTTGACTCCGGACGTTTCCGGCAGGACCTGCTCTTTCGCTTGAACACGATCGAGATTCATCTGCCGCCATTGCGAGAACGGCGGGAGGACATTCCTTTGCTCGCCCGGTCCTTTCTCGACCAGCATTGCCAGCGCTATCGCAAGACGCTCGTCTCGTTCGAAGATGCGGCCATTCAACTTCTCCTCAATCATCCCTGGCCCGGCAACATTCGCGAATTGAACCATGCGGTCGAGCGAGGAGTGCTGATGGCACAAGGGGACCGCATTCGCGCCAGCGACCTTGGCTTGCAGGGGACGGCGACGGAAGCCCGGCCGCTGGAGGAAATGAGCCTTGAAGAAGTCGAACGGTTCCTCATCAAGAAGACTCTGGCCCGTTGCGATGGCAATGCCAGCCGTGCGGCCGAAGCTCTCGGTCTTAGCCGCAGCGCCTTTTACCGGCGGCTGGAGAAGTATGGCCTGTAACCGCAGGATCAGTGGACCGATAAACTCGGACGGGCCGTGAGAAAGCTGACCCACGAGGCGCGCATTTTCTATCTCGCTTTGCTGGCGGGATTGCCCGGGGTGATCGTCGCGCTTTTCCTGTTGTGGTGGCGTCCCGCCGCCGCCGGAATCGCTGCGGAACGGATCGTCGCTGATCCAGCGGGCGAGCCCGTCGCCGGCATCGATTTCAGCGCCACCGCCCGCTGGACGTTGACGCTCCTGATGCTGGCGGCCTGGGGCGCCTGCGCCTACGGCGTCCGCGTCAAGGTGCGCTTCCCTTTGCAGACCCTTTCGAACTTGCTGGCGGCCATCCGTGAGGGTGACTACTCGATCCGGGCGCGCGGGGCGCGGTCGGACGACGCGCTTGGCGAGGTCCTGGTGGAGTTGAATTGCCTCGGCCAGAACTTGCGCGAACAGCGGCTCGGGGCCTTGGAAGCGACCGCCTTGTTGAGCAAAGTGATGTCGGAAATCGAACTGGCTGTCTTTACGTTTGATGCGGAGCAGCGGCTGCGCCTGGTCAACCGAGCTGGCGAACGGCTTCTCGCGCAGCCGACGGAAAGGTTGCTTGGCCGCAATGCCCAAGCCCTTGGCCTGGCTGAGTGCCTTCAAGGAGAAGCCGCGCGCACGTTTGAAGCGGCGTTTCCGGGCGGCATCGGACGGTGGGGCATGCGCCGGAGCGTCTTCCGGGAGCATGGGGCGCCGCATCAGCTGGTGGTCTTGACCGATCTGAGTCGGACGCTGCGGGAAGAAGAGCGCCAGGCGTGGCAGCGCTTGCTCCGGGTCCTGGGACATGAACTCAACAATTCGCTGGCGCCGATCAAGTCGATTGCCGGCAGCATGGAAACTCTTTTGGGGCGTGAGCCCAAGCCGGTCGATTGGATGGAAGACATGAAGCGCGGTCTCAGCGTCGTCTCCGCCCGCACCGGGGCGCTGAATCGATTCATGGAGGCCTACGCGCGGCTGGCCCGACTGCCCGCGCCCAAGCTCCGGCCGGTCGATACGGCCAAATGGGTGGAACGCATTGCCAGCCTGGAGACGCGTTTGGCCGTCCAGCTTCAGCCCGGGCCGAACCTCACCCTGCAGGCCGACAGTGATCAATTGGATCAGCTCTTGATCAATCTCGTGCGGAACGCGGTCGATGCGGCGCTCGAAACCAAGGGAGGGGTTCGCTTGGGATGGGCTGCGGCCGCAGGCACACTGGAGATCTGGGTCGAAGACGACGGCCTGGGCCTGTCCAACACCACGAATTTGTTCGTGCCATTCTTCACCACCAAACAAGGAGGTTCCGGCATTGGGCTCGTCCTCTGCCGCCAGATCGCGGAGGCGCACGGGGGCGGACTGGTGCTGGAGAACCGGAAGACAGGCCGAGGCTGCATCGCTCGGCTTCGGTTGCCGTGCTAACTTGCCCGGTGTTGGCCGCATCCTGATCCGGCACGCTATGATTCGTCGAGATTACTTATTGCGCATCATCGAGCAATGCATCCAAGCGCTGACTCGGAGCGGCGAACTCGTTCGACGCCGCGAATGGCCGGAGGCGCGCTGCGAAGTCGATCGCGTTGCCCGGGATCTCACCGGGCACAGTTTGACCGAGCTGACGGATCGTTCTGACTCGGAGCTGACCGCACTCTTGCTGACGGGCGAGCCGACCCAGGTCCTGCATCAAAAGGCCCTGTTGCTGGCTGCCGTCTTGCGCCGGGCCGCGGAGATTGAAGCCGGGGAGGGGAGGCCGGAGCGGGCGCTCATCTTCTCGACCAAAGGGCTGAGAGTGGCGTTGGACGTTTGCTTGCGGGAGGGAATCTTCGAAATGCCCGAGTTCGTTCCCAAGGTGGAGCACTTTGTGACGATGATCGGGGTGGAAAACCTGACGTTGGACCTGCGCGCGGCTTTGCTCCAATTCTATGAGCGCTCCGGACAATATGCCAAAGGCGAAGATGCTCTCTTCTGGATCTTGGAGCTGGAGCCGCGCAATCCGGCCGTCATCCAATTTGGCATTCAATTCTACGAACGTCTCTCGCGCCAGTCGGACGAAGCATTGATCCTGGGTGATCTTCCTCGGGACGAGGTCGAGACCGGGTTGCGCGAACTCCGCGAACGTCTGGAAGCGATTGGCAAACGAGGTTGACTGATCCGGGAATGGTGCAACCCTGCCGGGTATGCGGTTCCCGTCTGCCGTCGTTTTTGTTTGGCGCTTGCTCTGGGCGGCGCTTGGCCCGATGCTGCCCGTCGCGCTGTCCGCTCAGACCGCTGCACCCGCGCCCAACCCACTCGCGGTGGAGGCCCTCAAACGGTTGCGGGGAGTCGACCTCGAAGCCAACCCAGCCCTAAAAGCGGCCGTCAGCAAGGTGCTCGCGTCCGTTCAAGGCACCCCCGCCTTCGTCGAGCTGATCAAGGAACTCAAAGTCTCAGGCCAAGGTCCAGCCCTCCTCAGCTACGCCCTGGCCCACTCTGCCGAGCCCTCTGCGGTCGAAGCCGTGCGGTTGCTCGTCGGACAGGGCGACGAGCGATTGCTCGAAGCGGCCCTCGCCCAACCGGAGGGTGCGAAATTAATCCCTCTCTTGGGCGACGCCAACGAGAAGCAACTCGTCCCTATGCTCGAGAAATTTGTTGCCGCGGCGAAAAACGAGGCGAGCTCACGCAAATCGGCCATTCACTCCTTGGCTCAAACCCAGGCCGGGGCGGAAGTTTTGCTGCGGCTGATCGACGGTGACGGTTTGAGTGAAGAGCTCCGCACGGCCGCCCTCACGGATTTGCGGACGGTGCGTTGGCCGGAAATCAAGGCGCGGGTCAAGACGTCGACAACCGATTCGGACGCGCACCCGGCGCCCGGCTTGTCTTCCATCCGGGCGCTGGTCGTGGCCCAAGGTGATGTGTCGCGCGGGGCGGAGGTTTTCAACCGCGAGACCGTCGGTTGCTTCCGATGTCATCTGGTCAACGGCCGGGGGACGGACTTCGGGCCGAACCTTTCTGAGATTGGGACCAAGCTGGCGAAAGAGGCGCTGTTCGATGCCATCCTGGATCCCAGCGCCGGGATCTCGTTCGGCTATGAAGCGTGGCAGATCGAGCTGAAAAATGGAGACGAAGCGTTCGGCCTCCTGGCAAATGAAACCGCCGAGGAAATCGGGATCAAAGCTCAAAACGGCCTCGTGACTCACTACCGCAAGAACGACATCGCGCAGCGCACACAGCAAAAGGTCTCGATTATGCCGGCCGGCTTGGCAGAAACGATGTCGTCCCAGGACCTGGTGGACCTGGTGGCGTTTCTGGCTTCCCTCCGGAAACCGGAACCATCCTCGCCTTAGTCCTAATCCTAGTGATCCCTCCCAGACCGTGGGTTGGAGGCATTTGTCTTGCCGATTCGTGCCGCCTGTGGAAGATTCCAATTGTCTTCATATGAAAACGCTACGGCTGATTTTGCTCGGTGCGGTCGTGTCCGTTTCCGTTCCAGCGACGACTGCTCAGGCCCAAGTTTACAGTCCAAGGCGGTTAACCCGGCGGATCGCGCCTCAGTTGGGCCAGACCAATTCGACGGCCCACGCGGCCACCGCGGCTCCCACAACGCCTCCGCCCGCTCCGGCCCCGTCCACGACGGCGCGTCCATCCAGCCAGGTGCGCATCGTTCAACCCGCTCCGGCCGACCCAGAAAAAGCGCGGGCGGCGAAAGAAGACGCCTTGCGCCGAACGATTGAGTTTCAGAAGAAACGAGCTGAAGAAGGTTCCGAATCGGCCCAATACGAGCTTGGTTTGCGTTACCTGAAGGGGGATGGTCTGGAGAAGGACGAAGCGACCGCCCGGAAGTGGCTGACTCAGTCTGCCAAGAACGGATATGGGCCCGCGACCCGGAAGCTCGAAGAGCTCGATCACCCGGCGCCGCCCCCGGCAACGGACAAGCCGGCCAAGTAGGGATTGCTGGGCTACAGCTGCTCGCGCTTCCGCGCGGCGGGTTCTAAGCTTTGGCATGACATCCAAGAACCCCGCCCGCAGCTCCAGCTCACCGAAGCCAACGCGTCCTGGCCCGGCACCATCCCCACCGTCCTCAGCGACCCGGCCCCGGAGAGTCGCGGGCAAGTCATCTGGATCCGCGGGAGCAACTGCGCCGCGGGCCGATCCGAAGAAGGACAAGGTCCGAATCGACATTGCGCCGAGCGGCGGCCTTGGGCCCGACATCGAGCTGACGCGCCGGTAAGCCGTCGGTTCGAGCGGGACAAGGCCGATCGTCTACTGACACCGGTCCGTTCTTCGCGTAGGCTTTCGGCATGTTTCGCCCGTGCATTGATCTGCATGAAGGCAAGGTAAAGCAGATTGTCGGAGGGACTCTTTCCGACGAGGCTGGTCTGCTCCGGACAAACTTTGTCGCCCGTCAATCAGCTGCTTGGTATGCCGAGCTCTATCGAGGGGATGGCCTGCAAGGCGGGCACGTTATCATGCTCGGGCCGGGCAACGAAGAGGCGGCCCGGTCCGCTCTGGCCGCATATCCCGGCGGGCTGCAGGTTGGCGGAGGCATCCAGGCTCATAATGCGTCCGGGTATCTCGATGCCGGCGCATCGCATGTCATTGTCACTTCGTGGGTCTTTCGAGAGGGCGCCCTGGATCTGGAGCGTTTGCGGGCGTTGGTCAAACTGGTCGGCAAAGAGCGCCTGGTGCTCGATCTGAGCTGCCGGCTTCGGCGGGGCGAGTACTATGTGGTCACGGACCGTTGGCAGAAGTTCACCGAGCTGAAGGTTTCGCCGCCGACCCTCACTTCCCTGGCGGCGTATTGTGCTGAATTCCTCATTCACGCGGTTGACGTGGAGGGCCTCTGCCGCGGCATCGACGAAGGCCTGGTTCGATTGGTGGCCCAGTCGTGTCCCATCCCCGCGACCTATGCCGGCGGCGCCCAATCAATCGCCGACCTGGAACGGGTCACTAAGCTGACCGACGGCCGCGTCGATCTCACGATTGGTTCGGCGCTGGATATTTTCGGCGGCCAAGGGGTGCGCTACGCCGAGTGCGTGGCCTTTAACCGGGGCCAGCGGGCGCCAACTCTTCTTTGACCGCCCGGAGCAATTCGGGAGTGGTATAGGGTTTGGCAAGGAGACGGCTGATCCCGAGGCTCTGCAAGGCGGTGAGCTTTTCCGTCTGCAGGCTGCTCGTGCCGAGGGTGCTCGCGGCGATCACGCGGATGGTCGGATCGATCTTGCGCGCGGCCCGAGCCAGAGAAGGGCCATCCATACTCGGGACGGTAATGCTGGTCAGGATCAATCGAAGCTGGCCGTGCTGTTGCGCGACCACACCGAGCGCTTCCACGCCATCGGCCGCCGTCAACACGCTATAGCCGTATCGCAGCAGCGTCGTGCCGGCGAGTTCACGCAGGTTGGGTTCTTCTTCCACCAGCAGGAGCAGCTCTCCGTTGCCGCGGGGCAGCTCCCCTTCCGCCTCCGCTGACGTCGTCGGCGCGGTTGGCGGGCTGGTCGCGGGCAGAAAAACGGTGATGGTCGTGCCGGCGCCCGGCTGACTTTGAACCTCAAGAAAGCCGCCGTGGCTCCGGACAATGCCGAGCGCGGTCGACAAGCCCAAACCCTTCGCATGGGAATGATCGTGGCTTGTCCAGAAAGGTTCGAACATCCGTGCTTGCATCGAAGCGGGAATGCCCGGGCCGGTGTCCTGGATGTCGATGACCACGTAAGGACCGGGCGGGCGCGACGCAGTTCCAAGGACGGCTGGTTCGATGGAAACATTTCGCGCCTTCAGGCGCAGGATCCCTCCCTCGGGCATGGCGTCCCGGGCGTTGGCGCAGATTTTGAGCAGCGCTTGCTGGAGTTGGCCAGCGTCTCCACGCACGGCCCACAGGCCGGCGGCGGCGTCCGCGACGACTTGAATGGCGCGCGGAAACATCTCGCGAATCATCGCGACCATTTCCTTGAGGAGCAGGCCGGGCCAGACCAGCATTCTCTCGCCTTCAACCCCACGCGCGAAGGTCAGGGTCTGGCGGAGTAGCTCGGCGCTTCGTTCGACGCTCGTCTCGATTCCAGCCAGCGCCGCCTCCGCCTCGCGATCCAGGCTTTTGCTCCGCAACAAGTCGACCGAAAGGAGAATGGGAGCCAGAGCGTTATTCAGTTCGTGGGCCAGACCGCCGACCACGTTGCTGGCGATCTCAAGTCGTAATTCCCTTTCCGCTTGGTCCTGGCGCCGCTCGCCTGCGACCACAGGAGATGGAACCTTGGGTTGCGGGCGGATGTCTGTGGAAGATCGCGTGGCCGCTTCCGCCGCTGACTTCGCCGCCGCCTCCGCTGCTGCTCTGGAGGCCTCGAGTTCCTGACTCTTCAAATGGAGGGCTTTGGCGCCCTCGTGCAGGCGCTGCTCGAGTTCACGACGGACCCGGGTGAGTTCACGTTGCAGTCCTTCGCGTTCCCGAATCTCGGCTTCCACCTGCTGCTTGGCGTGTTGCAGTTCGGTTTGCAGCGCCACCGAGCGCTGTTCCCAATCCGCTTTCAAACGGTTCAACCGCCCCTGGTTCCGGGTCAAGTCGCCCAGGCGCCGCTGGAGTGGCCCGACGGAGAAGAGGTAAAGAGCCGCAAAGAGCAATCCGATGCTCAGCACCAGGTGCAACAACACGAGCGCTCCGCGCGCCAGTTGAGCGCCGGCCGCCAGGGCGCCCAGGGTGAGCAGATTGGCCAGCACCATCGCGAGCGTGATCCAAAGCAAGAGGCGGAGCACATCCCAATTGCCGATGGGAAGCTTTGGCTCGGAAGGTAACCCGGATTCGGGCGGTTGATCCATTCGGACAGGTGGCTGTTCGGATGAGTCCACGGCAAGTTACCCCTCGCGCGCCAGGAGATGGTTCGAATGTACCCGCCAGCGCGATGCGGCATCAGCATCGCACCGAATCATGTCGCTATTGAAACCCGTCCAAAGCTCCGATTCAATCCAAAACCCTGGACACGGCCGGTCCGCTCGGTCCGCCTGCGAGCGGGTCAAACCGCCGCGACGGCACGCCCCACGGGCGCGGGGGCACGCCGGGCGATGAGACGCTCGAGCGCGTCCAGCCAGAGCGGGTGCTCATTCAAACAGGGAATCAGGGTGAGCTCCTTTCCACCCGCTTCGGCGAAGTCTTCTTTGGCGCGGAGTCCAATTTCTTCGATCGTCTCCAAACAATCGGAAACAAAGGCGGGACAGATGACCAGGAGCTTGCGGATGCCTTCTTCCGCCAGGCGCTTGACTTCGTGGTCGGTGTAAGGCCGAAGCCAGGGATCTCTCCCGAGGCGCGATTGAAAGGCAATGGAGTAACGGGTCACGCCCGCGGCTTTGACGAACGCCTGCACAGTTTTAAAGCACTGCGCCCGGTAGCACGTGGCGTGGGCCGGATGCGAGCCCGTGCAGCAGTCGGGATGGGCCAGGCAATGACGGCCGGTCGGATCGGACTTGCGCAGATGCCGCTCGGGCAACCCATGAAAGCTGAACAAGAGGTGGTCGTAGCTCTGCTCCAGATACGACCGGGCGCTGCCGACCAACGCTTGGACATAGTCGGCGTCGTCATAAAACGGCGGTATCACCGATAGCTTGGCCAGGCCAGTGGCTGGCAGCAAGCGTTTGACCTCCTCCACGGCCGTCTCGTAGCTGGACATGGCATAGTGCGGGAACAAGGGGAGGAGTAACAAATCGTCGACCCCCTGCTGCGCGAGTCGGCCGAGCGCATCCGCAATCGACGGGTTTTGATAGCGCATCGCCACTTCAATCGGCATCGACAGGCGACGGCGCAGTTGTGCCGCCACCCGTTCAGTGATGACGACCAGCGGCGAGCCTTCGGGCCACCATATCTTCCGGTAGGCTTTGGCCGATTCCTTCGGCCGGAAGGGCAGAATACAGACGTTGACGAGGAGAAAACGCGAGGCATATGGGACGTCGATGACCCGCTCGTCCATCAAGAACTGTCGCAAATAACGGCGCACGTCCGGCACCGACGGTGAATCCGGCGAACCGAGATTCACCAGCAAAACTCCTGGCTTGTTCATGGCATCCTAGATCTCGCTAACAGGGGCCTGGCTGCCCCGGGGAATATCTCGACTTCGCTCAGGCGACGGCGCACACCCCGGCGGCCGTTCCGCAATCGATATATTTGCCCGCCCGTTCGGCCGCGTTATGGGCGGAGGCGATCGAATCACTCAACGAAATACCGTCCCGATAATTGCCCGCGAAAAACAACCCAGCGGCCTTTGCTTCCATTTCGTCGACGAGATTCTTGAATCGGCCGTAGCCAACTTCGTATTGTGGAATCGCTTTTGGAAAGAGAAAACAATGTCGGAACGTCGGTTTGCCAGTGACGCCCAGCAGGGTATGCAGGTCGCGAACGACCAGCTCGGTTAAATGCTCCGGATTAAGCAGGGCAAGCTCCGGCGAGCGCGTTCCGCCGACGTAGGTCGTCAAAGAAATATATCCCGCGGGCGCCCGATTCGGGAACAGGGACGAGGAAAAGAGCGTGCCGAGAATATTGAAACCTTCCTTCTCCGGAACCAGCATCCCGAAACCATCCAACGGGTGAGCCACGTCCGTCCGGCGAAAGCCGAGCACGACGCTGACCACTGGCGGGTAGTGCACTTGCGAGAAGAGGTCGCGCCTCATCTCGTGGACGGTGTTGAACTGGATCTCGGGAAGGCGGTAGGCCGGGCCGGTATAAATTATGGCAGCGTGCTTTTGCGCCTCCTCCCGGCCGCCTGAAACGCTGGACACAGTCCAGCCCACGTCGTCCTGGCGGATGCCGGTGACGAAGGTCTGCAAACGAACGGCGTCTTTCAAGCGAGCGGCCAACGTGTCCGTCAATACCTGCAGGCCTTCGTCAAACGAGAACTTCTTCGCGTTTTGCTTCGAGACCTCCGCCCGCTTGCGCCGTTCACTCGCGCCCAGGACCTGCCCCAGGATGAGCGACCCGTAACGTTGTTCGAGCGCGTGCAGCTTGGGAAACGCGTGCTGGACTGAAAGCCGGGCTGGGTCTCCCGCGTAGACGCCGGCGATCAATGGATTGATCGCATAATCGAGGAATTCCTGGCCGATCCGCCTTTTGACGAACTGGGCGACGCTCTCTTCGCGGTCCGCCGGCGCTCGGCGAACAAATGGTTCCCAAAGCAGCCGCAGCTTCGCTCGGCTTGAGAATAGCGGCGTGCGGATGAAGGCGGCGGCCGAACCCGGCAGTCGGACGGGCCGGCCTCCTCGCACCAAATAGCGATGTTCCGCGGCCGGATCGGAGTAAAGCCGGCGGCCTTCCAATCCCAGGTCCTCCACCAATGGGCGCACCTTCGGCGAGGTCTCCAAGAGGGTATTCGGCCCGAATTCGGCCAGATATCCCTGATCGCGCACGGATTGAATCACGCCGCCCACGCGGCTGTCGGATTCATAGACCGTTACGGGGATGTTCCGCCGCCGCAATTGGAAGGCTGCCGTCAAGCCGGTAATGCCCCCGCCAATCAAAGCGATGCTGTTCATATCGTCTTAGAAAAACGCCCGGGGCGGTTATTCGCATTGTACGGATCAAATCGCATCGCGATGTTCCGGATGAACAATCGGCCCGCTTGGGTGACGTTCAAGCCGGAACTGTTTCGCTCCACCAACCCGTCCTGTTCCATGTCTGCCAGGGAGGCGAGTTCTCGCTCAAAGTGTTGTGGGAAATCGATCCGGAGCAGTTCGGACATGGCGGCGTAAGTCAGGCTCAGGTCGCACATCAAACGCATGATCGTCTGGCGGCGAATGTGGTCTTCCGGAGTGAGAATGTATCCCTTGGACAACGGCAGGCGGTTGGCGTCGAGTGCGGCGGTGTAGGCGGGGAGTTCCTTCAGGTTTTGCCAATAGATGCCGTCGGCTTGCGAAATGGAGGACATGCCAAACGCATAAATGTCCGCCCCGCCGCGGGTGCTGTACCCCTGAAAATTCCGCTGCAGCGTCTTCTGCCTCTGCGCCACCGCCAGTTCGTCGTCCTCCCGCGCAAAATGGTCCATCCCAATATAAACGTAGCCCGCCGATGTCAGCGTCTCGATCGTCAGCTTCAGCAGCTGCAACTTCACCTCCGGCGCGGGTAGCGCTTTATCCGTCAGGATCTTCTGCGCCGGCTTCATCCACGGCACGTGCGCGTAGCTGAAGACCGCAAATCGATCCGGCTTCAAGAGGAGGATCTGTTCCAGCGTCCGGGCAAACGATTCCGGCGTTTGATAGGGCAACCCGTAAATCAAATCCACGTTCAGCGATTCGAAACCGGTGGCTCGAATCCACTCCGTCACCCGCTGCGTTTGCTCAAAGGGTTGAATGCGATGCACCGCCTTTTGCACGACCGGATTGTGATCCTGTACGCCCATGGAAGCGCGATTGAACCCAACCTCGCGGAGCGCCTCCAGATGTGCGCGGTCCAAACGGCGGGGATCGACCTCGACGCCCGCTTCGACCGCCGCGCCGAATTCGAACTGGCTCCGAATCATCCCGCCCAATTCACGAATCTCCGCCGGGGTCAGGAAGGTGGGCGTCCCGCCGCCAAAATGCAGCTGGACCACTTTGCGCCGGCGATTGAGCATCTCGCCGGCGAGGGCCAATTCCTTTTTCAGATACGCCAGATACCGCCCACTGGCCTTCTGATCAGCTGTAATCACCGTGGTGCAACCGCAAAACCAGCAGAGCGACCAGCAGAAAGGGAGATGAAAATAAAGCGACAAATCCCGCTCGCTGGCTGCGTTTTCTCGCATCCGGCGGAAGAGTTCGTCGCGCGCGACCTCGTCCGAAAAATGAGTCGCGGGCGGATACGACGTATACCGCGGCCCTGGCATGTTGTATTTCTGGACCGGGTCCAGATCCACTTTCAGTGTGCTCATGGCGAACTCCGAATCGTCCTGACGAGCGCCTCAAGGCATTCCAGCTTCGCTCCCGGTGGCACCCCGTGTCCTAAGTTGAAAATGTGGCCAGGTCTCCCGCGCAGTTGCTGGACGATCCGGTCCGTCTCCGCCGCCACCACCGCCGGGCTGGTCTCCAGCAGCGTCGGATCGAGGTTTCCTTGAATGCCGACCTTCGCCGGCAGAACCCGGCGGAGGGCAGGCAGAGACACCGTCCAATCCATTCCCAAGACCTGCGCTTCCAAGCGGATCAACGCCTCCAGGCTGCCGTGGGCCCCTTTCGCAAAGACAATCACCGGCACCTGCCCGCGCAACGCGTCGATGATCTGCTTCATCCAGAAGCCTGACGCTTCTTCAAACGCCGACGCGCCGAGCAACCCCCCGAGGCTGTCGAAAATCTGAATAGCATCAACGCCGGCATCGATCTGCATTTGGAGAAAGCAGATCACGGCGCGAGTCAGCTTCTCGGCAAGGGCGTTGAACGCGGAGCGGTCGTTGTAGAAGAGCTGGCGTGCCTTCGGATATTCCTTGGCGCTCCCGCCTTCCATCATAAAATTGGCCAATGTCCAAGGTGAGCCGGCAAAGCCGATCAGCGCCGTCTGCCCTCGGAGCTCTTTCTTGATTAGCTTGATGGCCGCGGCGACATCCTGCAAACGCTCCACAACCGCCCTCTCGTCCAGGCGCGCGATATCCGCGTGGCTTTGAATGCCGAAATCCATTTCAACTCCGCCTTTCTCGCGGAACCGGAAGGCCTGTCCCATTCCTTCCGGCACCACCAGGATGTCGCTGAACAAAATCGCCGCATCAAACCCGAACCGGCGAATCGGCTGGAGAGTGACCTCGGCGGCCAGGTCCGGGGTGTGGATCATCTCCACAAATGTATGTTGCTCTTTGAGCGTTCGATATTCTGGCAAAACCCGCCCGGCCTGGCGCATCAACCAGACCGGCGCCCGGTCCACTGATTGGCATCGGCAGGCGCGCAGAAAGCGTTCTCGGCTGGTCAAGCCGGGGACGGACGCCGATTCGACTGGAGTTTGAGTTGTCAACACGTGGCGTGGGTCTTGAATGATACGTTAGGCGCCTTCTCCTGGGGTTGTTGGGGCAGCTTTAATCTGGGTTTTGAGCATTGGCTTCTGACTGGTCCAGGAACCGGGCAATGATCTGGCAAACAGGGTAAACCGGCGGCTGGCAAGAGCTAGACATTTGTTGTGCTTTTGCACGCTTCTATTGGTTGTTTGACCCGTCGCAGCCACTTGCCTGCGTCCGGATTCAGGAACGCTGTGGAGTCCTAACATGCCACTGGAATTCCCTCAGGGAAAGTGCCATCTGCGGCGGGGACGGGTCGCGCGAGCTGGGAGTCCGCGCTTCGCGGTGAGGGTTCTTCACGGCCGTGACACAGTGACCGGCGCAGCAGCGACGCCCAGGGACCTGACGGTGCGGCACGCGCACCCTCCCTTCTGACGCATTCCTGCCGCGGCACCTGCCGGGCGGAGCTAACTCGCGGCGCGTCGATCCGGAAGGCTCAGGCTGCCCGGCTGCAGAGTTGGCTATGGTAGCCAGTCTGTGCCCTCGTATGGCTGCCGAAGAGTTGAGTCAGTTTGAAAGGACAGAGGAGAGTGAAGGTGTTGCCCTGCACGGAAATCAACCGTTGCTTGCGCAGTTTGGCCACCGTTCGCGAAAACGTTTCGCTCACGGTCCCGAGTTCGGCGGCCAAGACGCGTTTCGTCATCGGGATTTCGATCCGATAAGGCTCGTAGCTTTCCGGGTTTGGGCAATGCTGGAGGAGCCAATTGGCCAGGCGCGTCCTGACGTCTTTAAGAGTCAAGTCGTCGAGCAGCTCAACCAAGTTGCTCAGATGGTGGCTCATGGACCGGAGCATGCAGAGGGCTAACTCGGGCTGGCGGCGCAGAATGGCAAGGAATTCGGGTTTCTGGACCATCAGGACCTGGGCGTCTTCCACAGCTGAGGCATCCGCGGCGTAACCGAGATCGCCGATGAGGGCTTCTTCGCCAAAGGACTCATGAGGACGGTAGACATGCAGGACCTGCTCCTTTCCGGCAAAGCTGACCCGATGCACTTTGATGGCGCCGGCGTAAACGATATAGAACCCGTGCACAGGGGTGCCTTCATGAAAAAGGTAATCGCCTTTGGTGAAAGATTTCAGCAAGGTGATGGCCGCGATCTGCTCCAAGTCACTGCCGGAAACGCCTTCGAACAACGGACACTTCTGGAAGATGGAGATGAGGTCCGACTGTCTGAGTTCAGCGACAGGGTTTTGCATCGCAGAAGTAATTAAGGCGCAACTACTCAGGCGGCTGTACATTTCTTGGCTTTTAATCCACTTTCGTTGATCCAGAAGGCGGTCGACTCCCCGCCGCAAATGCCTACGGATTTAAGGGAGAGCACCCTAGAGCTTCCAGGAAATCGGCACGTCCGCTTTCGTCTGGATCAGGATTTCCAGAATCGCGCGTTTCGTCTCGGCTGGGATCGCGGCAAAGGCGGGATCGCGATCTTCGCCGTTCAGAATCGTCCATAAACGCCGGTAGATCTTCAACCGGACATCACGCGGCAAGGCCTCGTAACTCTCCGAGTAGATCATGTAGCTGCACGGATACTTGAACAGCCGCGTTTGGAGATCCAATTGCCGGAGGGAACGGTGCTGGGAATCCGCCGGTCCTTGCTGCTCAAACCAGGCGGCGAATCTTCCAGCGCTCACCACCGGCTTCGACAGTGGCGCCTCGTCGACGAATAGGAGGTATCGGACCAATTCCTCGACCGGGTCATCCCGGCGCGAGAGGCTGCCGGCACGGGCTGTTGGAAAGTCGTTCCGCTGCGCGCGGGTGAGGAGATTCTGCATCTGCGCTTGATGTTCGAGGACCAGAAGGGCGACCACGTCGCTGGTGGGTTGCGGGTAGCGGCCGATCTCGAGCTGAGCTTCCGTTCCGGTCGCCTCATGCTCTTTCGTCGCCGCCTCTATCTGGCGGCCGCGGTGAAGAGCTGTCCCTGGGTGGCCGGAGATGTACCAACCTCCCCAGCGTTCGGCGAAGGGAGTCCGGTGATCGACCATCGAGGAGCCCGCGGTGATGTCGATGACGCCATTTCTGTCCGTCGGATACGAGCGCACAATGTAGCCAGGGACATGCAGCGTCTTGTCGGAGGTGTGACATTCCAAACATTGGTCGTGTCGGACGAGGCGGGGGTCGGGCGCAGCCAGCTGTTGGATCGCATAAAAGACGGCTCCCTCGCGTGGATCGACCACCGAGATTTCGAGAATGGGCGCCTCCGGAACCCAAGCCACATACGCATGGTCGTTGAAATAGATGGCGCGGGGGTGCCGTGGTGAAATGTTTTCCCGCTGGGCGGATGTTTTGGAAAAAACCAGCACCTGCGATTCCTCGGCGATCCCGAGTTCCGCCAGGAGCGATCGCAGATAGCCCGTCCCTGCCTCATGCCGCAGCACCAGCCGGCCTGCGGCCATGCGGTGCGCCAAGGTGTTGGTTGAGCTCAGGGTCGCTCGGGCAGGCTGCGCGCCAGCCGTCGCGATCGTCATCGAAAGCAGGAAGGCGCCAAACGCACACCCAAGCCGCCCGCGAGCGTCTTTGGTTTTCAAGCGGTAAATCATGGCTGAGAGCCTTTCAGGGGAGGCCAGGTTATCTGCGAGCTATCAGGAGGCGCAGTCGGTCAGTTGCTCGCCGCCAGATCGAGTTGTCGCAACGGGCGCCTATCGGTTCCCGCGGGATCAGCATCGACCCGGACCGTTCCCCCAACTACACCGCTCTTGCCGAACTCACGCCCCTTTTTGCTGCGCGCGCCACTCACGACGCCCTCACGAGTTGGCGCACAACAGCTCTATACATGCCGCTGCCGGTTTGCTACACTCGTCCCATGGCACTCGACGACATTTTGCTCGAATCCGAGGAGAAGATGACGAAGACCGAGGAAGTGGTGCTGCACGAATTCGCTGGCGTTCGAACCGGCAAAGCCTCTCCCGGCCTTGTGGAAAACATTCAAGTTGAGGTCTACGGCTCCCATATGCGCATTCGGGAATTGGCTGGCATCACCACGCCCGAACCGCGCCTCATTTTGATTCAGCCATGGGACGCCGCCACGGTCCATCCGATTGAAAAAGCGATCCAGAAAAGCAATCTGGGCCTGAACCCGGCCGTCGATAAGAAGTTTATTCGTATCGTCCTGCCGGAACTCAGCCAGGAGCGCCGGGTTGAGTTCACTCGGGTGGCGCGCAAGATGGCGGAAGACGGTCGCGTTGCCATCCGGCACGTGCGTCGCGATGCCATCGAGCATTTGAAGAAGGAGTCAAACAAGGGGGGCATCTCGGAGGAAGACCTGGAGCACGCCGAGAAGGAAGTGCAAAAGCTAACGGACCAATATATCGCCAAAATCGATCAACACCTTTCCCACAAGGAGAAGGAGATCATGACGGTCTGAGTCGGATGGTGCGGGGTTGGAAGAGGCTGCCCCCCGCTCCCGGCGGCAAGCGTTCAATGAGCGACCAGGCTATTGGTCGTTCCCGGTTCGAACTGAATCCTGGTCTCGCCCGGCTTGATGTAACCGAGTTTTTCGCGGGCCAACCGTTCGACCGCGCGTGGATCAGTCCGCAAGGCGCGAATGGTGTTCTCCATTTGCCGGCCGCGTTCTTCTTCCTGTTTCACCTGCAGGTTCTTTTTGAAGATTTCCTGGCGCATGCGCTCATTCTGTCGGATGAGGGGCAAGTACCAGACGATCACGGCCAGGACCCCCGCGATGAAGAGGAGGAAGACGACAACCCGCCGGAGCCGCTCCCAGATGCCTAGATCGACGTGCATCGACCGACCTTACGCTGGGCTGTGACAAAACGGAAGCGCGGAATCGCAACCGCGCGTTTCGACGCCGCTTCTTTCCCTCTCCGCCCGGGCGTCTATCGATAAACCTTGCGCCAGGAAAGCAACTTGCCGTCAGGATCGAATGTCAGCCGCATGAAACGATCGGGCGACGGGGGCTCCGAATAGAAGATGGATGGCGGTCCATAGAGATATGGATGATAAAAGTGCGGCCCATAAGTCGTGATATATCCTTGAGAGTAGCCGCGTGAAGTGAGCCATTCGGCTACCTTGGTGCCGTCGTTGAGTGTGGCCACTTTATCGGGTGGTCCCAGTTCCAGGATGGCCTGGTCGTAGGTGTAATTGCCCACGCGACTATTCCAATCGACCTTGGGGGTGGTGGCGCATCCCGCGACCAGCATGATGAAAAGGAGAAGCACTCCGCCTGGAACGAACCGCCCTCGAGCGCCTGATCGTCTCATGTGCTCAAACTATTCCGTGACGGCCAGAAATACAAGGTCGCTGCGCGGAGCTTCGCGCGCCGGGCCCTCGAGGTTCCGTCGCCCGCTTTGGGAAGCTCCTTTCATGGTGGGCACTGATTGCTGATTGCCAAGGGCAGCCGATAATAGGGAAGTGAAGTGGCCAAAGGTCCTGAGCGCTTTGGATTCGCGCAATTACCGTCTGTTCTTCTTTGGGCAGATGGTTTCTTTGGTCGGCACTTGGATGTCTCAAACCGCCTCCTTGTGGCTGGCTTATCATCTGAGTTCCTCGCCTCTCCTCCTTGGCCTGGTCGGCTTCGCCAGTCAGGCCCCCATCTTTTTCCTGGCGCCGTTTGCTGGCGTTCTCGCCGATCGGGTCAATCGGCATCGGGTCCTGGTCGCGACGCAAGTGCTCTCGATGCTGCAATCCTTCGCTCTGGCCGGTCTGACGGTCGCCCAGCGGATTAGCCCAGGCTGGCTCGTGGCCCTGAGTTTGATCCAGGGGATGATCAATGGCGTGGACATGCCGACGCGCCAGACCCTGGTGATTGCGTTTGTGAGCCGCCGGGAGCATCTGAGCAATGCCATCGCTCTGAATTCCTCCATGTTTAATCTGGCGCGCCTGGTCGGCCCGGCCATCGGCGGGTTCGTCGTGGCGGCGTACGGGGCGGGGATCTGTTATTTGATCGACGGCTTCAGCTACGCCGCTGTGATTGCCTCCCTGTTGCTCATGCAGCTGAGCCTGCCGCCGCCACGGGCGGCCAGGCGTCATCCCCTCATCGAGATGCGCGAAGGCTTCGTGGCCGCGTTCACCTTTCCACCGATGCGAGCGCTGATTGTGACGCTCGCGATCATCAGCGCCACCGGCTTTTCTTACACCATTCTTACGCCGATGTTCGCCCGCGATGTCTTTGCCGGCGATGCTCGCGTGCTCGGTTACTTGATGTCCGCCTCGGGCGTCGGCGCGTTGCTCGGAGCGATTTACCTTGGGATGCGCACGACCATTCGCGGGCTCGGCACCGTCGTCGCCGTTGGCGGCATGCTGATGGGCATCGGCTTGATCGCTTTCGCGTCGTCGCGCTTCTTGCCTCTTTCCCTGGTGAGTTTGGGCGTCGTCGGCCTGGGCGGCGTGCTGACCATGGCGTCGAGCAACACCCTCGTGCAAAGCTTCACCGAAGAAGAACAGCGCGGCCGAGTCATGAGCATCTTCACCATGGCTTTTACCGGCACCATGCCGCTGGGCAACTTGTTGGTGGGATGGATCGCCGGTGTTGCCGGTTCAGCTGTCACCTTGGTGGTCAGCGGCGCTGTCTGCATCGCCGTTGGCGCTGTCTTTTTCCGTCTGCTGCCCCGCCTCCGCGTGGCGGCTGCTCCCATTTTGGCCCGGGTGGCCCCATTGGAGCCGATCCAATGATAACAGCGGAGAAGTTGCCAAGGCGGGCTTCGCCGCCTTGGCGTCGGCCCAAATCCGTCGCCGCAGCACCCATCCCAGTTTCTCAACAGACTCCTAAACTAAACCGACCTAAGCGCGCGGATGCGACTGGTCGTAGACTTTTTTAAGGCGCTCCGTCGTCACATGGGTGTAAATCTGCGTCGTGACCAGGTGGGCGTGGCCGAGCAACTCCTGCACGCTGCGCAGGTCGGCGCCGGCATCCAAGAGGTGTGTGGCGTAGCTATGGCGGAGTTTGTGAGGGGTGAGATGCGGGTCGAGCTTGGCGGTGGCCAGGTACTGTTTCAAGCGGAGTTGGACGAGGCGAGGATACATCGGGCGCTGTTTCTGCTCGTCGGCCAGGAACACCGGTTGCCCTCCCGTAGGTTCGGTCTGCCGTTGATTCCAATAGGTCCGGATCGCCGTCAAGGCCGGTTCGCCCACGGGCACCACTCGTTCCTTCTTGCCTTTGCCGCGCACGCGGATGAGATGTTGCGCCCAGTCAATATCCTCCGCCCGCAAGCCGCACAGCTCGCTGATGCGCAGTCCGCACGAGTAGATGGTTTCCAGAATGGCAACGTCGCGCAGGTAAGGCGCTTGCCGGATCGGGACTTTCGAGGCGCCCTGCGCGGCCGTCAATTCATGCAACGGCGCTTCCAGCAAGTCGACCATTTGTCGGGCGGTGAGGAAGCGAGGCAGCCGCTTTTCGAGCTTCGGCAGTGAAATCGCCTTGATCGGGGAAGTCGCGAGGACGCCGCGACGGATGAGAAAACGGTAAAGGGAACGCAAGGCGGAGAACCGCAAGCGAGTGGCTGCGCGGCTCAATTGGTTGCGTCCGAGGGAGCGGAGGTAACTGCGAAAGTGGTCCCGCTCGAGCTGAGCCCAAGCGGGCGCCGCCTCGTGTGCTTGGTGGAACCAGCGGACGAACTCCGCCAGGGCTTGGCGGTAGTTCCTGACCGTATACTCCGAGGCGCCCCGCTCGGTTTGGAGATACTGGATAAACTCGTCGATCCGGCGATCGCTGGCCTGGTCTGAACCCGGCGCGTCCACAATCCGCTACTCCGTTCCCGCAGGAGCCGTTGGCGTCGGTTCCTGCGCGGCGAATTCAAAGCCGACTTTGCCACCGTCTTCCATGACGAGGTAAGCTGCAAACGGCCGCCCTTTTCGCGAAATGAACTTCTGGAGCAGATCTGTCCGTCCCTGGGTCAGCAATTTGGCCGCCTGGGCTCGCTCGACCGGTTGATGGAGGATGACCTTTCCAATCCGGAACTTGCAGGGCTTCTGGTCAGCCTGGCTGTTGGCGCAGACGTAATCCGTCTCCGTCTCGAAAACAGCCCCGCCGCACTTCGGACACTTGCCAACCGGTTCCTGGCCGGTGAAGTCAATCTTCGGGCGCGGTTCGCTCGCCGCCGCGGCCCGCGTTTTGCCTTTGGCCTTCGCTTCGCGCGGGGCGAATTCGAATCCGATCGCGCCGTCTTTCCCCAACACGAGGTGCGCTTTGAATGTGCGCCCGTTTCGTTTCGAGACGAATTTCTCGAGCAGGTCGGTCTTGCCGGCGGCGAGCAACTTGGACATTTGCTGACGATCGATCGGTTGCTGCAGGATGACGGCGTTGGACCGGAACTGGCATTTGCGATTGGGGCCGACGGCATTCTCGCAGATAAAGTTCATGCCGTTTTCGTAAACGTTGCCGCCACACTTTGGACATTTGCCGACTGGCTCTTTGCCAGTGAAATCGATCGTCTCGGCTTGTCCCTCGCCGTCTTTGCTGTTCTGGCCAAAGTCCAGTTCCGCCTTGAATTCGGGCGTCAGC
The DNA here is from genome assembly GCA_046346765.1 of Verrucomicrobiota bacterium. Lineage (GTDB taxonomy): Bacteria > Verrucomicrobiota > Verrucomicrobiia > Limisphaerales > SIBE01 > JAXMHN01. The sequence continues at coordinate 20,871 of JAXMHN010000053.1, read as the reverse complement.
TTGACTACCGCGGAGAATGGCCGGCCCATGCGGCTGCGGAAACCATGCAAGGGACCGACATTCTTTTGGCTGATCAAGTGTTCCACTTCCGCGGCTTCCAATTGGCGGCCGGCCATGATCTTCCAGAGCGCGAAGTCGCATTGATCATTCGAGCACTGGAATTTCTTGTAGGTTTCCTTGACCTCGCTGCCGCACTTCGGACACAGCGCTAAGGTACCGAAATCGCCGAATCGTATCATGCTCGTGGGCTTTGGCCTTCTCGACAATGTCGCGGGTCATCGCCGCGATCTCCCGCATGAAGTCGTCCCGGGACAATTGCCCGCGCTCCATCTGGCGGAGCTTGAATTCCCAGCCGCCGGTCAACTCCGGAGCGGTCAACTCCGGGATGCCCAGGCCCCGGAGGAGAGCCATCAAAGGAGGATGCCTTGGCGGTCGGCTTTGTTCTTTTCCCAGCCGCGCCATGTGGCTTTCGTAGATCAATCCTTCGATCACCGCGGCGCGCGTCGTAGGGTTCCCAGGCCTTTGGCCGCCATCGCCTCGCGCAACTCCTCATCCTCGACCAGCTTGCCAGCCCCTTCCATCGCACTCAGCAGCGTCGCTTCCGTAAAGCGCGGCGGCGGTTTGGTCTGATTTTGGCTCACCTCGATCCCGGTAGTCTGGACCGTTTCGTTCTGCTGCACCGGCCCCAGCGTAGCTCCGCCTTCGGCTGTTTCGGCCTGGTCCCGGCCGTAGACGGCCAGCCAGCCCGCCTTCACCATCACTTTCCCTTCGGTCTTGAAAGGCTCGTTCTCCACGCGTGTGATGCGGGTTGTCACCAGGAACTCGGCCGGCGGGAAGAAGATCGCCAGGAAACGCTTCGTGACCATGTCATAGATCTTCGCCTCAGCGTCCGAGAGGTGCTTGGGCGCCAGTGAAGTTGGGATGATCGCAAAATGGTCAGGAAACTTTGGCGTTGTTGAAGATCCGCTTGTTCGGTTTCACCCAGTCGCTCTGCAGGATGGTTTCGGCGAACCTTCCATACTGCCCTTCCTTCAAAGAGCCGAGGGTCTCCTTGACCGTGGGCAGATAGTCCTCTGGCAAGGCGCGCGAGTCGGTCCGGGGATAAGTCAGGACCTTGTGGCGTTCGTAAAGGGCCTGGGCGATCGAAAGCGTTTGGCTGGCCGACAGCCCGAAACGTGAATTGGCTTCGCGTTGCAAGCTGGTGAGGTCGTAAAGCAGCGGCGAAGTCTGGGGGTGGTGAGCTTGCTTTCCTCCGTGACCACGCACGGTTTTGCCCAAACACTTGGTTCGAATCGCTTCGGCCTGTTCCTGGCTCCGAATGCGTTCCGGTTTCCAGTTCGCTGTCAGCTTCCGCTTCTCCCGGGAAGCTTCTCGTCGAACCAACGTCCAGAGTAACTCCGTTTTGGGCTCGGAAGGTCCCGATCACTTCCCCATTAGGTGCGCGGCACAAACTTGCGGATCTTCTCTTCCCGCTCCACCACGATCGCAGTGTTGGCGTTGGACCGCCCAACCTGGTCGTGAGGGTAGAAGCCGCCGGTCTTGGAATTGAAAGCCGTCATCGCCCCGGGTCCCGTTGATGCCGACGAGCCAATCCGACTCCGACCGGCAAACCGCAGCATCCGCCAGTGGCCGCATCACGGCGTCATCGCGCAGCGATCTGAACCCCTGCCGAATGGCGTCGGGCGTCATCGATTGCAACCAGAGACGTTGGATAGGCTTGGGCGAACCGACGTGCCTCACGATGTAACGGAAGATCAGTTCACCTTCCCGCCCGGCGTCGCAAGCGTTGATCAGGGCGTCGACATCCTTGCGCTTGATCAGCTTGGTCAGCAATTTCAAGCGCCCTTCGTTCTTCTCGATTGGCTTGAGGTCGAAATGGGGCGGGATAACCGGCAAATGTCCAAAGGTCCATTTGCCCCGCTTGGCCTCATACTCTTCCGGGGCGGTGATCTCGAGCAGATGGCCCACCGCCGAGGAGAGCACGTATTGGTCGCTCTCAAAGTAATCGTGCTCCTTCTTGAAGCCCCCGAGCGCCTTGGCGATGTCGTTGGCGACCGACGGCTTCTCGGCAATGATGAGTGTTTTGGCCATGCTGAAAAGTAGCTGGGCTGCTCTTTAAGCAACTTCCGTCCTTTCAAGCAACCCGTTTCTTAAGCACCGAAGGTCGCGAAGAACGTTGCCAATGTCAAAATAAGGGTCCCGGGCCCTAAGCCGAGGGCAACCGGCGCAGGGCTGGTTGCTCATTCGGCGCACCTGTCCCAAGGGTTCACCAACCCCTCCGCCAAACGCCGTGGGCCCGTCGCTTCCATGCCCCGTCCGAATGGCCCCGGCCGGTCGAAACCCCTCTTCGGCCTCAATGTCTAATTCTATTACACGTGTCCATTCCTCAGACGGCGCTCTGGGCAATCGGTTTAGGTGACCATAGTGAAAAACCCCGGAAAGCGTATAAGGGCGCTCGGCAGCCCAAATGCTATGATGCGGCCGTCCGGTCGACAGAAGGTTGAAGCAGGTCTAATGAATCAAACTATTGCCCATTCGGCAGAAGGGGCCCGCATCCAGCGCACCGCGCTGGTGGTCGATGACGTCGATGACATGCTCGATCTCCTGGAAATCGCCCTGAATGCGGCTGACTTCCGCGTTCTCAGAGCCTCCTCCGCCGCCGATGCCGTCGATCTTTTCCAATCTTGCGGGACCGATATCGACTTGCTCATGACCGACTTGCGCGTCGGAATCGATAGCGGCATCGAACTCGCCCAACGCCTCATCTCCGCGAAGCCATCCTTGCAGGTCCTTGCAATTAGCGGCTTTGCGATCGAAGGTAAGGTCGTGACCGCCGACGGCCAAATCGAGTTCCTTCCGAAACCGTTCTCAACCTCGGAACTCAAAAGCAAGCTCAACGCGCTCTTCGCCCCGGCCAGTCCTCGCTTGACCGTGACCGTCACGGGCAATTCCGCAGGGAATTATACCGTCTCGACAACGTGCGCTTCCCCGCCCATGGCCGATCAGGAAGATCGGACCGTATGAAAGGCCCCCATCGATCCGTCAGACCCGGTTCGGGCAAGCTTTGCCGCGGTTTGCAGAGTTCGCATTATTCTTTTTTGCAGCACTTTCGTGGTCCGACCGGACCGGTCGCCCAATCTCTCCACGTCGAACCTCTCTCGCGTCCCTCCAAGCGTCGGGGCGTCCGGATGCTCGCGATTGCCGTGGCCCTCGAACTGATGGCCCTGGTCACCATGTCCGGTTTTGGCGGCTTGGGCTTGGGCCTGGCGGCCCTCAGCCTGATCCTGGTCTTCGCTGTCTTTTGGATCACGAGTGAACGCCGCGAAGAACAGTTGGCCCATGCCCGCCGCGCTTGGACCTACTTCTCATCAACGATCGCTTGGCCGCCGAGTCCCAAAACAAGCGCGCCAATCCTCTCGTCCATGCTCCCGATGCCACTTGCCGGTCGGCTTTCAGCTGGCTGCACGCTGGCATTCACACCCGCCGTTTCCGCCGCTCTTTTGGCCATAACTGAGCGCCGACTGTCAGTTGGCTCCATCCCCCCTTTTCAGGGTCCATACCCACACGCACAAGCCGGCGCAAAGTCCCAGGGCGACCACCGTCTCCGATGGATGCGGTGAAAATACCAGGATAAAACCCTGTCCTTTCACTAGCGCAGCAAAGCTCGACACGCAAAAGGGCATCAGGAACAGCCGAATCGTCTGCCACCGCTCCAATTCGACCTTCTTCGTCCCCGCCGCGGTCGTGCTGACATAGAGCGCGAAGCCGATAATCAGACTGAGGCCCAACGACGTCAGCCAAAGCCGGGGATTGGGATCAAAGTAGCGCACCAGGACGACCAAATACCACAGGAAGTAGCACCACAAGATCAGCCGGCCACCGCTCAAATGGCGTAAGTAACGGATCAACATGCGCGCAACGCGAGCCGCAGTGTTAGCTGAAATGCTGAAAAGCTGAAATGCTGAAATGCTGCAAAGCTGAAATGCTGCAAAGCTGAAATGCTGCAAAGCTGAAAAGCTGCAAAGCTGAAAAGCTGCAAAGCTGAAATGCTGAAATGCTGAAATGACTTGCAGGCTTTGTTGTTCCTTAGTCACGGAGCTCTGCGGCTATGCTCCTTCGTCACCCCGCGCCTGCCAATCATTTGAGCGCAACCGAAGCTTACGGACTTAAGGGGCAGCACACTAGCTTCTTCCCTATCATCGCCGATCGCGCCTCGATGCATACCTGATCTCGAATCGGTTTTGATCGGCTTCTGATCGGGTTTTGATCGGGTTTGCTACGAATGGAAACGATGCGGACGGCCCATTCTATTGGACGAGGCAGGTTCGGCGCATGGCTTCCTGACCAAGGCTGTTCGTTTGTGGTCCACCTGCACCTCAAAAACGGCTTTGTCTACAATTGTAGACACCGCCACCCCCGAAAATCGGCTCAAACAGGTGAAAGTTGGCTCACTCCGAGACAGCCGCGTCCAAAAAGTGGACGGCACAGCCGGCAGGGAGCGTGGAGCAGGGAGCGCCGTCCAGGATCACGAGCGAGAAGTTGGGACTGCCGGAGGTTAAAAACTCCTTGCCGCGAAGATTCCCTTGTTGATCAATGGGACGGCGTAGAAGGCCAGCCAGCGCCGTTCTCCTCCCGGCCGTGTTGGATTGCGGGCTCGCCACGGCTGTCGGTTTGGTTGGCGTTGGCTGGACTTGGCCCCATTTTCAATTCGCGCATGAACGCTTGTTTTCGAGCGGTTTGCGACCCTGTTCACCATGGTGAACATCGACATCGGTGTCGCCGCGGTTGGGGCGCGGCCATGGCAGCGACTTGGCTCGCAGCCGCCGCCTTGGTCATGGTTGGCTGCGGGCGCGACCCGGAAACCTCGGGGCCGTCCCCTTCCGAACTAGCCAAGCGCCAGTTCGATGCCAAAGTCGCGCAATTGGAAGCGCGCGAACGGCAGATGGACGAGACGGTCTGGGCAAAGAGATGCTGGCGCAGAAATGCGGACAGGTTTTCGAAGATTTGGCGATTCGATCAACGCCTCGACGAACAAGCTGGAAGTGGCGGCTGCGTTTGGGGTAGGGCAGGTGCTGCTAAGCATCTCGACTAGGACCGAAGCAAGGCCGCACGATGTTCTTACGCATGAGCCGAGCGCCGCTTCGCGGTCGGTGTTGTCGAACGAATGGGGGCCGTTCCTTGCCAGCTTTCAGCAAACAGGTTGGCGCTTGGACCAGGTCGAGTTCGAACGCACTCGATTCGTCACGAGTCGATAATCAACCAAGTGAGAGTCGAGTTTACTTTTCCGCAAATCTTATCAATACATCGCAGGTGAGCCGTGCAACGATTGAAGGCGATCTCAAGGTGTTTTGGCAAGAAGGGCAGATCGACCCGATTGCGAGAATAAAGGCGATCGACGCGACGCAACTGAGTATCCGCGTCCGTCCAGGAGAGCCAGCGTTTAAGCTCGCGATATTTGAACAGTTGCTGCCGTTGCGGAATTCTCGCTCTATCGATCCGCTTCTCGTTTATGACCTCAACGGGGACGGCTTGCCCGAAATCATTCTCGCCTCACGGAATGTCGTCTACAGGCGCTTTCCCGACGGCCATTATGGGAGTGAATCCCTCTGCCGCTATCCGACCGACGTGGTTTACGTCGCGCTCATCGGGGATTTCGATGGCGATGGAGTTCCAGATTTTTTGGCCGAGGACTATTCCGGTCTGCAACTGTTCAAAGGTTCGCGGCAAGGGAGGTTTGAAACGCCAGGCCGACTGGTCTGGCGCGCTGGGCGTGAGATCCAATACCCTATGATGCTAACGGCGGGGGATATTGACGAAGACGGGGATTTGGACCTGTTCCTTGCCCAGTACAAGCTGCCTTACGAAGGAGGGCAGATGCCGGCGCCATACTACGACGCGAATGATGGCTATCCCTCGTTTCTTTTGCTTAACGATGGCCGCGGCCGTTGGTTGGATGCAACGGAGCGCAGCGGCCTTAGTGGCAAACGCTGGCGGCGCACTTACAGTGCGTCGATCGCCGACGTAGATGGTGATGGGCATCTGGATCTGGTCGTCGTGAGCGATTTTGCCGGCGTGGATTGCTATCGGAACAACGGGAAGGGCCGCTTTGAAGATGTGACGCGAACTTGGTTTCCCGAGCCGCGCGTTTTTGGCATGGCCCTGGCGATGGCAGACTTCAATCAGGATGCAGCGTTGGACCTGTTGGTCACTGGAATGCCGTCGCCAACGGCGGACCGCTTGGAACATTTATCCCTTTGGCGGCCTGACTCACACGAGGACAGACAGATGCGAGCCCGTGTCACCAAAGGCAACCGCCTCTACATGCGCCAGCCAACCGGCCAATTCGAGGAGACTTCCCTCGCCGCAAACCTGGCGCGCTCCGGTTGGTCCTGGGGATGCGCCGCGTTTGACGCGGACAACGACGGCTTCCCCGAGATCTATGTGGCTAACGGCATGGAGTCGACTCAGTCGGTTCGCGACTATGAGGGCCAGTTTTGGCTTCACGACATCTATGTAGGCGGCTCGACGGAAGATCCCGTCGTTAACGCCTATCTTAGAGCGAAGGTCGCGCGGATGCGGAGCCAAGGTGAGTCGTTCGGCGGCCACGAGCTAAACCGCTTCTATTGGAATGACCACGGTAAACAATTTCTCGAGGCCGGCCATCTGTTTGGCCTCGCTCTGGAAGAAGACTCCCGCAACGTCGTCGCAACCGACGTCGACGGAGATGGACGACTGGACATTATCGTCACAAGTTACGCACCTTGGCCAAGCCGATTCCAGAATCTGCGAGTCTATGAGAACCGACTTACTGGCACTGGCAATTGGATTGACTTTCGCTTTGACGATTCGTCCGGGGAAACACTCTCAGGACTTCGGATCACACTGAGCACTTCTGACGGTCCGCGAGTAGGCCAAATCGTTTTCGGGGACTCATACCGGTCGCAACATCCGAGCGTGATTCACTTTGGTCTGGGTATCAAGGAACGGATCGATCAGGCCATTATCCAGTGGCCAAGTGGCCGACGAACCGCTCTCGAACGTCCGGCGGTCAACCAGCACCACCTTGTTTCTCCTCCTGCTCGTTGAGCGCTGACCTGGCGGTTTACCGATAAGGTATCAGCTGCAGCCGTTCCGTATACCATTGCAGATCCAACTTGCCTTTCGCATCGGCTGCCTTTTGACGCGGTTCCGAATAGATAATCGGATAACGCGATGTGCCGCTAAGCCACTTGTGGACTTCGGCATGACCGTCGGCGAAAGAAAAGGAACAGGCACCGTTGTGATAGGATGCCGGATAGTCCCCCCAATTGTTCGGCGTGGGCGATCCGAGCACGAAGAAAGCATCGTTGATCGAATCGGGATGCTCATCGAGCGTCAGCCAGGTCATCGCCGGTTGCGGAACGTCCGACGTTTTTAAAAACTGGCGGTATGCGCCACCAAATGCCCAACTCCTCCCCGTGGCCGAACTCGCGTTTGCGTCCGAGCGTCCGAACAAAGCATTCATCGAATTGCTGCGCAGCCGCTGCTTCCATCCTACCCGCTTCTGCGCCGGTGAGAGAAAGATATCGGCCGGGCATTTGTAAAGCGGCAAAGCGTTAGCGGTGTAACGAGCTAAGATTCCGTTTTTGACCCAGGCTTCGTTTGTCATGCTCTGGGCATGGAGACCCGTCGTCGACCAGTCCATGATATTGTTGACCCAGTTGTCAAACCGGCGAGAAGTAATCGCCGCCTCCGTATCGGGAATGGTGAAATTGTTGGCACAGGCGTCGTTGAAGTCACCTGCGTACATGAACCACGCAAGGCCCAGTTGCTTGTTGTTGCTCATGCACATGATGCCTTGGGCCTTCGTCTTGGCCTTGGCCAGCGCCGGGAGAAGCATGCTGGCCAGAATCGCGATGATGGCGATGACCACCAGCAGTTCGATGAGGGTGAAAGCGGTGAAGCGAGAGAGACGGGTGCAATTCACCCGATTGAGGTTGGTTTTCATGACATTCGGATTCGTGCCGACTGCCTACGTTTGGGTCATGTTCGAGAGTAGCAAGGCCGCCACCGGCACGCAACTGTGTTTTTGGAGGCACACACGATCTCACACGATCTCTCATCATCGCGTCTGCTATTTGCGGAGCGTTTCCACCGTCGGAAAAGTGAGTTGCGCGCGGCTCCGAAACGAGTGAATTGCGCAACCTAGCTAGCGCTTTCCCCCCATCGACTCTCGCCGCGGACGCTCGAAGCATTGGTTCCGAAGTCGCTAGGCAGAAAGGTTGAAAGAACCCCTGCCTCGGAACGTATCCCAAGTACAACCAGTCCCATTTCGGCTTTTATGCAGGCCGAGGTAACCCATGAAAAGCCATCTCAATCGAATTCACGATTGGCCGAGGATTGCCCACGACGCTCGCTATCACGCCGGGCGTCTTGCCGTTCAAACCCAGCATTCTCTTCGGCAACTGGAACGATACTTCCTCAACACTTTCGGTCAACCTCCCCAGGCATGGTTGGATCAACAGCGATTGGTAAAGTGCTTGGACCTCCTGCAGGATGGCAAGCATTTGAAAGAAATCGCGGCAGAGTTGGGCTACAGCCACTCGTCGCATCTGATACGCCACTTTAAGCGGGAGTTCGGGACCACGCCGATGCAGTTCCTACAATCGAAAGTGCTTCCGGGGAAGCCCGCCTTTATCCGGCGCTCTCGGCGGCTGGCCCCCTCGTAAAGGATCACTGCCACCTCCGGGCCGGTTGCTTTTCCCGCCTCCCAGCGGGTCTCCTTTCGGATCAACCGTTGCAGCTTGATTTGCAGTTCCGCAACGACGATGTAAGGCAAGCCCTGAGACTCCAGCAGACTCAGCCAATCATCCTGGTAAAAGCCACTGTCGGCCCGAATGAGCCGCACTCGAATGTGCGGCGGTCAGTTCGACAACAAATCCATAGTGAAGTTGATCACGCTGGTCGCCGAATGAACGTTGCCCGGCCGCAACCAGAATTGCGCCACCAGTTCTGCCTCCGCCAGCACCGCCAACAAGGGACACAGACAGGTGAGGGAATTCCCAGGATCAAGTTCGAGAAGGGACAGGACAAAGAGGAGACGGCGCGCCCCTGCCTTGAAGCCGCGGCGCGCGAAGGCAAAGATCGCGTTGTGCTGATCGGGACAGCAAAGGAGAAGGCATCGGTATGGAGATCGTGGCCCAGGAAAGGGCAGGAAAAGGCCCGCCATCCGCACCTGCACTGGGGTCGGGAGATGGCCTTTATCTCTCACTTCTACTTCTATATCTGGGATTCCGAATGGGGCGGAGTGCCAGCATTTTCGTCAATTTCTTATGAAACCAATCCAAACCGACGGTGTCGGATTACAACCTGTGACCTGCAATTTCTTCAGGGGACTGCCTGAACGGAACGTGCAAGATGGCGGGACGCACGCGGCTGCTTGGGCCTCCTAGAGGATGTCTCCAGTCCCATGCTTCAGTCGCGTCCTTGCATGTAACTCGGTAGTCACAACACCAGAGGTCCGGACGATTCAAGGCAAGATGCTCTGTAGGATCTGGCGCAAGCATCTGCATTGCGTAGCCAAGCGAACTGTCGATGTCGACGTGGATGCCTCGCTTTCTCGCATCGTGGTAAAAGCCCAGCGCCAAATCGCACAGAACGTTTATCGCGTCGTGGTGAATAATCCAAAAGGCACTTCCACAGACGTACACATCATCCGCGACCCCTCGCTCCCGATACATCTCCTCGAGTTCGGTTCGGCGACCTCTACCCAATGCCGCAGGTTGTTCACCGCCCACATCGGGTAGGAATTTCGCGACACAGTCGGGCTCGTAGTCCGACAATCTGGTCAGGTTGAGTTCGAGGGGAACATGCATTGGTGAGCCCTCCAGCGCCGACAGTATATTCATTGGGTTACGAACAAAAGTAGTGTCTGCGTCCACCCACACGAAATAGTCGAAGTTTAGGCGGCTCATGCCGATTTTAAGAAAATGCAATTTGAATAGGGAATCCGTCTTGTCGAAACAATAAGACTCGTAGCACTGACAGTCGCTCACGACGCGGTCTGTGAAAACATGAAAATCTCTGAAGACGCCGGACGATCGCGCGGTGTGCACACATCGTTCCATCATCATGGCATAGCCTTGGGTACAAACCGACCAATAACAGTATTGGTTAGTTTTCACTTTTACACGTCTCTGACAATCGGCGCCCGCAGTTACAAACTCAAAGCCTGCCGCCAAACCCGCTGATGTTCAACCGCGTTGCAGAGACTTGTCCTCGCTCGGTATGATGCGGCTCGGCCCAAAGCTCGTAGAACAGAATAGTTTTCGAATAGTTCGCGCACTGTCGACCTAAATTCGGAGTAGTTCCTGCAAACAAACCCGGTCTCTCCATGAACCACCAAGTTCTCAAATTGGTGTCCTTGCGGAACAACTACCACACAGCCGGAAAGCATCGCCTCGACAACAGCACGCCCCCAAGACTCCTTGACCCTGTGTCCGAGAGGATAGAGAAACACTTCGAGGCTAGCGAGGAACTGCGGGACGGTCTCCTTTCTAACAGGTAACAGGTCCCACTCCGGACCGAACCTGTGCCATCGATACTGATTCTGGAGTTCCTGGCTCCATGCCATAACACGGTAACGTGCATCCCGTAGTCCCAACCGTTCGTAGAAGACTGGGAAATTGCATGGGTACTTGGAGACGTCAGCTCGCGACAAGCGACCAATGGTAAAAGCTCGCTGTGGCCGATCGTGATACGGGTAGTCGTCTCCGTCAATATAGTTGCCGGTAATAAGAAACGGAATGCCGCTGTAGGTATCACGAAATGCGTTCGCTTGAAATTCAGATGCGAAGAGCACCTTATCCACCAACCCCGCCCGTACTGCGTCCTCCTCGCCTTCAAATGGAAACATCATCTCATTCGACCAGATGACACGGAGTCCCTTCGCCTTGAGTAATCTAGCGATTCCTCCCGAGAAGAAGGTTCGTTCGCATACTGCAAGGACAGTCCCTTCCAATCTGTCGGGCAATTCCTTCAACAACATGCAGGGCGTTCCGACACAATACCTCTGTACGTCCCGGGCCTTTAGGGTTGCCACGTTAGGAAGGACAAGCGTGATCTGATAAATGTCACGTAGGAGCTTCAGAAGGTGCGCAAGCTTAGTTGATGCTCCACCGACGCTGCCGGGGGTCCCATAAATGTATATGCTATCTGCCATGACCTAACTATTTGCTGCACAGAAAGAGCGAACGAAAGCGAGATTCGCCGGGGTGAACAGGAAAATGCAGCGCATATAGACCCCTCAAGGCCCATAGAATCAAACAATTCCTTATAATGCCGGCCAGCGCACTCGCCCTCGTGCTCGCAAAAACACCGGTGAGTCCCAGGCAACCACAGGCTGGCGGATTGGCCAAACGAGCAATATACCATAGAAACGCGGTGAAGCCGACGAACAACACGGTAGATGCACTCAAAGCGAAGCGGAGGTCGCGATTCAGGAGGAGAAGGAGGCCGATATACAGTGCGCAGGCGGCATTCACGACCCGTTCACTGGGATTTTCACTGGCACTTCATTTTGCGAAAAAGCCCTGATTTATCAGAGTCAAATGGCATCCGTCATCAAAGCGGCTTAGCGATGCCGCTCGGCATCCGCCGATGGGTTTCCGTCGTGTTCACCCGCGTGTGTCCGTTGCCGCTGGCCTGTTCGCCGGCTGCGCTGCCACGCGTCCCATCAGCGACGTGGCGCTCGGCGCGGGCGGCGCATATCTCGGTCACGAAATCTCCAATGGCGATCCCCTCATCACCGCCGCTGGCGCGGCGGGCGGAGTGGTTGTCAGTGAAACGCTCCATTACGCCGCAAAGAAGCAGTCGGAAAAGGCTTACGCCACCGGCTACGACAAGGGCAAGGGCGACGCCGTGAAGCAGCAGTATTGGCTTTACGTCTCGATGCAGAAGCAACGCAACCAGGTCGGGAGCGTCCGCCTTTATCCAGTGCAACTGCCCGAACAGCGGATTGACGGGGTCACGTTCCAGCCATCAACGAAACTCCTGCGCATCGAGGAGTAACAGGCATTAAGGCACCAACCTAGTGCGACGGATGGCCTCCTGGTAAAGATGTAAGTACTGTAGGCTCGGAGCCTTCCACGACGAATCTCTTGCCATACCGTTTTTCATTAGTGATGCCCATCGTTCGGGATTCTCGCGGTAGATGCGCAACGCTCGACGAACTGCTTCAAGCAGTTCGTCTGAAGCTTTGGCGGCGGCAAGCAATCCATCCAGCGACACCGTTTCGTCAATCATTTTACCATACGGCACTTCTTCTTTGAAGAGGAATCCATTTGCTCTGTTACCCGAATTTGGATCTGCCTCGTCAATGATGGTGTCAGCAATGCCACCAGTTTTTCGTGCAGCAACTGGAACTGATCCATATCGCATCGCCACCAACTGCGTGAGACCGCAAGGTTCGAAAACGCTACCAATAATGAATCCCTGGCTGCACCCGTACAAAAGGTGGGATAAATGCAGATCGAAACCGCGGAAGAACAAAACCTTGCCGCCGGACCACTTCGCAATTTCCTCAATTTTTTCGGCGTATTTTTGTCCAAGCGAGTCATTTGGATGCGCGTCTCCAAGAATGCAGAGTTGGACGTCGCGGTCAGACACAATCCCGCTGATCGCACGGAACAGGATTGGGATTTTTTGAAAATCAATGCGACCGACAGTAGCAAGGATGATCGTGTCATCTCGCAAAGCCGAGAAAGGCTTGGTGCCTTTCGTGGGATACTTCTCTGGCACGGTCCACTCACGCAAGACTGAGCGGAGACGGCGTTTTGCCTGTTGAACAGCCGCTACCGAGTCCTTGGCGGAAAATCTGACAGGCAAGAGTGCGGGGTCATTGGCGGGATCCCATTCGGGATAATCGATCCCGTTGACTATGCCATCAAAGTCACTGCCGCGCCCAAGGAACACTCCATCCAAGCCGCCGGAGAAAGCGACCATGTGGAGTTCCTTCAGATACGTGAAACTGACGGTATTTCCCAGATCAGCGAAAGCAACGCCGCCTTTCGTAAAATTGAAATTACCGAAATGTTCAAGTGATCGCGTTTGACCGCGCTCAAACACTCCACTCTTGTCCAGGCCTGCGAGCCACAGCCAGTGAGGCGCATTGAAATAGCTTCCTTGAAAGCCTGTACCCGCATTGTGAGTTGTATAGACTGTGGCAATTCCTTTGATTGCCGCGTCTTCCTTGTAAAGTGTCTTCACATAAACCGGAATAAGCCCAGTCTGCCAATCGTTGCAGTGGATGAGGTCAAATCTTACAGCCTTGAACGCTTTTATGAATTCGAGCACTGCACGGGAAAGGAGAATCGCCTTGTCTGGTGTGTCCTTGTTTACTTTGCCCGTCTGCGGATCAACTTGGTCAAAGACTTCGGGGCACCGGAACAAGTAGCAAACAATTCGTGGTGAACCAGCAGTCTGTGGCACGACGATTTGATACACATCAACACTGACAGCACGATCTCCGAATGGGACCTGCAACCCGCGCATCAAAAGGTTCTGCTCGCCGAAACGATCGTCCAACCCGTGCCCGGAGATGCTAGCGTATCCTGGCATGGCTAGCCCGACCTCGACGCCTTCACCGGTGTTCAACTCGTTGGCGAGACCCACCGGCACATCGCCAAGTCCACCGGCGCCATCCACCCCGCGAACTTGAGATGTTACAAGGAGGATGTTCAACTTTATCTCAACAAGAGCCTGCGCAGCCAATCTGATCAGCTTTTTCATGCAACCAACGCTGCGTGAGTTGCGCTGAAGCAGCCAGTCCTTCGTTTCCCGCATTTCGTTCCGCCGGTGGGAAATCTCCCGAAGTAATCGCGAAACGGGTTTAAGCGCCGGAAAAAGTAAGGTGAGCCGAGGTAACCGCGAAGTTACTTTGAGTCTCGGAAGTGTTCCAGAACCGCCGTCTTCTGGTCATCGGAGAGACGATTCAGAGCGGTGATGATTTGTTGGACAGTCAGAAGATTTGTATCCGCGCGGTGAGGCGTGCGAATGTCTTTAGCAAGGTCTATCTTTGTCCGGATCGCTAATGCCTTTGCGAGGTCTAGGTCAATCACGATTCGGTTGACCAAACCCAAATTGATTATTTCATGAAGGATCTCGGCCTTGTTTTTGCCGATAGCAAACACGACGACTCCGGGAATTGCATGCGTTTTCTTTGTGGCAGGTTTGGCCGCACGTTTTGCTAGTTCGTGATAGTATTCCAATGGTACACCAGTCCAAAGTGAGGAAATACGCGCCATCTCTTTCTTCCCGTCTTGGTCTGCAATGTCACGAGGCACTAGAACCCCGCCAAGGTCTCCCCAGCAAATCCTTTGCAATTGTGCTTCGGTTGCACCCCATTCGGCGACCAACGCCCGTTTGAATGCATGCACCCCCTTCTGTTCAAACGTCCCAACGCTTACGATGGCGGCCTCTGCCTTGCTAGCCAATCCGCCGGGTCCGAAGATGGCTCTGTACCCAGGATGTTTCCGAAGATAAAAATCGCGCAGTCCAGGAATGTCGAGCAAGGCGGGAACCCCCCGAAGTGTATAGGCCGGCTGCTTCTTCTTGATCAGTACCAAGATTCGCTCCACGAGGCTTGATGACGCGTTGCTAAAATCGAGATAATCGAACAGCTCCCCGCAAGTTGCCAGCAACGTCAGGAGCGGAAAAGTTTTGTCAGGAAATCCTTCGCGTTCGGCTGCGGAGACAATCGCCCCCACGGTCCCACCCCAACCGATGTCAATAATCCTCGCTTCAGAGAGGACAGCGTAGAATTCTTGCAAGGCTTGGCGGCCAAAATCGCACAAGCGAAAACCCCATCCTTCTGAGGTGGTGTCATCGGAAATGCTTGGAATCACCTTGACTTGCTTCAGCGTCTGCATCCCAGCCTTTTTCTGACCGTCTGTTAGGCCCTTCAAAAGCTTCAAGCCAATGTTCAGGTTTTCCAGGCTGATGCGGTTTTGTGGATTAGGCCAAAGGCGAAAATAGGCCTCCTGGGAAAAGTACGGCCCTTGGAGCAGGCCAATCGCGGCTGCGTACGTCGCCAAGCTGAAGACTTGATGCTTGCTCAAACCTAATAGCGTCCCTATTTCCTTTGGGGCAAAACCGGCGCTGACGAGGCTGGCGACTTGGGCGAGGTATTCGGTTTTCATGTGATTATTTTCCGGTTCTGAATTGGTTTGTCATGCCTAGGATTTCCCAAGGTGGACTGCTCAGGTGGGATAATTCCTCAATCCAGCAGAAGATCGTGTGAGTGCATGGATAGTTCGCGGATTTGACCGATCATCGAATCCGTCAGGACACCTTGGTGAATCGCTTGAGCGATGCGGTCCAGCCGAGAGGTGCGTGGTGTGGGTTGACTCATTTCCGGACCCCAATGCGTGGCGTCGAATTGGGCCAGGATTTCGCGTCGGCGCTCGCCTCCGTAAATCTCAGCTACGGACTGTCTTTTTAGATTTCCCAATGCCCAGGCTGGTTGGCAGTTTTTTTCCGTGCAGGGATAGACCGTGGCATCAGGCCCAACCGTCAGGAACACACCATTCGCCAACGATGTCGTGCGGCTGGCGTATTCCCGGGCAAGCAGTTCACTGTAAGTGCTGAATTCACCACTGACGATACGGTCGAGACCAAAGCCAAGAAACAATCGCAGCCCCGAGGCGTTTACTGTCGGCGCCGCACAGCCCTGTGGTCCTGCCACTGCAATGATCTGGTTAATCACGGAGTCGGGGTGGTCCGCCGTGGAGTACCGTCGGTGACCATGTATCGTCAACGGACGGACAACCATCGTGTCGTCTTCTGCTCGGACCAACGGGAACCGCGCAAACACACGGGAGACAGATTGAAGGATTTCCGAAAGATCCGCCACGGTGTTTTTATCAACGATAGTACTGATTTGGACAGAGGGAATGGAAGCACCGCGCCGATGGTACAGTGGCACGAGTTCTTCACGTGCTCTCAGCAAATGCGCGAGCGCCTCCAATTGGAGATCAAGGACAGGAAAATCTACGCCCCAGTGGAGTCGGCTCGCCTTTGGTGAAGCGGCATTGATGCTGACGCGGCAAAACACAAGAGCTGCGTCGGGATGCAATAAACGTACTGCAAAGTCCTGCTGTCGGGCGATCTCAAATCCGTTTGTGTAGAGCGCTGTGTGAAGCTGCGATTTGCCGCAGAAGTGTAGCGCGTCCATAAGCGACGGCCAGATCGTGGGTTCTCCACCGCCTGTAAAAAGGATTCCTTTTGCACCTGCTTCCTTTGCCGCGTCGATGACGCGAAAGGCGGTTCCGCGGGTAGATGCATGGACATCGTCCTCCGCTGCGGACTCTCCCACCGGAACGAGTTCGCCTTTGAGAATCCGGTGGCGAGTGACCGAAAACGGGCAGTAGGGACACGCCGCGTTACATGACAAAATCGGAGCATATTCTGCACTGCGCGGCATCACAGCAAACTGGTCGCCTCGACGAAAAGCCCCAACAAGTTCGGCGCTTTGCGCCCATGAGTTTGAACCGCCTCGTTTCGAAGTGAAGGAGCTTGGAATAGAAATAGACTCCCTCGCCGTTGAATTAGGAATTGTCGTGTTCATAGCTGAAGATGATGGGTCAATCTCGCTGAAAGGCGACGCCTTCGTTTCCCGGCCACACTTACCTCGCTGGGAAATCGATGAGCTTTCGAAGTCAAGCACCGACACCTTGTGCGCGTGATACACCGCGCCGTCTTCGCTTGGTGGTAAATCCTTTCTCGTGATTGGCGGCGTGTTGCCGCCGGCAGCGACAACAAAACGAAAGGCATACCATGAAGAAATTCACCGCACTCGCGCTCGTGACGCTCGGCATCACGGTGTCGGCACGCGCGCAATGGATCGTGTTCGATCCCACCATGAACGTTCAGTCGATCATCAATACGGCGCAGGAAATCGCCAAATACGTCGAGATGATCAACAACCAGGTGCAGCAAATCCAAACGCTCACCGACCAGCTCAACGAGTTCAAACATTACGAGGACCTGTTTGGCGATCCCAAGGCGGTCTTGCTCACCACGGTCCAGCCGCTTGTGAACGACCTTCGCAAAACGAAGTTGGCGAGACCTGACCGCGCTCGAAGGCGCAGTGGATGCAGGCGACGCCATGCTCTACAACGCCAGCGGCCTGTTCACGAGCATCGGCACGACGTTCAGCACGCCGAACGGCGCAACGGTTACGGCGCGAAACGCCGTATCTACCGGTCGCGCCGCAGTTCAGAAAACGACGGACAACTTTCTGTCCGTCTCAGCCGACGCGACCGCACGCCGCGTGCGTTGAAAGGAAATCGCCCGCACCACCACCTGGCGCTCAAGAGCGCGACCACCGACGCTGAGGTTCAGAAGTTGACCGGGGTTCTAATTGGCCTGTCGTCCGCCCTCAACAACACGGACTACGAAATCAATCAGGCGACCGCGTCCGCGTTGGTGCAGGACGTTGCCAATCGTAACGACGCGCAACGCCAAATCGAGGCGAAGAAGGAACAGCAACACGCCGAGTTCACTGAGGCTGTGCAGAAATACGGCCAGACGTTCCGCCTGATGAACGCGCCCACCGCGTTCCCGACTCCGTAAGCAAAACTCAAATCGTCCCGACGTATGGCAAACTTTCAACAACTGTTTCCGACGTTCCTGCAAAAGTGCGCCGAGTTGCACGAACTGCTGCGCATCGTTGCGTTCATGTTGTTCATCGTCGGGACGATTCTTCTCGTTCTCCACGGCTTCACTGGAAAGACGCTCCTCCTTCACATGGTGCGCTTGTTTGTGCTGACCGCGTTGCTCGTGATGCTGCCGCAGTGGGGCAACGAAGCGCAGAGAATCCTGCAAAGCTCCATCCTCGACGGTCTCGGCGTTGATCCATCTCAGGTTCACGAACAATACACTCAGCTTGCTTCCTGGGCGAGGAGCCGTTGGGCAGGAATCCTGAAGGTTCTTCCACACTGGTTACTCTGAAGCGCCTCCCCGCGTTGCGCATTAGCACGGCAGTTATTGTTGCCGTTGAAAACGTGGAAAACCTGCACCGGTTCGAACGCATGCTTCCCCATTTCCCGTCGTTGCAGAATCTGCATTACACCCTCGTCCTCCGGTGGAACTGGGGCGCGGCCTGGCGCAATTGGCTCGCCGGTTGGACTGGGCGCCTGCTCTACATTCCCGATTATGACCCGGCCGGGCTGCGCATTTTTGTCTGCGAAGTTCTGCCCTTTGGTGGATCGGCGGAACTTCTCATTCCGCAGGATTTCGAAGGAATCCTGGAGCGATTCGGGCGACGCGACCTGTTTCTTAAGCAGGAACACCTGATTCCCGCGGGGCACTCGAACCACCAGTTAAAGTGGTTGGTATCGGCTCTGCTCAAGGTCAGAAAGGGGCTTGAGCAAGAGCAGCTCCTCCGTTGTTCAGGCGGCTAGGACAACAAGGGCTGCGAGTGATCTGGATGCCTGTGGAGTGCTTGCCGCTCGGCGCGCAAAAGGACGCACTTTTGGCTTCCGAGATTCAGGATTCCATTCGAAAGATCTCCTTGAGCAACAGGCAAATGGAAAAAGCCTCCTAACGAATGCGAATTGGATTTTGTGTCGAATTGCTGACGCAGCTGCTGATGGATTTTGGCTGCCTTTACGAAGAGAGTGGGTGGTGTAGTCTTCCGAAGGAACTCAGCGGCCATGATCAGTAAGACGATAGTCGTATTGGCGAACTCCGTGAAACGGAGCGATCGCTGCCTCGCCGGGAAGGAATGGGTTCGCTCCGGTGAAGGCTGGCTAGGGGGAAACTGGATCCGACCGGTGACCAGCACGACTGGAGGCGCAGTCTCAGAATACCAAATGTACCAAGCATTGGGGCATGCCCCAAAACCCTTGGAGATTCTGGAGATCCCGCTTGAAGGACCGGCACCACTGCCCTATCAGCCGGAAAACTGGCTATTGCCAAGGCCGATCCAGCCGAACTCCTGGAAATCCATCGGCCAACTGCCCTTCGCGGAACTCGGGATGCTCATCGATACCCCCCGAGGTCTCTGGAACGACGGATCCGGATGGCGCCGAGTTAAGGCTGGTTACCCGGAGGCGATGACGCAGCCAGCCTCTCTTTACCTCATCCGACCGGAAAGAATTTCAAGCATCAGAGTGTGGTCTGAGAACAACCCATTTGAGCAACAGCGCCCGGTAAAAAGGCATCGCGTCGCAACAATCCATTACGCCAGTGTACCTCATGACCTTGATATCGATGACCTCGAATTTGCTGCTCGCTATTTCCCGGTGTTTCCTAAGGTTAGTGACCCGTCAATCCATGTGGCGCTCTCAAAACCCTCGGAAACCGTGATTTGCGTCAGCTTAACAGGGCCCTATTACGGGCATCACTACAAGATAGCTGCTGCGTTTTTTGAGCCGCCGGCGTAGAATTGATCCGAAGCATCATGAATCCGCTCTTCACCATTGGCCACTCGAACCACGAGATGCCAGCCTTCCTAAAGCTGCTGCATCTTCATGGGATCGAGGCCGTGGCTGATGTCCGTTCGAAGCCTTTTAGCGCAAGATTTCCACAATTCAATCGTCCGGCCCTTGAGCTGAGTTTGAAAGAGGAGCGAATTCACTACGTGTTTCTCGGCCTTGAATTGGGAGCAAGAAGAGATGAGCCCTGCTGCTACGTAGACGGCCAAGCGCGTTACGACCGCGTGGCCGAGACTAGTGCTTTCGCTTCCGGGCTTGACCGCCTCATGACAGGACTCTCGAAATACCGGATCACTCTTCTCTGCGCCGAAAAGGATCCGCTCACGTGCCACAGAACCATTTTGGTTGCACGCCATCTTCGCGGAAAGGGCTTTCCGATTCAGCATATTCTTGCGGACGGGTCCCTCGAATCGCAAGAGGAAGCAGAATCCAGATTGCTGAAACTGCTCGGCATGTCCCAGCCGTCGCTCTTTGCAACCCACGATCAGATCGTGGAAAGAGCATACGACGAGCAGGGCCTCCGGATCGCTTTCCGACGAACAGCATCACATTCCGACGATGAGGCCCACGCGGCCGCTTCCTCATGAGAATCTGCACAATTGGCTTCACTCACAAGAATGCACAGGAGTTCTTTAACCGTTTGCAGAAGGCGGGTGTTAAGCGTGTCGTTGACGTTAGGCTCAACAATGTTTCGCAACTTGCAGGATTCAGTAAGCGAGACGATCTTAAATATTTCCTCAAAAGTATTCTGGGCATCGACTACGTCCACACACCAATTCTTGCGCCGACTCAGGGAATTCTGGACGAATACAAGAAGAGCAAGGGATCCTGGGAAGCCTACGAACAAAAGTTTCTTCAGCTTATGCGAGAGCGCGAGATCGAGAAGAAGATCGCAAAGGAGCTTGTTGAAGAAGGTTGCCTCTTGTGCAGCGAGGATAAGCCCCACCATTGCCATAGGCGTCTCGTGGCGGAGTATTTGAAACGCCACTGGGGAAATGTGGCAATCGAGCACATTTGAGACCCCTTGGGCAGGCTTCCTAAACACTTCGGCAGCCACCTCGAAAGGACCCTGGGGAGCGTGTCATGTCATAGACCCTGCTTCTTTCGTTCAAGAGCTCGGCAATGTGGTCATCCAGCGCGCGGTGACGTTGGGGCATAGTCCTTGACATGGGTGTTCTGAGCGTCGGTGTTCAATCGCGAACGAAGGAATTTCTCAGCGCGGAAGTTCGTTAAGCCCGGGCGCCAGGTAAACTCGGATTCGCGCTTGCGCCATTGTTGTTTGTAGCGTTCTTGGCGGCTTTTTCCTCGTAGTCCTCAAGCGAATCTACCGTGACCTGAGCGCGCTTGGCATACGCGATGTGGACAGCTTTGGAATTGTGTCCAAGGGCCTCCTCCG
>JAXMHN010000052.1:0-50049 GCA_046346765.1 Verrucomicrobiota bacterium | reverse complement strand
CCAGGCCGCAGAGCGCATGGAGGCAAAAATCGCTTGCGCTCAGCCAGCACCACGTTGGCAGCGCCAGATAGCGCGCCCAACCGACCTGCTGTCCATCGAAGTATTGGCGGGCAGCATCGACGTATTCGGCCGCGGGAAGAATTCCATTGCGACCGATTAAACCGTCCACCTGATACCAGAGCGAGAGAAACGCGATCAGATAAATCGTCCCGAGTCCACGGAGAAAGAGGTTTCGCGTCAGTTCGTAACGCGCTGGCGCCGGATAGCCGCCCAGTGCGATACGGGTCACTGCGGAGAGACCTGTCCGATGCTCCGCCACGTACTGATAAAGCCTTTCGCTGGCAGGCTTCACGCCCGGCAGACTCCGATAGGCGGCCAGCAGCCACCTCCACGAAGGATTTAATGCGAGGGAGCGAAAGACCGCCTCTGCGCCCTGACAGATGTTGCCGTCGGGCTCGACCAGATGAACCGCCTTCACCAGATCGGCCCGTGGCAGGTTCGGAAAGCGTTCGGCAACGGTCGGGCTCTGCAACTCGATGTAGTCAAGCCGATCAACGGTTAAAAGCCGCCACCGTTCGATCCAGAAGCGGCAGAAGTTGCAGTCCCCATCATAAATGAGGATGGGCCTGGCGCATCCGGCGCCGCGGGGCGTCACTGGCCGTTCCACGTCGTCAATTGGCGGGCTTTGTCGAACGTCAGCCGAAGCTCACGGGCGGCGCCGCGACCTGTGGAGATGGATTGACCGACGGAGACGCCGCTTCCAGAACTGTAGGAACCAACGCCTAAGCCCAAGGTGACGCCGCGATGGGATGGAGGGCGAGAACTCCAAACGGCGATGAGGCTGCCGTCCGTCAGTTCCGCGGTTTTGTCGGGGGGACCCATTTCGAGCACGGCCTGATCATAACTGTAATGGCCGACGCGAGCCGCCCAATCGACTTTCGGAGTGGAAGAACAGCCAGCCATCGTTGTCAATAGGACCAGCGCTAAGGTGATGCCCGCAAGCCAACGGGGTCGTCTCATAGCCGCCAACTTAACCGAGTGCCGCCAGAATCCAAGCGCACAAACGCTCAGCTTCCTCCGAATGGAGCGCCCTAGCCTCCGCCGCGGGCGCGGGTCTGGACCCATTACTCGTGCCTCAAGGCCTCAATTGGGTCAAGGCGCGCCGCAGCCTTTGCGGGGTAAAGGCCGAAAACGATGCCGACGGCGCCGGAAATACCGAAGGCCAGCAAAACCGACCAGACTGTGACGATCGTCTTCATGGTGGTCAATTGTGAGACGAGGATCGGGGTGAGGACGCCAACCATGACGCCAATCAAACCGCCTCCAACTGACAGGACGACGGTTTCCACGAGGAATTGCATAGTGATGTCGCGCCGTTTTGCTCCAATCGCACGCCGGATCCCGATCTCGCGGGTGCGCTCGGTCACGTTGGCTAGCATAATATTCATGATCCCTATCCCGCCCACGAGCAGGGAAATGGCTGCGATGCTGCCGAGGACGATGTTGAAGATGCGCTTGGTCTGTTCGGCCTGCCTGAGCAGTTGCAGCGGGACGATGATCTCGTAGTCGGGCTTCTCATGAAACCGGCTCAGCACAGTCTTGATCTGGGGATCGGCGGTCTCCACCGAAGGCAAGTCTCGCATTTGCACGGTGATCTGGTGCAATTGAACCTCCTCGGCCTGAAAACTGCCCGCGGTCATCCGAATAAGGATCTCGCCGAACCTCGTTCGTGAAGTGGAGAGGGGAATGTAGACGTTGTTGTCGAGCGGTTCGCCTTCCATTTTGCCCGCCTGGGTGCGTTGCTCCGGCATGTTCTTTTCCCGAATAATGCCGACCACCTGGTAAGCGAATGCGTCAATCGTGACCGAGCATTCCAGCGGATCCTGGTAACTGAAAAGACGCTGGGCCAGACCCGCCGTGACCACGCAGACGTTGTTCTGGTAAAGTTCGTCTATCGGGGTGAGAAAACGGCCTCGCAGAACATCCACTCCGACCACTTCGGTATAAACCGGCAAAGTGCCGATCACCTGGCAAGGAACATCGCTGCGATTGAAGCGAACATTTTCCCGGATAATCCGCATCGGGAGAACGCGTTGCACGCCTGGGATGGTGGATTGGAGCCGGCCGCCGTCCTCGTAAGTGAGGCCGTATTTGAGTCCGGCGCGGCGGCCCGGATTGACTGACTGCCGCGCATCGTCGGCCGGCTTGACACTCCGGAGGATGATGTTTTGGCTGCCGAGCTTTTTAATCGCTTGCTGCGCTTCGTAAGAGGCGCCCTCCCCAATAGCAAGCATGGCAATGACCGAGCAGACGCCAAAAATAATGCCAAGCATGGTCAAGGCCGACCGGAGCTTGTGCAGCAGCAGACTCTTGATCCCAAGCCGCACCGTGCTGATAAAGTGATGGCTGAGCATAACCACTCAGGGACGCAACCCTTCCGCGGCCTTCGCGGAACGATGCGCGACGTCTCGATCAATCCGACCGTCCTTCATATGCAGGATCCGATGCGCGCGAGCGGCGACCCGCTCATCATGCGTCACCAGCACAATCGTCTTGCCGGACGCATTCAAGCGGTCGATCAGCTCCAGCACTTCCTGGCCAGTCTTAGAATCCAAATTGCCCGTCGGCTCGTCCGCAAGCATCATGATCGGGTCATTCACCAGCGAGCGGGCGATAGCGACTCTTTGCTGTTGGCCGCCTGAAAGCTGGTTGGGGCGGTGATCGAGCCGGTCACCCAAACCGACCAGTTCAGCCAGCTCGATGCAGCGCTGGCGATACTGGCGGATGTCTTTGCCCTGGTAAAACAAGGGCACTTGAATGTTCTCGATCACCGTCAGCTGCGCAATCAGGTTATAGGATTGAAAGATGAAACCGATCTTCCGACCGCGAGCTTCCGACAGCGTGTCGTCAGGCATCCGGGAAACATCGTCACCGCCGAGGAAGTAGCGGCCGGCGGTCGGTCGATCCAAGCAACCAAGCACGTTCAGCATGGTGGACTTGCCCGAGCCGGAAGGACCCATGATCGCCACATAAGAGCCGCTGTGAATCTCGAGGTCGACCGATTGCAGGGCTCGAACCTGGATCTCGTCTCCGAGCTTGTAAGTCTTTTCGATTCCTTCCAGGCGAATGATGGCGGCGCTCATTTATTGCCCCGGTGACTCGGTGGACGCTTTTGGCGGAACGGGCGCCGGTTGCCCGGAACCGCTCTCGCCAGTCGCTTCTCCGCGACCACTTCTGCCCCGGTCCCGGCCGCCGGGGAAACTGGCTCGCATGGCGGCCAACTCGTCCTCGTCGAGTTTGCCGTCAGCATTCTTGTCAAAACGCTTCATCATTTCCTCGCGATTCGGGCGTGCGGCACCCGGGCGGCCGCCACGAGCGAAGCGTGCTTGCATCGCCGTGCGCATCGCGGTTTGTTCGTCAGGACTGAGTTCGCCATCACCGTCTTTGTCGAATTGCTTGATCATTTCTTCGCGGCTTGGCATCTGGAAACCGGGAGGCTTGCTGGCGTCAGGAGTCTGAGCATTGCCCATGGCTATCGGTCGATCTCCCGGCGGTGCCCGTCGACATTCGATAGTGGACGCGTGGTGGCGCTGGAGACCGGTCCGGTGGCTGCGATTTCTTCGGGTCGGGCAGTTGCGCGTTCCGGGCCACCATTCGGGCGGGGCAATTGCGTCACTGGCGGGTTGGTTTGTCCTCCTTGCGGGCTTGGGGCGGGCATGGGTTTACGGCTGCTGTTGGTGGCTGCCTTCGCCCGGTCTTCCGCGCTCAGCACAGCGCCTTCGAGATCTTTCTCCTGGGTGTCGAACGGCGGGCTGAGCAGCACATGATCTCCTTCGCTGACGCCGGAAGTGATCTGGATGAAACGAGTGTTAAACATGCCCACCTGCACGGGCACCGGAACGGTCTTGCTGCCTTGCTGGACGTAAACGACTTGCCGCCCTTTGAGCGTGGTGACCGCTTGCAGAGGTACGCTCAGCGTATCGCTCATGTTGGTGATCACAATCTCGGCCTGGGCCGACACTCCCGGCTTCACTCCAGGGAGCGCATCCGTAATCACCACTTCCGTATTATAAACTTTCAGATTCGGGTTGCCGAACCGGCTTTGGGAATCGGGCAGGAGGGCGACTTTCTGCACCACGCCTTCAAAGCGCTGATCGGGAATGGAATCGAGTTTGACGAAAGCGGGTTGCCCGGCCTGGACCAAGCCGACATGGGATTCATGCACCTTAATCGTCACTTTCATCCGCGAGGTGTCGGGCAGCTTGATCAGTTCTTGCCGGTTTCGAACGACGGCTCCTTCCTCAATGAGCGATTCGCTGCTGAACCGGTTTTCGCTCATCGCATAGACCACCAGTCCTTCCTGGGGTGCCTCCCGGCGAGTCGCTTCGAGGTTCTTTCGGTCGCGCTGCAGTTTCTTTTCATTCAACACGAGTGTGTTCGACTGGCTGACGAGGTCGGCCTGGTATTGGGCGATCTTGCGTTCGCTTTGGGCGATGACGCGTTCCAGCTCCTTGATGGCTTCCTCGTATTGGGAGACAAACTGTTCGCGCTGTTTGGGGAGATCGAACTTTTGGAGCATGACGAGAGTGTTGCTCGCCACAACCAAAGCGTTCTCGTTGTTCATGACAGCCAGGCGATCCACATCCACCTTCTGCTTCGTCTCGTAGCCTTTCTGGGCCAAGTTGGTCGTCCAGGTGAAATTCTCTCGATTGACCGCCAGTTGCGCCAGCGCTTGCACGACCTTGTTGCTCGACTCAATCAGATCGACCATCGATTGTCCTTCGTCGAACTTGTCGAGGTCCAATTTCGCGAACTTGACTTTCAATTGAGCGGCGCGGATGTCGCTGTTGGTGGCGCTCTTTTGGATTTCCAGCTGCGCTTCGGCCTGGGCCAGGGCGAACTTAGCCTTTTCGTAAGCGATCTGCTGCTGGTTCACTTGGTCCTGAGCTTGGGATGAGTCCAGTTCCACGAGCAGATCACCTTTCTTCACGTAGGTTCCCTCCGGCACGATGTAGATAATCCGGGCCGTTCCCTCGACTTCGCTCCGGATGCTCACTTCACTGACCGCGGCGATCGTGCCCCGATCCAAAACCGTGACGGTGAAGTCCCCGCGCTTCACCTCGTAAAAGGCCGTGGCAGGTTCCTGCGAGCGTGGCCAGGCCAAGTAGGCAATGCCAAGCGCGACCAGGCAGATGAGCACCATCCACAGGATCGGCTTGCGTCGCAACGGCGAGGGCAGATGCCCAGAGATTTGGTTCCATTTCATGGGGTTGGTTCCAGAACTTGATGCGGCAAGACCACATCACCTTGAGGGGCGACAGGCGCGGTTTGGGCGCGGAGAGTCGACTCGGTCTGTGCCGGGTGGACGGGATCGTTCAACCAAAACCGTTCCGCAGTGGTCGTGAGGACGCCCACTTCAAAGAGGAGCTGCAACCGGGCGGCGAGGTAGTTGACGACACTGTCAGTCAATTGGTTCTGCGCCAGGATAAGCGCGTCTTGCGCTTCGCGCAGATCGCGGACCTGGACGCGGCCTGCTTCGAGGAGATTCAAGTTCATGTCGACGCGGCGCGCGGCGACATCCAGAGACGCCCTCCGATTGAGGGTATTCTGCCGTTGTTGCTCGAGAGTCCGAAAGCCGCGTTCGATGCGGTCGCGCAGGTTATCCAGAGTGGCGATCAAGCTGCGGATCTGAGACTCGAACGAGACTAAAGTCGCTCGATAGGTATTGCGGGAAGGGAGCTTATCGAAAAGGTGATCGAGACTGAGCCCGGCTTGGTAACGGACTTTGGTGATATCGAAATCGGCATACTGGTCAGGCGGATCCGATTCGAGCGTGGCATTGGCGAAAAGCTGAAGGCCGGGTTTGAGCTGATCGGCGGCGATCCGGAGTTTGCGCTTGCTATCCTCGAACTTGTCGATCGCGTTGAGGATGTCGAGGTTGTTTTCGATGGCCAAGCGGAAGGCGGTATCAGGGCTCATGTCGACCGGCAGAAGGCCCACCTTTTCCAGATCGGCCAGCTCCGAATCTTGAAGGTATAGTCCATCGGGGATTGGAATACCGAGCCTAAGCTTGAACGCGTCCAGTCCGTTGAGATATGCCGCGATTGAATTGATGTAACTGATCCGCGCGCTCAACTCGGCACTGCGGGCGTCCTCCACATCCGCCGCCCGCACGCGGTCGACCGCCCGGGCTTCGGTGTATTTAGTCAACTCGACGCGACGAAGGTAGTTGGTGTAATTGTTGCGCACTGTCGCTTGATCGCCGAGCAAGCCGAAATAGTCGTTCACAATGTTGACGTCGAATTGCTTTTGATATTGGCTGAACGACCGGACGGCGTAGATGACATTTCTTTCCGCCTGGGTCAGATTCTCAACTGTCGGATCATTCCGCCCGAACCCACGCAGGAGCGGCTGCACCAGATCCACGGTGAGAGTATCGATGGCCGAGTTTCGCGCCACACCTGGGGGCTTTCCGATGAAGTAACGCAGGAGGTCGTTGGCCAGGGAGACGCTCAGGTTCCCGCCGGTTCTGAAAAATTGGCGCAGACTCAGGCGATTACGCACGGAACCGACCATGGCTGATGACCCAGTGCCATCCACTTCGGCGGTGGAGCTCGCCAGAAAGATGGGCGTGAACTCATAACGGGCCCCGGACAGAGCCAAGGCGGAAAGATAGAGCTGCTCCTTTTGCGCCTGATACTCGCGGCTTTGCTCCACGGCCAAGTCGAGAGCCTGCGTCAGCGAAACGACTCGTCGATTGGTTTGGCTTCGGTCCTGGATCAGTTCAGCCGGCGAAATGGTGCGAGGTTCGCGATCGGAAAATCGCGTTTCGATCCCAAACGTGTTCGTCGTGCCGAAGACCTGTTTCTCGGCCTGCTGGATAATGCTATAGACTTCTTTATCCGCAGACCGGCGGTAATGCGAAGCCGTGCAGGCAGAAAGGCTGACGGCAACGAGCGGCCAGAGGAGCTTTCGAACGGACATTTTACATGCACGACCCGGACGGATAATTCGATCCACACGTATAAGAAGAGACATCTCTGAACAGCAAACGGTTACGAATAACTTATCTAACCCACCGGCCGTTCCGGCTTCGGTTCAGGTTTTCGGCTGTTACAGCTCGTGTGGAGAAACACCCACGCCGACAATGCTGCAGGCCTGGATCACAGGCAGCCGGAGGCGCTCTGCTTCCGCCAGGACTTCGTCAGACTCCGTCCCCGGATTGAGCCACAATTCATCGCATCCTTTGACGGCAATGTCCCTGAGAAGATTCAAAACTTGTTCCGGCTGAACGTAAACGCTGACCAAATTGGGACGCTCCGGCAGGTCCAGAATACTGCGATAGACCTGGAGACCCTCGATTTCCGTCGCCGTCGGGTTCACCGGGTGGACAGTATAGCCCTGTTGAAGAAAGGCTCGGACAGCCTTGTTGCCGAACTTGGCTCGATTGGCTGAAGCGCCAATGATTGCGACGGTTTTCACAAGGGCAGTGTAGCGGAAGGCCTGGCAGATTTCCTCTGAAATTTCCGCTGAGCCCCAAAACGGAGTAAGGCCAGGGCGCGGCTGGCGGCAGCTGGAAGGAACCGTTGAAAAAAGGTCGTGCATGGCCCAATCTCAACCGATGCGATGCCGATGGTTTGCAGAATTGATGCTGGCAACGCTCTTGACGGGTTGCGCCAAGAGCGGCGTGGAGGTGACGGCGCCGGAGGCGGAAGGGTCCGCGGCAACAGCGGCAGGCCAGCCGCAGCGCAAGTTGCCGACGATCAAGCTTTGGTTGGGGGCGAAGGAGATTGTGGCTGAGCAAGCCGTGACGGCGCCGCAGGTGGAGACGGGTATGATGTTCCGCAAGGACATCGGCGAAATGGAGGGCATGCTCTTCATCTTCCAACAACCCCAGCGCGCCTCCTTCTGGATGCGTCACACCCTCATCCCGCTCTCCTTGGCTTATATCGATCCCGCCGGCTCGATTCTCGAGATTCATCACCTAAAACCACTCGACGAAACCCCCGTTCAGGCCGCCTCCGATCAGGTCCAGTTCGTTCTTGAAATGAAAGAGGGCTGGTTCGAACGCAATCAGGTCGGGGTCGGCACAGCCGTCCGCACCGACCGCGGCTCGTTATCTCAAACCTACTTTGGCACCCCATGATCTCACGTCCTCAGTCGGAACGGCTCTTCGCCGAAGCCCTTCAATACATTCCCGGCGGAGTCAATTCGCCGGTCCGCGCCTTTCGAGCGGTCGGCGGACAGCCATTCTTTGTTCATCGCGCCGCTGGAGCCCATATCTTTGATGTCGATGGGGGCGAGTATGTGGACTATGTCGGTACCTGGGGGCCGGCCATCCTCGGTCACGCCCATCCAACGATCGTCCGCGCCATTCAGGAAACGGCGATCCACGGCACAAGCTTCGGCATTCCAAATCCTTTAGAACTTAAAATGGCTAAGCTGGTCTGCGCAGCTGTCCCCAGCCTCGCCAAGGTGCGCATGTGCAACTCGGGCACCGAAGCGACCATGTCCGCGATCCGGCTCGCCCGTGGATTCACCCGTCGAAATAAGATCATCAAGTTCGACGGTTGCTACCACGGACACGCCGATTCACTGCTGGTCAAAGCCGGATCGGGAGCGCTTACCTTTGGACACCCGGATAGCATGGGCGTGCCCGCCGCTTTTACCGAACATACTATTGTGGTCCCTTTCAACGAGGAGGGCCCAGTGAAAGAGGCTTTTCAAGCCAACCCAGGCGACATCGCCGGCGTCATTCTGGAGCCGGTCCCGGGCAATGCGGGTCTGTATCTGCCAAAGCCAGGTTATCTTGAATTCCTGCGCCAAATCACGGCCGCCACTGGCGCCCTGCTTATCTTTGATGAAGTCATGACCGGGTTTCGCCTGGCGTGGGGAGGAGCCCAGCAGCGATTCGGCATTCAACCGGACCTGAGTTGTTTCGGGAAAATCATTGGCGGCGGCCTCCCGGTGGGGGCTTTCGGTGGCCGAGCGGATATCATGGATCAACTGGCGCCGTTGGGCCCGGTTTACCAGGCCGGCACCTTGAGTGGCAATCCGTTGGCGATGGCTGCTGGCATCGCGGCGTTGGAAGAACTACAAGCTGGCGATGCCTACCCGCGCCTGGAGGCGGCTGGTGCCCAGCTCCGGGCGGCGATGGTCGAAGCCGCCAAAGAGGCCGGCGTTCCCGTTCAATTTAATCTCTGTGGCTCGATGTTCTGCACCTACTTTACCGATCAACCGGTCCACAATTTGACCGACGCCATGCGCAGCGATCGGGCACGGTTTGCGCGCTTCTTTCATGGCATGCTGACGGAAGGCATTTACCTGGCGCCATCCCAATTTGAGGCAGGCTTCCTCTCGGTCGCCCACACCGCCGAGGATTTGGCACGTACCGCCGCTGCCGCGGCCAAAGTCCTGCGCTCCCTCTGACCGCCGTCTCGTTGCGGTCCTTCGTGCGCATGGTTCAAGCTGACTCGGCGGGAGACTGGTCGCGCACCGATCGATAGAGCGCCTCGTAGCGAGGCACAATGACCCCGGGAGCGAAGTGCATCCTGGCTCGATCCCGCGCGGCCGCTCCTTGAGTGGCTCTTCGTTCGGCGTCATGCAGCAACGCCTCAACCGCGCGAACGAGGCCATCAACATCGCCCGGGGCAACCATCAGACCGGTCACTTTGTCTTCCATGACCTCAGGAATGCCTCCAACGCGGGTGGCCACGCTCGGCCGGCCAAAGGACATGGCTTCAAGTATGCCCAGGCAAAAGCTCTCGTTGTCCGAGGTGAATAGCGCCATGTCCGCTACCTGAAGGAAATCTTCAATGTCATGGACCTTTTCCCGAACAATCACAGTGCCGTCCAAGCCGAACCGCCGGACGTCCGCTGCAAATGGTTCGAAACTCCCGCCGGCGAGAATCAGCAGCTTGAAGCTCTCTCGCGGCCGCACTCGCGCCACGGTTTCGAGGAGCAGATCGATCCGTTTAAGAGGGCGCAGATTCGATGAGTGGAGGATGAGCACCTCGTTCCGCAAGCCGAGTTCGTCGCGCACCGCTTCGGGAGTTCGCCTTGGCGCCCGCGGCGTGTAGAAGTTGTGGATTACCTCGATGGGCCGATCGAATCCGAGGACACGCTGCGTTTCTTCGCGAAGGAAGTGCGAGACGGCCGTGACCGCATCGGAACAATGCAGGGCGTGGCGAATGGCTGGCCCATAGCCTGGATCTCGACCGAGCAGGGTGGTATCGGTGCCATGCAAGGTTGTGATCACTTTTGGCCTCAAACCGGCCGGCAACATCGATCGAGCAAGAAAAGCGGCAGTCGCGTGCGGAACAGCGTAGTGAACATGGAGAATGTCGAGTCGGTGCTCGCGGGCAATCTCAGCCATGCGAACCGACAAGGGCAACGTGTAGTCGGGATATTTGAACAACTCGTAGCCGTTGATGGCAACGCTGTGAAAAAATAGGCCCGGAACTTTTGCCGGCAGACGGAACGGACGTTCGTAACTGATGAAATGGACTTCGTGGCCACGTTGCGCCAGGTCTTCCCCCAGGGCACAGGCCAGCACGCCGCTCCCGCCGACGGTGGGATAGCAGGTGATCCCGATTCGCATTCTGTCCTCAGCCTTCATCTTCAAAAGCGGCGCGCCCCGCGGTCGACGGCGTGCAACGAGTCGACAAGAACAGGGTCGTTTGGAAAGAGGGCGATGGCGTGATCGACTCCGGCTTGGGCGCCTGCCGAACGCGCTCGCAGCAGCTGCCACTCGACATAATTCCGTGTCCGAATCTGCGACGCGTGTGCTTCCATGGCCGAGGCCCATGCTTGGACGACCTCGGGAGCGGACACGTCGATCAGGATCGGGGAAATGTCTTTGGGTTCGGCTTCCGTCGTCAGGGCGTAGTAAAGCAATTGGCCGATGCTATGCGAAGGCAGGTCGCGCAATTCGGCCAATCCGCCGTAACGAGCCAGGCGGGCGGCATCCCGGACGAGCCGTCCGAGCCGCGCATGGTCAGGGTGCTGGTTCTCGACCAGGGTGGGCGCGAGCAGGATCCCGGGCCGGCGTCGTCGGATCATCGCTGCCAGCGTGATCGCATGGATAACCTTGATCTCGAGATGCGCGTCGCCGTCAAGGGTAACGAACTCGAGGCTGGCGCCGAGCAGCTTCGCCCCCTGTTCCGCCTCGGCGCGACGTTGCTCCGGCGAACCATTCGAGGCGCTTTCACCTCGGGAGCAGATGACCAAGTGCGCCGGGCGACCGAGGCGCGTTTCCAGCGCCACAACCCCGCCACAGCCGAATTCGATGTCGTCGGGATGAGCGCCGAA
This sequence comes from Verrucomicrobiota bacterium, assembly GCA_046346765.1. Taxonomy (GTDB): domain Bacteria; phylum Verrucomicrobiota; class Verrucomicrobiia; order Limisphaerales; family SIBE01; genus JAXMHN01. The sequence goes on along the minus strand of JAXMHN010000052.1, from coordinate 38,739 downwards.
CACCAGCAAAGGAGCAAGGTCAGGCGCTGAGGTCAGTGTAGGCTTCATCGGATCGATCAATCGGATCGCGCGCCACGAAGGCGATCTCCGGGGCTTCTTCCGGGTGAAGGTAAGCCTGCTCGCCGGCGCCGGCAATGTAATGCGAGCACTGCAGCACCGATTGCATCCAGCGCAATCGGGTATCGCGGGTTGGCGTCACTTGCGCCTTGGTGAACGTTGTTCGAGGCAGCGTCAGAAACGAGTCGCCTCCTCATGCAGCTGCAGCCCGTCGCCGGTAAAGCGAGCGCGGACGGTCTGGCCTTCGTAGTCGACGTCGACGAAGAATTCTTCCACCTCGCAGGCTGCCAAGCGGAAATTGGGATCGCTCGACCGCACCACCCGGATGTCGTCGAGCAGGCCCATGCGCTGGTACAGATCCAGGCAGAAATCCGCCACGGTAGCCGCTGATACTTGACTGAATAGGTCGATCAGGCGGCCGGCCACGTAGTTCGGCAATTGCAGCGCGGTTCGGCTTTGCCACTCCGGGGCAAGCCGTTTGCAGAACAGGGGCGAAAACTTGCGTTGCACCTTATTCTCGACGGCGAAGTTCAAGACCGCGGCTGCCTGCGTTTTGCGGTGCCGCAGGATGGTGCGAGTTTCGCGCGGGTCGTGGTCGCTGTCGTGGCAGAAGAAGATGATCTCGCCGCCGATTTGGGATTGGAGCCGACGGGCCGTTTGTATCTTCGCGAAGAGAAAGCGGCGGGGAAAGAAGCCGCACGGCTGCTGACCAAAGGCGATCACCGGAGCGGTTTTCATTGGGGGCTTGCGGGCAGGGCGCCCGGTTTACCCAGCAGCGCCTGCAAAACGAGACTGAGGATCACGCAAACCGCGCAGCCAATCAGGTTGTACCAGAGATAACTGATGCTGAGGGTCAGGTACATCCCAATCACCAGGGCTTGTGCGCAGAGGGCCGATGCGAAGACAGCCGTGCCGCCAACCCGCTTCAAGAAAAACGCCACCAAAAAGATCCCCAGGACCACGCCGTAGAAGATCGACGCGATGATGTTCAGCGCCTCGATGAGATTCTCCGCAAAGCTGGCGAAGAGCGCAAATCCAATGGCAAAGGCACCCCAGAAAGCGGTGAACCACTTAGCCACGCGCACGTTGCGGCCTTCGTCATGGGCGGCGAGGGGCCGAAAATGACGCCAGAGATCGATCGTGCTCGTGGCTCCGAGGGCGTTCAATTCGCCCGCCTTCGAAGAAAGAGCGGAAGCGAACATCACCGCCAGGAGAAGACCAATGACCCCATGCGGCAGTTGCGAGAGAATGAAGGTAATGAAGACGTAATCGGAGTCTTTCACTTTGGCCCTCGGATCTCTGGCCAACAATGCTTCCTTAGCTTGCTTCCGGGTGGCATCGACTGCTTGCTGCGCCTCAACCATGGCGGCGCGCGCGCTCGCTTGGGCATTGCTGTCCCCGGTTTGGAGCGCCGCCAGCCAGGAGGCGACCTTCTCCCTTTTGGCGGCATGCAGTTCCGCGTGGCGCTCCTCGATCGCTCGCAATTTGGCGCCATCGGCTCCCTGGGCGTGACGTTCCCATTCCGGGCGGTTGAAGAACACGGGCGTGTCGGGTTGGAACTGGAAGAAAACGAAGAGAAGAGCGCCCACCAGAACGATAAAGAACTGCATCGGGATTTTCAGGGTTGCATTGAACATCAAGCCAAGTCGTCCTTCCCGGGCGCCGGCCCCACCCAGGTAGCGCTGGACCTGCGATTGGTCCGTCCCAAAATAGGAGAGAGACAGGAAAAGGCCCCCAAGCAGTCCACTCCAAAAGGTGTAACGCTTATCCGGGTCAATCGAAAAGTCGACCGCCTGCAATTTGCCCATCGCTCCGGCTGTCTGCAGGGCGCCCGCCGGCAGCTTGGCAAGCAGGATCACAAAGACAGTGACCATGCCTCCAAAGATCACTCCCATCTGCCACTTCTGCGTCAGGCTAACCGCAGCGCTTCCTCCAGTGACCGTGTAGACGATGACGACCAGGCCAGTAAAGATGATGGTGAGGTTTGACCGCCATCCGAGCACGCTCGAAAGGATGATCGCGGGAGCGTAGATCGTCACCCCGCTCTGCACGCCTCTTTGCAAAAGAAACAAGCTCGCACCGAGGAGCCGGGTTTTGGGGTCGAACCGGCGGCCTAAGTACTCATAGGCCGTATAGACCCCGAGGTGGCGATAAATCGGGAGAAACACCGCGCAGACAATGATCAGGGCGAGAGGAACTCCGAAGTAGTTTTGCACAAAAGCAATGCCGCTTTCATACGCTTGCCCGGGCAGGGAGAGATAGGTGATGGTGCTGGCCTGTGTGGCCATGATCGACAGGCCAATCGTCCCCCACTTCGTCGACCGGTTGCCCTTGAGATAGGTATCGAGATGATCGGTCCGCCGGGTGCGCCAAGTGCCGTAGGCGGCTATCCCCAACATCGTCCCGAGGAGCACAATCCAGTCTGCGACGTTCATGCGAAGGCGCGCGTGAAGATCGCGAGCAGAATCACGACCAGGACGAACCACCCAAAGACGAAGAGATAAAGACCTCCCCACGTCTTAAAACCAGGCACTCCGGGCGGTTCGTCGTCAGGCAAGCGTTGCGTCGGCGGGGACGACATCATTTTCCCAGAGAAACAAGGTTGGCAAAGAGACGGTAAGCGCCTGGAACTCCCGCGGGAAGCTGACGAAAGAAGGCAAGCCCGGTGTAGACATAGTATCCTCGGCCATGCCGGGCGATCAGCAGGCCGCTGGAAAGCGGGGCCTCTCCTGGATCACTCATGGCCAGAACAGTTTGATAATGTTCCTTGTCCCAGCTGCTCGGAAAATAAGCCCCACGCTCCTGAAACCAGCCTTCAAAGTCGGCCGGGCCAATCGAATTGGGGGTTGTCAGGGCCGGGTGATCCGGCGTCAAAAAAGTGACTGGGACGCGTTCATCCGTAACGCGCAGGGCTGGGGCGGGTCCCTGAATCGAGAGCGGATAGGGTCCGAGGGGTTGAGCCTTCAATCCATTGGGCCGATTGTATTGGGCGATGACTGTGCCACCGTGCTCGACATAGGCAAACAGATTGCGAGTATTCCCAAGTCCGCGCGCTCATTAAACGCGCGCACTCCAATCACCACCGCATCCAATCCGGCTAGTTTCTCCGCTGTCAGATCGGAGCCCGTCAACATTTGCACCGCATAGCCCATTTCTCGGAGAGCTTGGGCAGTGCTGTCCCCGCTCCGGGCAGATAGCCAACGCTTTTCCCCCGCGTTTCAAACTGCGTCGAAACCAGACGCACACGGGCGGCGGGTTGCAGGAGCATGAGCGGCAAATGCGGATAATTAATCTCTATCCGCTGGTTCGAAAAGCGGCGGCCGCCGACAGTGACCGTCGCGGTTAAACGGGCCGCCACCGACTGCTCGGGCGCGGTCAGTTGGAATGTATGCCGCGCCGCATCTCCCGCCCGCGCGAGGCGGAAGGCCTGTTCAACCGGATCGATTTTCCACCCGGGTGGCGCCTCGAGTCGCACCATTCCCGATGCGCCCGGCCTGGTGGCAGTGAGGTCGAGGTTGATCGACCGGCTCGATCCTGGGCGGAAAAGGGATACTTCTGATCCAAACCGCAGTGAAACTGGCGGCACCACGTCTAGACGCCGACGTCGTTCGTGGCCAGCGATGGACTCGATCCAAAACGGCTCGTCCTTCACAATGAGCTGTTGGCCCTCAATTTCAAACACGTGCTCCAGAGGGAAGGCCGGGCCATCTTGCGGCGTGCCGATGAGTTGCGGATCATCGACGCGGAAGATGCCACTGCTGCCTTCCTCGCGCAGCCAGTATGGTTGGGTGATCGGCATGGCCGAGGGGACCCGCAGAACGCTTTCGGAGGATTGTGGTGGCCCCGGCGGCACTACTCTTGGCGCGAACGCGCGACTCTCGAAGTAAGATCCTCGGCTCGCGATCCATTTTACTGGAATCTTCGCCCGCACGGACACGGTGTGCCGGACGATCGTCTCTTCCTCCGGGACCATTTCAGGCTGGGCGGCTGTGGTTTCAACGGAAAGTCCAAGACAGGCCTGCAAAATTCGATCGAGCTGCGCTCGTTTGTCGCTGATCACTGGGTTGATCGGCACGGCGGCCAGTTTGGCGCGGACTTTGAGGAGCAGGGGAACGATGGCAGCGGGATCTTCCGCGTTGAAGTCGGCGAGCGCCTTTTGGGCTAGCGATTCAATCTCCTCGCATCCCGGAAAGCGACTCCAAGTCACGCGAATCCCCTCGAACAAATCGGTTGTCGCCGGTTCTCCTCCCATCATCACGAAGGTCTGCACGTTCGGTCCTCCGCCGCCGCGTCCGCCGAAATTGTTGAAGCCTTGCGTGATGTGCATCGCGCGGCTCCGGCCGGCAATGGCGCCGAACGATTCGCCACTGACTGGATCATTCCCGCCGATATCCATGCTGATCGTGGTCCGCGCCGAACTCTCACCGCCGCGTCCGCCGCCATTCCAGACCACCCGAGTGGGTTGCCATGGAGATAGGCCTTGAGCAAAGTGTTCAGGAAAAGCATTGGTGTCGCCCGCCAGCTTGAACGCTTCCACACCGAGAATTCCGGAAGCGGTGTGATGACCGTGACCGCCACTGCCGGGTGGAATGGGAAAGCGAGTCACGATCACATCGGGCCGATACTGCCGGATGATTCGGACGACGTCTGACAGCACTTGTTCGCGGTCCCAAAATCTCAATGTCTCCTCGGGAGTCTTGGAAAAGCCAAAATCAATCGCTCGAGTAAAGAACTGGCGGCCTCCATCGAGTCTCCGGGCGGCGAGCAATTCCTGAGTGCGAGCGACGCCGAGCTTTTCGTCAAATTCAGGCCCGATTTCATTTTGTCCCCCGTCGCCCCGCGTTAAAGAAAGATAAGCGGTCCGGTAACCGCGACCGAGGGCGAAGTAAGTGATCAGGGCGGTGTTTTCATCATCCGGATGGGCCGCGATATGAAGGAGGGTTGCGACCGTGCCGAAGCTGCGCAATTCCTGACGGATGGCAGGTGGAGAGGCGGGGATGGACTCGGTCGCACGGGAGATCGCGGGCCAGAAAAGGCCTGCGCCCAAGGCCAGGGCGAAGAGAAAACAAGAGGTATGGGAACGAGCACTCATGGGGCCGCACTGCTTGCCGGGAGGAAGTCGGAAACCGGGTGGACCAATAGCCTTGTCGTCGCTCTCACGAACGACGACAAAGGCCGTTGGTTCCGTTAGGCATCACTCAAAGGCATGCGCGAAAGGAGCGCCGCGGGATCACTTTTTAACGGTGAATGGGACCGAATATTCGGCGCTCTCCCACGAGATTTTGATGAGGCCGCCGCCCGCTGGGTTCTTTTGGACAGCGATGATCAATTGATCCGCCGGCGAGGCGGCAGCGGCTTTGGTCAGGTCCACGCGAGCCAAGTCGTTCTTTTCATCCACCGGGACGCCCCATTGGCCAATCTTCTTGCTGATGGCCAGTTTGGAAGGCCCGGTTTCCTCTGGAACCATGTAGAGCGTGTAGGCGCCAGCGGGGAGATCAAAGCCTCCCAGGGTCAAGGGTTGTTGAGTAATCAGCAGGGTCGCTTCGTCCGCGCCCATTCGCCAAGCCTTTCCGTAGGGAACAAGGCCGCCCCAGATCTTCCGCACTTCGCCGCTCTTGGGGTGTTTCGTATATGGGCGGCCGTAGGTAATGGTAACACGGTTACCGTCGATGACCGCGCTGGTGGTCTCATGCGGGCTGTTGCCGCCCGTCGAAGCCGCTCGCGGCGCCGTCTGGGCGCCGGCTGAGAGCGTGCCAACGAGAAGGGCAACCAGAGCCAGGGTTGAAGGGAGTTTGTTCATGGAATGGAATTGTTAACGCGTTATTCGACTGTTACATGCCAGCCTCATCCAAGTGAAATCGGGACAACCGTCCCAGAAGGTGAGGCGGCGATGTACGGAACTCAAGACGTTTTAGGGCTTAATTGGTTTCAGACGATTTCTCGTCCATCCATCCAGGAGGGCTCGCCCGAATTGCTCCATCAGCCGCGGCAAAGGACACTAGCAGGTCAGGTTGGGATAGATCGCTTGGCTCCGGCGGTCGGCGAATAGCTCTGGGCGCGCCGCGATTATTGCAACCAGACACTCGGCCGGGCAGATCAGGACAGTTTGCCTTCACTGACCCAGCGGGTGGCCGCAGCCAGCAAAGCATCCGAATCGGGCAAATCGAGCTTTTGCTTGAGATGTTCGCGATACGTCTCGACAGTCTTCGGGCTAATCTTGAGGACCGAGGAGATCTCCCGGGTCGAGCAGTCTGCTCCGAGCAGCTGAAACACCTGTAACTCCCGGTCGGAAAGGCGCGCGATCTCCGGCGTGGAAGCTAGCGGGTCAGGGAACAGCTTATGGAGAGCGCGGGCGGCGACTGGCCGGCTCACATAAGGTTCTCCACGGAGCACCGTTGCGATGGCTTCCAAGACGGTTTCAGTCGCTTCCGATTTCATGACGTAACCCCTCGCCCCCGCCCGGAGGGCGCGATGCGCGTAGACGTCCTCATCCCGCTGCGAGAGGACAATGATCCGGGCGGCGGGATGAGCGGAAGAGATATCCTGGATGAGGTCCAGGCCGTCGCCGCCCGTCAGGTGCAGATCCAGGAGGACGACGTCGGGCTGAAGCTCGGCGACTGCCGCCCGCGCCGTCAGGACGGAATCTGCTTCGCCACAACAGAAGACCTCGTCCTGCTGATTCAGCCACTGGACGACGCCGCGGCGAAAGAACGGGTGATCATCGACAACCAGGATGCGCGCTTTTTGCGTCATGATGCTGTGGAAAGCCGGTTGAAACTCACGGCCGAAGGTGTTTTCAGCCGGATCACGGGAATGGTGCAGCACACGAGCGCTCCGCCGGTTTCGAGGGGTTTGATGGCGAGGGTCCCCTCCAACCTTTTGGTGCGGTGGCGCATGATACGCAGCCCCAATCCAGGCGTTGGCTCCGCGGCGGCCTGCCATCGTTCGCCATCGCACGCGATCTTCAACTGAAGATGGCCGTCCTGGACACAGACTGAAACCTCCACCTCGCGTGCCTTCGAATGCTTGACGGCATTGCGGATGGCCTCCCGGGCGATGCGAAAGAGCTCGCTGGTATGTTCCGCAGTCAGCCCCGGAACCGTGGCCGGAACCTCGACTGCACAGGTGATTCCAAAGGTCGTTTCGACTTCCCGCCCCAATTGCGATAGAACCTCCCCCAAGGCACGGTCCCAACCTCCGAGAGGGGCGAGTGAATGCGCCAAGCCGCGAACCTGGTCGTTAGCCCCATTGACCAGTCCAACCAGGCTGCGAGCATCGGCCATTTCGGGGGCATCCCGCCGGTCCAACACCTCGGCCAAGGCTTTGACGCGAAAAGCGATGCCGGCCAGAAACGCGCCTAATTCGTCGTGGAGCTCGTGGGCAATGCGTTGTTGCTCCCGGTTCGTGATCTCGGCCGCGGCACGCTCCAACTCGCTGCGGTGAGCCACCTCGGCTTCAAGGGCTGCGGTGCGACGTTGGACTAATGCTTCCAGACTGGAGGTCAAGACCCGGATGCGATCAACGAGCAGACCGGTGATCACGTAGAAGAAAAAGCGACTGAGCGCCTGCCAGAAAGCTCGCGCATGTGGGCCGAATGGAGCCCGCCAACATCCTCGGCCAGATACCAGACGACCGCGGCGACCAAGGAGGTTGCGATCGCGCCTTTCTTTCCCAAACCCAGGACATCCAGCCGACTGGAATCAAATAGAGCGTCGAGACGGGATTTCCGACGTGATCCACCAGTCCAATGCGCCGATAGTCCCCAGGAGCAGGGTGGCCCAGAAGGTTTGAACCCCTGGACTGTCAGTGCCGGCCTGGCCTGGCGCCGCTCCGATCCGGAACGGCAACGCGCAGGCCCTGGATTGGGATGCGGGTGTGACCAGAGCGCCGAGATTGTAGCGAAAGCTGCCCTTTCCACCATCGGGGGCGGGGGGCGATTCGGAATAAGGGAGGTTCCCCTGCTGGGCTTCGCTTCGAGTCGGACTAGGCCTCTTCATCCGGGCGCATTCAAGGCGGCTCAGAAGGTCTTGCTGAGCTTGGTGAAGATGCTGTTGCTGTCCTCGGTGCCGGTGTTGACGTTGTTGAAAACGACGTGGCAGAAGGTTCGGTGAAGGAATTCTCCAGCCATAAATCACGCTGATATTATGTTCGCTGCTTTCGTGGTGCTGGATGGAGCTCTTGATCCACATGTGTTCGGTCAGAAAGAGGTCAAAGACAACCCGGTTTAGCCAGACGGTCCGCCGCGTATGGTCAGGCTGATCCTCAAAACGGACCACCAGCTCGTAACGGATGGGCAGCCGCTCCCATGGCAAATGGTTTGCCCAACGCAACTTCATGGTAGTGGATGGCCTCAAACACGCCTCCACCCCAGTTGAGACTAAGGGAGCGCCAGAAATCAGAAGCGAAAAGCGTGGCGCCCGCCCCAGTGCGGTGGTTGTGATAGGGCGCGTGGTACTGTTGCTGGTGATTGAGCCGCAAGGCGACGTCGTTCGCCAGCAAGACCTGGCTGTAAGCTCCCTGATCGCGCAGGGCAACTGCGCCGCCGCTGTCCAGATAGTAAAAGGTCTCGTAGTCGACCCCGAACTCTTTGTACCATCGGCCGTCGGCCTTGCCAAAGTATCCGCCGGTAAACGACGGGCCGAAGATATCCCGCCGCGGGATGAATCCAAGCAGGGGATTGAATTGTTCCGTAATGCCGCGGTAAGCCCAGGCGAAGTGCCAGGGATAAAATTCATAAAGCAACGCGGCATGTCCGAGGAGATCCGTGTTGTTTTTGGCGACGCCTAGACTTTCGCTGCGCAAATCCTCGTCCGCCGCGGCGACCTGAAGGCTCGTTCGCCAGGCGTCGGTCAGAAAAAGATAGGCATCCGCCGCCACGACGCGCGAATGCCCCTGTGCCAGCTCCGAATCGGCCAGGTAATACCCGACGTTGGACCGTTGCCCGATGGGTTGCACAATCCGCAGGACCGAAGAGTCGCCGTGGTAGGTGCCATCATGGACGACATCGCCATAGAGGTTGAGGAAGCTGAAACTGTAGCCGCCGATCTGGCCGCTGGTGTTGATGCCTCCGTCGATGTCGCTGAACCGACGGCTGTAGTACAATTGGTGCGGCATGCGGATAAGTTCGTCGCCTTCGCGAAAGAACAACCTTTTCTCGGCCAGGAAGCGCTCGGTATCCCGCAGTTCAATGGTATCATCATCGGCTTCCACTTGCCCGAAATCAGGACGCAGAGTCAGGGCTGCGGTGATGGACGGCGTCACGCGAAAGCTGACGTCAGCACCGCTCCGAAAGAGTGTATCCACGTCGTGATCGAAGTCGGTCCGAGCGCTCAAATAGGGCGTGACTTCCCAGTTGCGATCGAACGGCGTCTCCGCCAGGTCGAGGCCGGTCAGGTGGCCGAAATGCCTCGGCTTGTAGGGATCAGTGCTGCTGAAGCTCCAGAAGCTGAGCACATCTGTGCGACGCAGTTGACGGGTCACATTGAAGCCCCAGGTGCACCCGTTCTGCCGTTCGTAGTTCATGGCCGTGAACGGAATCTTCATTTCGAAGACCCAGCGATCGGCCATAATCCGGGCGGCCAGCTCCCATTCTGCTGACCATCCGTAGTTGAACACCCCTGACGGCCCTTCATTTGCATCCGCGCGCGTTCCCAGCGGATTAGCGAAGAAGGCGTACTTCATGCGGTGAGTATGATGCGGATCGAAATGGATCTCGACCCAATCATCACCGGTGAAGGAGCGATCCTGCCGCTGTTCGGAGGCGTGCACCTGGGCGATGTGATTGTCGAGGCATTCGACCGCGATGTAGAGATGGGTGCGGGTGTAGACGACGCGGATTAGAGTTTGCTCTTCGGCGGGCTGTTGGGTGCGTTGATCGATCAGCCCGGTGGCGATGGGGCAGCGCTGCCAACACGCTTCGTCCAAACGTCCGTCGATCGTGGGCTCCTCGCTGATCCGAATCGCCTGAAGGGCCGGCACTTCCTGATCGCTTTCGACATGAGCTTGCATCGGCCGGGAAAGGAGGCCGTGAAACAGCAGAAGCAGGACCCAGAGCCAGTTGAAACGATCTCCGAGCGTCGCGTGGTCAGCCCTCACGCGGTCTCAGGGCAGCGAGCGTGGGCTACGGGGTGCGCTCAGAAACCCAAAAGGATGAACACCCTGAAACTCCTCTTCAACGCCGGCGGAGGGCGGCAGGATGGCGAAAGGAAGGCGCGGCAGGCCGCTTCCGGTCGGCGCGATGGGGCAAGATAGAAGGATCACGTCACGATCATGCCAGGATCTCCCTGAGAGAGGATGACTTGCGTCAAGACTCTTCCTCAAGCGGCAGTTAGCGCCAGTCCACGGCAAGTCGCCCCAAGTGCAGCCTGACCGGTTAACCGAGGGACCGACCACAACTCCGGCAACCCAATCACGGGCTTGCGCTTGACCTGACAGCTGCTCTTCGACAGATTCCAAGCTAGAGCGAGCCGAGTCACTGTCAGCATCTGTGTGCGGTGTCTGTGGAGCCTGAGAATTGTGAACGGGTTGCCTTGGCCAAGTCGGAGTCATTTATGACCAGGACCGTCCTTCGCGCCGCGGAAACAACTGTGTGCCTTGCGCTGCTTGCGGCGAGCACGCGCGCCCCCAGGGCGAATCAAGTGTTTCCGCAAGAGTTTGCCGGGGATCGCTTCATCGCCCAGGCGAGTGGAGTGCAGACTCTGAGCTTTCCCGGTTTTGCATCGGCGGCAGGCCTCAGCCTGGTCGGCAATGCAGCTATCGTGTCGGACCGGTTGCGCATCGCTCCGGCCGGCTTAACCCAATCGGGTGCTGCTTGGTTGACGACTTCCCAAGCCGTCGGGGATGGTTTTGAGACGACGTTCCAATTTCAACTGGGTCGAGTCAGCGGCGGAGGTGGCGATGGTTTCGCCTTTGTCATTCAGAATGTGGCCCCGACCCGAGTGCTCGTCATTGGCGACTCAATCACGATGGCCCCTGCTGGCTACAATAGCTTTCGCCGTCCGCTTTGGCAGCAGCTGACCAGCGCGGGACTGCTGGTTGATTTTATCGGCACGGAGCACGCCAATCACGGCGGCGCTTTTCCCGACAGTGATTTCGACCCCGATCACGAAGGCCACTGGGGCGCCCGGGCAGATCAGATCGGGGACGCGCTGCCAGCCTGGTTGGGTGGCTACACGCCGGATATCGCTCTGATCCACATCGGCACGAACGACGCCATGCTTTGGGACGGCCAGTGGAATTTCGTCTGGCAAACGATCGGCGATATTCTCGGGATTATCAGCGCCCTGCAGGCCGATAATCCTAACGTGACCATCTTCGTGGCCAAGCTGATTCCGATCGAGAACCGAGCAAATCCGGGCGAGACCGCCTGGAACGATCAAATCGATCTGCTCAACGCGCAAATCCCCTGGGTTGGAGTTTGGGGAAGCACCGCCACCTCGCGCGTCATCATTGTGGACCAAAACACCGGATTCAGCGCTTCGGCGCATACCAGCGATGGAATACACCCCAACGAAATCGGGGAAGAGAAGATGGCGACGAAGTGGTTCAACGCGATCGTTGCGGCCGGCGGGGTTGAAGCGGTGTCACACACCGGAGCTGGCACTTCCGTTTTGGGGGGAAATGGGGGCGGGTTGGGTTATCGCGGCATCCGGAACAGCCTGGCCGTGGAATTCGATACCTGGCGCAACTACAACTTGGGCGATCCAAACGATAACCATATCAGCGTGCATACAACCGGCGTTGGCCCGAACCAGGATGGAGAAGGTTTCGCTCTCGGGGCCGCGGCCAGCCCGGTTGATCTGTCAGACGGCCAGGTGCATACCGGCCGGATCTCTTACCAGCCCGGAACCCTGCGAGTTTATGTGGACAATCTTGGTGTCCCGGTCCTGGCCGCGGGCGCTGACCTCGGCGCGATCCTCAACCTCGCTGACGGGCGGGCTTGGGTCGGCTTCACCGCTGCCACATTCAATGCCTTCGAGGATCACGACATCTTGAACTGGTCTTTCACTCCCGCGGCCTTGGAAATCTGCAATGATCAGGTTGACAACGACGGCGACGGCCTCGTGGATGCGGCCGATCCTGACTGCGCCAGCTCGGGACAGGCGCTGCAAATCGGGCTGACTCCCAACACCACGACCGGCTACATTAACGATCCCGTCACCGTCACTGCTCGGGTCACCAATCTGTCCGGCACGCCACAGGCCGGAGCTTACGTTTGGTTTCTGGTATCCAGTGGCCCCAATGCGCAAGTCAATAGCGGCATGGCGCCGGGACAAGGCCTGGGGTGCGACCCAATCGACTGCCGAACCGACAACAATGGAGAGGTGCGCTGGACTTACTCAGGCGGCGGCTCGCCCGGGTCGGATGTTATCGAATCAGCGACTTACTCTGTCCCTCGACGAACTCGGGTCAAAGCCGCGGCGCAGCGGCAATGGCAAACCCCGCCGGCCCCTATTGGGCAGGGGAATGGCCTCGCTGGCGCCTATTATAACGGGCTCCAGTTCACTGGCCAACCGATTACCCGAGTCGATCCGGCGATCAATTTCTGGTTTGGGGATAACGCGCCGATTTCGGGGATTCAAGCTGACAACTTCAGCGTGTGCTGGCTGGGACAGATCCAGGCTCAGTTTTCCGAGGCGTACACATTTACGATCGTTTCGGATGATGGCGTCCGGCTCTGGATAGACGACAGACTCGTGATTGACCAATGGATTGATCACTCGCTCGCCTCTGCCAGCGGCGTCATCACCCTGACCGGCAACCAGAAATACAACCTCCGCCTCGAGTACTATGACCGCTTGGCCAGTGCCGGCGTCAGGCTCTATTGGAGCAGCCACTCCACTCCTTATTCGATCGTTCCCCAGTCCCAGCTCTACTCCCATGGTGGGCCACTTGCTCTTCGGCCGCACTTCGCCCAATTGCCGGAAGGCGGGCAGCAAGCCTTCACTCTCTATCCAGCTTTGCCCGTTACCTGGTCTGTCACGGGCGGCGGAACCATCGATCAGAACGGGATTTATCGGTCCCCTGCCAGTTTCGCTGCCCCGGAACAGGTCCTGATTCGCGCGGACGCGACCGACGGTTCGCTGCGACATGGTTTGGCGGCGGTGCTCCTCATGCCATCGGCCCAAACTGGGATGGGAGATGGTTTGGCCGGCCGCTACTATGACAACATGGATTTCAGCGGGCCGTCGACCGCTCGGCTCGACGCTCGCGTCGATTTCTCTTTCGACTCCGCCTCGCCTGATCCGGCCATGGGGCCCGATACTTTCAGCGTTCGTTGGAGCGGGCAGGTTGAGGCGCCTCTCACGCAGACGTATACATTCTCGGTGCAGACCGACGACGGCGCGCGGCTCTGGGTCAATGGGCTACTCCTGATCGATGCCTTTTTCGACCAAGGGGCCAGCCTCTGGAGCGGCACCATTGATTTGGTCGCGGGGCAAAAGTACGACCTGGCTCTTGAATACTATGAAAAACACCGGCGGTGCCACCGCCCGGCTTTTCTGGAGCACCCCCTTGGTTTCCTATGCAGACGATTCCCACCAGCCGACTCTATGCCGACCGAACCGACAGTGATGCCGATGGGCTGCCGGATTGGTGGGAAACAGCTCACGCCGCCCTGAATCCAAGCCTGGGAAATGACGCCGACGTGGATACAGATGCTGACGGTTACACGAATGCGGAGGAGCTCGCCGCCAGCACGAACCCGCGTCTGGCCACCAGCAGCTTGGGAATTGCGGAGATGAATTCGAGCGGCGACGATCTCCGCATCTCCTTTTCCACCATTATTGGGAAGCGCTACGAAGTGCAGCACAGCGCCGCCTCTCCTACTCGGGCCGTGGGTGCCGATAGTGCAGAACATCGCCGGCACGGGCAAGGTCACCTCCATCACTGTCCAATCCGGCCCGCTCCTGCTGCTGGCTTACTTCCGGGTCATTGTCCGTTGAGCGCGCTCTGACGGAACTTTCGGCGTGACCACGCGGTAGAACCGTTGCGCCGTGGGCCTTGGATCGACAATGATCACTTCCCTGTCGGATGCTTCGGCGACGATCTCTTCCAGCGCAACCCAGGTCTCAGCGGCGAGCGAATCGGTGTATTCAAGTGAGTAGGTGCGGTGGGAGACGGCGCGGAACTTGATATGGGCGCCGGAACCTGGTCCAGGGACGGACGCTTCCACTTTCAGGCAACTACCAGCATCCCGCGGATTTGCTCCCGGCGTACTCCTGGCTGCTGCGGAGGCCATCGCGGTCGACATCCTGATCGCGATCGGACGGCTCACCGGGTCCAGGCCGTAGGTGGATTCCCAAACGTCGGGTTGACCGTCTTGGTCCGTGTCAGCGAGAAAGGATAAGATGGCCTGGTCGCTGGTAAAGCCTGCGGGGCACGCCGAATTGCTGACGTGCACAGTATACTTGGTGTAGGGCAACTGCCCGTCTGCAACCGCGAGGAACGCTTGGTGACGATCCAGGACGAATGTCCCACCGGGCACATCCTCTCCGTTGCGTTGCCAGCGGTAAGTGATCGGCAATAGAGCCGTGTTTGTGACCGAGACGCTCAGGCCGATCCATGCGCCCGCCACCACTTCCTGACTCAACGGACCCTGCAGAATGATCGGCGCCAGACCGGGCGTGCATTCCGGCTCAGGCGGCGGCTCGGCCCGCCCAGGCGAGCCACCGATCGAGGCACTCCGTTGCCAAGAGGATGGGTCCGAAGCGTTTGGATTGTTCCCGCCGCGCGGAACCAATGAAAACCCGAATCCGGCCGCTTCTGCCGGCCAGGGCGGGGCACGGCCGAAGGTGATCTCAAAGACCGTGGCTCCGTTGGCAGTCGCCACCCGCAGGGTTTCTCCATCGTTGTTCAGCTTGCCGGTGTAAACTCCATGGACCACGGCGCCCGGATGAGCGGCCACGATCGCTGCCGGGTTGCGCGCCAGGAGGAAGAACTCCCCGGGGCCGAGGGTCGCATCTTCACCAAAAGTGAATTCGATGCCGCTGGTGAAGTGAAGCCCTCCCAGTTGCAGAGAGTTCGTGCCCACATTCTGTAGTTCGAGGAACTCGAGGTCTTCTCCAGCCGTTCCGGGAGATGACGGAGGATCATACATGATTTCGGTGACGACCAGGCGAGTCAGATCCTGTGGAATGCCGAACAGGGCGCGCGTCAGGCCGCTCCAAGCGCCAGCGGTTTTGGCGCGCGCCTGCAGCAGCGTTCGCTCGCGAATGATTACCGGCCCGGCATAGACCCGAGCCCCCTGCGAGATGAGGCCGCCTGGGGCGCGCGGATCCGTTCCGTCGGTTGTGTAATAGATGGTGCCGCCAGTTCCCGCCACGCCCACGCCGAATCCAATGGGAACCTCTCCGCCCATCTGGCTGAAGCTCGGCGGGCGCAGGTAGCTGCCATCGATCCAGTCGGCCCGCCGGGTCAGCCAATCCTTCATCTGACGGAGCCGCCGAGGCCACTCGGCAGTGTCGGAGAAACCGTTCAGGGCTGCTTTCGCCGGGGTGATCTCGGCCGCTTGATCGTCGATGATCTTGCCCAGGTTGTCGTTGCCAAGTGGACCACGGCGCAACTCCCACCACCGGTCGATGTATTCCTGGCCGAAATCGGGATCGGAGAAGAGGCGCGGATACCATAACTGCTCGGCGCGATGCATCAACGCGCCGGTCGGTTCGCCGCCGATGTAGTAGGACGACCAGTTATAATCCCAAGCGGGCCCCATTCGCAATTTGTTGTCGTCGCCTTTCCAGGGGAACATGCTGATCAAGAGGCCATCTCCGTTCCTGGTCAGGACGTTGAGGATGAAATAATCGATGAAATCGCGCGTATCGAGGTATTGGCGGTAACCGTTGGTGCGGCTTAACCAGAGGCCATCATTGTAGAATACGTCTTCGAATCGGGCGAACCAGCCCTCAATAGCGGCGCGTTGATTCGTGCTGATGACGTAGCCATTCGGATTATCGAAGTTCAGGTAGCCATTGGGTTGCTGGGGCAGGTCGTCCCCTGGAACGTCGCTGTAAGAGGTGTTGGCTTTGGTTTCAATGATCCGGTTTGGGCCAGCTGTGCGAAAGAACCAGGGCCGCGTCGCGCCGTTCGGCGCGGGCCAGCCCGCCTCTGGAATAGGGTCCATTCGATTGATGTTCAAAAGCCAACTGCCGCTCGCGCCGTCCGCACTGAGGGGTTGGAAGTCGAGGCGATCCTTTCCGCGCGCAACCTTTTCTATAATCGCGTAGACTCCTCGCCGATCGGCCAGCCTCAGGTCACCGCCGTTTTCGTTGACAAAAGCCTCCACCCAGCGGAAGCGGACCGCGCCGCGCCCCATCTGCCGGCTCAACTCATAAGCGAAGGTGTTGAACAGGAGCGTTGGATCCCTGCTTTGCTCCGAATCTGGGAAGTAGAGCACCCAGTCGGCATGCGCTGGCATGCCCAACGGGGCGACCTTCCTGTCACCGCCGCCTTCGTCCATCCCTTCGATGCTGTAAGGCTTTTGGCGCCACTCGGTCGAATAGGCGCCGCGGCCGCGTATTCCTACCAGGCTGAACATCTGCGGCGCGTTCGTGAATGAACTCACGCCTCCCTCTCGTTCAAACGTAACCCACGCCGCCGTTTGCCGCGGCACTTGCTTAATGCCGGCTCCGGTCGAATTCCAACCTTTGCGCGGAATGGTGCCTGCGCCAAAGTTTTCAATCACCATGATCGGCAAGGAAGACGTATACCCGACTAGGTCCGGGCCTAATCGAATGTAACTGGCTCCGCTTACCGGTCCCGCCTGGCCGTCGGCCACTGCCACCGCCCGCAGTCGGGTCGTGTTCGTCATCTGGATGGGGGCGGCATAGCTAAGTCCGTTGGTGAGGCCAGGGACCGAACCGTCCAAGGTGAACCGGATCTCCAGCGACGGCTCCGTTGCGGTCAATCTCACCTCGAAAGGGTCTCGGAACACGCGGCTTCCTTCAGATATTTGCACCGACGCCGGTGGCGCGGGCGCATCGTTGTTCGGCCCTCCCGGGGTCGGCTTCCCGAAGAACTGGACGAGGTTTGTGTCTCCCCCCAGCAGCCCGTACGAAATGTCCGGGCGCTGCGCCGGAAAAGCCGGCGCGAAAGCGTGCAGGACGTCGCCGGTCGGATCGATCAAAGCGAGAAACTCGCCTTCGTTGGCTAGCCTGAAGTTGGTGTGCAGCGGCGCTCCTGGCACGCGTTTATCGTTGCCGGAGGCGAACACCACAAGGTAAGCGTCCGGCGGCAGATCGATTCGAGGGAAGAGCCACCTTCTTGAAAGGTCGAGCTCATCGGTCAACGAAGACCCCTCCAGGTTGACCGTTTGGGACGTCGGGTTGTAGAGTTCGATCCAACCGGAATAGTCGCCGTTTTCGTCCGGGAACGTCGATTGATCATCGGCCATGAACTCCGAGATCACGACATGCTTCGCGGCTTCCACCGGACGCACCGTGACGGACGCTGTCGCGCTCCCATAACCGTTGCCGACGGTCATCCGATACATCGTTGCCGCGGCCGGTTGGATGGAAACGGAGCCGGCGCCAGCCACCGTCAGGCCGGTCACATCGCCGAGGCCCGGTTCGATCGTAACGGTCTGTGCATACTCGGCTGCCCAACGCAGCGTTACGGCTTCTCCGGCCCCGGGGTAAACCGGCGCCGCTTCGAACCGGACAATCACAGGGGGCGGATTGACCAGGACCGTCACTTCGGCCGTGCTGCTCCCGCCGGCATTATTCGCCACCAGCTGGTAGGTGTGGGTGGCCGTTGGGGCGACCGTCCGTTCGGACAGGCCGGTGACGTTTTGCCCGTCGATCCTCACTTCGTGGGCATTGCGAACTGCCCACTTTAACGTCACCATCGCGGGTGTGAATAGCGCCGGCACGCTGGCTGTAAATGAATCGATTGCCGGCGGCTCGGCGATTCCCTGGAAAGCCTTGGCGTGCGCGAGGATCACTTCCGGGCGCAACCTGCCGGCGTATACGGTCACTCGATAGACTGTGCCGACCATGCCTTCGCCGCCGGAAGGGTTCGCTCCAAGCCATCCGGCCCCGCGCGGCATGGCGAACGACGCGCTAACGCCCGCGCGCGACCCGGCGGCCACCCCGTTCAAATAGAGGTCCATACTCCGGTCAGACGCATTCCAGACGTAAGTGACGTGAGTGGGTTCGGTGGGCGAAGGCGGGTTGAGATCGAAGGCATAGTCGAGCACGCCTAATTCCGTGAAGCCAAGCTGCCCGGTATCGAACCACAATTCGTAGCGCAGGTTGCTGTGAGTGTTTTCGCCGACTGCCAAGTAGGAGCCAACATTGGCGTCCGGATCGCCCTCCAAAATGAATTCCATGGTCGTGTCGTCACCGGTGCTTCCGAAGTCGAACGGAACTCGATCGGAGCCGGACAGCTGGACTGGCGCCCGGAGGCGGGCGAGCGGAACCAACCCTGCACCAGCGTCTTCCGCGATCGCCTGGTCGTAATCATTAACGGTTCCCCAAGTCGTCAGGGGACCGCCCAGGGCCAGGATGATCAACAGCGTGCTGAGGAGGAGAGCCAAGCGCTGACAAAGTGCAATTGGGGAGAAGCTGGATGAACCCGAATAGGCAAGGTGCTGAACGCGACGCTGATACACAACTGTCCGATCCTAATCATCCCTCGCCTGCACTGCAATCCCTTGGTCTTTATCCGTGCCGGATGCGATTGGGAGTAGCTTTTCAGGCACGCGACTCTCATCTCCCGCGCTGTTGTCTCATCGAGCGATCGATTCGGGCAACTGACTCGGAGTGCCTGGCTGGTTCCTGGCTGCGTCGTGGCGGTTGCCTGGCTGATCCCCGCGGGTGGCAGCGAGGGGGTCGCGGCCGGACAGCCAGGGATCGCGCTCTGAATCCGCGCACACCCTCGATTCAGTCGGGAATCAAACTTTTTGGAGGTGCTCAGCGAGAGCAAAACCAGGCGCTATCAGCCCTTAACGTTGGGCCGGCGGTCCGAGGGGGAGCAATTCGCCGACGTTGCTGCGGGCCGGTTGATAAAGGCCCGGGCCAAGACGAGCGAGAGGGTCGGTGGCTTTATGGGTTCGCCAGGCTCGATAGCTTACCACGCCAATATAAAGGGTAAGCGCGACGCCCGTTACCGTGAGAGTGATGCCCCACTTGACCTTGGAAAGCAGCAGCATCAGGTCGTCCACGAACGTCGTCGCGGGCTTGATGAACTGAGTGGACTCCTGCAGGCGCTGCGATTGGCCTAATTCGGCTTCGAGCGCCGACAGGACAGCGGTAACATCCAACCGCAACAGAGAGGCGTAGCTGCGCACGAACCCGCGGGCATAGACCGGCGCGGCGAATACATCGTAGTTGCCTTCTTCCAACGCCCGGACATGATCGGCGCGCAATTTGGTGCGTTCCGCGACTTGGGCAATCGTCATGCCCTGCTTCTCGCGGGCTTCGCGCAACTGTTCACCAACGCTGGCCATACGTCCTTAGTAACGTTTTCTCAGGGGTTTTGGCAATCTTTGTTGGAGCAAGGGGCGGGGTGAGGGTCGGAGGCGGCCTGCTTGTTGAGTCTCCCTCGTGAAGGCGCGACTCCGACGCCGCGCCACCCAAATGGGCGAGGCGAAAGCAGCGGGGTCAAACCAATTAAGCCCTTGCCACGTGGTTACTTCGATGTGGAACCACTTGCGGAAGTGTAAACGCCTATGTAAGCACGGGCGTGCTGACGTCCGGTCGTTTCGCTTTGAAAAACTCAGCTTCAGGCCTCATCTCTAGACTAACCGGAGGTTTTCGGGGCGCCGCGCTTGATCGCCTTCAACGTCTGCGCCTCGGGCTTGCCGGCATAGTAAGGGTCGAGAGGATAGCAGCCGCTGATGAGGCCGTTGCGCGGAGCTGTTGTGCAGTCGCTGAACGTCCGGCAGATGTGTTTGGGGTTGAAGGCGCCAGTCTCAATGACATCCGCAAGAAAGGTCGGGTAGGAGAGGATCATTCGCCCGATACCAATGAGATCCGCCCACTTGAATCGGACGACATGCTGTCCGACATGGGGAAGAAACTCCTGCAGATAGCTATAGGCGGAACCCACAACCAGTAGGGCAGGCGCTTGCCCGTCCGGAGTCAGGGAGTTCACATATTCACGGATTTGGCGCGTGGCTTGGATCTGTCGAGCGACCCCGACGAGCGGATCTTCCGGAGGCTGGTAACCATCGCTGGGAGGGTAAGCCGCCGGCCGCTGGATGTGTGGATTGTAATAGGGCGAGCCAGCTGTAATGTTCAAGATCTTGACCCCCAGTTCCAGGCAGAGAGCAGCAAACTGAAACGCCTCGCTCAAATCATAAGAGACCGGGTTTTGCGGATCAGCGCCAAAGGCGAACGAATAAGGCAGCAGCTGTTCGAAGCGTTCCGGCACGCCGGGTCCTGGCTTGCCAGGACGGGAATGGGCCGGGTCAGGGATAAACGGCACAAAATCGAAGGCGCTGAGGCGAACACCGAGATCGATTGTGTTGCCGCTGGCCCGAATGGCCGAGACGATTTCGCGCAGGATCCGGGTCCGGTTTTCGAAGGAGCCGCCAAACGGTCCGGGGCGTTGCCTTGCGCTGAGGAATTCGTGGAGAAGATAGCCGTGGCAGTGCTTGATATCGATAAAATCAGCGCCGGCTTCGGCCGCGACACGCGCGGCCCGGACGTAATCCTGGATGAGGCGCTCGACTTCAGCGTCAGTGAACACCTGGCTGTCCGAAGTGACACCGAAGCGCTGGTCCAAGAGCGGATGCCGAAAAGCCACCCGCGGTTCCAATCGTGATGAGTCGGACGGCTTGCAGAAGCGTCCCGAGTGGGTCAATTGAAAGCCAATCACGAGGTCATCGGCTGATCCGTGGCGAGCCACATGCGCGTTCTCGACCAATTCGCGTAGTTCGATGAAATCGGCCAGGTGAGCCTCGCTCAGAACGAGTTGGTTCGGATTGGCGCGACCGTCCAAGCGCACGGCCATGGCTTCGCCGCCGCAAATGAGCTTGGCGCCGCTCTCCCCGAAGCGTTGCCAACGCCGGCGGACGTCGTCGGTGACGCGCCCGGTTGGGGTCGCATCCCAACCTTCCATCGGTTGCACGGCGAACCGGTTGCCAACTCGCTTGCCATTGATGCGGATCTGGGGCAGGGGTTGAGCGAGCGGCGAACTTGAGCCTGTCAAAATCTGATCTTCACAAGGGAGATCAATCCCGAGGGCGCGGGCATGATCGCGGAACTCGCTGACGGTCTTGAGCGCTGCAATCCGGACAAGTTTTGTGGGCTCGGGGGACGGGTGGCTCATGTCATTCAGTCGTCGGCGAATGGACCTTCATTCCTTTTCGCACCGTCCGGACGGTATCCTGGCTCTGTTCCCAAGCCAAAGAAAAATGAGACGGGCCCGTGGTCTGGAAAATGGCTTGGCGCAGGCGGAAGGTGCTCTAGTATGGACTGAATGAAAACTCGCATCCTGACTTTTTGCTGCATCGCGGCACTGCTCGCAGCTTATGCTCCCGCTGTTTCTGCCGTGGAAGACGGCTCGGCGGAAGCGATTGCCGCCGACATTTTGGTGGTGAGGCCGGCCTGTTTCCTGATGACGGTGATCGGGTCGGCATTGTTTGTGGTCGCATTGCCGGTGGCGGCGATTTCCAAGAGCACGCGGAGCACAGCCCGGGTCTTGGTGCTCACGCCGGCGCGGGCGACCTTCACCCGTCCGATCGGCGACATGAGCGAGTTGGAAGCGATAGACTGAGTGGTTCGGGCGGAGGCGGGGCGATTTGGGTCGAGGTGTTGTGTGAGGAAGGGGCGGGCGGGGTGGCTGAGAAGGAGCAGGGCAGGACTCTTTACTGTGGCTGGCAGTTGGAGTAGAGTCAGGGCCATGGAGGGAACGTCGCTGCTGCGGGTTGGGATGGTCGGTTCTATTTGTTTGCTGCTTGCGGGCTGTGCGGCGGTGGCGCCGTTCACCTCAAGCCTGACCGGTGGCGGCGCCCCCGCCGGGAGTCTCGACATCCGAAGCCAAACGACCATTACGCTGCAGGAGGGCAACTTCATCACCTTGCGGACCAACGTCGTCGGCCGGAGCAAAGGGTTCAAACTGCTCGGTTTTATTACCTTGCGTCCAGCGACGTTGGACGAAGCGATGGGGCAGCTTTATATGGATGCCCAAGCGCAACACAATCGGCCTCAGACCCTGGCCAATCTGATCGTGGAGCATTCCGGGATTTACGTGATCCTGTTTTCCATTCCGAAAGTCACCGCGCGAGCGGATCTGGTCGAATTCGTGCCGCGGGCCAAGGAATCTGAGCCGAAGGCGGCCCCCCATTGAGGGGCAACATAAACCTGGCTCCTGGCGGCACCGGCGGTAAGATGGATCCATGCTTACCCCATCCTCGGAGCGGTCTTCTTCCATTCCGGTTCATCCATCCCACAGCTCGGGGATATCCCGGCGCAGCTTCTTGCGGATTGGCTCGGTCGCCGCCATGGGTGCGGCGACGTTGCGTCCGCTCATCGGCGCGCCGGGCGACAAGCTTGGCGTTGCCGTCATCGGTGCGGGCGGCATGGGCGACTACAGCATGAGCGAGAGCTTGCGCGAAAACCTGGTGGCGATCGCGGATGTGGACGACAACACGATCGCGCAGGTCATGAAAGATAAAGTGAAGGACCAGGCCAAACCGAAATTGTTCAGCGATTACCGCCGCCTGCTCGACGAGTGCCATCGGGATATTGATGTGGTTCTGATTGCCACGCCGGACCACCATCATGCGCCGGCAGCCATCCGCGCCATTCGCCTGGGCAAACATGTCTTCTGTCAAAAGCCGCTGGCTCACAATATTGCGGAGTGCGATGCCCTCGCCAAAGCCGCCCGCGAAATGAAGGTCTGCACCCAAATGGGCAACCAAGGCTACTGCGACGATGGCATCCGCCGCGTCGCCGAATACATCTCGGCCGGCGCGGTCGGAACCGTCCTGGAAACACATACCGTCCTCGGACGCAATTTCGGCGGGAGCGACCGGCGTCCGCCCTCCAAGCCGGTGCCGCCGCAATTGCATTGGGATGAGTGGCTCGGGCCGGCTGAGTATCGTGAGTACCACGACGGATTGCACCCCTTTCATTGGCGCAATTGGCGGGCATTTGGGACGGGGACGATCGGCGACATGGCCTGCCACCACGTCGCGGTGCCATTCATGGCGTTGCGCCTCTGGGAGGTGAAGCGCTTCACGATTGAATGTCTCAATACCAAAGGCGGCAATGAAGAGATGTATCCGCAGGACAACGTGGTGTGCTATCACATGCCCGCGCGACCAGACTTTCCCGCCTGCAAACTGTTTGTCTACGACCACGAGGGGTTGCGGCCCGACGTCTGGAAAGAGGCCGAGGCAAAGGAGCAACGCAAGTTCGGCGAATTCACGCTCTTCGTCGGCGCCAAAGGGTTGATTGGCAGCGACGCCAAAATGATCCCTGAATCCAGCCACGATGCTTTCCCTAAACCGGAGAAGACGCTGCCGCGAGCGCATGGGGCCGGTCCGGTGCAGGACTTGTATTGGTGCATACGCAACGGCGGAACGCCCGCATCGAACTTTCCGGAAGCAGCCGGTCCGTTGACTTCTCTCGCCCTGACGGGACATCTGGCTCAGTCCGCGGGAGTGGGAAGCAAGCTGGAGTGGGACGTGGAGCGGATGGAATGCACCAATCTGCCTGGGGTAAACCAATACGTGCGGCGGAACTATCGCGGGGGTTGGCAAATCTGAACTCGCTGGCCTTTGCTCAGAGCAACGGCGTAAACAGCCGCATGAAGCCGTCGCGGAGCTGGATGGGCAAGGGGCGGTTGTTGACGTCGGCCAGCGTCACTGGTTGCGCCCGCGCCAGCTTGGCCTGGACGATTTGTCCGAGCGAGGCGGCCAGATCCGGATCGTAACATTCGACGTTGAATTCGAAGTTGAGACGGAGACTGCGCGGGTCCCAATTGGCCGAACCCAACAAGGACCAGCATTGGTCGACGAGCATCAGCTTGGTGTGGTCAAACGGCGGCGGCGTCAACCAGACGCGGCAGCCGCGCTGCAAAACCTGCCAAAGGATCGCGAAGGTGGCCCAATGCACGTAGGGCAGGTTGCTCTTGCCCGGCAGAATGATGTCCACTTCCACGCCGCGCATGGCCGCGAGATTCAGCGCCGAGATCATGGCGATATCCGGTAGAAAGTAAGGCGTCAGGATTCGCACCGAAGATCGCGCACAGGCCAGGGCGCCCAGGACGGTCCAGCGGAAGATCTCAAAGTCTTCGTCCGGACCGTCGGCGATCCCCCGGGCCACCACCGGCCCAGCAGGAGGGAGAGGAGGAAACCAGCGGTCGCCTTTGAGGGCTTCGCGGGTGCAGAAGTACCAGTCATCGACGAAGGCCTGTTGCAGATGCTCCACGACCGGACCTTCCATGCGGAAGTGAAGATCCTGCGTTGGCCCGCGCGGGTGTTCCTTCAGCATATGACCCTGGCGAATGTTCATGCCGCCCGTAAATCCGACGCGCCCGTCCGTCACCAGGATCTTGCGATGATTGCGGAGATTGATGGACATGAAACGCCAGGGAAGGAGTGATGGCAGGAAACGCGCGACCGGCACATCCATCCGGTGGAGCAAATGGACAATAGAGGGAAAACTGTAGCGCGCCCCGGTGTCGTCAACCAGAACCCGCACCTCGAGGCCGCGGCGGACGGCCCGCTCGAGCGCATCCGCGATTCGTCGGCCGACGGTGTCATGGTCGAAGATATAGGTCGAGAGCGCTATGGACCGCTCCGCCCTTTCAATGGCTTCCACCATCGCGGGGAAGGCTTCGTCTCCGTTCAAGAGCGGCTCGACCCGGTTGCCCCCGAGCAACGCGTGCGGAACGATTTCGCCCACGACGCGGGGTAGGGCGGTCAGGCCGGCGCAATGGGGCAGCAAGGTCACGGGAGGAGCACCTGCTTCGGCCGAGGCCGTCTGACCGGGCGGCAGTTCAATCCCCCCGCGCAGGAACAAAGCCCGGCGACGGATGCGATTGATCCCCAAAGCCAGGTAGAGAAAGCCGCCCAGGAGAGGAACGAGCCAAATGACCCCGACCCAAAGGAGCGCGGCTCGCGAATCTCTCTTATAGAGAATCGCATGGGCGGAGGTTGCCGCCGCGAAAAGCACGGTCACAACCGCTGCCAAGTAATGCCAGAACGCTGAAATGCGGCCGAAAAGGTCCATCCGCGAGACAAGTTGGCTCGGCTGGCCCCGGTTGGCAACTCGGGGGCCGCGATCGCCGAAACAGGAGAGACCCTGGGCCAGGGCGGTGTGGCGGGATTTTTTGGCGGGGTTGCCCACTGGGCTGCGCATGTATGGGCGACTGGCAGTTTCACTATGGTAATCGCGACCGAGCCGACCAGATATGCGGAGACTGTTGAGGCCGGGTTTGGCTTCAGCTGGAGAACCCCTGCCGCCCGTTCGGCTGCGCCGGCGCCTGCTTTGGGCGCCCCTGGGCACGCCCGATTCGACGCGACCGAGACTGCGCTCGAGGATGCAGTTTGGGTCGAGCGCGTGCAAAAGGGAGACGAAGAAGCGGCCCGGGCTTTAGTCCAGCGCCTGTATCCGACGGTGATGAAATCGGTCCGTTGCCACCTCTCTCGCCAAGGCAGCGTTGAGGACATGACGCAAACGGTCTTTGCCAAGATCTTCGCCAAGCTGCATCAGTTCTCCGGCCTCGTCCCACTCGAACACTGGGTTTCAAAAATCACCATCAACACCTGCCTAAGCCAGCTCTCGCGCGAAAAGGCCCGACCCGAGGCGCGCATGAGCGACCTGAGCGAAGAGGACGAGGTGTTGGTGCAACGTCTCTTGAGCACGGAAGGGGACTTGCCCGCGGAGCAGGCCGTCGAGGCGCGTGAACTGCTCGAGAAACTGCTCGCCCAATTGAGGCCGGACGAACGTCTGGTCGTCACCCTGCTGCACTTGGAGGAACGGAGTACTCAGGAAATCAGCGCTTGCACCGGCTGGTCCATCTCCCGGGTAAAGGTCAAGGCGTTCCGGGCGAGAAATAAGATGCGGAAAGCAGCGACTCGGCTTTTCCAACGCGTCCATCCCGGTGCTTATGGTCTCGGCGCCTGAGCCCGTCTTTGCTCCGCCGGTTCCCCGCGTCCGGCCGAGACAGCTTCCCTCCCATCGCGACGCGAGTGGCGTTTCGGGGCGAGATTCAGTCCGCTTCCAACCCGGTCCCATTGCCATCCCGGCGCGCAGTTGGTGGCGGGAAGTTCGCATCCGGGTGCTGCCCATCGTCATCTTTCTGGCCGCGGTGGTGGGGGCGATTTGGCTCTGGCTGTAACCAGGGCGCGGCGGCGGTCGTCTGGTCACTGCGGAACACTGAACGATTAACAATTCGGTTCAAATTTCCAAAACAACAACATCCGAAGTCATTTATGAAACTATCCAGAGTTAGCCTGATCGTCGCCGTTCTCGCCACTGTGCTGACGGCACCTCTCAGCCGGGCCCAAGACAACAAAGACATTGCCAAACCGGAACGGCCCGCGGCCCGCGAGCGTCGGCCCGGTGGTGGAGCTGGTGGGGCCAATCAGTTTGACCGCATCGCCGAGCGACTCAAGCTGAGCGACGAGCAGAAGACCAAGCTGCAGCCCATTTTCCGCGAGGAGATGACCAAGTTGCGCGACTTGCGCCAGGACACAGCGCTCACGGCTGAGCAGCGCCGGGAAAAGGTTCGGACTATCCGGGAGGAATACTTTGGCAAAATGAAGCCCATTCTCACGACCGAACAAGCTGACCAACTAAAGAAAATGCGCGAGCAGCAGGGGCCGGGCGGCAACCGCCGCGGACCGCAAGGCAACGCGAACGCGGACAAAGACGACAAGAAAGAATAGGGGCACGGCGGCTGACCAATTCAGTCAAGCTCTCAGGGCGGCGCAAGCCGCCCTTTTTGTTATCCGGTGGATTACACATTTGTAATCTTGCAGAAAGGTTGCCGTCACCCAGGCCGCGCATCTTGAGGACAAGTAAACGTCAACAACAACGCAGGACTAGAAAAGAAACCAATTGCTATGAAAGAGAAAATTCGCACTGTCTCCTCCTGGGCGCGAGGTGCCCTCCTGGGCGGAGCCCTCATTGTGGCGGGCTCCACCCTCGCTTGGAATGGGAGGACCGAAGCCCGCGACGGTGGCAGCCAGCCACGCGTTCGCTTGGTGGTCGATAACGCCCCGGTCCACCGCGATGGCAAAGCTGTCATGAGCTTTGCTCCCGTTGTCAAAGAGGTTGCCCCCAGCGTCGTCAACGTCTTCACCAGCACCAAGGGCAAGCAAACCCGCATGCCGATGATGGACGATCCGTTTTTCCGGCGCTTTTTCGGCGACCAGGATCCACGCGAGGACGGCTCGCGCACCTTCAAGACGCCGAAGCAGTTGGGCCTCGGATCGGGGGTCGTCGTTTCGAAGGATGGTTACATCCTGACCAACAATCACGTGGTCGAGAATGCTGATGAAGTCAAAGTCGGCCTGAACGACGGCCGGGAATTGGTGGCCAAAGTCGTCGGAACCGACAGCAAAACGGACATCGCGGTGCTCAAGGTGGACGCCAGCGATCTCAGCCCACTGCCGCTGGCCGACAGCGACAAAATTGAGGTTGGCGACATTGTGCTCGCCGTCGGCAACCCGTTCGCCATTGGCCAAACCGTGACGTCCGGAATCATTAGCGCCACCGGCCGGGCCATGGCTGGATTGGCCTACGAAGATTTCATTCAGACGGACGCGGCGATTAACCCGGGCAATTCCGGCGGCGCCCTGGTCGATGCGGAAGGCCGGCTCATCGGGATTAACACCGCCATCCTCAGCCGAAGCGGCGGCAACCAGGGGATCGGATTTGCCATTCCGAGCAATCTGGCCAAGAGCGTCATGGAGAACCTGATCAGCCATGGCCGCGTCATCCGCGGATACATGGGGTTGTACCCTCAGGACGTCACGCCGGCCCTGGCGAAGGAATTCAACCTGCCGCAGCAGTCGAGCGGCGCCCTCGTGGGCGAAGTGAAGCCGAAGAGTCCGGCGGAAAAAGCGGGTATTGTGAACGGTGACATCATCACCGAGTTCAACGGCAAAGCCGTCAAGGATGCCCGCCACTTGCGCTTGCAGGTTGCCCAGACCGCTCCTGGCGCCAAAGTCCCGCTCAAAGTTCTGCGCGACGGCGAGAGTAAGAGTCTCGAAGTCGTCTTGAAGGAGTTTCCGAAGGAGGAGGGCGTGGCCCAAGGCCGCGGGAATCAGGACAATGACGAGGCGACCAGTGATGCGCTCGACGGCGTGACCGTGGCGGAGCTGGACAATGCCTCCCGTCGCCAGTTCAGCGTTCCGGCCAACGTCAAAGGAGCGCTCGTCGTGCGAGTGGACGAGAATTCGGCCTCTTACGAAGCTGGTCTGCGCGAAGGCGACGTCATCCTCGAGATCAACCGCAAGGCGGTCACTGGGGCGGACGACGCGGTCGAGCTGAGTGAACGGATCAAGGACAAACGAATTCTGCTCCGGGTTTGGAGCCACGGCGCGAGCCGATACGTTGTGGTCGATGAGACCAAAGCTGGCTAAAACAGGATAGCCAGTCCGCCTCCCTCACGCGCCCTGTACTCGGCCGGGAGGGAGGCTTGTTTTTATGGACACTCCCACTTCCTTGTGCTTGCCTTCGGACGGTCTGTCTTCCACAGACCAACCAGCTATGCGCATGCTCGTGGTTGAGGACGATAAAAAGATCGCGTCTTTTGTGGTCAAGGGCCTGAAGCAAAGCGGGTTTGCGGTCGATCAGTGCCCGGACGGCGAGTCGGCCTCCATCCTGGCCCGGAGCACTCCCTACGACGCGGCCGTGGTCGACATTATGCTCCCGAAGATGGATGGCCTCAGCCTCGTCCAGCAACTCCGCCGCGAGAACGTGCGCATGCCGGTCATCTTTCTGAGCGCGCGGGCGAGCGTCGATGATCGCATCAAAGGCTTGCAGTCGGGAGGTGACGACTATTTGACCAAGCCCTTCGCCTTTTCCGAATTGCTCGCGCGGGTCCAGGCCCTGATCCGCCGGGCGACGCAAGCGGCCGAGCCGACCCGCTTGGTCGTGGGTGATTTGGTGATGGACCTGTTGACCCGGGAAGTCAACCGAGCTGGGCAGAAGATCGAGTTACAGACGCGGGAATTCTCGCTGCTTGAATACCTGATGCGGCACGCCGGGCGAGTGGTCACGAAGACGATGATATTGGAGCATGTCTGGGACTACAGCTTCGACCCGCAAACCAATGTGGTGGATGTGCTGGTCCACAGGCTGCGCAGCAAGATCGACAAGGATTTCCCGAAAAAGATGATCTCCACGCTGCGCGGGGTCGGTTATGTCCTCAAAGCTGCTTAGCAACCTCAGCCGGACGATCAGTTTCCGACTGAACCTCTGGTACGCGTCGATTTTTATTCTGAGCGCAGCGGCCTTGTTCGTCCTCCTCTACGCGTTGCTCTCGGTGGCCGTCGACCGCAAGGAGCGGGAAGTGATCGAGGCGCGCTTGAAGGAGTATGCGGCCGTCTACCGCACCGGCCGATTGCCGGCGTTGAGTGCCTGGGTCAAGCAGAACGAGAGCAGCACGGGACAAAAAGGGTTCTTCGTCCGAGTGCTCGATCCTTTTAACAATCACGTCTTGTTCGCCCAGTTCCCGTCGGAGTGGGTCGAGTTCGAGCGGAAGCTGGAATTAGGTCCATTCGAATGGCGTGACAGCTGGGTGCGGATACCGCGCGATGAAGAGCGCGACCTGGTCATCCGGCAGACGCGGCTGTTTGACGGGGCGGTCCTGCAGGTCGGACGGAGCGCGGGAACAAGAGCCAAACGCTCCTCCAGCCATTCCGGCGCACGTTTATCATGGTGGTGACGCCGATCATTGTCTTTGGCTTGGTGGGCGGGGCCCTCTTTGCCTACCGCGCCATGAAGCCGGTGCGAGCCATCGTGGCGACGGCCCGTTCCATCATCGATACCGGCAATTTGGATCAGCGAGTGCCCGTGCACGCCGCGAACGATGAATTGGACGAGTTGGCCCATCTTTTCAATCGGATGCTCGACAAGAACCAGGCGCTCATTCGCGGCATGCGGGAGTCACTTGATAACGTGGCGCATGATTTACGCACCCCTCTCACCCGCCTGCGCGGCATGGCGGAGATGGCCCTCCGCGCCCGGCCGGACGATGTCACGGCGCGCGAGGCTCTGGCCGATTGCGTGGAGGAATCAGATCGGGTGCTGACAATCCTCCGAACCTTGATGGACGTCGCCGAGGCTGAATCGGGCATGATGCGCTTGGAACGGGAAAGCATCGACCTCCGCGCTCTCCTCGACGAAGTGGTGGAACTCTACGAATACGTTGCGGAGGAGAAACAAATCACGATAACGAAAGAGTATCCGCATCCTTGCCCTGCTTGCGTGGATCCGGCCCGCTTCCGGCAAGTTTTCGCCAATTTGCTCGACAACGCCATCAAATACACGGCGGAAGGCGGCCGCGTCACGCTCACGGCCGCAAGCGACGCGTCTCATATCCGCGTCGCGTTCCTGGATACCGGGATGGGCATCCCGGCCGATGAACAAGGCAAGATCTGGGAGCGGCTTTACCGCGGCGACAAGAGCCGGTCCCAACGCGGACTTGGCCTGGGGCTGAGCCTCGTCAAAGCGATTGTCGAGGCCCATGGCGGAGAGGTTTCAGTCCGAAGTCAGCCGGGACAGGGGTCGACCTTTACGGTGCAGCTGCCGGCGACGAACGGCGCCGCGAGCAGCAAGCAGCCAGTCGTTCCGCTGGAGAAGAACCTGACGGCGGATGCCTGAGGCGGCGAACAGGCTGCGCCAATCGCATCCCCAACCGCTCCGCGGCTGGCAAGAGGGACGTGTTTATTTGGGTTGGACCTGCTCTCCGCCAATCGCGCGAGCCAGACGCGCCCGGGTGACGGCATAGTCATGCAGGGCCTCGATCTGAGTGGTCCGAGCTTGGGTGAGGGCGGTTTGGGCGTTCAGCACGTCCAGTTGGGTGCCGGTGCCCGCCTCCGAGCGGACCGTTGCCAGTCGCAACGCTTCTTCGGCTTGTTCCTGCACCTTTTTTTGTGACTCCAGGACCTCGCGGGCTTCGATGAAGTTGGAATAGGCGGTGCGGACCTCCAGTTCGACGCGGCGCGTGTTGTCTTCCAGATCAAGTTCAGCGCGGCGATGACGGGCCTTGGCTTCCTGGATCCGGCCCTTCGTATAGAGCCCGTCGAAGATATCCCACCTCAATTGGGCTCCGGCGAACCATCCAGATACATCCCGCGTCAAGTCGTCGCTGAAAATGGAGTTGCGCGATCCGTAGCCGGTGAACACCTGGACGCTTGGCTTCCAGAGCGCCTGCGCCACGACGACGGCTTCCTGCGTCAGGCCAACCGATTTGCGCAGGGCTGCCAGTTCCGGGCGGCTTTCCAGGGCTTTGGCCAGCGCTACTGGCAACTCAATGAAGAACGAGATCTCTTCCAGATGGTCGCTCAACTGCAGCGGAATGTCCTCCCAAACTTCTTTGGGAAGGTTATAGCCGAGGAGATTGGCCAGGTTGTTCTTGGCAATGCGATAGCTGTTCTTCGCACGAATCAAACGCGGGCGAGCGTTGGCCAGCTCTACCTCAGCCCGGAGAACATTGAAACGGGGGACGGTCCCGGCCTCGAAGCGTCGTTTCTGGTCCTCGAGTTCCTTCGCCAGGAGAGCGATGGAAGCTTGCTGCACGGTGATCTGTTGTTGCGCCAGCAGGACGTCGTTATAGGCGACTCTGACTTCAAGGAGGGTATCCGCGATGACGGTTTGGTATTGAAGCAGAGCTTGCTCCCGGGTCAGCCGGGCGCTCCTTAACGCCGAGGTGATGCGACCGCCTTCATAGATGGACTGGACCAGTCGGACATCTGCGGCCCAGCGCTGGTCGCCGCGCAGCGAAGGAAACGGAGAGATGATATTGGCCGGCACCTCCGGGAAGGTCTCGACGCCATCGGGGTCGGACTTCTGGTAACTGCCGGTTGCCTGGACTTTCGGAATGGCAATGGCGCGGGTTTGGACGGAAAGGCCATAAGCGGCTTCGAGGTCGCTTTTGCCTTTGAGAATGGTGCTGTTGTTCTGGAGCGCGAGATCAATACACTCGGCGAGGGACAGGGGCTGGACCAGCCAAGCAGGCAGATTGGTTTGGGCTTGGGCGGACGCAAGCCACGCGACCGCCAGGACCAAAGAGTGAACCAGAGAGAGAGGTTGTATTCTTTTCATGGCCATAGAAACGACGCGGCCGTGGCGACGAATTTATTGGGTGATAACGCCGCCCTCCACCGGTTGGCGGCGGAGATTGTAGTAAGCGAGCATGCCCAGCATGACCGCCGAGAACAGCAGCCCGCGCGTCAACGCCCAAACACAGAGCACCGCCGCGACGACAAACCCAATCGCGCTCGTCACCCGAACGAGCCTTGGGCCGAGCAGGTGACCCAGGATTTGGCCCCCATCCAGTGGCTGAATCGGCAGCAGGTTCAGAGCCGTCCAGACAAAGTTGACATACAACGCGTCTTCCGTCGCCAGTTGCAGCATCGGCGGCAGGCCGGGAACAGCCCGGCTCACCAGCAAGACGATCACTCCCAGCGCCAGTCCCGCCGCCGGTCCGGCCGCACTGACGACGATGTGCTGGGCCCGGGTAAAGTGCGCCCCGGGCAAGAACGTGACCCCGCCAAAGCCATGCAACCGGATGATGGGCGACGCCCCATACTTTCGCCCGGCGGCCGCATGGCCCAGCTCGTGGACGACGATCGAGACCAGGACCACCAAGGTCCAGACCAAGACCCGCGCCCAATCCTCGGGGCTGTCCGCTTGGGCGGCGCGGCCGAGCAGCGCTGTCGTCAGCCAAAACCACCACTCGATGCCGACCGGAATCCCAAAGAGCGAGAATCTTAACATGATGGCAGAGGCCCGCTGATTTTGCCTACTTCCGAAGGGTCAAGACGACCGTCGGGTCCAGCGGGTACCGCCCGAACCGCTCGCCGTAAAGGGCCAACCCGCCCGGGAACGACTCGTCGACCTCCAGACGAATAACCAACTCCTTCGCCTCGGCGGCCCGCTGCAGCGACGCGGGCGGCAACGCCGCTTGGACGAGATACCCATACGAGCCCGCTTCCCGCAGCTTCTTGTCGCGCTTTTGCGCGTGCCAGGACAGGATGCCGCGATGGTCGGCCGGATCATCCGGCAAATCGAAAAGCCCGGCGGATTCACCGGCCAGACGGACCCGGACGGCGCTAGGGTAGCGGACCGTATCCGTCATCGGATAGGCATTAGGATTCAAGCTCGGATCGTGCGTGCCCTTGCCGAGCATGAAGTCGCCTTCCTGTTGGCGCGAATCCTTCCGGTCTTTGCCAAACAACTGCTTGGCGGAAGCCTCGAAGACCAGCCAACCGCCTTCCACTTCGCTTCCCTTCAAATCAGCTGGCCAGGGCACGCGATACTCGAAGTAACCCGACCCAGCCCCGTTTACCTTCAATCCGTCCAGCACTTCCCATTGCTTCTGCGACCATTGCGCTCCGCTGAAGCTGTTGGGGGCGAAGCGAACCAGACGCTGCTTGGCGCGCCGCTCTGTGCGCGGCGCGGGCTCGCCAGTCCCGACCGCGAAGGTCGAGAAATTGCGATGCAGAACCACACCGGCAGCGTCTTCCAGGGTGAGGGCGAGGACCGCGACCGAGGGGGCGTCGGGCAGTCGCACTTTCATCGGCTTGATCTCGCGCGCGAGCCAGGGTTGGAAGTCGAGGCTTTGAACAGCCGCGGCCTGAGTCTGAGAGCGGCCCAGGTTGTCGATACTAGTCAGAGTTCCCCGGACTTTGAGCTTCGGGCTCGGCGTCTGGTCGGTCATGAACGAAGCCCAAAGCGGAACTTCGATGGTCTCGCCGGGTTTGGCGTCGCGGCACAGCTCTCCCGCCGGCGCGATATAGAACGGGCTGTGCAGGTCACGCAAGGTCATGCCGGGGACGATTTCTTCGAGGCCGGTGAGTTTTTCGGTGCGATCGAAGCGGTAGTAGCCATTCCACTCGTTGATGACGTCGTGGTGCTCGGTGTAGAGCCAGCCGCAGACTTGCGGATGGCGTCGAAACTCGTTCATCATGATATGGTAGTCCCAGCTCCAGTCACAATCGCCCGTGCTGCCTTCATAGCCCCACACGTTGCCGCACTCGCTGTTGAGCAATGGTTGGCTTCCCTGAGTTCTGCCCCCAATGAAGTTCCATTTCGATCCTGGACGGGAATCATGCGTGACCTGATCCAGGTGTTCCCGCCAGGCATAGCCTGGCAGGTAAGCGTGCCAGGAGTTGAGGTCGCTTTCGGTGTGGTCGAAATTGCAGGGCGAATTGTCTTCGACCAGTCGGGTGGGATCGAGTTGCTTCGCCAGTTTGTAGACGGAAGCGACCCAGGTTTGAGTTTCCGGCAGATAATGCCGCTTCGGCTTCTCGTCGGAGGCGGGCTTTTCTTTCTTTTCAGAGGGGTCGGTGGTGAACAAGCCCCAGGTCTCGTTGAAAGGCACCCAGGCAAAGATTGCGGGATGGTTGTAGTCGCGTTCGATCATGGCGCGCAGAGTCTGCTCGACTTCCTGGCGCATTTCCGGGCCGGGTTCGCCCCAGCTGTTGGGGACGTCCGCCATGATCAAGAGGCCGAGGCGATCGGCCCAGTAAAGCTTTCGCGGCACATCCACTTTGACGTGGAGTCGATTGGCGTTGAGTCCGATTCGCCGGGAACGGAGGATTTCGTCACGCATGAAAGCGTCCGTCGGAAAGGTGTAGAAGCCATCCGGGTGATAGGACTGGTCCAGGGTCAATTGCAGGTAGACGGGCTTGTGATTGAGCGCGATGTAGGGGAAGTCCGTCCCAGGCAGAGGCATGACGCTGATCTTGCGCATGCCGAAGTAGCTGGCGACGCTATCCTCGTCGGTGCCGGCGCCGGCTCGCACGCGCAGATCAACTTCGTAGAGGAAAGGGTCCTCCAGGGACCAAAGCCGCATGTCTGGTATGGCGATGTCGAAACTGATTTGATCTGCCCCGGCCGGGATGGCCTTGAGGGCGTCGCTCACGCCACCGTTGCGAAAATGAAGCGCCACCTCCGCCGCGGCCGGAGCGGGCTGATTGAGAGTCGTTTGAGCGGTGACTTTACGGGCGTCGATGTCCGGCACGAATTGGAACCGCTGCAGGTAAAGTTTGCGGTCGCGCCTCGAGGTAGACCGTTTGCCAGATACCGCGGGCATTGCCGTAGCCCTGCTTGCCCTCAAGTTTGAACGGGCGATCTTGATCATCGACGCGCAAGACGAGGCGTGCTCACCAGCCTCTTTCAAATGGGACGTCAGTTCAAACTCGAACGGTGTGTAACCGCCGCGGTGCGTCCCGAGAACCTGCCCATCAATCCATCCTTGAGTTCCCAGTCGCAAGCTCCGATCACCGGAAAACCCGTTTCCCTTGCCAACCTTCCGGCAGACGGAATGACCGAGAATACCAAGCGTTGGGCCTCGTCTTGGACGCCGGAAAGCGGAGAGCCCACGGGAATGGGACTTGATGCGCAGCGGAAAGGCGGTCTGACCTTCAGACCAATGATCAGCCAGCCCGGCGTTGGTGGTGTCGAAGCGAAATTCCAGAAGCCATTGAGGTTGGTCCAGGCTTTGCGTTCGAAGTCGGGGCGAGGATGCTCCGGCAGGAATGGAGGCGGCGGCGCTGGCCGTCCAGGCCAGACCGAAACCGGCTGGGCTACCAGCGCAAGCGACCGGATGAACCTAATACGACAGATCGTGGTCATGCGGCGATGCTAACGGGTTCGACGACGCCGGTCTAGCGTGCCGTAGGCCGCTTTCGGCCGAGCGGCCGGATGGAAGGGGACGGTTGCGGTGATAGCGCTCACGGACAAGCCAGGTCGTTCGGCAGGCGGCTCGAAGGAGAATAGCGCGGAACCGGACCCCTCACTGATGTTTGAGAGAATGAGCGGGCATAGGCTCTGCCACGGTCATTTGGCGAGCCGATCGAATCCACCTCGCGGCCATCAGTTGTTTCAGGCGGGCGGCTTGGCGCGCGGCATCGTGGCGATGAGGCTTGATCAGCGCGGCGAGTTCGTCTGTGCGCCGGTTAAGTTCGTCGACCTTGAAGACATCAGCGTGCAACGCCTTCAACCGTTCGCGGTGATAAAGCCGGCGTCCTTCCGGGACAGCTATGACGGCGGCCGCGACGATCGCGCGCATCGGCGGGTAAATGCTCCCCTCTGGTTCCAGAACATCTGGTCGAGCCCATGCGGGATGAAGACGAGCTTGTCCGGTCGTTGGATCGTGGTAAATGCGGTAATTGTTTCGTGCCATCGGATAGCCATCCCAGTTCCACATGATCGTCGTCATGGCCAGCAAGGTGATGAAGCGGTCCACGTCCAGGACTTGTTGGAGTCGTTGCCAGCGCTTGTCGAGGTTGGGCTCGCGGGCGGCGTTGAGCAGGGCGATCCGGTCAGACTGATCTTCGGGGCCTTTGCCGCCGATGCGTTCCAAGGGGCGGTTGATGTCGCGGCGAAAGCCGCCATCGTAAGATTGCCGGATGTGTCACGGAAGTGCTGACCCTGGGAATTCGCTGGTGAGTCCCTCCTTCAAGACATACAGGCCAAGCCGCCGGCCGTTCAAAGTCAGGGTAACGTGAGCGGAACGGGCCGCTGGCAAGCCGGCCTTGCGGCAAAGCTCACTACAGAGGATCTCCATCAGAAAGCTGGGATCCTCCGCCATATTGTTGAAGTGGATCTTGCGGAGCCCCTCGAACTTGCGCCCGGGGGCAAAAGCGATTCGAGCTGACGGTGAGAGCCGGACGCTCGTCGATGCTCTGTAAACTCCCCTTGAGACCCTTTGATGTGGACCGCCACATCCGGGAACCGGTGCTGCCGGTCACCAGGGTGGCTCGAACCCACTCCGCGGTTGATCGCGCAACGATTGCATCGCCTCCGATCCGAGTTCCAGCGTGAACTGAGGACGCTCCTTCCCTCGAACAACCCTCCCGGAGGAGGGCGAGAGTCTCCGCGCAGGAAGCCGGCGTCGCCGGATGGAAGGAAGTGGAAGGACACTCCAACAGAACGATTGCTGCCGCCGCCGCGAGCATCAGGATTCCTGAGGTTCTCCAGGACATAAGCCAGTCGTCGGCACTTTAACTCACTTGCAAGCGGCGTGCGAACCGAATGTGTTACGGCTGTGTCAGAACGCGGTAAAACCGGCTCGATCGCTCAGGCACTGCTGCCGGGTCGGTCGTGAGCACTTCTCGCCAAGCGCTGTTCGCCGGCACTTGCGCCAGCGAAGCCCAATGCGCGGGCGTGAGCTGATCGGCATACTGAACCGTATAGGTGCGCCCCGGGGCGGCGAGGAAGCGGATAGTTGCCTGGCCTGAAGCCGCGGTCACCGCAACGCTGATCTGAAAGAGGCTGGACGGGTTGCTGGGATCTGTGCCACTGCGGAATTCTGTCAGGTTGGATTGACCATCGCCATCCAGGTCGGCGAAGGCGTCGGCCGGATCGGCTGGGTTGAGCCCATAGGCCCTTTCCCAGGTGTCATCCATGCCATCCTTGTCCTGGTCCATCGCCGGCACGATATTGGCAGCACCTGGGGTGGCTGACCCAGGGAACGCCACGATGAGCGCCGCGCCGTCCGGATAGCGGCCTTCCGAAACAGCTTCAAGTTGGACGCGGTAGTTGACGGAGTCGATCACGACGCCGTTGGGGTTGAGCAAACGGATCGTCTCCCCCAGAACGTCGAGTCCAAACGGAAGATGCCCCGGGGCGTGCTGTCCATCGGTGTGAAACCGCAGGAAGCCGCCGCCATCGATAAAGGTCAGCGACGAGAGTTGGCGATTGGTCGCGCCTACGATCGAAGGATCGTCTGTCAAATTCCAACCGGTTAAGTTCACAGGGAGAACGGCCGGGTTGTAGATTTCAACAAAGTCGTTCGTCCCGCCGCCGCCCGCCAGCCATTCGTTGAGACGCAATTGCGACCCCGAATCGACGGCGGCGGCGCCGCCGTTCGGCTGGCCCGGAGAGGGAGCTCCCAGCAGAACCCAGTTCTGACCGAATCGTCCGGCGGAGCGGTTTGTGATCTGAGCGCCGTACTCCACCCGATCGATGATCCTGCCCAGGGCATCCCGCAGCATCAGCAACGCCCCTTCGTCAGCCAAAGGCGTATCGAATGTCTCTGAGTTCGGCAACGGCGTGAAAGTGGGCGGGACCGGACCGAGATAAATCAACATCCGTTCGCCCGCGTTCAGCCTCCGATCCGCGTGGAACGGATGCGTTTGACGAACGGCAGCAACTTCTATCTCGAATTGAAAGCCGCCCAGGGCGATCGGCGCATCCGAGACGTTCTCCACCTCGACCCAGTCCGGGCCGGGTTGGGCGCGCGCGAGGAATTCGCCAATGCGCAGGCGACTGCCCAGCTCCGCTATGTAGTTGCTGCCTCCAGGAGTCGGACTGTAGGGCAGGGGCT
This sequence comes from Verrucomicrobiota bacterium, assembly GCA_046346765.1. GTDB lineage: Bacteria > Verrucomicrobiota > Verrucomicrobiia > Limisphaerales > SIBE01 > JAXMHN01. Next base: position 219 of record JAXMHN010000052.1, on the reverse strand, counting down.
GCCAGGACCCGGTCCCGTCGGGTAACCGCCCGCTGGAAATGCCGGGTGCCTGCGGGCCGTAGATGGTTGCGTCCAGCTCCTCTCCGTTCGGCGCGAGCAGCGTGATGGCGCCCCCACTGGCCGGTAGCTTGAAGCTGAGATGATCCGGCCCTGGTTTCTCATCGGCTGTGAGGACGACAAAAGCGCCGGGGTTGATGAAAGTGGCCGCGGCAATATGGC
>JAXMHN010000051.1:0-51320 GCA_046346765.1 Verrucomicrobiota bacterium | reverse complement strand
CCGTGCCATTCATCAACAAACCCATCGCCAGCATCACCGACTTCACCATTGAAGTCAGTGACTTCGCTCCGATTATCGCCGATACCAACACGATCGCGCTGTCGGTCAACGGCCAGGCAGTCACGCCCACCTCCGTAAGCAAGAAAGGCACGATCACCACGATCAAGTATGCGCCCGCGGTTCCGTTCCCGTCGCAGTCGCTGCAGAATACCAAGCTCTCGATCAACGACACCACCGGCCTGACCTACACGGACGAAGCGTCCTTCACCGTTCCGTATTACGCGACGATTCCGGCCTCGTTGAAGGTGACGACGGCGGATACGTCCAAGAGCGGGTTCGTTTGGAACGTGTTCCAGAACGAAGCGGACCAGTCGAACAGCAACGCGCGCGCGGAGCGGGAAGTGGCCGGTGACATGACCAACCCGGACGGGACGCCCATGCTCAATTTGGCCGATCCGAACGCGGTCGGTGTCGCCACCGGCGTCGGCACGCCCGCTGACCCTGGCAGCAAGCCGATCCATTTTGAGATCGAAGGGGTCGTCAACATGAGCCAGACGGAGGGGGAGAGCAATGGCAACTTCCCCAATGACGGCCAGATGCCTGGCATTCCGGGCACGAGCGGCAGCACCGACGGCATCGGCGCCGAGCTCGTCGCCTGGGTGGAATTGCCGAAGGGCTGGGTCACCATGGGCGTGAACAGCGATGACGGCTTCGCCACCGCCGCCGGCCTGGCGGGCGATAAGTTCCAGGAAATCGTTCTGGGCGTCGCTGACGTGGGCCGCGGCGCAACCGACAGCATCTTCCGATTCCTGGTCGAAGAGGCTGGCGTTTACAAGCTGCGCACCATTTGGGAAGAAGGCAACGGCGGGGCCAACATCGAGTGGTTCACGGTCAAGGACGACGGCACCAAGGTGCTGCTCAACGATACGGCCTCCGGCGGCTTCAAGACCTATCGCGCGGTCACTGGCAATGCCCCGGTCGTGGCGAAAGTCACGCGGGTTGTCCCTGCGATCAATGCGACCACGGCCAAGCCGAATCTCCTGGCGGTCGATATCCGCGACGGGGCCACGGCCATCGAAACGAACTCGGTTCACCTGACGGTGGATGGCGCGCCGGTGACAGCCAAAGTCACGAAAACCGGTCCTTTGACCACCGCGACCTACACGCCGGCCTCGCTGCTCGCGAGCGGCTCCAAGCATCAGGCGACCGTCGAATACACCGACGGCGGCAATAAAATCACCCGGCAGTGGGACTTCACCGTGGCAACCTACACGCCCAGTTTGGACACGCTCCACAAATATGCGGGGCTGTTGATGGGCAACGCGCGGTTCACCACCAACTCGGGCGGCTTCTCGGGCAAGCCGGGCGATTACGGGCTGGACCTGACCCAATTGGGCGGAGCGTCCTGGGTTGATATTGTCGACGCTACCTTCCTGAATGACCCCGCCAAGAACGATCGCTTGAGTGTGGCCTTCTGGGTCTATCGTTACGACATCAACGCCGGTTCGGCCTTCTGGGCCAATTCGATCTCGGCCGGACGCGGCTTCCAAGGGCATACGCCGTGGAGCGACGACACGGTCTACTTCGATACGATGGGTTGCTGCGACGCCGGCACCCAGCGAATCAACGCGAACATCAACACGTTTGACGATTACAATCTGGTCGGCAACGACACCTGGTGGAACCGGTGGCATCACTTCGTCTTCGAGAAGAACGCCGATCAAAAGAACATCTACATCGACGGCAAACTCTTCTTGAACGGCAGTAACACCAATCCGCTCCTGGGTGACTTTACCGAAATGTCACTCGGCACCGATGGCATTCCTGGCGGCAATTTCATGCATGCGATCATGGATGATTTCGCCGTCTTTTCCACCGCGGTCAGCGCCGAGAACGCCGCCAAGCTCGCCCAAGGCGCCGCGCCTGCCTCGCTGACCAACGAAACCCTGATCGCTCTTTGGGAGTTCAACGACGTCAGCACCCAGCCTGGTGGCGACAAAGCACTGGCTGTCTCGCTGAGCGCCGATCGCGCCAACATCACCCTCACGTTCACTGGAACTCTCCAATCGGCCGACACCGTTTTGGGGCCGTGGACCAATGTGAATGCGGCGACCAGCCCGACGACCGTCCCGGTTGCGGGCGGGAGCAAGTTCTATCGGGTCCAGTAGTTTTAGACTGTCCTGAGCGAAGAGACCGGAAGCGATTCCGGTCTCTTTTTTTTGGAGGGCATGCCGGCCAGGAAGGAAGGCGAGCGCCGGGGGCGAAAAGGGGGCGTCACATTTTCATTTGGAACAACCGTCCCCGGAAGAGCTTAGAGAAATAGTGACAAATCGAAAGAAAAATACCGAATCCATAACATTAGTCGGAACTATGTCCGACGGCTCGTCCCTTCGCTCCGGCACCGCCTGGTTTTCTCAGGTCTGCCGCTCTTCGCCGCTCCGCCGTGAGGCCCTCATGGCCGACATCCCAGCCCCGGGACGAGCAGTCCCTGACCGGCAACGTCCGATCTAAAGCTGGATTTTGGAAAAAAAGTAACTGCCCATGCAGAGAAAGGCGATGCCGATGAGCGATAGGACTGTGAGATCGGTGGGCACGCCAAAATGCGAGACCCCAATCAGGACGGTTCGCAACCCGTCGACTCCATAGGCCAAAGGGTCCAGACGGGTCACGACGCTGAGGACTTTGGGCAGATTGTCGAGCGGGAAAAGAGCGCCGGAGAGGAAGAAAATGGGCATGACCAGGTAGTTCATGATCAGTTGGAAGCCTTGCATATCCTCGAGCAGCGAGCCGAGACCGACACCCAAGCCCGCAAACACAATCGCGATCAGCGCCATGATCAAGAGGGCGAGCGGAATGGCTGTGACCGAAGCGACCCGGAACCCGGCCACGACGCAGATCAAGGCGACAAGGGTGCCTTGAAACAGAGCAACCGTCGCTCCGCCGAGGGTCTTGCCCGCCATGATGTGCAGCCGTGGAACCGGGGCGACGAGCGTCTCTTTTAAGAAGCCGAAGCGCCGGTCCCAGAGCAAGCCGATGCCTGAAAAGACGGAAGAGTAGAGAACCGTCATGCTGATGACCCCCGGCGCGAGGAATTGGATGTAACTGCCTTGGCCGGATTTTTGGAAGGTGGGTCCAAAGCCGAAGCCGAGCCCGAGGAGGAAGAGGAGCGGCTGGCCCAGGGACGCGATCATGTAAGTCCGCGCGCGGAAATAGCGTTTCAATTCGCGGAGCCAGAGGATGTAGATGGCGCTCATAGTCTATCGACGCCACATCCTCATGGCATGACGCATCCGGTCGGCGCTGCCCGCTTCCTCGTCCCGAATGGTGGTTCCGGTGAGCGAGAGAAAGGCGGACTCGAGGCTATCGGCCCCGGTCTGCTGTTTGAGTTGGGCAGGGGAGCCTTGGGCGACAATGCGGCCGTGGTCGATGATCGCCACCCGCTGGGCAACCCGATCGGCTTCCTCCATGTAATGGGTCGTGAGGAAGACGGTTACTTGCTCTTCCTGGTTGATCTTGCGGATATGATTCCAGAGCAGTTGCCGCGTCTGCGGATCCAGGCCCAAAGTCGGTTCGTCCAGGAAGAGGATTTTCGGAGTGTGCAGAAGGCCGCGGGCGATTTCCAGACGGCGCTTCATCCCGCCGGAAAAGCGTTTGACCGGTTCATCGCGCCGGTCCCACAGTTCGAATAAGCGCAGGAGCTGTTCGCTTCGTTCGGCGCGGGCTTTGCGCGGGACGTGGTAAAGGACTCCGTGCAATTCCATATTTTCGCGCGAAGTCAGCTCCTCGTCGAGGCTTGGGTCCTGAAAGACGATGCCAAAACAGCGGCGGGCTTCGTTTTGGTGCGTGGTCGGATCAAGCCCGTTCAGCTCGACTGTTCCGCGGGTCGGGCGGAGCAGGGTGGTGAGCATTTTGATGGTGGTGGTTTTGCCGGCCCCATTTGGCCCGAGAAAGGCGAAGATTTCGCCGCGCGGGATTTCAAAAGAGACGTCCTGGACCGCGGCCAGGTCGCCGTAGAGTTTGACGAGGTTACTGACCCGGATCATGCCGGCGAAACTAAACTGGGCCGCTTGGTTTTACAACCGGCCCTGCGGTGGCGCATTCTTGGTTAGATCGCGTTGTCGTCGCGCAGTTGGCGAGCGCAACGCGGACAAACGCTGTGGGTGAACCGGGCGCCGGGGTGAGCCTCCAAATAGCTGCCGATTTCCTCCCACTCGCCGTCGCGGTTGCGGACCTGTTTGCACCAGGCGCAGACGGGGACGAGGTGAGCTGGTTCAGCGCTTTGGGCGAGGGTGGCGGTTGCGCCCAGAATGTCGGCAACGGTGTCGATGGTCATGCGTCCCCTTTCTCGCTGCGCTCGGGGCGCGGACTCATCGCCGGGCCTCCGCTTGTTCCGGTCTGCCTCGGGTGCCGGGACGCGGAAACACCGGCTGGCCGAATGGTCAGCCCTGCTCTGTAGGTCGTGCTGGCGCGCCGTATGTTCACCGGAGGGCCAAAGAATGCGCGGGAGCGAAGAAGGGCTCAATGAAAGATTGTCAAAAGTTGTTCACAGACAATTCACACACGGCCGCGGCCTTCGCCGGCCGCGCGCCGCGGTCGGCCACCCCAGCGGCCTGGCGGCAATGCCGGACGCTGTCAAACCGCCGCTTCCCGCACGTGCACCCAGGTATGGACATGGGGCTTGCCGCGAAAGTACCAGAGCATGGCTGGGCCTTCGATTTGCCACACATCCCAGACGCCGTCATTGCCGACGTCCTGGTTCTTGTAATACGCCAGGTGCAGGTGCTCGAAGCCGTTTTTCTCAATCAACCTGAGCGTTTCCTCAGCGTCTTCTTGGCGGAACGGGGCGAGGAGGTCACCCATCACTTGGCGAACGAGGTCGCGCTGATCGCGGGACAGTTCGGTCAGGGGAATGCCAGGCAGACCTTGCGCTTTGCCGGTCAGTTTGACCGTGGCATTGCCTTCTTCGGGACGGGCATTGCCGAGCAGAGCGAGCTGGCGCTGGCGGCCGTCGAGGGCCTGGAACACCTCATTGGCTCGCAATGCCTGAAACCAATAAATGTTGCCGGGATGATCCGGCTTCTCGGTGTCGCTCTCGGCGGCGTGACCATAGAAGATCGGCCCGCCGAAAGCTGCGCCTTCGACGGAGTCTCCATCGCAGCGCCTGGTGACGTGGCGGCCAGTCAAGACAAACTCGAACTTGCCGGTGCCCGGTTTGCCGAAGAGCGCCACCGAGCAGGCCCCGAAGCCGTCTTTCCCGGCGTCGTGTTCGACCTGGCCGACGACTTTTTCGGCGTATTCGGGACTGTGCAGGCCGAGAAAGATCTGCCGAACAAGGTCTTGTTCATCCGGGGTGAACAGTTCCGCGATGGTCGGCTTGGTAATCTGCCAGTTGTTGTCGACTTTGGCCCGGAGTGGATGATCGAATGGGAAGCAAATGGCTTGGCGCTTCTCTTCGCTCAAGGCTTTGTAGAGCGAGACAACAAGGTTTTCGGAGCGGCGGCTTGGGATGGGGGCAGGCACCGCCCCGGCGAGCGGGAGCGCGCTGGCCGTGCCCAGGACCGCGGCACTGGTTAGGGTCGTCTTGAGGAAGGTGCGGCGGGTCATGGGCCCACCACAGGCAGAGGGATTCGGAACTGGTGAGTTCATGCGGACGACGATAGCAGAACCCACCTCCGGAACAATGGCGAAAAGGAAAATGAGTCGGGCACACGAGGCTCAGCCGGCCGCCCGCACCGGTTTACACGCTCGGCCGGAACGGGCCGCCGGATGCTCCTTGAGCTGGAAGCGAAATTTCCGTATCGCCTTCCGGGCGGAAGGTGGCGACATTGCTCGACGATGAGATTTGTCTGCCTGTCTTATATCGGGCCGAGCAATTGGGGCACGATGTCTGAAAGCGACCGCCAGGCATCGATGGATGCCTTCTTTGCCTACGACGAATGGCTGCGGGAGAGCGGGCATCTGGTGGGTGGCGAAGGGCTGGGAAGCGCTCGCCGGGCCACTACCCTGCGATGCCGCGATGGCCAAGTGTCGGTGACGGATGGACCCTATGCGGAGACGAAGGAAGAGTTGGCGGGGTTCTTTCTCCTCGAGGCGCGGGACCTGGCTGAAGCCATAGCGTTGATGTCCAAGCACCCGGTGGTCCAGGGCGGACCAATCGAGATTCGGCCGGCGCCGGATTCGAGCGAGATGGAAAGGGAACGAGCGCGCCGGCGGGTTGGCGCTCCCCATCAACGCTGAGCCACGCTCGAGAACGAAGTCTGCAGTGGATTGAGTTTATGAATCAACGCTTGGGTCGCATGGCTGGCATGGCCGCCCTTCTGACCGGCCTTTGGAACGCGTCGGGCGCGGCGGCCGCATTGAGTCAGAGCAACCGGGAACACGTCGGGCGGCAGGGTTTCAACCGCACCGTGACGCCCGCCCACCAGGTGGTCACGCCGTTGGGGTTGCAGGTGGAGTTGCCCGGGGTGCGTCCGCAAGCGCTGGCCCTTTCGCCCGACGGCGCGGTGCTGGTGACTTCCGGGAAGACCAGTGAACTGATCGCGGTCGATCCCGCGACCGGAGCCGTTCTGCAGCGAGTCCCCTTTCCGAACGAGGCCATCAATGAACCGCAACCGCAGGCGCCCTCCGCCAACATCCTAAGCCGGACACGTCCGGTCAACTGAGCTTTACCGGATTGGTCTTTTCGCCTGACGGCTCCCGGATTTACCTGGCGAATGTTAACGGGAGCATCAAGGTGTTTGCCGTGGCGGGAGGAAAGATCGCGCCGTCGCATTCAATCGGTCTGCCTGCGGCGAACGCGCCGCGGCGGAAGGAGGAGATTCCCACGGGGCTGGCTCTGTCGCCTGATGGGCGAAGAGTGTATGTCTGTGGAAACCTGTCCAATCAGTTGCTGGAAGTGGACGCAGCCAGTGGCAAGGTGCTCCGGACGTTTCCGGTCGGGGTCGCGCCTTACGACGTGGTGTTGGTCGGAGAGAAGGCCTACGTCAGCAACTGGGGCGGTCGTCGTCCGGGGCCGGGCGATTTGACCGGCCCGGCCGGACGGGGGACGGAAGTGCGGGTGGACCCGGTGCGGCACATTGCCAACGAAGGTTCGGTCAGCGTGATTAACCTGGCGACCGGGCAGGCGGGAGCTGAGGTCCTGGGGCAGCTTCATTCGTCCGCATTGGCTGTGTCTCCCGACCGGCGATATGTGGTGGTGGCCAACGCCGGGAGCGACAATTGCAGTGTCATCGACACGCGCACTGATCAAGTCGTGGAGACGATTTGGGTCAAGGCGAACCCAGCCGATCTTTTCGGAGCGTCGCCCAACGCGCTCGCCTTCGACCAGAAGGGGCGGACGCTCTATGTCGCCAACGGAACTCAAAATGCGATTGCGGTCATCCGCTTTTCCCCGGGCAAGCGCCGCTCGAAATTGCTTGGACTCATCCCGGTGGGCTGGTTTCCGGGAGGGATCGTCTTCGATGGCACTCGGCAGTGCCTGGACGTTGCCAATATCAAAGGATACCCGCTGGAGAAGAAGCGTTCCGAAGATACGGGCGCGAGCGGCTACAATTCCCATCAATATCACGGTTCGCTTTCCATCGTGCCGTTGCGCGCGGCCCGTTCGTTGCCATCGCTGACCCGCCAGGTTTACGAGAACTACCATCGCGAGCAACTCAGAGACGGCTTGCTCAAGCCGCGGCCGAGCCAGCCCGCTCGGGCTATTCCGGAGCGGATGGGCGAGCCGAGCTTGATCAAGCATGTTGTGTATGTGATCAAGGAAAACCGGACCTACGATCAGGTCCTGGGGGACGTCGCGGCTGGCAATGGCGATCCGGGCCTCTGCATCTTCGGGGAGCGGGTCACGCCCAACCAGCACAAGCTCGTCGGCGAGTTTGTGCTGTTGGACAACACTTATTGCGCCGGCATCTTGAGCGCCGACGGGCACCAATGGAGCACGACCGCCTTCGGGACGGACTATCTGGAGCGCTCCTTCGCCGGTTGGCCACGGAGCTATCCCGACGGAATGGGGGAGGATGAAGACGACGCCTTGGCCTATTCCCCGGCCGGGTTCATTTGGGATAACGCCGTGGCGCACGGGGTGAGCCTGTGGAATTTCGGGGAGTTCGCCGCGCCCCTCTGCGGGTGGGCTGATCGCGCCCGGAAGGGCTCGCCGTCGTGGAAGCATTTTTGGGAGGAGTTTGTCCACGGTGGCGGCGGCGTCATCATTGGGAGCCGGCCGAGCGTGGAGAGCATGCGTCCCTTCACCCCGACCAATTACGTCGGATGGAACATGGCCGTGCCCGACGTCTGGCGCGCCCGTTACATCACCAATCAACTGGCCCGCTGGGAAGCGGACGGAGCCATGCCCCAACTCGTCCTGATCTGCCTCCCCAACGACCATACCAGCGGGACCAGCGCCGGTTCGCCCACCCCGGCCGCTTGCGCCGCGGACAATGATCTCGCCTTTGGCCAAATCGTCCAGGCATTCAGTCGCTCCCGCTTCTGGCGGGAGATGGCGATTTTGGGTATCGAAGACGATCCTCAGGCGGGCTGGGATCACGTGAGCGGCTATCGGACGACCGCTTACGTCGCCAGTCCTTATGCCCGGCGGCGAACGGTGGTGAGCACGCCATACAGCACCGTCAGCATTCTCCGGACGATCGAACAAATTCTCGGCATGCCGCCGATGAATCAGTTCGACGGGTCAGCCACGCCGATGTTCGATTGCTTTACGGATCAGCCCGACGTGACTCCGTTCATGGCCGTCCCAAATCAAGTCGCGCTGACCGAGATGAATCCCGATCCGAAGGCCATTCACGATCCGGTCTTGCGGAAGGACGCGTCGGTCTCGACACGTTTGAACTTCAGGAAGGTGGACGCTTGTCCGGAAGACACTCTGAACCGCATCCTGTGGCACGCGGTCAAGGGCTCCATCGTGCCTTACCCTGAATGGGCTGTGACGTTCGTTGAAGATGACGATGATTGACGGCGGTTCGCGGGGTTGCTGAAGAGACTTCATCCGCGCCATCCACGGGCGGGTTCCGACCGCCGTCGGCAGCCTTTCCAGTCATTTCGAGGAGTTTCGAGGAGTTTCGAGGAGTTACGTGTGAGTTACGTGTGAGTTACGTGTGAGTTACGTGGAGTTACGTGGGAGGCGCTGGAGATTTTCCTTTACACCTGGTCGCGGAAGCGGCAAGAAGGCGGGGTTCCCATGGCGAATGGCCGGTTCGGCCACAATTCCTGCTCGGTGGGCCTGTCCCTCGAGGTTTACAGGACCGTTTCGTCATTTCGGTGCAGCCGTCCACCGAAGGTGATTTCGGTGGCGCACCTGAGACGTTCCTGATTAAGCCATTGAGGAAAGGGCAAGCTGCGATGCATGCGGCAGGGTGGCGCCGTTTTGAGCCTCACCAGACTCCTGGGTTCAACAACAACAACCCAAATCCTTCGGTCAGGTCATATGCATATGCACAACGACGTTCCATTTTGGAGGCGGCGGCGCCTTCGTTTTGAATCCGCTCTCGCGCCAAGCCTTGTCCGCCGGCGTCTGCCTGGTGGCGGGTTCTGTTCTCGGCCGGCTGTGGCCGCGCTCGCGCTCGGTTGGGCTTGCCTCGCGGGGCCGCTGGCGCCGGCGGGAACCTTTACGAGCGATTTTGGGTCGGACCCCGGCGGGGCGGTGCTCGGAGATAAGACGCGAGTCGAGGGTGGTTATTTGAAGTTGCAGGACTTGCAGGACTACATCGATGGCACGTCCAGTTTGCCGATGCACGGTTCCTATGTTTTCCCGCTGATCGATGCCGGACAGAAAGTGGCGAGCTTTAACGCCAAGTTCCACGTCAGTATTCACGGCGGCACGGAGCAGCCAGCCCAAGGGTTCAGCTTTGTGCTGGCCGATGACATCGCCGGGTTTACCAGCCCCTTTCGTGAAGGCGGCGCCACCGGCGACGGGACCGGCTTTAGCACCGGCTTAATCATCTCCTTCGACACCGTTGACAATGCCGGGGTGTTTTCGGCCAACGGCAACGATCCAGGCGACGCTCCCGGCATCATCGTTCGGATTGGCGGGCAACGGGTCGCGGCCAAGAAGTTTGCCAACCTGCGGACGGGCCCGGCCAACGACCAGAAGCCCGTGTTTGTGCCGGTGGAGATCAACCTGGACGCGGACGGAACGCTTGATGTGACCTATAACGGAGTCAAAGTCTACGACAACTTCGGCATTCCCTACGCGCCCATTGCCGGCAATTTCGGGGTGGGCGCCGGCACGGCCGAGCTGACGGCGGCCATTCGGGCCAACCATTGGTTCGATGATATGACCATCACCACCACGACGGTCTCGGCTGGCGCGGTCTTGCTATCGGCCGCTCCGCTCGGCTCCGCCGTCCGGCCAGACGCTCCCATCCGTGTGCAGGTGGAAAACCTCGGCAATGCCGCTGGGCAGCTGGAGGTGGACGGTCAGAAGGTGACCTCCCAGTCGAGCACGACCGGTTCGACGACCACCATCACCTACACGCCCGCGATTGCTTTCGCTCCCAACTCCACCCACACGGTCAAGTTCACTTACGGGGCGCAATCGACCAGTTGGAGTTTCACCGTCCTGAATGCGACGGTCATTCCGGCAGGCTTCGCTGCTGCGCCCAACACGGTGGATACGACCAAGCCCGGGTTCAGCGTGCGGGTGCATCAGTTGGCCGACGCTCCGGCCGCTGGGAATACCATCCAGCGCGCGGAGGACCAGCTGGCCGGGAATCTCGGCGCGAACATTGCCGATCTCAGCCAGGCGGTGGGCGGAGTTTTCACCCGGAACGTGATCAACATGGAAGGAACCGGGGCCGCCGAAGGCGGCGTTTTCAACACTACCGAAGGGCATCCGGATGAGTTGATTCCAGGCATTCCAGGCAGCGGCGGCACGAGCGACAATATCGCCATGGAAGTCACTGGCTACCTGGATTTGAAAAAAGGAGTCTACACCCTCGGCTTGGTCACGGATGACAACGCCCGCCTGACCATCGGACCGGATCCGCGCGATGCGACTGCGGCGCGCTTGATTGACGTCGCCGTCACCACCGGGACCACCACCATCCTCGTGGATGCGGATGGCCTGTATCCTCTCCGAGTCCTCTGGACCCAGGGGACGGGTGGGGTGCACCTCGAGCTCTGGTCCGTGCAAGCGGACGGCACACGCGTCTTGCTGAATGACACAGCTGTCTCCGGAGCCATCAAGGCTTATGCCCAAGCGAAGGCCGGCGTGCAGCGGCCGCCTTATGTCAGTTCCGCAAAACCGCTTCCGGGAGACGCGAACGTTTCGGTCACGCCCAAGATCGAACTCGCCATCACCGAAGAAAGCACCACCGTCACCCCAGCCTCGATCAAGCTTTCCATCAATGGCCTTCCCGTCACCCTGGCCGGAGACGCCATCAGCAAGTCCGGCAAAGTGACCAGCGTGAAACACCAGGTGGCGGAGCCGCTGGCCAGTTTGGCCGATCAGACTCTGCGCCTGGAATTCAGCGATAGCGCCGGGACGGCGGTGACGCGCGAATGGAAGTTCACCACCGGCAAGGCCAGCGCCGGCAACCTGGCCAACGCCGTCAAGGGACAGTGGGACTTTCAGAATGGAAACCTGGCTGCGACGATCGGCCGGGATTTGCATTACATCGATGCGGGCCTTGCCAGCCGCTACCAATTTGGCCTGGCGTCTTCCTTTGGCATTCCGCTCCTCGGCGGGAAAGACGTGAAAGTGCTGCGGGTCCCCTACATGGCCAACGACGAAACGGACGCGAAAGGGCCGATTTTCAAGCGGATCGGGCTGCGTCTCGACCACAATATCGCCCCGAACGGCGGCGGGACCAAAGTCAATCAGTATACCTTGATCATGGATGTCTTGTGGGGGCCCGAAGGCACCGGCTTTGGCTCGCTCCTCCAGACCCATGACCTCGATAATCCCACCGATGGCGACCTCTTCTGGCGGGCGAGCGACGGCTATTACGGCAAGGGCTGCTGCTCGCTTTACGACGTCGTCGCGGGCGTCTCTGGCCCTGGCCAGGCCCGCAGCCAGTGGGCCCGAGTCGTGTTCTCCGTCGACCTGGCGAGTTCGCCGCGCAAGCTCGCCAAGTTCATCGATGGCAAGAAGCATCGCGAAGACCTGACCGGTGACGGCAACGCGCTCGACTCGCGCTTTGGCCTGCCCCCAGAGGTCTTTCTCTTTGGCGACGGCGATGACAACGAGCGCGCCGAAGCCTTTGTGCGCAGCATTCAAATTCGGGAGGGCGCTTTGACCGACGAGGAAGTGGCCGCGCTCGGGGCGGCCAGTCCCGATGGCATCCCCATTCCGTATAGCCAATGGGACTTCGATGCTGGCACTCTGGCCGCCAGCCCAGGCGCGGACCTCCAGTATATCGACAGCTCGCTGGCGAGCCGTTTCGAATTCGGGACGACGACCCAATTTGGCATTCCCGACATCGATGGCAAGCCGGCCAAAGTCATTCACATTCCCTACATGCCCAATGACGAAACGGACGCCAAAGGACCCATCTTTAAGCGGATCGGCCTGCGCATGGACCACGGCCTTGGCGCCAATGGCGGCGGCCAGAAGCTCAACCAATACACCTTGATCATGGACGTTTTCTGGGGCGCCCAGGGCACTGGCTTCGGCTCCCTCCTCCAAACTCACGACCTTGACAATCCGACCGACGGCGACATGTTCTGGCGCGCCAGCGACGGCTATTACGGCAAAGGGTGCTGCTCCCTCTACGACGGCGTCGCCGGCGTTTCCGGCCCAGGACAAGCCCGCGAGCAATGGGCGCGCGTCGTCTTCTCCGTCGACCTCGCGAGCACTCCGCGCAAATTCGCCAAGTTCATTAACGGCAAAAAGCATCGGGAAGATCTCACCGGCGACGGCAACGCCCTCGACTCGCGTTTCGGTCTGCCACCGGAAGTCTTCCTCTTTGGCGACGGCGACGATAACGAACGAGCCGAAGCCTACGTTAACTCGATCCAAATCCGCGCCGGCGCGATGACAGACGAAGAAGTGGCTGCATTGGGAAGCGCCACGTCCGCGGGCATTCCATCCCCCAATCCGGTTAAGGGCCAATGGGAGTTTGACGACGGTCTGGCGGCCCTGGTCGGGCAGGACCTGGGGTACATCGACGGGCAACTGGCCGGCCGCTATGCCGTCGGAACCACCACCCAGTTTGGCATCCCGGGAATCGGCGGGAAAGAAGCGACCGTTCTGCACATCCCTTATATGCCGAATGACGAAACGGATGCGGCTGGGGCCATCTTCAAACGCATCGGGCTTCGGGTCAATCACGGCATCGCTCCGAACGGCGGCGGCACCAAGGTCAATCAATGGACCTTAGTCCTGGACGTCTTTTGGGGCACCGAAGGCACCGGTTTCGGGTCGTTGCTCCAAACCCACGACCTGACCAATCCAACCGACGGCGACCTCTTCTGGCGCGCCAGTGATGGCTACTACGGCAAAGGTTGTTGCTCGCTCTATGACGTCGTCGCTGGCGTCTCCGGCCCGGGACAAGCGCGCGAACAATGGGCGCGGGTCGTCTTCTCGGTCGACCTGGCCAGCACTCCCCGCAAACTGGCCAAGTTCATCAATGGCCAGAAACATCGCGAGGACCTGACCGGCGACGGCAACGCGCTCGATTCGCGATTCGCCCTCCCTCCGGAGGTTTTCATGTTTGGCGACGGCGACGACAACGAACGGGCCGAAGCTTACGTCTCCGCCATCCAGTTCCGCGACGGTGCGATGACCGACGAGGAAGTGGCCGCCTTGGGCGGACCTTCGCCGTATGGCATTCCCGGGGCATCGAGCGGCGGTGGCGGTTCCAGTCCTGTGCCAGTCGTGACTTCGCCGACGCTGATCGTCACGATCGCCAACGGCAGCGTCACCATCTCGTGGCAAGCGAGCGCGACCTTCTCCTTGGAAAGCAAAGACGCTCTCGGCGACGCCGCTTGGACTCCTGTCACTGGAGTCGCCAATAACTCCATTACGCTCCAACCAGCCGCCACCAGTCGTTTCTTCCGTCTGCGGAAGTAAACCGAGGCAAGGCTCCCGATCTCCGGCCCGGCGCGGGCGCTGGGCCGGAGATGCCGGGCGACCGCGTTGGCGCATCCCCGGCCGAGCTTTTCGCCCGGGGCCGGTGGATGGCGTTTTGCTTGCTGCGCCGGCCGCCTCCCGTTAGCGTTCGAGCTAAACGCACCCGCTGGATGCCAGTCGCATGTCCAGTCTGACGCATATCGTCCATGGCTTGAGCTGGGCTCTGCTCCTGGGCCAACTCGTCTTGGTTCCGTTTGCGGCGGATGACGGGTGGGACGCCGTCGCCGGCGCTGAGGAATCCTTGCTGTTTGCGGGAGCTCTCCAACTGGACCAGACGCGCTATGCCGACTGGCTCAAGTCCGCCCAGCAGACTCAACAGGAGGCTCAAAAGGAGCAAAGACAACTGGAGCGCTACCAATGGCCATCAACTCTCGACAATCTCGATAAAGCGAAGATCAATCAATTGGAATTGAAGCCCGCTTTGAAAGCGCTGCAAGCGGCGAGCGAGTCCCTCAGCGCGGCGTCGCCTGACGAGCGGGCCTCCGCGGAGGCGCGCGTCCAATCGACGGCCCAGAAAGTGAATGAGATCAACCAGCGATTGACGCGCATCGACGTGGCGACGGCCCAAAGGGCTTTGGAGGCGGCGCAGGAAGACCTCGCCCAGCAGCAGGCGCGGCTCGCCGGGGCGACCGAGGCTGGGAAGCCAGCTCTTCTGACCGCCGTGGACCGTTGTGCCAAGGCTCTGGCCGAGGCCCAACGCCAGGCGGAGAAAACCAGCGCCAAGGATTACCAGCCTTCCCCGCCTGACTCCGTCGAGCAGGCGGAGTCCAAAGTCACCAACATTCGAGGCCGGCTCCAAAAGGCCGGCGATCAAATCAGGAGCGCCGATGCCCAGGTCAGCCAGGCAAACACCCGGCCGGCGGTTGCGGGCATCATTCAGTTCCGCGCGCGCGTCAGCGCAGACGCCAATAGCGTCCTTTTGGACAGCTCCGCGCCCCATGCGGCCGAGAACTTCGTTGATCTGAATGGCGAGCGCCTCATGCTCGTCCGACCGCAACTCACCCTCCTGGGGATCGCGTCGGATGATTATATCCCCGTCAGCAAGAATGGAGAAGAATGGGGGCGATTGTGGATGGGCCGATTTCAAAGCCAGCCCGATGGCACCATTCAGGTCAAAGGGACATTGGATGACGGAAGGCTGGGGCGAACCGCGCGGTATTACGTCAGTTGGATCGTCCAGGCAAAGCGGTAGCCCAGGCTGCTTGCGCGCGCCCAACAGCCACCCTTCCCGCCTCAGTTCAATGCCGAGATCTTCCCGCGGGACTTCCCCCGCCTCAAGAGCGTGTCGCCGCCCCGATTTCATTCCGACCGCTTCCGTGAGAGATTGTCATAGTGACGAATGCGAAGGCTTCCATAGCTGGGCCCATGCGGGGCGCAGCGGTCTTGCAAAACCAAAGGAATATCAGATGAACGAAGACCGATTGAAAGGTAACTGGAAGCAGTTTAAGGGAAAGATCAAGGAGCATTGGGGTAAGTTGACCGATGACGATCTGGATGTGCTCGAAGGCAAACGCGATCAAGTCGTCGGCAAAATCCAGGAGCGATATGGCATCGGAAAGGAAGAAGCCGAGAAGCAATATCGCGAATTCGAAGATGCTCAAATGACGGCTTCACGTTAACACTCACCGAGCGGCGGCGGCTGGTAAAGGCCGCCGCCTTTCCTCTTTACGTCCTCCCGAGCGGGCGAGACTGCTTCCTTACCGTCGCTTGGTGATTCCAATCCGCGGGGTAGTGAGAAATCCGGCTCACGGCGGGGCTCCCATTGGAATTATCGCGGTTTCTCATTGGAACTGTCGAAATGGCTAGCGCCCTAACCGCGCGAGCGCCAGCCACCCCACCTCGGGCTAAACCCGAACCGGCATTCCAAAGCCGCTTTAGTTCAAAAGCAGGACTGTTTCCCGATGGCTGTGATCGCAGCTCGCGGCGATGCTGAGGACAACGAATACGAACAGCCGCTATGTCTTGTCCCGTAAAACCTCTCGTCAAGCCGAAGGCGATGGCAGAACCGCCATCGACGCTGAAGGAGTCCTTTCGGCGCTTTGCGTATCGCACCGCCTGTTGGACCGGCACGCCGGCCGCCTTCTTGCTTTCTTGCCTTCTCCTTCTCGCGTGGATCGTTTCGGGTCCCATTTTCCATTTCTCGGACACTTGGCAATTGGTGATTAATACCAGCACGACCATTGTCACTTTCCTCATGGTCTTCCTGGTGCAATCGACCCAAAACCGGGATGCCAAAGCCATCCATCTCAAATTGGATGAATTGATACGGGCGGTCGGCGGTGCCCGCAATCGCCTGGTCTGCCTGGAAGAACTCAGCGATGAAGAACTCGACCGATTAGAGAAGGAATTCGTTCGGTTGCGCGATCGCTCGCGCAAAAATGGCCATTCCCGTAGCGGCTCGCCGCGGCATTGATTGCGGCGCGTCCGGAGGCGACGTGGGACGTTTTGTCGTCTACCTGCGCCTATCGTCGCAGGCGTTCCCTTCTTCCATCCCCCTCGCAAAGAGCTTGCCAATCGATAGAAAATCAATATATCTAATATAAATAGTGTGTTAAACACAACACTCTTATTATTCTCCTCGACCAAGCAATTCTATGGCGCTCACTCTCCTTCCTCGCCGCTATCTGTTGCCCGCGGTTCTGGTTCTGCTGGCCACCTGGCTCGTGGGCGCTCGAGGTGAGACTTACGTCAACCAGCGCGTCACTGCCAATCCGGACGGGAGCTACAGCACCAACTGGGTGGAATGCGTCATCGACGGGCCCGTTACTTGGAAGGCAAGCGATGGTCCATTCATTGTTGACCAATATGACCTGGGCATCACCGTGACGACCAATGGCAGTCTCACCCTTGAACCCGGGTCGGTTTTGGAGTTTGCTGCCTCACGCGATTGGAGCGGGATCCAGGTCTACGGCGGCCTGCAAGCCGAAGACGTCTTATTTCGGCGGTGGTCGCGTGATACGAATGGCACTTGGAGCGGCATCCGATTTTATGGCAACAGCGTGGGGCGGCTTGAGCATGTGACGGTGGATGATGGCGGGCATGTTGCGACTGGCTGGCAGGCACCGCATCCCGCTGCGGCCATCTTCGTCCAGGACAGTTCTCCCGTCATCCGGGGGGCAACCGTTCGACGCAGCGGCATGCACGGCCTTCGGCTTGTTCAATCCTCGTCGGCGACGGTGGAAGGCAATCGATTCGAGGACTGCGCGGGGCACGCGGTGTTGTGGACCGACTTGGGAGGCGCACCGGTTTTCAAGGGCAACAGTGGCACCAACAACCATTTCAGCGGTATTTTCATCGGCAATGGCACCCTGCGTCGTGATTGGCGGATGACGGTGAACTCGATCCCCTACATCCTGCAGGGATGGGATGCCAACCTGGTGGTCGCCCCTGAGGCCACCCTCTCGATCGACCCAGGGACGGTCGTGAAAGGCAGCTACGGCCGGGACGGCGGCGCCATCGACATCTACGGCACCTTGCAGTGCGGAGGGGCGGCGGCGTCCGTGGTTCTGACGAGCATGGAAGACGATTCGATTTTGGGCGATACCGACCAAACGACCAACAGCACCTACCGCGGCGCCTGGAGCGGCCTTCGTTTTCAGGCCGGCAGTCGCGGCACAATCGTGAATACGGAACTTCGCTATGCTGGCCACGTCACCTCGGGGTGGCAAGCTGGCCATCCGGGAGCGGCCATCTGGATCGACAATGCCGCCCCCTCGATCCGACAATGCCAAATCAGCGACGCGGAAGGATTCGGACTCAAGTTCACTGGGACCGCCTCGCCGGTCGTGGAAGATAACGAGATCCGTCGTTGCGGTGATTATGCGATCTTTTGGAGCGCTTTCGCGGGCAGCCCAATTCTGGCCAACAATCACGGAAGCGACAATGGCCACGACGGCGTGTTTCTTCCCAACGGCACGCTGACCAGCGATACGGTCTTCCACCTGAATCCCGGTCTCCCGTTCGTCACGGCTGGTTGGGACGGGGTCCTAGCCGTCGAAACGAACGTGACGCTGACGCTCTTGCCGGGAGTGGTGGTCAAAAATGCCTATGGCCGGGACGGCGGCGCAATCGTCGTCTCGGGGCGGTTGTCCGTGACAGGCGAAGCGGGACGACCGGTCATCCTCACGAGCCTGGAAGATGACGTCCAGGGCGATACCGATCGGACGACGAATGCGGTTTATGCCGGGGCGTGGAGCGGGGTGCGAGTCTATGCTCCCGGGCGTGCCTCATTCTCGCATGCGGAGATTCGATATGCGGGACACGTCAGTGTCGGCTGGCAGGGCTGGCATCCAGGCGCGGCGGTTTATGCCGCGGGAGCCACCGTGTCGATGCAGGATGTGGTCGTGGCCCACGCCCAGGACCTCGCCGTTCGGTGCAAGGCCAACGACCTTGCGATCCAGCGCGGCGTCTTCAGCGGCGGGCCGCGCGGCCTATGGTTTGAAGATAGCGGCGGAACCAACTGCTTCGTCAATGGCAGCCAGTTTCTTGACATGGCCGACTACGCGGTCATCAACAGCAATCCGACGGTTGAATTGGACGCCCGCGGCAATTGGTGGGGGCACATCACCGGTCCGGGCGGGGTTGGATCGGGCCAAGGCGCCAAAGTGAGCGAACATGTTCGCTTCGAGCCCTACTCGAGCGGGTTTGCCGCCCGGCTTTATGTCGGCATAGCCGGCGGGCTCCAACCGCCCGCGGGGCTGTCTGGTCCTTTCCGGATCCTCTCGGGCGTGGTCCCGGCCGGCCTGCAGTTCGATCCCGCCACAGGCGCCTTGGCTGGCACGCCATCCGCCACCGGTTCGGCCCTGATCGAGGTGCAGAGTGGCGATGCCCCCTCGTTCTATTATGTCGTCGAAAACGGCGCTTTGCTCCACTCTCCGCCCGACCAAAGCGACGCTTGGTCAACACGACCGACCTTCTCTTGGGATGCGGCCGACGGGGCCGTTTATCGCTTTCAGTTGGCCAGTGACCCTGCCTTTACCCAAGTGCTGCTGGATCTGCCGAACCTGACCGTCCCCAGCCGATCGATCGGCCCGCTCCAGGCCAGCACGGGCTATTATTGGCGCGTCAACAGCAGCGCCTTGGGCGGCGGTTGGTCGCCCGTGGCAGCCTTGCGGACCTGGCCATCCGGCCCGTTGAGCGCCTACGCGGTTCAGTTCGACGGTGTGGACGACCGCATGGTGCTGAGGGTTGCTCCCGAGCTGGCTCGCTGGCCGCAGTGGAGCATCACAGCGTGGGTGAAGCCGGCAACTGTCCAAACGACTGCATATCCCACCATTTTTTCCTATGGTTATTGGGGGGCAACCTTGGGCCTCAATCGCGGCAGCGGCGCATTGGAAAGTTGGGTCAATAACAGCTCCCAGCTCGTCGGCTCCCAGGCGCTCCCGATCGATCAGTGGAGCTTTGTTGCGCTGGTGAATGACGGCAAACATCGTTGGCTCTATCTGAATGGAGAAGAGGTCGCCCGCGACGAGGTGGTCTGGGTCGCTCCAGCTGCCGGGGCGGCGATCGGCGGCGAGCCAGGCGGCAAAGCCTCAAGTCACTTTGCCGGGGCGATCGATGAACTCGGGGTATGGCAACGCGCGCTCGACAACGACACGCTCAGGCGCTGTATGTCGCGCCGCCTCTCGGCTCGCGAAACCAGCCTGGCCCTCGGTTTTGCCTTCGACGAAGGCGCTGGTGTGGTGATGCATGCCTGCTCATCCGGGGCGCCCTCGGCTGATCTGATGAACGGGCCGGTTTGGGTCCTCTCAGACGCCGGCCATGATTGGCCTGATTCGCCCGAATTGACGGTCGATCTTCGCAACGACCACCGACTCGGCCTCTCCTGGGGACTCAATGGCGGCGATTGCGCCCTGGAGCAGTCCAGCACGCTCGGCCCCAATGCGAATTGGCAGACGGTGCCCTCCGCGCCGTCCAGCACCGGGCTCGGGTACACTTTGGTAATCAGCGGATCGAGCGAGCCTTGCTTTTAATGGCTGCGCAAGCCGTAGCATCGCTTCCCGGTTGCGGCGGGCTGATACGAAATCAGCCTCGGTCGGTGTCTAGCTGGGCGTAAGGAGAGTGGGGCTTCATCCCACCTTTGTCGTCCATTTCTTTAATCCCACTTAGCCATGATGCCGCCGAAAGTCACCTGCAACGCAGATGATTGCCCGGTCAACGCAGCGGGTCTCTGCACTAGCATCTCTTCGATTCGCATCGATCAAGCGGGCAAATGCTGGATGGCCGAAGGCGGCCGGGCTGGCCCCTTGCTCAGGCGCCGCAAGTACACCTGCCGCGCCTGCGGCCTGGAAATCGTGCAGGACGGCCAAGGCCGTTGGCAACATGTCGGCATCGTCTTGCCTCACCCAGCCGCGCCCGAGCGGCCGCCGCGCAAATAAACGCCGGCTTTCGCGGCTCGCAATCCGCGCGCTTCTCTTGAGACAAGCGCCCGCGCTCATTCCACGGCGTAGCTCCAAGATCTGAGTGGCCTCGACCGGCGCTTAGTGCTCTTTGTCGGGAGAGCGAAAGGTGAGCCGGTCAATCCAGGCCAGCGCAATGGCGGAGAACACGAACGTGAGGTGAATGCCAACCTGCCAGCTGATCATCTTGGTCTCCAGGTTCTGTGCGTTGATGAAAGTCTTCAACAAATGGATCGAGGAAATGCCGATCAAGGCGGTGGCCAGTTTCACTTTCAGAATGCCCGCGTTCACATGCGAGAGCCATTCCGGCTGATCAGGATGGTTTTCGAGGCGGAGACGAGAGACGAACGTTTCATAGCCGCCCACAATGACCATAATCAGCAAGTTGGCGATCATGACCACGTCAATCAGACCGAGCACGCGCAACATCACTTCGGTTTCCGGATCGACTGCGTGCGTCGGTTGGGTGGTGGCCGGGGAATGGCCCAAGAGGCCAAAGTCAATTAGGTGCCAAAGCTCAAGCGTGAAGCGATAGACGTAGACGCCTTGCGCAATGATCAGCCCAAGGTAAAGCGGCGCTTGCAGCCAGCGGCTGAGAAAAATAAAGCTGGCTAAAGTCGTTCTGGACTGCGGGCGATTGGCGACACTCATGTTTTCGGCGGCATACAGTGCTTTCATTGGCGCTATTTCGCAACTGAAGCGGCTGCGATTTCTCGCCTGGGCGGCGTTGGCCGGGCTGGCAGGGCGGCGCTCTCCGAGCGCGCCGTTTCGCTATCTCGATCCGTAGCGAACGGGCGGTGCATGGCGGTCGGGAGTTCGAGGGCTGCGGCGGGCCAGCGGGAGCGGCGGCTCATCTTCGGTCGCAGGTCCACGGACGCCCCTCCCATCTCGTGGGACGGGTCCAAGGCTGCCGTTTCCCTGTTGCGCGAACGCGGTTCAACAGGCACAGTCACTCGCCGGGCAAGGCCCCGAACCCATTCACCATGAGAGGCGTGATGTTACAAAGGCTCATTTTCTGTCTGCTCTTCTTTGCCGCAACCGATTTGCTCCACGCTGCCAACGGGGTGGTTTATTACAACCAGGTCGCCGCGCTGAACGCTCCCGCGCTGCTCGGCCGGATCAACGGCGACGGCACCGGAAATCAACAGGTGACGCTAGGCCTGCCTTCCCCGCTTTATCCGACATTGTCTCGCGATGGCCGCCGGTTGATGGTAACTTCTCCCGATCCGGGGCGGCCATTCAAGATCAGTCAAAATGTTTACGTGATCGACCTGGTCACCGGCGCGACCGGGCGAGCCACCAGCTACTCGGATGAGTTCGTGCTGGACGGCCGTCGCTTTGATGATGATCTCGTGCCGCGCTTCGGGACGCGCATTTCCTCCTACAAGGTGAACTTCCCGTTTTACAAGGCCTTCTCGCCCGAAGGCGCGCGGGTGGTTGTCATGAACCTGTTCAAATCGGGAGTGATTTCGCTGCAGCAAACGCTGAATGGGGAGGATGTGCAAGCGGTCAGCGGGCGCATTCCGATCGTGGATGTCTATAACCTCGCCGATGCCCTGCCGGCAGGTTCATACGTCTATTTATCCCCGCAGGAGCGGGACGGCTTCAACCAAGGCGGCGATGGCGTCGATTGGCATCCCGCTCTGAACGAAGTGGTCGCCACAGTCGCCTCGGATGTTCCAGCCGTCGGCACCGCCGGACGCGCTGGTTTGGAAGGGACGATTCTGGCCGTTTTCTCGACGGCAAGCATTTCCCCGTTTATTCGCAAACTCACCAATCCCGTTGGGCAGGCGGATGCTTTCTTCAACGTCTCGACCCTGATTTACACCATCGCGACCCCGCACGACTATGCTCCTTCGATTTCACCCGATGGCACGCGGGTGGCCTATGTGCGCCACACTCTCCGCCAGGACACACGCTTTGACGGGGCTGGGATAGCGCCTTTGCCAGCCCTTTGCTCGATCCGCGTGGTCAATTACAATGGAACCGACGACCGCGAGATCCTCCGCCTGAATGAGGGCCTCTGGGTCTCCAAGGTTGCTTGGTCCCCGGACGCCACGCAGATCGCCTTTGATCTCGCCCCTCAACAGGTCCTGAATGGCTGGAACTCCCTCCTGGGCGATCCGAGCCGTTCCAGCATCAACATCGTCAATGCCGATGGGTCCAATCCGCGGCTCCTCGTCTCGAGCCCGGCGGCCTATCCCGCCTGGGCCCCCGGCGGAGCGCCCATCACCCCGCCGCGCCTCACCTTCCGACGCGATGGCGCCCGCTTCCAACTCCAGATCGATGGGCTCGCCGCGGGCTCTCCTTTCGAGGTGGAAGGGGCCGTTCGCTTTGGCAATTGGGCGTCCCTCGGCACATTCACCGCCGCCGGCACGAGTCACCTCATCACGATCACCCCGGATGCGAACGCCGCCTTCGCCGTCTATCGGGTGAGGCTCCGCTAGTCGGATTTCTGCCAGCAGGTCGCAGCCGCGACTGCACCGGAGCGCTTTCCACGCACTCTCACCGACCGATCGATTGGGCTGGCGCAATTCCCTCGCGGGGTGTAGGAACTGGCCATGCCCGCAACTGGTTCCGCGCCGGTCCCGCTTTGGTGTCAGCACAATCCAGGGGAGGAGGCGTGGAGCTCGGTTCGAGCCGGGTTCTGCGCTGGCCGATTCGGTCTTGAGCATCACGACCGTTTCTGCAGTTCGCGATCGCGTATGAACCAACGTTCTCTTCGTTCCAAGGATGTCCCGCGGCCCAGTGTGAATGGATTCACGCTGATCGAATTGCTCGTCGTCATTGCCATCATTGCTATCCTCGCCAGCCTGCTCCTGCCCGCCCTCAGTAAAGCCAAAGACAAAGGGCAGGGAGCCGCCTGCTTGAGCAACACCAAACAGATCGGGCTGGCCATCATGATGTATGCGGATGACAACCTCGATGTCTTCCCCAACCAATGGTGGGTAGTCGGACCCTACAAAAACGCCCGGGGCAAGAATTGCGGCGGAGAATGGCTGCGGACGCCCGCCAGCGCTCTCTCCAATTATACCGGCGCTGCCAAAGTCTGGGTCTGCCCCAAGAAGCGCCGTGGGCTGACTTACAAAACAGAGCCCGGCGAGTTCGATCCGAGTATTACCGGCTTTCTATCGTATGGCTTCAATTACCTGGGCGTCTTTGGCGGTGATGCCGGCCAACCGCGCGGCTTTAAGGTTACCAGCGTCCAGCGTCCCGCGGAAGTCGTCGCTGTGACGGAAGTCAATGGCACGGACAATCCGAAGGAGATCGGCGGCGGGCTTGGCAACGAAAAGGCGGACGCCGCCTGGTTGGACGGCTATTGGGCGGGCGGTTCCTTTCCGGGCCAGACGGCGCCCAAAGGGAACCAAAACTTCCGTTTCCAATCCCAGATGAGGAAACACAACAAACGGGTGAACATTGTTTACGTGGATGGGCATTCCGCCGGCAGCAAACCCAGCCAGTTGATCTGGGGCCAGTTCTATGGCGTCTTTACGGGCTCGACGATTCCTAACACTGCCAAACGCTGGGACGGCCCCGTCAGCAACGCAGCCCTGGACGCTTCCGAAATCCCACCGAACTAGTTTCGCCGATCGCGCGGCTTGGCCCCAATCGATTCCCGATGAAAAGAACTAGCCACCTTCGGCCAGCTGCGCTGGCCGTGCTCGCGACTCTCTGGTTGACCGTCGCGGTGGCGGAGCCGGATCAAAGCCAACCCCTCCGGGAAGGAGAGACTGCGCGCGCAGGCGATCGCTCCGTCTTGGTCAAAAAGCTCGGAACGCTGCCGTTCGTTGAGAGCGAGTATAGCCGTCGATTTAAGTTCGACACTTTTGCCAATCCGAAGCTGAAAGAATTACGGAGCCGCTATCAGCTTGACGAGGTGGTTGCGTCAGGTCGGAGCGAATTTGAGCGCCAGGGGCTTCTTCTCGAGTGGGTCCACCGCCAATTTCGAAAGTTCGGCCGCCCTTCCGTCACCACTCATGGCGCCCTCGATATTCTGAAAGGTATCGCGGATGGGAATACGTTCTTCTGCGCGCAATATGCTGAATTGCTGGTTTCGGCGGCGGCCAGCCTCGGTTGGGTCGACCGGCCGCTGGCTTTGCGCCGGCATCAAGGGGTGGCAGAGGTTGGCGGTTCCACGGAACATTCCGTGACCGAGATTTGGTCCAACCAGTATGGCAAATGGATCATGCTCGATCCGACGTTGAACTTGTTCATTCAGAAGGACGGCTTGCCTTTGAATGCCTACGAGATCCGGCAGGAGTGGTTCTACCGCGGCGGCAGCAACCTGGTCTTCGTCATTGGCAAAGAACAGCAGCACTATCGGAAAGCGGATCTGCCGGTCAAATTGGAGCACTTCCAGGACTTTGGCGATCTGGCTTTATATCCCGATGAGCTGCACAAATATGGTTTCATAGGCTACATACCCAATACCGACCTGATGGATGCGGGCTTCGACTACGCTCACATGTTCATCGTCAAGGATCAGCTTTGTGAGGGCACCCGCTGGCATACCCGCCCCTTGCCAGCCAATCCAGCGGTTGATCCCTACTTCCCCATCGGCCAGGCAACCCTCAGCCTCCGCCCCAGCCCCCAAGGGATCGCGGTCTCCTTCAACACGCTCACCCCGAATTTTGATCGATACGAGGCGCGGTTGGATCACGCCGGCTGGAAGACCGTGCCGGGTGTATTTGTCTGGCCGCTCCATCCAGGGCGGAACGTCCTCGAAGCGCGGACTGTCAATCAGTTCAGCATATCCGGTCCGGTTTCCCTCGCCGAGCTGGAAGTCGGCGCCGGAGAAAACCCTGCGGTCCGATGATGATGCGGAGGACACTGCCGCGTCATTCCCGATAAGAATCCAGCCTTCACTTTGGCCCCGCCGGCTTCCTCGCAAGGATCACGGACGAACCGAGGATCAGAAATGCCGCCGCGGCGGCGGCGGCCCTGCCTGGAACGGAGGAAAGCTCGTGCCGCAACGACATGAGCAGGCCAAATACAACGACGCCGATCACAATCGGCCAGATGCGTTTAGGGCGTTTCAATAGAGCGCTGGCGGCGGACGCCGCCATTCATTTGCTGAGTTCGCAAGAGCGCAATCTCGGCATCCAGCCGCAAGTAACGAGCGGACTCCCGGTCAGCAGCGGGCGCAACCCCGTTGTCGAAGGCGCGCTGCACATTCGTCTCCAAATCGCGCGTCACGGCCAGGTAATTCGACAAGGCCCGGAGTTGCTCTTCCCGCGGGACCTGGAGCTCGATGGCGGAGTCGCGAACCCGTCGGGCTGCTTCGCAGACGTGGGCCAGCGTGGTGCCGCCCTGCTTCAGGCGTTTTTCTTCCATGTCGAGGAGGCGTGCCGCGGTTTCATAGCGCGCCTGCAATAGGCCTCCGAGGTTGTCGGCAGCGGTGTTTTCGGCGGCGGTGGCTTGGGCAAGCCATGGCGTCGGACGCCGCAGGGCCAGCGATGCCAGCAGACCGGCGGCCAGCAGGGCGGTCGTCCATGGGACGAAGCGAGTGGCTTTCATGAGACGGGTGACGACTGAACTGTTCAACGGGCTTTGACTTCCTCTGACGTCCAACCTGGCCAAGTTATTCTGCCGATCTATTTCGTCCCTGGGATCAACTCCGGCAACAAAGGTTGGAGCATGGTTTCGATCCGCCCGGCGATATCGGCATAACCCTGCTCGTTGGGATGAATATAATCCGACATCAGCCGCGGATCCCCCAGCACCCCTGAAAGAATGTTGGGGATATAGAACACCTTCTTCTCCTTGGCTAGACGCTTGAATTCCGACTGATATTTGTCCCGGACGCTGGCGCTCCGAATCCCGATAAGCACCACAAACGTCCCAGCCTGCTGCAGCCGGTCGATCAAGGCCCTTAGATTGCGGAAGGTCTGCTCGTGCGGCACGCTGTTCAGCGTATCATTGCCGCCAAAGCATAACAGGACCACCTTCGGATCGGCGCGCAGGACCTCGTCGATGGTTGCCAAGGCGTCCTGGGTCGTGGCTCCTGGCGTTCCGAAGTTCTGGATGGGGATGCCCAGCCTCGCCCCTAGCACAGCGGGGTAAGCGGCACCCTCAGACGCGCCGTAGCCCGATGTCAGACTGTCGCCGAAAGCTGCCCAGGTCGTGCCGCCTGCTGGCGGGAAGTTGGTGTAGACCGGCTTTTTCTTCAGAATGGCATGCAGGCCCAGCGAAACCACCGCCAGGAGCGCTACCAATGCCAGTGCTCGTTTCATGCCATCAACATTCCAGATAACAACCCGCCGCGCGAATCGTTGCGGGTCAAACGAGCCAACCCGCCGGCACCCAGCTGAGATGGGTTCCGGCCGTGATCCGCACTTTCTGCTGGAGGCGGCCCGATTTCCTCTCAGGCTTGGACGCCGACGAATTGGTTTTTGTCGCCGCTTTGGTCGTCGCTGTACTGGCGGCGCTGGTCGCAGCGGTGGTGATTGTGTCTACCGCGCCAATATTGCTCGCTGAGATCTTTTGGACGCTGCTGTCATCACCGCCGTCCGCAAAAAGCTTGTTGGGGTAGCCGACCGGCATTGGACCGCGAGCCCTTTCGCCGGACGTTCGTCCCGTTTTTGGTGACCGCTTTGCTTTTCTCGGGGGCGGGTTTGGTCGGACGGCATTTTCGCCCGGCGGCGAAGTCGATCGGTGGAGTGTTCCATGGTGAACGTGGGTGAGGCCAACCGCTCGTTTCCGTAAGACCAGCCGGGGACTTCATATTGATCGGAGGGCGAAAAAAACCTGGCCACGTGTCAATGTTTTCTAAACTGCTGTCAACGCGTCGGTTGTCTGACGAACGTGGCCCCGGGCTGATCCTTTCACCGATTTTGGCCCCTTGCGCCCGATGCATCCACGGGCGACGTTTCGGGCAATCGACAAGGAGGTACGCTATGGATGAAGCAACTGCCGAACGAGTCGTGCAATTGAAGCGGGAAGTGCAAGCGCTCCAGGATGCTATTGGAGCTGCTACCCGGGAGGGAAACATCCGTCGCAACGCTGAATTGAACCTGCAAGTTTGCCGTCTGCGCAAGGACCTGAACGCTTTACAGGCGCAGGCTTCTGCGAGTGAGGTCCCGTTGCCGGCCGAACTGCCTGCAGGCGCTGGACAAGTTGTCCTTTAGCCCCGAGGTTTGGGTAGTTACGGAGGTATTTATGGATGCCAATATTTGGGGGTTCCTCGTGGTTGGGGTGGGAGTGATGCTGTGTTTTGGACCGGCCTTGGTCGTGTGGCTGAGGGCGGAACGAAAAGACCGGGCGGCGCATAAAGGGGCGGCGTCGCATTAGCACGGTGTCCGCCCACAGGCTCTCCCCAGCCGTTCGCTTGGACTCTCGCAACTTTGGCAACCGGCTGTAGGAGCATCGGGGAAAGTAAGCTGGTTGAATTCAGCTTGCATCCCGGACGGGACGAATTAACGTCTGGCCGTAGCCGGTTAGCTTGGCAGGTGATGTCCGCGGTTTCGTTAATTCGACGGAAATTATGTATCCAGCCATCTGTCGGTGCTGTGGAGCA
Source organism: Verrucomicrobiota bacterium (assembly GCA_046346765.1). Lineage (GTDB taxonomy): Bacteria > Verrucomicrobiota > Verrucomicrobiia > Limisphaerales > SIBE01 > JAXMHN01. The sequence continues at coordinate 23,320 of JAXMHN010000051.1, read as the reverse complement.
ACATTTAACGTTCGGGCGCCATCCAACACAAATGTTTGTAAGGCGTGTGCCATCTCGTCGACAACGCTGCCAGGTGTCGAGGACGTGATTGCCGAGGTGCGGGGAGAGGAGGAGCATCGCGCCGCTGAAATGGAGAGCCTCCTGGAGATGGAAAGTCCTTCGGTGCTGGACTGCTACTATGCTGTCGAACAGGCAAAACAAGCGTTAGCCGAGGCCCTCGCTTCCGAACGAGATCGGGCCTGTCCCGGCAAGCGCGCGTCGAAAGCGCGTGCGGCCAGTGGCAGTGCTAACAGGGGCAAGGCATCCAAGCGTCCGTTGCCTGCCTAAAGCGGCCGCCAGCGATCCAATCCGCTTTTTTACCGTGTCGGATTCGGGTTCGCCGCAACCTCGGAGTCCATCCCTTGGAGACGGCCAGGGCAACCCGCCTCCGTTTCGTTCCCGGTCCACCGCTTGGGCATTGAACCTCTGGTAGCTATTTCCCCCACCCGACATTAGAATGGGTGGACGTTTAACCGAGTGTGAGTCAGGACCTTGGTTGGCGGCTCCGAAATTTCATCTGAGAGTTAGCCGCGTCAGTGGACCGATTGGCCGGAGATTGCCTAACGGATGTTTCTGGGATTGACCTGAAGCGGCGGCGTCCTCTTGATTAGCGCTTGAACCAGTTATGAAGAATGCTGCGGGAACAGACCCGCAAACCAATGCCGGGACGAATCGTCTTGGGTCGGCCGAAGGCGACGTGCAGGCGATCGATCAGTTGCGCGGGCTTTACCGGCGGATTCGCGATGAAGTGGGCAAGGTCATCATCGGTCAGCAGGAAGTGGTGGAACAACTGCTCATCTGTGTGCTGGCGCGTGGGCATGGCTTGCTGATGGGCGTGCCGGGACTGGCCAAGACGACGATCGTCAACTCCCTCGCGCAGGTCATGTCGCTCCAGTTCAATCGTATCCAATTCACCCCCGACTTAATGCCGTCTGATATTACCGGGACCGACATTTTGCAGGAGACCGACCAGCCCGGACGCCGCGCCTTCGTCTTCGTGCGGGGGCCGGTCTTCGCGAACATCATTTTGGCGGACGAAATCAATCGGACGCCGCCGAAAACGCAATCGGCCTTGTTAGAAGCGATGCAAGAGCATCGGGTGACGGTGGCGGGGCGCGTATTTGCGTTGCCTTCGCCCTTCTTTGTTTTGGCGACGCAAAACCCGATTGAACAGGAAGGGACTTACGCGCTGCCCGAGGCGCAATTGGATCGGTTCATGTTCTTTATCCATGTGGACTATCCCACCATGGAGGAGGAACGGCGCATCGCACGCGAAACGACCGGGGCGCCTCCGCCCGAATTGCAGAAATTGGTGGACGCCGCGGAAGTCATCCGGTTCCAGGAAGTGGTGCAGCGCGTGCCGGTGCCGGACCATATTTACGACGCGGCGGTGGACGTGGTGAGGCGTTCGCGGCCGAAAGGGGAAGACGTGCCGGATTGGGTGAAGAAATGGGTCACGTGGGGAGCGGGTCCGCGGGCGGTGCAGTATATGATTCGCGGGGCGAAGGCGCGGGCGGTGCTGCAAGGCAGCTACCTGGTGCGAATGGAGGACTTGGAGGCGGTCGCGCAACCGGTGCTGACGCATCGTATTTTGACTAATTTCCAGGCGCAAGCTGAGGGAGTGACCAGCACGTTCATTATCAAGCGGCTCTTGGAGGAGATGCGAGGAGAAGTTGCCCGTGGCTGAGGTGGACCTGGCGAAGTATCTGGACGCTGGGGCCCTGGCGCGGCTGATGGCGCAACCGTTGCTGGCCCGGTTTCCGATGGAGGGCAATGTTTCCGGGCATCACAAGAGTCCTCACCGCGGCTCGAGCGTCGAATTTGCCGAATACCGCAATTACGTCCCCGGCGATGATATCCGGCGCCTGGATTGGCGGGTTTTCGGCCGCACGGATCGATTTTACCTGAAGGAATTCGAGGCCGAGACCAACTTGCGGTGCTATCTCGTGCTGGACTGCAGCGGGTCGATGGGCTTCGTCGGACGGCATCAGCGCAAGCTGGATTTTGCGCGCCGCCTGGTTGCTTCGCTCGCTTACCTGGTCGTGCACCAAGGGGATGCCGCTGGCCTGCTCTGTGTCAACCAGCGGGCGGTCTGCGACGTCCCCCCGCGGCGCAACCCGGCGCATCTCCAGACGGTCCTCGAGGCACTGGACAAGGCCGAGGTGGAACCACACGGTCAGACCGGATTGCTTTCAGCCCTTCACGAATTGGCTGAAAAGGTCCGGCGCCGCGCCCTGATCATGGTCTTCTCCGACTTTTTCTGCGACTTGGATGCGCTTCTCAGTTGCTTTCAGCATTTGCGTTTTCAGAAGCACGACCTGGCCGTGTTTCACCTCTTGGACCGAATGGAACTGGATTTCCAGTTCGACCGGCCGGTCCGGTTTGTTGATTTGGAAAGCTCGTTTCAGTTGGTGACGGAGCCGTCGCTCATCCGGCAGCAGTACCTGGAACAGTTCCATGGCTTTCTCGCCCGGTTGCGCAGCGGGTGCCATGAGTTCAACGCGGATTACCGCCAGGTGGTGACCGATCAAGATTTTGAGAAGGTCTTGGCTGATTTCCTCGTGGAGCGGGCCCGGCGAGTGGGATCGTCGATGCATTAGGTGACTGGGATGACGTTTCTGCAGCCATTCATCCTCTGGGGCCTGCCGCTCATCCTGTTGCCGGTCATCATTCATCTGCTGAATCGCATGCGGCACCGGCCGCAGCCTTGGGCGGCGATGCGCTTCCTCGTCTCGGCGACGCGCAGCTCGGTTAATAACGCCAAACTGCGGCAGTGGCTCATCCTGGCGCTCCGCGTCCTGGCGGTCCTCATGCTCGTCCTGTTCCTGAGCCGGCCGCTCGCGGGCGGATGGCTGGGCTGGGCTCTTTCCCCGGCGCCCGATGCCATTCTGCTTCTCCTCGACCGCTCCGCGAGCATGGAGACGACGGTTGGCGGAAGCCCGATTTCCAAACGCGAACAAGCGGTCCGCTCCTTGAGCCAGGCAGCCAAAGAGTTTGAGGAGAACAGCCATCTGGTGCTGATCGACAGCGCCCTGCGCGCCCCCCAGGAACTCGGCCGCGCCGAGTCTCTTCGCGACCCGGCGTTAACCTCCGCGACTGAAACGGCGGCTGACATTCCCGGCCTGATCGCCTCCGCTTTGACCTGGCTGGTCGAGAATCGCGCTGGCACCGCCGAGCTCTGGCTCGCTTCCGACCTGCAGCGCAGCAGTTGGCTGCCGGACGATGCGCGGTGGCATAGTCTCGTCACGCAGTTGCGCGCCTTGCCCCAAAACGTCCGCGTCCGCCTGCTCGCCTTGGACGAAGCGGGCGAACCCAATCGGTCCGTCGCGGTCAAAGAGATGATCCGCCGGGCGGAAGCGAGGGGTGAGTTGCGGTTGCCCTCGATATTCAGGGCAACGCGGCCCTCGCCGAAACGTTCCGCTGACGCTCAATCTGGATGGGGCGCGCAAGCAGGAGGACTTGAACGCCGAGGGGCAATCGCTGCGCTGGCGGCACAAGTTGCGATTGCCGAACCAGGCGGTCAGAGGCTGGGGCAGTTTTGAATTGCCCGCCGATGGGAACCGTTTCGACAACGCGGCCTATTTCGTTTACAGCCCCGAGGCGGCCGTGCGCGCGACGATTGTCAGCGACGAATCCCAAGGAGCGCGCTGGCTCCAGTTGGCCATCGCTGCCGGGGCCCGGGACGAGGCGCCCATCGTGGACGTCTTGACGTCGGCCAAGCTCGGACGGGCCGTTTGGGAAGACAATACGTTGCTGGTGTGGAGAGAAACTCTTCCGACGGGCGCCATCGCCCAGCGCATTCGCACCTTCGCGGAGCAGGGCGGCACCGTCCTTTTTCTGCCTCCAGGACAAAAGGATCCAGCGCGGTTCGAAGGAGTGGCTTGGGGGGACGTCCAGGCCGCTTCGCCCGACAGGCCGTTTCGGATCGTGCGGTGGAATGAAGAGGAAGGGCCGCTCGCCAAGTCGGACGAGGGATTGAGCCTGCCGTTGGGCCAGACGATGTTCGTTCGCCGCCAAGCGCTCGTTGGACAGAAGCCGACCCTGGCCGCGTTCGACGATGGAACTCCCTTCTTCGTCCGCCAGGCCCTTGGGCGGGGTGAAATTTACTTTTGTGCGTCGTCGCCAGACCCGGAGTGGTCGGGGCTGGGCGAAGGCCCGGTGCTCGTGCCAATGATGCAACGGTTGTTGCAATCCGGCAGCCGCCGCTTGCAGCAGGATACTTCGGTGGAGTGCGGCCAATTGAGCACGGTTGATCAGGGGCTTCGTTGGGAAAGCGTCGATTCGACCAACCCGAAAGATATTCGGACGCGAGCTGGGGTTTATCGGGCAGGAGACCGCTTCCTGGCGGTCAATCGGCCCCTGGCGGAAGATGATCCGGAAGTGTTGCCGAGCGAGGAAGCGAAGCGGCTGTTTGGCACTCTGGGAGTGCAAATGCTCCAAGAACGCCGGGGCGGCGTTGACAAGCTGCAGGGTGAGATCTGGCGCGTGTTCGTGTTCGGCATGTTGTTATTACTTGTGGCGGAGGGGTGGCTCATCCTGCCCGCCCGACAAGCGGAAGGGCCTGTCGGTCGGGAAGCGCTCGCTGGCGCAGCCCCGCCAGCGGCGGAGGCGCGAACATGAATCGTTGGTCTCTCGCCGCCAGCGCGCCCGTATTGTTGGTGGGAGCCTGTTTCTGGCTCGGTTCGGCGTGGCTTTGTTATGCGAACTGGACGCGCGGCGGCCGGCGCCGGGCCGCGCTCTGGTTGGAAAGCCTGCGCTTCCTCCTGATCACGCTCCTGGCGCTGACCCTTCTTCGTCCTGAATTCGTCCAATTGATCGAGCGGACCGATCGGCCGGAAATCGTCGTCCTTTGCGATGCCTCCTCCAGCATGAAGACGCGCGACGTCGTCGTGGGCGACCAGGTCATCAGCCGCGCCGAGTGGTTGGCGCTCGCTCGCAAGGCGGAGTTTTGGAAGAGCCTGGAGGGAGGCGGCAAAATTGTGGTCCAGGACTTTGCTGCGCCCGGGAGCACCAACTCGGCCACCAGCGCCCTGGAAGCGACTGATTTGAACCGCGCTTTGGAGACCACCTTGCAGCGGGAAAAGAACTTGAAAGCGGTTTTGCTCCTGAGCGACGGCGACTGGAATTTTGGCCAGTCGCCGGTCAGCGCGGCGATTCGTTTCCGCGAACGAAATGTCCCGGTCTTCGCGGTGGCGGTTGGCCGGGAGACACCTCTGCCCGATTTGGTCCTGGAAGACCTGGCTGCGCCTTCCTATGGGCTCTTTGGGGAACAGATCGCCTTGCCCTTTCGGATTCGGAGCTATTTGCCGAGGGAAGTGAAAACAGCGGTGACGTTGTATGATGGTCGCCGCGAAGAAAGCCGAAAGGAAGTGGTCATTCCTGCTATGGGCGAACTGCAGGAATCGATTTTGTGGTCGCCTCATGCCGTCGGTGACGTCGCCCTCACTTTGAAGCTCCCGGCTGAAACTGACGAGAGCCTGACCGAGAACAACGAGCTCAGCGCGCGCCTCAACATTCGCGTGGACACCCTCAAAGTGCTGGTGGTGGATTCGCTGCCCCGCTGGGAGTATCGGTTTCTGCGCAATGCGCTCGCGCGCGATCCCGGCGTGGAGATGAATTGCATGCTGTTCCATCCCGGCCTTGGGGTGGGTGGCGGCCGGTATTATTTGTCGACTTTTCCCGAGACGAAGGAGGCGATCTCGCGCTACGACGTGATTTTCCTGGGCGATGTGGGCATCGGCGATGGCGAACTGACGGAGCAAAACGCCGAGCTGATCAAAGGCCTGGTGGAGCAACAAGGCAGCGGTCTCGTTTTCGTCCCCGGGCGACGCAATCGGGAGACGACTTTCTTGCGCAGCCCGCTGAAGGAGCTCGTGCCGGTGGTGTTCGACGAAGCCAAACCGGATGGCGTCCGGCTCCAAAACGAATCCACCTTGGTCCTGTCCACCGCCGGCCGGCGGCATCACTTCACGCGCTGTGACGACGATGAGTTCCGCAATGATGAACTCTGGAAGCAGTTGCCCGGTTTCTTCTGGTCAGCCGCCGTCGAGAAAAGCCGGCCGGGCTCGGAAGTGGTAGCGGTGCATTCGTCTTTGCGCAACTCCTGGGGACGCATGCCCCTGCTCGTCACCCGCACCGCGGGCAATGGCAAGGTGCTCTTTATGGGCACGGACAGCGCCTGGCGCTGGCGCCGCGGCGTTGAGGACAAATACCATTACCGGTTCTGGAGCCAGGTGGTTCGCTGGATGGCCCACCAACGCCATCTTTCCGAGCGAGAAGGCATCCGTCTCACCTTTACCCCGGAAACCCCCCAGGCCGGCGAGACGGTTTTTCTCCAAAGCACCGTCTTCGATCCGGGTGGCTTTCCCATCGAAGACGGCGTCGTGAACGGGAAGATTGTTTCGCCAGCTGGCCGAACTGAACGGCTCGAATTTGCCCCGGTGGAAGGCGGTTGGGGTGTCTTTAAGAGTGGATTTACCCCTCAGGAAGGGGGCAAGTATCGAATTCAGATCGTTTCGCCGGGCCACAATCGCGAGCTGCAAACCGACTTGACGGTGACGCAGCCGCAGCTGGAGAAGCAAGGGCGGCCGGTCAACGCGCAGGTGTTGCGAGAAGTGGCCGGGATCACCCAGGGAGGCAGCGTTTCGTTCGAGAGCCTGGACAAGATCGTCCGGCAAATCACCCTCTTGCCCGAGCCCAAGCCTTTGGAACAGCGAATCCGGCTCTGGAGCAATCCGTGGTGGGGAGGCGCCATTCTCTTCTTCCTGGGGATTTATTGGACGGGACGAAAGCTGGCGGGCATGGTATAGGCGTCCGTTCTGCGCATGATCGACACCGACCAATCGAGTCCCGTGGCCCTGCCCGCGAGCTTGCAGGGCCAGTTCGCCGGGCTGGAACGGCGTCTTTGGCAGACGGAAACGCTGGCCTGGAGCTGTTTCGGGGCGATTTCCTTAGTCCTCTCTTTATCTGGCCCTTTACCTGGCAGATCGGCTCTGGGAGACCCTGTCTGGTTTCGCAGCGTCTGTTTGCTCGGCGGTCTGGGCGGGCTGGCTTGGTTCGCTTTTCGTTGGTTCCGGCATTGGGTCATGCAACGCCGCGACCAACGCGCCTTGGCGATGCTTGTGCAAAAGGAATACCGCCGACTGGGCGACCGCCTCTTGGGCATTGTCGAATTGGCCGAGGAACACCGGCGCCGGCCGGCTTTTCTCCGGCCTTGTACCCGCGGCTATCGAACAAGTGGCGGGAGAAGCGAGTCAGTTCGACTTCACCAAAGCGGTTGGAGGGGAATCGGCTCGCGCCTCGGTCAGGGCGCTGATCGGGGCGGCTTTCGTGCTGGTGGCCATCATCGTCTTGTCCCCGGCAGCCGCGGCAATGTCTTCGGCCGCTGGATTGCGCCGGATCGCCCACGCCGCGATTTACGCTCGTGCAGTTGGTTGGCTTGCCCGGGAACAGGTTGTCCCCACGGGAACCTTTCGAGATCCGGTGCGGCGTGGAGTATCGCTCCTGGTGGCGGCCAGCCGGGCCGTCGGACAAGTCGAACAGCAACTGAGGATTCCCGCCCGCCGAGAGGGCTCGGCCCTGCGCTGGCGCGTGCCTGCCCAAGTCCAGCCGGGCATCCTGACCTTGCGCCTGGGCGATGCCCGGCAGCGCGTTCGCATCCAGCCGTTGCACCGGCCGTCCTGCGCGAACTTCACGCATCCGTTCAGTTGCCCGCTTACTTGCAGTATCCCGCGGTGGAGCAGGACGTCGAGAACGGCGTGTTGAACGTGGTTGAGGGAAGCATCGCCCGCCTGAACGGCAAAGCGAGCCGGCCGCTTGCTTCCGCCGAACTTCGCGTCAGCGGCGGTGAGGGCGAAGCGCTCCCGACTCAGGCCGATGGCTTTTCGGCCGGTCCCTTGAAGCTGGAAGACGTGGCGGAGCTGACATTCCGTTGGCGCGACACGAACGGACTGGAAAGTGCCGGACCGTGGCGCTTGCGCGTGCAGGCGGAAAAGGATTCTCCCGCCAGCCCCGAATTGAGGGAGTTGCAGAAGGACACCGCCATTCTCCACACGGAAACCCTCGACCTGAAGGTCGCCGGCCGCGATGACTTCGGCGTGCGAGACGTTGGCCTGGAATGGCAACTGATCGCCGGGGAAGGCCCGACCAATTCACCTTCCTCCCGGCGTTTGACCTTGGCGGCGAAAGGCCCCCAGGAAAAAGTCCTCCAGGAGACTTTCCCGTTCAGTCCGGAGGTGTTCGGCATCGCTCCGGATTCCATTGTGGAATTGCGTGGACTGGCGACCGATTTCTTCCCGGGGCGCGAGGCCTCAGCCACTCCTCTCTTTCGCATTCACATTCTGGGCACGGAGCGCCACGCGGAACTTGTCCGGCAGAATTTGGAATCCCTCCTGGCCCAGTTGGAAGAAGTGACCCGCCTGGAGGAGAAACTGGCCGCGACTACCCGCGAAGCCCAACAGCTTTCCGACGACAAACTCGCTGCCCCAGAGGCAGGCGAGCGTCTGGCCGAGGCCAAACAGGAGCAGGAGCAAAACGCCGCCCAACTCCAAGAGCTCTCCCAGGAAGGAGCCAAAACACTCCGAGAAGCCTTTCGGAACCCGACCTTCACCGAGGATACCCTGCGCGAATGGGCAAAGAACTTGCGCGAGATGCAGCAGCTTTCCCAGCAGCAAATGTCCCAGGCAGCCAAGGCCCTTCAATCCGCTCAACAAAAGCCCGGCGAGCGGCGGGAGAATGTCGATGAAGCGGCCCGCAAGGAGCAAGAAGCCCTCGACGCATTGGAGGATCTGCAACGCAACGTCAACAAAGGCCTCGATCAATTGCAGGCCTTGACGCTCGCGGAACGCCTCCGTAAAAGCGCCTCCGACGAAAAGAGAATTGCGGCCGGCTTGCAGCGCATCATCCCGGACATCATCGGCATGCTGCCGCGCGACCTGCCCCCTCGCGCCAGGCAAATCGAGGCTGGCCTCGCGACCGATCAGGAAACCGTGCAAAAAGGAACCACGGAACTGCATGCGGAGATCGGGCGCTTCTTCGAACGAACCCAAAAGCCGGCCTATGGGCAAGTCCACAAGGAAATGAAGGACGAGCAGGTCCCGGACGAGTTGGACCGCATCCGCGGCCTCATTCTGGACAACATCTCGATGGATGCGAGCCAAACCCTGGTCAGCTGGGCCGAGCGTTTGATTGCCTGGGCCAATCTGCTCGAACCGAAGTCCGACAGCTCCGGCTCCGGCGGCGAGGGCGGTGGCGGCGGTGAGGGCAACGAAGCCTTGCTCAAAGAGCTCCTCGGCCTGTTGCGGGTCCGTGATCGAGAGGTCAATCTGCGGCAGCGCACTGCTCAGCTTGACCGCCAGCAAACCGGCCACCCTGACTATGGCGCGGCGGCCAAAGGCCTGGCCGCGACCCAGGAAAAGGTGCGCGAAACGTTGAGCACGATTCAGGGAGAGAACCCGGTCCCGGCGCTTGAATTTCCGCTGCAGGACATTGTCGATCAGATGCAGTCGGTCGGCCAGCTCCTCGAGAAGCCGCAGACGGATCGAGAGACGCTACAGGCCCAGACCCAGGCCATCGAGCTGCTTTCCGACATCATCAACCTGATCAACGAGCAGCAGCAACGCAATAACAGCAGCAGCTCTAGCCAAAGCGCCAGCGCGGAGGAGATGGCCTTCCTGATGGAGATGATGGCCCAACAGAACAACCCCGCCCCAGGCATGGCTCTCAATCCCAATGGCGGCGGCAATACCGCCGGCGGAACAACTGACCGGACCTCCGCGCCCATGCTAGGTGATCCGACCGGCAAACAGGGCGAGTCGCGCGCCGCCAAGCGCGCCGCCGGCCGGAGCGCGCCTGTTCCGACGGAGTTCCGTGACGCGCTCGAAAAGTACTTCCGGGCGGTGGAACAGCTGGAGGCGAAGTGACGTGACTCGGGCCATTCTCCGCCACCAGACGCTCGCCGCGGTCATCTGCGCTCTTTGGGTGACGACCTGGGGGAGCGTGTCTGTCGGGCAGGAGCTGTTTACCGAGCAGGCGGACGTTGCCCCGGCGGAAGTCGATCGGATTTACGTGAGAGGTCTGCGATGCTTTGTCCCAAACCCAAAGCCCTGACGGCAGCTGGCCGGACACCAGTTATGGGAAAGAGCCAGCCGTCGTGGGCTTGGCTGTCGTCAGCATGTTGGCGCACGGGGACGATGCCAATGCCGGCCCATACGGCCAGGCCATTCGCCGGGGGCTGAATTTTATCCTGACTGAGATCCGCGACAAGAAGACCGGCTACGCATCGGGCGGTCGATGTATAATCATGGCTTTGGCACCCTCGCTTTGGCGGAAGCTTACGGCATGGTCGATGATCCGCGGCTGGGCCCGGCCTTGCAGCAAGCCGTCCGCTTGATTCTGACGTCGCAGGCGAACAATCCGCTCGGGGCATGGCGCTACTCCCCGGAAAGCACCGACGCCGACACCACCGTCAGCGGCGCCCAAATGGTCGCCCTCTTCGCCGCCCGGAACGCGGGCATTGCCGTTCCCGAAGAAGCAATCCAGAGAGGTTTGAAGTTTTTCGCGAGTTGCCAGACGCCGGAAGGCGGCTATGGCTACATGTCCGCTTCTTCGCCGAATGCGGCCCGAACAGCGATTGGGTGCCTGGTGCTGTCTTTGGCTAAGGAAAAGAATACGAAAGCCTTCAAAGCCGCCTTCGACTTTCTCCAGCGCGCCCCGGCGGATTTCAGCTATCAACAGTATTTCCTCTACTATGGTTCGCAGGCCTTCTTCCACGCTTCGCCGCAAGCGTGGCAAGCTTGGAACCGTAAAAATATCAAAACGCTCGGCGCCACCCAAAATGCCAATGGCAGCTTTGATGGACAATTCGGCCAGACCTTTGGGACCGCGGCCTCGTTGCTCTCGCTCGCTTTGAACTACCGATACTTGCCATTTATGAACGGTGACCAGCGCCGAGCTCTGGACGCCAGGCGACGGTGCGGCCCGGCTGCAAGCCTGTTCGCGGCCGGCGCAATCTGGCTGGCCCTCGTTGCCGGAGCCGATCCGCTCTTGGCGGCGGAGGCACCCAAGGCCGCCGCGTCCCGGCCAGCGGTCGGTTCCGATTTGCTCCAGTTCACCGACGGCTCCGGCTTCCACGGCAAGCTGCTCTCGATCCGCCCGTCCGAAGGCATCGGCTGGGAGCGCCCCGACGCGAATGCTCCCTTGCACTTCCGAGCGACCAACGTCGCGTGGATTCGGTTCGAGAAGCCCAAGATTGTGACCGCGGCGGATAAGCCGACTTGCCGCTTTCGCTTTGCGAACGGCGACGAGGTCTTCGGGGATCTCACGTCGATCGACGAAAACCGTTTGGAGATGTCGACCTGGTTTGGAGGCCACTTGGCGACGACGCGTCAAGCTCTGCAGTCGATCGCGATTCTGTCCAAAGGCTACTCGGTTGTTTACGAAGGACCGACCAGTCCGGAAGGCTGGGTCCAAGGGAAGAATCCGCAGTCCTGGGAGTACCGCGATGGGACCTTCATCGCCACCAGCGCCGGCACGCTCGGCCGTGATTTCAAGCTCTCGGGTTCTTCCAGCTTCGGCTTTGATCTTGCCTGGAACGGGCATTTCAGCTTGATCCTGGCGTTGTATACGACCCTCTTGGACCGCTTCGATTACAGCACGAGCTGTTACATGTTTTACCTCAGCCCCGGCTATATCAGCTTGCAACGCGTGCAAGGTGGCGCCGGGGCCATGAACTTGGGCCAGACGGCCATTCCTGAAATGGCTCAAAAGAACCGCTTGCGCCTCGAGATCCGGGCCAACAAGGAAGAGAATACCCTCGGCGTGCTGGTAGACGGGCATCTGGTCCAACGCTGGAAAGATGCCGCCGGCTTCGTGGGCCAGGGACCAGGCGCGCTCTTTTTCGCCCAATTGGACGGCCCGTCCATCAAGGTCAGCAACGTGAAGGTGGCGCAATGGGAGGGAGAAACCATCCTCGACACCGTCACCAATGCGCCGGCCGGTGATGACCTCATCCTCCTCGTCAATCGCGACAAGGTCAGCGGGCGGCTGCAATCCGTCCGCGATGGCCAAATGAAATTCATGGGGCCGCAAACCCCGCTCGAAATCCCCCTCGCCCGCGTCAGCCACATTCTGTTCGCCCAGCCGGCCTCAACCGCCAGTGTCGCCCGGCCGTGGGGCTTGCGCGCCTACTTCGCCGGCGGCGGGACGGTCGCCTTCGAATTGACCGAGTGGAAAGCGGCGCAGCTGACCGGCCGGAGCGACAACTTCGGCGACGTTGTCCTGGATCCGCAATACATTCGGCAGCTCCAGTTCAACTTGAATCGGGCCAAGCTGGACGACGCGGAGCTGGAACTGCAGGACCAGGAGGTGTGGGACATTGAATAAGCTCTTCGCTATCTTGGACCGTGGCGGCCCTTGCCCAGGCTTGTGCTTCGCATTGATCGCGCTGCTCCTGGCGCCGGTGGCCGGATTGGCTGACGACCGACCGACGGAGGTGGCGGCGAGCGTTCATCCGGGCAAGCTTCCCCGGGAGGCGCTCCTGTTCCGGAACGGCGACCTGTTGTATGGGATGCTCGAATCGATCACGGCGGAGGCGCAAGTCCGGTGGCGACACGCTGATGTGGCGCACGTCATCGATTTCAAACCCGAGAACATCGCCGAGATCCGTTTCCCGCATCGACCGCTGGCCGTAACCAACGGGGTCCACACCTGCCGATTGGAGCTGAGCAACGGGGACGAACTGGAAGGGAGCCTTGTTTCTCTCGATCAGCAGCAGGCTGAATTGCAGACGTGGTACGCTGGTTCGTTGGTCGTGCCGCACCGGTTCATTCAAACGATCACGCCGGTCTCTTTGGAGGGCTCCATTGTCTATGAGGGGCCGGCGGGGCTGGAGGGATGGACCATCGGCAAGGTGGTGTCCGCCTTGGGCGATGCCGGCGAATGGAAATATAAGAACGGCGCTTTCTATGCCACCAACGCCGCTTCCATCGCCCGCATCGTCAATCTCCCTGACATCAGCAAACTTGAGTTCGACCTCGCTTGGAAGGGCGTCTTCCAACTCGCCATCGCCTTGTTCACCGATTACCTCCACCCCATCAACCTGGCGAACAAAGATACCGAACCTGCCTTTATGGGCTTCTATAGCCTCCAGCTCAACAGCTTCTCCGCCAATCTGCTCCCAGTCAAAAAGAACGATCCCATCCGCTACCTCGGCCAAATCTCCGTCCCCCCCTTCAACCAAAAGACCAGCGCGCACGTGGAGATTCGGTCGAGCAAACCGAGGCGGTCCATCGCCCTGCTCGTCGATGGTCAACTGATCAAGCAATGGACCGACACGGAGGAGTTCGCCGGCCAGGGGCGCGGAGTGCGGTTCGTGCATCAGGGCCAAGGCAAGGTCCGCCTGAGCAATCTGCGGATCTCCGAGTGGGACGGCCTTAATGAAGAAAAGAGCAATCCCAACCCGACGGGCAAGCTCGACATCGCCAAGCTGCGTAACGGCGATAAAGTCACTGGCCAGGTCGAATCTCTCCGCGACGGCACCTTAAACATCGCCACGGCCGGCACGAAGTTATCCATCCCGCTCAACCGTATTCGTCAAATCGAATTCGCCGGGCAGCGAGTGGAGCGGTTGGGTTCGACCGGCACCGATGCCCGGGCCGTTTTCCATCGGGGGGGCGGCGTCAGCCTGCGCCTGGACAAATCCGAGAACGGCAAGGTCTTTGGAGTCAGTCCAGCCGTCGGCACAGTGGCTCTGGATGTGCAGGCGCTTTCCAGGCTGGAGCTGAATTTGCGCGCGGAGGGTCGGTAATCCGAGGGCAAGAGCTGCACGCCAGCGGGCGTCGCCATCGTTTCGCTCAGAGACGCCCACTTTGCTCTAGGAGCGTCTTGATCGTCTGCAGATCTTTCTCCGCTGCCTGCGCTTCCTCGGCAAGCTCCGCTTCCCCCGCTTCCGCTTGTGGCCTTAGCGTCCGAATCAGTTCGGCGCCGTTGGCTTTTGCGACCACCCGCATTGGGTTGTGAATCGTCTGGCCCGATTCGAGAACGAAATCGTGGTCCAGGATGCCCAACCTGTTGCGCGGAGCGAATCGCATCGTCACTTTGCCCATGGGGGTGTTCGCCTGCCAATCGTTGCCGACCTTAGCAAGCACCCCCTCCGGGCCGGTCGCCCACTCCGGAACATAATTAGCCGGGTTGCGAACGAAATCGTAGACGTCGCCAGGGCTGCGGTCGATGAACACGCTGATCGTGCGCTGGGAAGAGGCTGCGCTGGTCGACAGGGGCGATTCAGCTTCGAGTTTTGACAACCCTTGAGCGTTCGAAGTCGAAGGCATGGCCGTCGGGTGATGATGGCACGGTTGTCTGGGTTTTGCGCACCGCCGGGTTGGGGGCGCCTCCCGCTCCGGCCAGAGATCGGAAGCTTCGTCGGGGGCGGTTTGGCGCAATTGGCTGGCAGCCACGAGCAACGTGGCAAGCGCAAGAATGGCGATGGGTCTCATAGTGAGTCGGAGGCGCAGCCTGGCTGTGCCTTCCAGATGAGCACAACCTCGCTTGGAACCCGTCGTGGAACAATGGAACGAAGGTGCCAGTGGTGCTGGGCGATACTTTGAAAGAACCTGGCTTGACCGACGTATGTAATGATGAGGCCCCAGTGTGCCTGAGATGGCTGGGTGCTCGAGTGCGATGCCTGGTCCTGAGTATCCAAACAAGGAGGTCTCTTGGCGTCGCACAGTCGTCGCGCGGCAGGATGGCGAAATGTCGGCGCTTGCCGCAGAGCCTGCAAATGCGCGGCGCGAGTCCGTATGCGTCCGGATCGCGCCGCGCCCCCCCTTTGGTGAGCGGAGGCGCTGGCCTGCTGAATCCGCCCTTTCAGGAAGCAACTTCCTTGCGGACCTCTCCGGCGTCCTTATCGTCGCGCAGTCCCCGGAAGGAGGAGTGGCGTAGATGGTTGTGGGGCGTCCACTCGACGAAGCCGATGCGAGCGACCAGCTTTGGCCTCAGCCAGACGATTTGGTCCAGGTCCTCTTCGGTTAAGCCCTCACCCCAGCCGCCGCGGGTACCGATGGGCAATTCCGCAAACGGCGGCCGGCGGCGGTGCAGCGCCTTGGCTGCATCCAGGACTTGCTCGCGCATGCGGGGTGTGAAGCCGTTCTTCACTTTCCCGGCGTAGATCAAGCGGTGGCCTTCGTAATACCCCACGAGCAAGGCGTCAAAGTCGCGGTGACCGCGACGGGTTCGGTAACCGCCAATGACGAACTCCTGCTGGCAATCCGTTCGGAGCTTCAGCCATGCGCCGCTGCGTTCGCCGCTCTCGTAGCGGGAAACGCGCTTTTTCGCGACGATGCCTTCCAAGCCTTGGTCCCTGACGGCCTTCAGCAGGGCCGTCGTGGTAGTTGCCTTCAAGGCGGCCGAAAAGTGGAGCGGGTGGGTAAAGTGCTGTGCCAAGTGCGCGAGCAGACGCTTGCGATCTTCGAGGCCGAGGCTCCGCAAGTCCTTTCCCTCGTAGTGAAGGATGTCGAAGACGTAGTAGGAGATTTTCTTGGTTTGGGCGTTCGCCCCGCGATGCAAGGCTTGGAAGCTGGGCTTGCCATCCGACCCGACAGCGATTACTTCCCCATCCAGAACGAGGGAGCGGGCCGGCAGCTGTTCGATGGCCTTTCGAATGTGGGGATAGTCCAGAGTCTTTTTGTGGCGGGAGCGGAGTTGGGCTTTGGAGGCGGACCGAATTGCCAAGGCGCGATAGCCGTCGAACTTCACTTCATAGATCCAGGCGTCGCCTTCCGGCAGGGCGGTGACCAGCTTCGGATGCATGGGCTCAACGAATGATGCCGGCGATTGGGGCAGGGGCTTGAGCAACTCAGTGAACGGCCCTGCAACTGGCGCCGCCGAGTTTGCTTTCGGGTGAGCCGATGGGCGGTTGCTGATCCACTGGGCGTCGTTGGCCGCGGCGATCTGGCGGAGGGAGCGCCCGGTCAGCGCGGAAGAATCATCGCGCCGGACGGAAAGCCGTTTCATGCTTGTGCCGCCTTTGATCAGGAACCAGGTGCGTTGGTCGCCGTCCTGGCCCCTGGCTTGAACCAGGATCCATTCGCCCTCGAGCTTTTTTCCATGCAAGCGGAGGTGCAGCTTGCCGGCGCCGAGGTTGCCGTCCGCCACTTCGAAGGTGCCAATGTCCCAAACCATCACCGTCCCCGCTCCATAGTTGCCCGGCGGTATGGTCCCCTCAAACCGAGCATAGTCCATCGGATGATCCTCCACCTGCATCGCCAGGCGCTTCTCGCTTCGCTCATACGGAACACCCTTCGGCACCGCCCACGACTTCAGCACCCCGCCCATTTCCAAACGGAAATCGTAATGCAGGTGACTCGCCGCGTGTTTTTGAATCACGAACATCCGCTTCGTCTCGCCGGAGGCGGGCGCCCGCGCTTCCGGCGGAGGCTCGCTCGTTTGAGCGAAGTCACGCTTGGCGCGGTAAGCTCGCAGCGATAGGTCGCCCGGACGCGCTTTGCGCCGCGCAATCTTGTGGGATGTTGGGAGGCTGTTCGGTCGGCTCGAGCCACGGCCGGATCGGCGTCGGGACGCTACGCCGGCGCGCCTCCTCCCGGGATCCGCCGGAGAGCCCTGTTCGGGTGTCAGAGGGTTGGGGCGAGGACCGCCCGCGGCTTCGCGGCGACGTTTGGCCAACTCAATGGCGGGGACCAGAAGCCCGTCCGAGTTCCTTGCGTTGACGTTTTCCCCCTTGACCTCCAGCTCAATGACACCTCGCATGCCACAATATGGCGTCAACCATGCCTAAGGTTCAACTGCCTCACTGTGGCGGTTGGGCAGGAACGCGGCATCCGCCCGCGGGGGATCAGAGTCGCTTGGTTAGAAACAGGGCCCCGCCCGCTTCACTGGTATGGTGGTCCTGGGTAAAGCCTGCGGCTGCATACGCGCGCCGAGCCCGGTGGTTGTTTTCCTGGACTTCGAGCGAAAGCTTGCAACATCCATCCGCGCGCGCCCTGGCTTCCACTGCGTTCAGCAACCGCTGCCCGATTCCCTTGCCGCGGTGCGGCGGCAGAACATTAAGATCATGGATATTAATGAGCTGCTGGGCCGCGAAGGTCGAGAACCCGCGGAAACAAACGGCGATACCAATCGGCTGATCTTCCAAGTAGGCGAGAAAGATCAACGTGGTCGGATGCGCTAGCAATCCCGGGATAAGGCGGTCGCGGGCTTCGGCGGAGAGCGGCTTTGCATCCCCCATCGCGTCCTGCGAATAGGCATCAACCAGCGCCAACACGGCCGCCTGGTGTTCGGGGCGCCGTAAATTCGCTTCGATGATCTCCAGCGGTTGCATGCTGGAGACTGACAGGTATCTGCTTCCGCGGCGAGCTCGGGTTTGGCGGTGTCCCCGGGCCGCGGCGGCCTTGGCTGAACGTGTTATCCGCCTGGCCCGCCGGGCGAGCCGGCAGGACGAGCTCCCATGACAGTCGGCGCATGGCGGCGGGAGCGGGGCGGGCGCAGGATTCGCCTCAGTCGTGCCGATACAGATAGAGCGGAACCGTGAGCTGATAACGAAGGACATTATTGAACAGATACCGCCGGCTATCCCGCCCCCCGAAGATCAACATTTCGGTTCCGGTCCACGCCGCTTGATGGGCCGTCCGGCCTGGCGGCGCCCCGACCTGCGTGATTTGGGCCCATGCATCCGTCGTCGGATTGTATCGTCCTCCCAGGAGCGATAGGTTTTCGTTCCCCCAAACGATCATCTCCTCGCCGGTCCAGACGGCAGCCTGACCGGAGCTCGCTGGGGGGGCCAGGTTTGAGCTCAGCGGCGCCCATCGATTCAAATTCGGATCGTAAAGCGCGCCATTGCGATAACTCATCGACTCTCCGCCCCAAATGATCATGCGACTGCCGGTCCAGACTGCGAGGTGCGAAGTGCGTCCGGAAGGAGCGTTGTTGGTGGAGAGACTGGACCATGTATTGGCGATCGGGTCGTAGCGGGCGCCGGTGTTCAGGAGGAGGGAGGGCCCGTTGGTTCGTTGCAGGATCGAGCCTTCCCCTCCCCAAACCAGCATTTCGTGTCCCGTCCAGACGGCCGTGTGCAAGTGTCGCGGCGCAGGCGCTCCCTCAATCCGGATGGAGGACCAGGAATCATTGGCCGGATCGTAGGAAGCCCCGGAGTTCAACCATCCGCCTGGGCGCAATCCTGTGGCTGAGCCACGGCCGCCGAAGATGACGGCGGCGCTCCCCGTCCATGTCAAGGTGAAGTCAGTGCGAGCGGCTGGCGCGGCATTGGTGTCCATCGCTGTCCACTTATCTGTTTGGGGATTGTATCGCGCGCCCGTGTTGAGGAAGCGAACGTCCACCGCTGAGCGGCTCTGGGCCGAGATTCCCTGGCCACCCCAAATGATCATGTCCGTTCCGGTCCAGATACCCTCATGATTGACGCGCGCGGTTGGGGCGTCGACCGTGGAGAGAGGAACCCAGCGTCCTGTTTTGGGATCAAATCGGCCGCCGGTGTTCAGCAGGTCTGATCCGATCGGTTCCAGAATCTGGGCGATGAGCGATCGCGACCCGCCCCAGATGATGAATTCACTGCCGGTCCAAATGGCGGTATGGCCGCTTCGTCCGGTGGGGGCGTAAGCGGTCGGACGCCAGTCATCTGTCACAGGACGATACCGCCAGCCGATGTTGCTCAAAGGCCTTTGCGGATCCGCACTTGGTGGGCCGGACTTCGACGATAGTTCGCCTCCTCCCCAGAGGATGAGTTCCTGGCCCGTCCAGGTGGCCGACTGGCCCGCCATGGCCGCACTCGGCGCAGGGCTCATCGGCGACCACGTATCGGTCAGAGCTTGGTAACGCGCGCCGTCGTGCAGATAGGCCCAAGTGCTTCGGTTGGCATTGCTCGTCCCACCCCAGATGACCATTTCTTTCCCCGTCCAGGCGGCGACATGATACGCACGGGCCGTCGGGGCGGCGTTCCCGCTCAGGACCGTCCACTTGTCGGTGGATGGATCATAGCTGGCGCCAGTTTGAGTGGTGGCGCCGGCCTGGGAGATTTGTCCGCCCCATACGATCATTCGATTGCCCGTCCACACAACCGAATGTCCTAAACGAAGGGGAATGGGCGGTTCGCTGATCGGCGTCCAGAAGTCGGTCGTTGGATCGTAACGGGCCCCTTTCGCGCCGCCGGAGAGAGTTCCGCCCCAGACGATCAGTTCTGAACCGGTCCAGATGGCCGACTGGCCTTCGGCGGGTGGAGGCCGATTGGTCGTGGAGACGAGCCGCCACATGTCGGTGGTCGGGTTATAGAGATGGCGCGCCGCAGCCAGGTTGCTTCCGCCCCACACCAACACCTCTCTCCCGGTCCAAGCGACGGTAATGCCAGCGGTCTGAGTGAGCTTCGGGGCATTGAAGTTGGTCAACGAGCGCCAGGTCCGCGTGGCTGGGTTGTAGGCTCCGTGGAAGTTGGGGCTCGAGGCGAGCAAGATCGCTTCTTGCCCTGTCCAGACCCCCACCATGCCCGTTCCCGCGATAATTCGAGGAACGTCCAGCGCGGTCCAGGCATCAACGTGTGGGTCGTAGCTGACCGCCGCTTCCGTCGGCGGAAACGATAGAGCCGTTGAATCTCCGCCGAAAACCAGCATCTCCGTCCCCGTCCAGATGGCGGCATGATTCCCCGTGGACTCGCGACGAAATTGCTGTTGGTCAACCACCTTTCCGAGTCGCTTTGGACGGTGCCAATCCGTCGGTAACCAGCCCGCTGGAGATTGGTGGCATTCGGTTGGTCCGAAAGCCCGATGCCGCCGCTCTTCTGCAGGTTCTGCAGTGCGGCGTCCGGGGCCAGTTCCGCGCCGCCGACCGCGCCTGGAGCAATGCTGCCCGTCGTTACCGCGGACGCGGCCAGTTTGTCGGCAGTGACCGCGCCGGCGGCAAGTTGAGCAGTGGCAACACTGCCGTCGGGAACACGAGCAGCGATCATGGCGTAACCCACGGCGGCGATTGGTTGGTCCGGCACAACCCGGTGAAAAGACTTCTGATCGCTGCTGAACCAGACTCGGACTCTGACGTGAGCATTCGTGAAGATGCTGGGCGAGACTGGCTTCATATTGCCGTAAGACGGATCGCCGAGCGCTACCTGATACAACCCATTCTCCACCACCAGGCTCACGCTATCCCGGGGTTCATTCCCGCCGACGCTCGTGCCGTCATTGCTCCAAAAGGTGACGGCCGCCTGTTCATCGAGGAGAGCGAACTTGAAGTCGGCCCAGCCGGCGTAATTGGTGCCAGCGACACTCACCGACGATTGGAAGTCGAGAACTGTGGGCACTTGCGCCGCGACTGGCCGACAGAGGGCGAGCAAGAGACTCACCGGCACAACAGTGGAAAGAACATTCCTGGGAAGGTTCATACGCATTTGTTTTGGGTTGATCGGTCCGCCGCGCCTGGGCAAAAGGGGCGCGGGGAGTCGGCTTTTTAAAGCCTAACCCGTGCCGATCCGACTCGTTAGTTGGCCTGTGCGCATGGAAACACAGCCCTCCGGACTGGATCGTTTGTGGCTTGACGGCCAACTTTGGGCGCTTGCCCAGTTGGAGAACAGTGAAACGATTTGAGATTGTGCCGGTCCAATCCCATTAACAGGATCGATGGACTTACACGTGTAAATTAAGATGATGTGATTAATGATGCGGCCATGTCCGCCGCCTCGATCCTGGGGAGCTATCCGTTGGGAAATATACCTATGAAAAAACTCGCTGCAGTGCTCGTATGGCTGGTTGGCGTTCTGCCGCTCGCCTCAGTTAGCGGCCAAGACATCGAGAACATGCCGCCTGTGGTCGTCAAAACGGTGCCTGAATCGGGGAGCAAGGAAGTCGCCGTCGGCACCATCGATCTCAAAGTCACCTTTAGCAAGCCGATGACGGACAACTCCTGGAGTTGGTCCACCGCCTGGCAGAACTCAACTCCCGAAGGCGTCGCCAAGCCACGTTACGACAAGGATGGCCGCACATGCGTGTTGAAGGTCAAACTGGAACCGGACCGAACTTACGCTTTCTGGCTCAACAGCGCCAAGTTCCAGAACTTCAAAGACCAGCAAGGCCATCCCGCTGTGCCTTATCTATTCATCTTTAAAACCAAGGCGCAGTGATCCGCTTGCGCGGGTCGGTGCTCGTGAGGAGGCTTTAGCCCGCCCAGGGACCGGGGGGGCGGGGGACGTTGCCGGTTACGGGGTCTGGCTCGAAACGATTCGGGCGGGCTCGTTGCGGCGGAGTTCCACTTCGAGGCTCACCCTTTCGGCGCTGGCGGCGGCGTTGGCAAAGCCATTTTGCAGAACTTCGGCGCCTTTCAAGTTACCAAACAGCCCTCGTCGGAGCCAAGCGAGGCGGCGGCTGATCGACAATTCGTCCCGGATTTTGTGAATCTGGTCACGCAAAGCCGCCAGGTTGTGGAAGCGCTCTTCCAGGTCGGTCTTTTCCGCCTGCAGCCGTTTTAGTTCCGCCATGAGGACTTCACGGTCGGCGTTGGAGGCTTGAAGTTTCTGTTCGGTTTGGGCGATTTGTGTCTCAAGATTGGAAATGGAGCCCGACAATTCTCCGAGCGTTTTGGTCATTCCAACTCGTTCCTGTTCAAGCTCGGCGATGCGGGCGTCTTGCTGAGCCATTTGCGTCCGGGCTTCCTCGGCGGGCCAGGTCCGCGCTCTTTTCGGCCTGTTGCAGGTCGTGAGTTCTTGGAGACTGTTGGAATAGCCCATAATCATCTCCGTCTGGAGTGGAAAAGGTCCGTTCGACGGCAAGGTTCACAACCTTTTGCTCCCGCAGCTTTTCCGAAGCAACGGCCCACTGATTGGAGAAATGGGCGATGGCAGCGACGTTCCGGCTTTTCTCAATGCTGGCGGAATGGTGGCGGTAAACGAACGCGATGAGGAGAGCGCAGCCCACGACGCACAGGATGGCGTGCGGTCGAAAGGAGTTCGAATTTGGCGTCATACTGCCGTCGGAGCAGGAGAGATGCCAAGGGTCGCAGAAATGAATCTGGACATTTCAGCCGGGCTTGGCACAGTCAATCGTCGGCAGACGGTCTAATGAGCGCGGGAACTCGTGCCAGTTCCAGCAACACAACCGCTCAGCAAAGGCCTCGGGCCCCCTCCAGGGTATGGGATCTCGGTGTTTCTGCCGGCCCTCAGAATGGGTATGAACCAAAGCGCAGGTCACGTGCTTCCAGCCAACCACGGCCTTCTCATCAGCGAACCCGCCACCCGAGGCACAGTCTGTCCCATGAGTGCAGCCCCAGCCAGCGAGGGCAAGTCGCCCGGCAAACAACCTGGCCATGAGAACCCCGCCCTCCGCCGCCGCCGATTGCGGATCGCTCTCATCCAGGAATTCGGCGGCCACGCCGCTGATATGAAAGCAGTCGCCGCCGAAGCCATCCGCCGCGGCATGTACTCCCCTCGCACGAATCGCGGAGATGTGGAATTGTCTCTGATTCGCACGTGGAAACTTCGCAATCGCCTTTACAGCCGCTAAGGTCCGACAGGCCAAACGAGCCGGTTGATTTCGGGCGGGATCTTCTGCCCATCCTGAACCGCGCCACCGCCCGGCTTGAAGCCGCGTTTGGCCACCTGCCATCCTATCCTGGCAGCCGGTTGGATCGGGCCGCTTTGGAGGCGGTGCTGGCCGAAGTTGGCGATCGCCTGGCGGATAACTTCCCCTATTTCCATCCGCTTTACGCCGGTCAGATGCTCAAACCGCCGCATCCCATCGCGAGCCTGGCCTACGCTTTGGCGATGCAGATCAACCCGAACAATCACGCCCTCGATGGCGGTCGGGCGAGTTCGGCGATGGAGAAGGAGGCCGTCGCCCAACTGGCTGGAATGTTTCAGTGGCAGCGTCACTTGGGACACCTGACGAGTGGCGGCACCATGGCCAATCTCGAAGCGCTTTGGGTGGCAGGGCAGCTTCATCCCGGCAAAAGGATTGTCGCCTCCTCCCAGGCGCACTATACCCACCAGCGAATCGCCGGAGTCCTCCGCCTGCCCTTTGAACCGGTGCCTTGCGATGGTCGCGGCCGTTTGAACGTCGCCGCGCTTGAGCGGCTCCTGGCCACGGGCCAGGTCGGCACGGTCGTCGCCACCATGGGCACAACCGCGGCCGGCGCAGTCGATCCCTTGGACGAGATACTCGCCTTGCGGGCGAGGCACAGCTTCCGGATTCACGCTGACGCTGCTTACGGCGGGTATTTTTCCTTGATCGATAACCTGAGCGAAAGCACGGCCCGATCTTTGGGGTGCCTGCCCCAGGCCGAT
>JAXMHN010000050.1:0-52194 GCA_046346765.1 Verrucomicrobiota bacterium | reverse complement strand
CGAGCGGGTCCCCGTACACTTCCGAGGTGGAAGCGATGAGAAAGCGGGCGTTGTTCGATTTCGCGAGGCCGAGCGCCTTATGCGTTCCCAAGGAGCCGACTTTGAGGGTCTGGATGGGCAGTTCGAGATAATCGATCGGGCTGGCAGGGGAGGCAAAATGCCAAACGTAATCGATTTTCTCGTCCAGGTAGAGGAACTCGGTCACATCCTGTTCGATGAACTGGAACGAACGGTTGCCGGCGAGTTGAGCGATATTGGCCAGATTCCCCGTCACGAGGTTATCCAGGCCGATGACAGTATGGCCGCGGGACAGGAGTAGATCCACCAAATGGGATCCGAGAAAGCCAGCAGCGCCAGTGACGACGGAAACAGGTTGTTGTTTGTTCTTTTTCATGAGGGGCTAGCGGAGAGAATGACTGGATACTTGCTCACGGGAGAGCAGGTCAACGACACAACCGTTCGGGTAGTAGCGCTGGAGCCCAGGAACTTTCGCATCCCCCGCTGTTTGAGGAGGGGCCGTCCTCACTTGGCGCCAGTGCCGATCAGCACGACAGGAATAGTCCGGAAAAGGATCTTCAAGTCGAGCCAAAGAGACCAGTTGTCAATATACTCAAGGTCAAGGCGCACCCAGTCTTTGAAATCGGAGACATTATTACGGCCGCTCACCTGCCAAAGGCAAGTCATACCTGGTTTGACGCTGAGGCGCCGGCGATGGGAGAAATCGTCAAAGCGTTTCACTTCGTCAACGGGCAAGGGCCTGGGCCCAACCAAACTCATTTCACCGCGGACGACATTAATCAATTGGGGCAATTCGTCGATGCTAAAGCGGCGGATCAGCCGGCCGATCGAGGTCACTCTCGGGTCGTCGGTGAGCTTAAAGACGGGGCCGGCCATCTCGTTCAAGGCGGCCAGTTCCTGCTTGCGCTGCTCCGCGTCCGTCACCATCGATCGGAATTTCAGCATCGTGAAAGGACGTCCGTTCAGTCCGCTGCGTTGCTGCCGGAACAGGACCGGCCCGGGCGAGGTGAGCTTGATGCCCAAAGCGGCCAAAAGGAACACCGGGCTGGTCAATGCCAGCAGGATCAAAGCGCCGACCACATCCAGCACCTCCTTGGCTAAAGCCTGCCAGCTGTCCTCCGGTGTGGATCGAAAGACCAGCATCGGCCGTCCATAAAAGTCGTCCAGGGTCGTTTGCGAGAGCTGGGTATTGAAAAAGTCAGCCATCAACCAGGCCTCGACCCCTTCCAATTCGCACGCCTGAATGGCCTTTTCGACTTTGCCAAAGTAGGTGTGTTTGGCCGTCAGGATGACGCCATTGGCGGAATGTTCGTGGAGCAGCTGCACCAATTCGTCCACCGGTGTGTCGTTCAAGTTGACTTGGGCGAGAATCTCAATGCCGTCCCGGTCCGTTTCAACGAGATGCGACTGCAGCCGGGCGGTATCTTCGGTCGTGCCGACCAGAATCAAGCGCTTTCGCAATTGGGCTTGAGCAACCTTGCTCTCGGCCCAACGCCGCGCCAACTCCTCCTTCGCCATAACCAACCCGAAGCTGATCAAGCCGAACAAGATAATGACCGCACGGGCGAGTTCGCGCTTGAAAAAGAACGTCAGCACGATCATCACAAACACGGTCAGGAGGCAGGAACGGAACAGCTGCCAGGCCGTCCGGCGGCGGGAAGCGATCAGCGGCCGGTTATAGAAGCCGTGGATTTCCAGCAAAAGCGGGCTGGCCGGAACGATGATAAGCAGCAACCAGGCGTAATCGGAAAACGCGCCGATGCTCACCGGCCCGCCGAGTTTGGCCAAAGTAGCATTGTCGGCGCGGAGCAGGTGCGCGAGCCAGAAGCTGACCGCGAACAGCGACGCATCCAGGAGGCGGTAAAACTGCGTTCGGACTTTGCGCTGACGACGTAGCATGCGACTCAGTTCCTGGCCCCTCTCTCAAGCCCCTTCAGCAATATTCCTGTCGATCGCATCGGCATCTTAGTTGCGCCTCCCGTTCGATGGCTCTGTCAGGCCAGCAGTCGCCCCATGGCCCGAACGCTGTCCCGCCGCCAACTGAAACTCCGGGACGGAAGCAGCGATCAGTTCTTTAACCCTTGCGTAGACTGCTTCCTCCTGCCCTGGCAGGCAAGCGGTGAAATAAGAAACGTAAGCCCAGCGCTGGAGAACGCCGCTCCGGATCATTTCCTTCGCCATCCACCACATGCGCTCGCCGTGGTAGGGCGTCAAGTGGTCTTCGGCGACAAACCAATACACATAAAGGCCGCGCAACTTCATCGGCCGCCCCTGTTTGTCCATGCCCTGCCCGGTCGTCGTCAGCTTCATGACCCGCAGATCATAGGGATGGGGCCGCGCCATGGGAATCAGGTCTGTCTCTGTTTTATCGATCCTCCATCCCTGGCTATCGAGGCAGAATTGGGGCTTGTGGATGGTGCGGTCGGTGCCCATCATGACCACACTGGCCAAAGATCGCCAAACCGTCTTTGCCCACACACTGCCGCCGGCCAGTAGGGTGTCTTTCGGCAGCCAATTAACTCAGCGCGGGCGTGATGTTGATTGGCTGGGAAGCAAAATCCAGCACCTCAGCAGGCAGGGGTATGCTCTCCGTTCGAATGACCACTCCGTTGGTGTCGTAGGTCGGTTGGGCCACCAGTTTCAAGCCGGGATTGCCGAGCCGCTGACCATGCCCAAGCCGCGCCAAAAGCAAGGCGGCCGCCCCCATCAGCGCCAGATAAATGCCCAATGCTGTCCACCGTTTCGTGTTCATGAGGCAAAGCGGCGCTGCAACCACCGGCCAAGCAGCAGTAAACACCCAATTCCGACCGCGAAAGTCACCAGCCCCAAGTACTGTTCCATCCGCATGGCAAAGGCCTGGCCAAAGACGTCCCCAAGGAGAATCACCGTCGTGACTCGCGCCACGTTTCCTGCCACCGCCAGAGGCAAGGCCACCAGGAGAATGAGCCATCTCTGCCACGCCACGGCAAAACCGATAAAAGAGTAAATCATTGTGACGGCGCCCAGAGCGGTCAGGCTGCGGATCCCGCTGCATGCCGGGGCCACGTCAAAAGCCCCGTCCGGCCCGCGGATTTGGGAGCCGTCCAACGTGATCGGCATGGCCAGGACGCCGTGTCCGATCGCCCAGGAAATTTTCGCGACCAGGATGCGCAGCGGATAGGTAATGGTCTCGCTGACAGTGCTTAAGGGAATCGCGAACGCGAAGAGGATCATTGGGAAGAAGCTGTTGACCATGAATCGCCGGCCCCAAGCCAATCCCAACAACCCATACAGGCCTAAAGCGAACGCAACGATCGAAATGCGGGTTTGCTGAATCCGATAAGCGACGATGTGGATGAGCAAGGCCAACAAGATGAGGGACAAGGCTGGAAACCAGACATCCCCCGTCCGGGCAAGGAGTTCACGCCGTTTCCACCAGAACATCACTATAATAACTGCGGGGATGAGATAGCCATGTTCATCATCCGGATGCCGGCTATAGGAATACTGCATCCAGCCAAACAGGGAACGACTGTCGACGTAGCCCAACGTGGCATTGCCGAGGAAGTGAAACAAAGCGATCCAGGCAAGGAAGAGGCAGATCCAGAACCCTTTGTTTGGCCAGCGCTGCCAGTACCATTGGATTTCGGCCCAAAGCTTCAGGTCAGCGGGGCTTTCGGCCTCAGCGCTCTCACTCATGGTTCCTATAGGCTCTGCTTTCATCCGGCCGGGCGCTCACCTTAACTACCTGGAGTCGGGCACTGCCAGCAAAATCATGAGACAGCCTTGGCATAGGCACGTTCAAGTTGTTCGACAGAGTGGTCCCAGTTGACGAGCTTCTTGAACCGTTCCGCCCCGATCTCTCCCATCCGCCGCCGCAACTCCGGGTTGTCGAGCAAATGGACGATGGCTTCAGCCAGCTTTGGCACGGACCCTTCCGTCACGTACCAGCCAGCCTGGTCTGCGGAGGCCTTGCTTTCCACCAGGTCGAACATCACTTGGGGCTTTCCGAAAGCCATATACTCCAGGACCTTGTTCATTGTGCAAGCATCGTTATAGCCGTTTTTTGGATCACACGATACCCCTAGATCAATCGTTTGCAGCGCCCGGAACAAAGGCTCTCCTTTCATCCAGCCTGGCAGGTCAACAAATGCTTCCAGTCCCAGGGTCCGGCGCAGTTCCAGGAGCCGTTCATATT
This sequence comes from Verrucomicrobiota bacterium, assembly GCA_046346765.1. Lineage (GTDB taxonomy): Bacteria > Verrucomicrobiota > Verrucomicrobiia > Limisphaerales > SIBE01 > JAXMHN01. The sequence continues at coordinate 47,999 of JAXMHN010000050.1, read as the reverse complement.
CAGGCCCGGTTCCCATCAAAAGGAATTGGATGTCCTTGCGCCCCAACTTAATAATCGCGGCGGCTGCTTCCAGCAAGTGATGAACGCCGTCGGCGCTCCCCATCACCCCCACGTACCCAACCAGATATTTTCGCCCTTTCTTTAACCCAGGATCCGCAGCATAGCAGGTCGCCGGGATCTTCGGCGCTGTCCGAACCATGAAGACATCGTCCGCCCGCTTCTTGCCCCGGCGCAAAGCCACCCCGCGCACCGTATCGTTTGTCACCAAAACAAGGTTGGCCGTCGCGTAAGTCAGCCTCTCCGCCGCCCGGACCGCCCAATAGGAACAAGCCGCGCCCCGGAATTTGGCCCTCGAACATTTCCGGCCAGAGATCGTGAACGTCGTAAATGACGCGGACGCCCATCAACTGGTACGGAGCGTGACCAGGAACAGCAGGTCAGGGGGGTTGGGTAGATATGAAGCACCTTGAATCGATGCCGTCTCCAGGCCTTCCAAGCCAGCTTGCTTTCGGCCCCACAAAGCGGATGCATATTCCAGAAAGAACCCGGCGAAGCCCTTGGCTTCGGCCGCGAGGCGGTGCCGGTAGATATATACACCCTCCAAGCGCTCCTCCGGCAGCACCTGGTCGTGCATCTGGGGACAAATCACGACCACCTCGTAACCAGCATCCCGCAAAGCCAGCGATTCCTGCCAGACCCGCCGATCGAGCGGCACTGGCAGCTTCCGACCAGAACGAGAATGGCCGGCTTTTTCAAAGCAAGCCCCGGACAGCTTGCCCGTGGCAAGCGCCCGGCCATCTCATCCTATCGAGCGTCCCTGAAAGGGCAAGAGCGCGCTGCCTTCGATCGGTGACGGGCAGCGGCGTTGGCAGCGTTGAAGCGGACCGACGCTTCGGCCGCTGGAACAAGACGAGTCCGAGACAATGGGATTGGGACATGGCCCGGTTTGTGATGGACCGGCATCATCGCCAGGTGATCTTCAGTTTTGCAGACGGGTCGGCGCGGGCGGTGAAACTGAGCAGCGTGATCTGCAATGGCATCGCGAGTTTCCTGCCGAACCAATCCCGTGGCTTTGGGATGGTAGAAGCCACTGCGAAGTCGACGCCGAACAGTGAGACGGCCTATCGTTCCCGCACCTCCACTCGGTAGCTCTGGCCCGCGATCGGTTGGGCGACCGTCCGGCTGGGGCACGCGCGGCCATCGACCGTTGCGGACCATTGTCCGCCCGGGCGTTCCCGGACGAACGCCACTTCAAACGTAGCGCCGCGGAAGGTCCGGCGGACGCGGCAGCGATCCCAATGGCTGGGCAGGTGCGGATCGATGGTCAACCCCTGCCGGTCGCCTTTCAAACCGAAGAGCTGCTCAAGGACGCTGCGATAGATCCAGGAAGCTGTGCCGGTATTGAATAGCTGACTGGAACGGCCGGCGGTGCGCGGATGCTCTCGGTAGGCGCCGCGGTAATAGTTGGGGACGAAAACGGGCAGTTGTCCCCGGCGTTCGTAGTCGTCCAAGGCCGGGCCAGGGATCATCTGCCGGAGCAACCGGAAGGCGCGGTCGCTTTCGTGGACCTGGTAAAGGCTATAGATGTAAAACGCGGCGGCATGATTGTAGACCGAGCCGTTTTCGGCTGAGCCAGGGAACTTCTGCGTCACGCGGCCGATGTCTTCGCGCATGGCCGTGAATGGAGGCGCGACGAGCATGACGCCATAAGGCGTTTCGAGGTTGGCAGCGACCGCGTCGATCATCCGGGCGCGCTGTTCGGCGGTGGCCGCCCCCGCGAGGATGGCCCAGCTTTGCGGGTTGAGGAAGATACGGCCTTCCTGGTCTTTGCTCGTTCCGAAGACCGAGCCATCGTCGGTGATTCCGCGCGCAAACCAATTTCCGTCCCACAGGTGGCGGTGGACGGCCTGGTTGATCTGCGCCGCTCCGACGCGGAAGTGTTCCGCCAGGGCGGGCTGCTGTTGCTCAAGGCAAATCTCCGTCCAAAGGTTGAGGGCGTATGCGGTCGCGAGGGACAACCAGCCCGAAACGCCTTTCCCTTTATAGCCGACCATATTCATGGGATCGCACCAGTCGCCTTGCGCAATATAACTCAGGCCGCGTTGATCGCGGGCGGCCAGGAGCCATTGCATCGCGCGGGTAATGCGTTGGAAAACGGTTTCGGACCGCCCATCGCGATCGACCACAGGCGCCGCTAAAATGGCCCAATCGCCGCTCTCATCGAGATAGGCGCGCAGGCAGACGGGGAGCCAGACGCAGTGGTCGGTGTGCGGGATTTGATTGATGTATTTTAACTCCGCGCCCGGGACGAGCAGAATGCCGTCCGGGAGCGCGCCATTGGGCTCCTGCTGGCTGAGGGCGTGCACGAAGGCAGCGCGGGCGACGGGCGGCCGGATGTAGCTCATGCCCATGTTGTCCTGCAAATAATTGCGGGTTTGAGGATCGGTGGTGAGGCGATTGACATCGCCGTGGTAGAAGACCTGCCGCGGAAGCCAATGATTGATGAATGCGTCGAAGTGCGGATCGGGCGTTTCGATCCAAAGACAACCTTGGCCCTGCTTCACATAATTGGAGTAGGCACGGGCGGCGCGGATGAACGGCTGCTCAGCGAGGTAAGTGGCGCGGAGCGTTTCGATCTCGGCGTCGTCGAAAGCCGGGCCGAAGATGAAGGCGTAGGTCTCGGCCTGTTGCGGCCGGAGCTCGACCCGGTACTGGAGGACGGCGGCGGGCGTTTCGTAAAGAGCGTCGCTGTTGGCAAGCAGTTCCCGCTGGATGGCCGCGGGCTGGGGCAAGCTGCCGTCCCCTTCGAAGGCTTCCTGCCTGGCCTCCCACGCGGTCGGAACACGGGAAGCCAGGAAGATGGTCTTGTCTTTGAAACGACGGTTTTTGAAGTAATCGGCGACTTTCTGATAGGGGGTGACGCAACTGGCAACGATGCCGTTGAGGTCGGTGCGAAAGCCGGCCGACTGGTTCATCCAACTCATGTAACCAATGGGAAAGTAAGGATAGATGCTCAGCCGCCGGGAACGAGCCGAGGCGTTCTGAACCTGCAGTTCCCACAGCTCGAGCGGATGCTCCGGAGCCAAGGTCACGCTAAGCCGGACGGCGATGCCGCGGCGAACGACGCTCCACCATATATCGCTTTGGCCAACGGAGAACTTGAACGCGTCAAGGCTGGCGCGGACCGGCTCGTAAGGAGCGGAGAAGAGGTCGCCGTTCTCTTCGTCTTTAAGGTAAACGAAGCGGCCGGGATGGTGAGCGTAGTAGGGCTGCTCCGGCTGCATGAAGGTTTTGGCCTCGAGATTCGGGGCATACGCATACTTGGCCGGCTCTGGTTGCGTGAACTGCGCGACGGCGAAGCCGCGGCAGGTCACCTGGATCATCATGGTTCGATTCCAGAGGAAGCCCGCGGCCCGAGGCATGAAGGTGGGGCTGGCCAGCTCGAAGCGCTCGCCTTGATCGGTTGGATGTAACATGGTTCGGCTCGGTTTGAAAATCGAAGCAACGCTAGGGATGAGAGGGCTGGCCGGTCCCGATGCCGGCGTTGCGTCCCGGTCCCGACCGGCTCATCCGGATGAACGCGCTCCGACCGCCGACGGATCGGCGGCTTTGCGTTGCGCCAGATCAGCCTGGATTTGAGCCATCTGAAGGCGGTCGAGTTTGTAGAAGATCATGACGCCGGCGGCGACAAACGCGAACATGGCGGGGATGATTGACATCATCCAGACGATACCAGCCTTGGACTGGACCGTTTGCGCGGCGTTGGCCACGTAACCGAGCGCGGTAAAGATCCAACCCATGGCCGCCGCGGCCAGGGCAGTCCCCAACTTCTGCGAAAACGTGGCCGCGGCGAACGTCATGGCTGTGGCCCGGCGGCCGGTGCGCCACTCGTTGTAATCGGCCGTATCGGCATACATCGCCCAGGCGAGGGGCGATTTCGGGCCGAGCACCAGGCCGATCAAGATCTGGAGAGTGAACATCCAACCGATCTGATCCTTGGGGACAAAGTAGAAGAGGATGGAGAGGACGCCCGTGGTGGTCATCAGGATCATCAGAAGCTTCTTCTTGTCGAGGAAACGGGTTAAAAGAGGCGTGAGGGAGGCGCCGGCGGCGGCGGCACCCATGTAAACCGGCACAAAAGCCGCCATCAAATCGGGACGTTCGACATAGTATTTGAAATAGTAAGCAGCGGCGGCGGTCCGCATCGTGATCGTGATCATAATGATCAAGGCCAGCACGAACAGGACGATCCAAGGGCCGTTTCTGGTCAGATCGGCAATGTCATCTCGCACATCGGTGCGTTGAGAGGGGGGCGGCACAATGCGCTCACGCGTATTCCAAAAAGCAATGACGAAGATGACCGAAGCGGCGACTCCCCAGAAAGCCATCGTAAGCGGCCAACCGAGACGTTCACGGCCGCCGCCGCAAAACTTGACCAGGAATGGCGTGGTGGCTGTCACGAGCATGCTTCCGCCAAAGGCAAAAATGAAGCGCAGCCCGTTGATGGTGGAGCGCTCTTGAGGATCGCTCGACATGACGCCGGAGAGGGCGTTGTAAGGGATATTGATCGCGGTGTAGCACACCATCAACAGGAGATAAGTGGCATAGGCCCAAATCAGTTTTCCCCGCGGATCCAAGTCGGGGGTGGTGTAAGTGAGCACGCCGGCCGCCGCCAGGGGCAGAGCCATCCAGATCAGATAAGGGCGGAATTTGCCAAAGCGGGTCTGGGTGCGATCGGCCGCCGCGCCGATCATCGGGTCGGTAAAGGCGTTGATGATCTTGATGGCAAAAAGCATGGAACCGGCCGCGGCGGCGGAGATGCCGAAGACGTCGGTGTAAAAGATCATCAGGAACGTGGCAATGTTGGCCCAATAGAAGTTGAAGCCCAGATCGGCCAGGCCATAGCTGGTTTTCTCGAGCCATGGGATTCGACGCGCAGACCCGGCATCATTGGGGTTGCTCACGATTCGACCTCAGGATTTCGCGTAGCGGAGGTTCAACGCTGCTTTCGACCACCCGCCGTCTCACTTAAGAGTCGTAGCAGGCCGACCCGAAGCGAGCGAGGCTTTTCACGGGCCGGCCGTGGCTCGCGTCGCAGGCGTGCCAGGAAATCTCTTTGCTTCTTGACCGGCAATCGTGTTCGATCTTGGCCTTTATGGCGCCTCAAAAACCCGCAGAAAGCCGGAACGCGATCAGTCCCACCCGATCGGCGGATTACGCGGAGTGGTATCAGCAAGTCGTCCGGGCGGCCGACCTGGCCGAAAACTCTGAGGTCCGCGGTTGCATGGTGATCAAACCGTGGGGCTACGGGATTTGGGAACGGATTCAGCGGCAGTTGGACGCCAGGTTCAAGGAGACCGGGCACAAGAATGCTTACTTCCCGCTGCTGATTCCGGTCAGCTACCTGGAAAAGGAAGCCACCCACGTCGAGGGCTTCGCGAAAGAATGCGCGGTGGTGACTCACCACCGGCTCGAGTTGCGCGACGGCAAGATGGTGGCGGCCGCCGAACTACCCGAGCCCTATGTCATTCGGCCCACGTCCGAGACGATCATCGGCGCCGCGTTTGCCCGGTGGGTGCAAAGCTACCGCGATCTGCCCCTGCTGATCAATCAATGGGCCAATGTGATGCGCTGGGAAATGCGGCCGCGCTTGTTCCTGCGCACGGCCGAGTTCCTGTGGCAGGAAGGACACACCGCGCATGAGACTTCCAACGAGGCCCTGGAAGAGACCAGGCTGATCCACCGCCTCTACGAAGCTTTCCTCCGTGAACACCTGGCGATTCCGGCCATCGCGGGGGAAAAGACCGAAGCCGAGCGCTTCCCCGGCGCGGTCAACACCTACACGGTCGAGGCGATGGTCCAGGACAAAAAGGCCATCCAAGCGGGCACTTCCCATTTCCTGGGACAGAACTTTTCCAAAGCAGCCGATATTGGTTTTACCGGGCGGGACGGGCAACGGGACTACGCCTGGACGACCAGTTGGGGCGTGAGCACGCGGCTGATCGGCACTTTGATCATGACCCATGGCGATGATGACGGCCTGGTCCTTCCGCCGAGAGTGGCTCCCACCCATGTGGTTATCCGGCCGGTCGTGCCCAAACCCGATCAGCAAGGTCCGATTCACGAGGCTTGCGACAAGCTCGCCGCCGCGCTGCGCGGTCAGCAATTCCACGGTGACGCGGTTACGGTGGAAGTCGATAAACGCGACATCAACGCCGGCGTGAAGAATTGGGAATGGGTGAAAAAAGGCGTGCCGATCCGGATCGAACTCGGTCCGCGCGATCTGGAAAAAGGCACCGTCGCCCTGGCGCGGCGCGACCGCGCCGCTTCCGAAAAGGAGTTTTTGCCGCCGGCCGAAGTGGTGGCAAAGATAGGCGAATTGCTTCAATCAGTGCAGGATTCGCTCTTAGCCCGCGCGGTCAAACTGCGCCAGGACAACACGGTCGAGATTACGTCCATGCAAGCCTTCCGAGAGTTCTTTGCCCAGGACCAGGCTGGGTTCGCCCTAGTCACGTGGGGCGGGACGAGCGCGGACGAGGAGGCGCTCCAAAAGGAGTTGCAGGTGAGCATCCGGTGCATCCCGATTGATCCCGCCCTTCGCGGCGATCCAGGCAGTTGCATCTATTCGGGCGCCGATGCCCCGGGCCGAGTGGTCTTCGCCAAGGCATACTGAGCGGAGTCCCGCGGTCGGCCAATGGGTTGGAACGGTCTCGCGGGTATGGTTTGGGCGTTTTCCCTAAAGGAACAACAGGCGTGGGCCCGAAGCGCTTCGGAACAGGCGATGCTAAGAGTGGCCTATGGCTATGAAGTTTCGAAAGGGCCTCCACCTTGCCTCCGTCCTCACCACCACTTTCACCATCCTGACAGCAGGAAGGCATTTGCGCGGCCAACCGCCGGCGCCCAGGGTGGTCCAAGTGTTTCCTCTGCAGTTCCAGGCCGAGATCCCGCGCGACGTCACCGCTCTGATAGAGTTCAACGAACCGCTGCACAGCCTTTGCGATCCTCCCCGACTATTCCGCCAGGGCATGACCGGAAACGCGGAGTTGAATTGGAGTCGTTCGACCCCAACCAACTGCGGTGGAACTCGCCTCGAACGGGTTGTTGCTCACCACGCGCTCGCCCCAGGGCTTTTCCCGGCCGCCGAATGCAGCCATCGTTCTGGTTGTCAACTGCTCTTGGCGGCGGCGGATGGCCGATTGCTGGAGTATTATCAGACCACTTACCCTCGGAGCGGTTCGGCACCAATAATGCGCCACCGAGTTGGTGCTGACCACCTGGCCACCCCGAGGGTGACCTGGAGTTCGCATTCAATACGGAGCCCGGCCGCTCAACCATAGAATCCAATGGAATTCAGAGGCGTGGCAAACGAATGGCTGGCAGGAGTGGATGACTACAAATGCTGCCGCTGAAACGGTCACAGTGAAAGCCGCCGCAAAGCTGCTGCCGGCGCGATTCTTTCGGGTCATTGGGAACTGAGGCCGCGCGAGGAAGGCCACCGACCGGCGCGCGAAGGAGCGCAGTGACGCAGTCATAAGGCCTCATTCTTTGGTTGCATTACCTGCCGCAAGGGCCTAATGAATGGGGAGGCGACGCTAAGCTGTGTTCTCATGAACCTCGCCAGCCATTCGAAGGAACTTCCGGGTTATGAATACCTCCAAAGATGATGCGGCCCGGCCCGGGCGGGGCTATGCTCAGCCGGCTTTCACCTTGATCGAACTCCTGGTGGTGATCGCGATCATCGCGATCCTGGCCAGTCTCCTTTTGCCCGCTTTGTCGAAAGCCAAAGCCAAAGCGACAGGGATCTCGTGCCTGAACAATACCAAACAAATGATGTATGCCTACGTCATGTACGCCCTCGACCAGAATGATCGGGCGGTCGATGCCGCCAATTGGGTGGCGATGAAAGTGACGGCGGGGTCCGGCGGAAGTTGGCTCGACTGGATCCTCATCCCATCAATACCAACCATACTGATCGATCCAACCCAGTGCTGGCGCCGTATCTGTCTCAGACCAAAACGTCTTCGCCCGGCCGACAATTATCTCAGCGCGCGGCAGCGAACGAAAGGCTGGAGCGGCCGGGTGCGCAGCGTTTCTATGAATGCCTTTTCGGGCACCGACACCGACGCCTCCTCGCTAAATCAATGGAAGGGCTGGAAGAAGACAACCGATCCAGTGCGTCGGAGCGCGACCGAACTAATCGTGCTCCTGGATGAACATCCAGACTCCATCAATGACGGGTATTGGATTGCGACGCTGAGCGGCTACGGCGGCCTTTACGGGTGGTGCGACCTGCCTGCAACCACCCACAATGGCGCTTGCGGTTTCGCTTTCCTCGATGGCCACTCGCAGATCAAACGCTGGACGGGCAAGCTCCGCAGCGGCGATTGGACGCGTGTTACTTATACCGATCGGCATGCTGGCGTCTTCAAGTGCGACAGCCAGGCGGATAAGAATGACATTGATTGGGTCAAGGACCGGCAGGGCGACCCAACCAAAGAGTAGACGCGGTGGGGGCGCGACATAATCTCAGCGGTAAGCAAGGGCGTCAGACCCAAGGTAGCCAAGCGAGCCGATGGGCGCTTAAGTGATTGAGGACCAACCGTCGATCAGACATGGCCAAATGGTCACGTCACCTTCCGACGTCAAAAGTTAGTTTCGACGATCGGCCGAAATGTCAGTTCATGCATGACAACATCGGGCGGCGCAGTGATCGCCTGCATGATCATCTGGGCAACCGATTCCGGCCGCATGTAATCCGGGCGAGCCTGAGCCCGAAAGGATGTGTTAACGCCGCCCGGATAGACGCCGGTCACCTTGACTCCGAACGGCCTCGCTTCCTTGATCAAACAACCGGTGAACGCATGCAAGGCCGATTTCATGGTCGAATAGACGGAGTAGTTTTCCATCCGGACGTGGACGATACTGCTGATGACGTTCACGATGTGGCCCGAGTGTCGGGACGCCATATGTTTGAGTGCTTCGGCAGCGAGGAGAATGGGCGCCCGCACATTGACCGCGTAGGAAGCATCCAGGTCGTCAGCCGTCATCCGGACGATTGGGTCTTTGGCCCGGTTGAATCCAGCGTTATTGATCAGAACGTCGATGTGACCGAGGGACTGTGTGGCCCTCGCGAACAGGTCGGCTGCGGCCGAAGCTTGGGCTAAGTCAATCGCCAGCCCGGCACAACCCAACTCGCTGGTCAAAGAATCCACCATCGGCCGATCGCGTCCGGTGATAAAAAGGCCAAATCCCGCGGCCGACAATTGACGGGCGAGGGCCTGGCCAATTCCGCGGGTCGCCCCGGTGATGAGAGCCGTAGGTGGTGCGGCAGCGTCCATAGGCGGGGTGGAGCTTATCGCACCAGGCTGCGTCAGTCTGTCGAAAAAGGCGAGGGCGTGTGGTCGCAGGTTACCAGAGCGCCCAGGAGCTAGTGCGCCGCCCCTTGAGTCCGTAGGCTTTGGCGGGCTTTGTTGTACCTCAGTCACCGAGCGGACTAATGCACGTCGTGGACTCGAGCACCTGAAAATCGGGTGAGATCAGATGACCGCTAAACTGAAAGGAATGACCGCCCGCAGGCAGGAGCGTTAGTTAGCACTCCGAGACTGCCCTTCGCGGGAAAACCAGGCCGATAAAGCCGGCCTATCGATCGCTCATCGACGCAAATCCGACGATGATGGCTGCGATCAAGCAGATACTTTCATAGATCAGGAAGACGACTTTGAAGGAGGCGAGAGCGATCGCCCAAAAGTTCCCGACCATCAACCACCCGACGCTGGCGATCAGCAGCGCGATAAAGAACGACTTGACCAAAGCCGTGATCGTTCCGTTTAGCAAAACCATGGTCGCTAACATCAGCTCAACCCTGCCTGCATGCTTCCCCGCAACCTGATCGAGGGAAAACCAATTCAGCTCGTCCGGCAAAGACCGCGACCCCGACATTGGGGATCTGCCGGCGCGCAATCCCAGTTTCACCGTAAGGCTGTTCTCGCGAGCACGCCGTGCCTCAGGAATTACCTGCAAAACGAGCCGTCTCGGCCGCATATTGACGCTCTCTGTTCAGCAGAATGTTTATGCCTGGAAGCTTGACGTCTTTTGGGACCATCAAAGAGAAGATAACTTCACCCGAAGGTGAACCAGCAGTCGCTTGACCGGCGTTAGCGGGTGAAACAAGCGGCGCAAGGCTCTCTAAGCCGCGTTGCGCCAGCCGCCCTGGGGCCAATCGGACCAAATCGTCTGGGGACATCCCGGCAAAAACGGCCACATGCACAGAGCTCCTCCGGTACCGAAATGGAAGAGGTCCCTGTGGCCGCCACCGTCCGCGTCGCGTTCATGAGGGTCCCATCTGCGCCGTCATCGGGCGGGGCGGTCCGTCCGAAAACGAGGAGGCTCCTTCATTGCCGGCCGCCCATTCCCATTGAACGGCCAGCTTTCCATCGCGATGGGCGCCCCAGCTTCAAAGCCTGAACCGGTTCCACCCAGATAACGGCCGAGGGCAGAAACCCAGGCACGGTTGCGTAAGACGACGCAAAGCGTCAAATACCAGCGACCGGGTTGCGGCAGCGTGACTGCGGCTGCTCCGGGCCGCCTCGAGGGGATTGCCTGACCGAAAGCCTGCGCCACCTCCGAGGGATGCAAACCTTCGACCAGCGCTGTCTCAGAGAGAAGCAGCTTGGCTTCGCCTCGTTCCGGCTGGGCCCAGGACACGGTCAGAGCAGGCCCAGACTGGTTTTCGACCGACCAGGCGCAGGGTTTGGGTGGACAGAAGGGAATGCCGGCGACAAGGACGCCTTGAGCGGCCGCGTGGGGATAGACGGCAACCACCCGGTAGGTAACAGCGACGTCGTTAACCAAGCCTTCGTCGCGCAGTGACGTTGGCAAAGGTATCCGACTCGCGTCCATCGGTTGCCCGCCCATCGGGAAGGTGCTTCTTTCGCCAGACTGCCACGCCGGTGGCGGCCGGCGGCTTCACCCAGAAGAGAAGGATGGTGGCATCATCTTCGACCAGGCGCAGATCGGTGATTTCGGCCGGCCAGATCACCGCCGCTGCGGTTGTGCCGGAGAAGCGCAGGTTGCCCGGACAAGCCTCGATCTTGTAGGACAACTCAATTCCGGAAGGAGCCTGCGCGTCGGTGAACTGGCACTCCCGCAAGCCGTCATCGGCGAGCAAGACCGGGGAAGGAGCCAGACGCTAAACACGATGTTTGACCGGGAGTGCGGGAACACGAGTTCCACGAAAGCAGAATGTTATCCTGGGCGAGCTGCCGTTGCCTTCACCGGAGGAGGAGTCCGATCACGGTGGTCACACCAACGGAGGCAACTTCCAAACAGCGCGACAACGCGGTAACCGAACAGCTTCTCGATCGGCAGGCCGATATCGGCAACTGGGAGATCTTCCCGCGCGCGATGAGCTGCCCCTCGTGGCGGGCATCAGGGGCCTTGGCGAGCTTGCGCCAGACTTCAACGCCGTCGGCGGCTGGTGGTAGCTTCCATTCAAGATCGACCTGCCCTTCACTCGCGCGCACTCGCAGTTGACTGACTTCGCTGGCGCAACGAGCACAACTGGGATTGAGGACGTCTCCTTGTCGCCCGCGACGGCGCGGATGACGTAGGTTGCCCTGGCGCCGAGGAGGGGCTGATCATCGCGGTAGACGCAATCCTGCAGATCATCGGCGATTTTCTGATCGGCGTCGTGGTCGACGCACATCGACGGACCCATTGGCGATGGCGTTCTTCCCCAGCGAGGAAAACGGCGTGGTCCTTGAACTCGGCATGCGGTTTGGACGGCGGCCCCGGGGGTCGTGCGCGACATCGGCCAACACAGCCGCGCCTTGCCGAATCTCGTGGTTTTTGACGAAGCGATCGTGCAGATCGCGCAACAGAGTGAGACGTTTTATCAAGTGCTCTGCGACGTTCAAAGCGAAGGAGAAATCCGCGCGCAGTGACTTAACTGCCTCTTCTGTGGCCTTTAAATCGCCCCGTTTAAGGAGTTGTTCCACCGAGGTCAATTGGCGCCGAACGTACTGCTTGTTCCAACAACGTCGGCAAGTTATCTCGCCCTCGAGGAGGAGCCCGACCGATCGACACCAGCGGACCTGAGGCGCGAGACAAGCGCTCCAGAAAAAATGGTTCCATCTTCCGGATGCTGCGCGTCTGACGGGCCACCGTCTGGCCGGGAGCAAATTCCCCGCTCAAATCGGCGGCCGTTCTACAATCCGCCGAAGGCGGGCGGTGTCCAACGATAAACGGCGCGATCCGAACGGGTACCGATTCCGAATCAGGATGGCTCGGGAGGACCGTTCCGCTGATGGTCTGGCCCCTGAGTTTTGAATCGACGTAGCCATAGAGCCACGGGCGGGCCGATATCCTGAATTGCCCAGGCGCCAATCGACGACCGAAAAGTCGGCGACAACCGCGCCTTGCTCCAGCAACCGCCGCAAAATCCTGGAGATGACTATCCCCTGAAGCCGTCGCCGATGCCGAGGTAGTTGATGGCACATGGAACCAGAAAGCCCTCCAAAATCCACGTCGACCTCGTCAGCGCCAGCGCGAACGGCTCGGATTACTCCTCTGTAACGAGAGCCGTTCTTACCCATCAATGCTGTCCAAGCGGCCATTCGATGCGACAGCAATGTGCCAGCGTCATGGTTGCGCTCGGAATAGGTGAGGAATGGCAGGGTTGTTCCAATCGGAATTGCCTGGCCGCAGGAAGAGGCATCGCCGAGGTAAAGGTCGTCGGACGGACAGAATGCCGACAGCCCCTCTTGAGCCAGTGAAACCCGGGCGCCCGACCGGGCATCGATCTCGACCACGGTTCCAGTGACGAAGCAGCCATCCGGCGGACGGGCAGTCACCCGGAGTTCGCCGGCGACCGCGCGTCGACCGACCGGTCGAACGATGGCGAGCTGGCCAAGGGCGAATGGATCGTTGGGATTGGCCCCAAAGTCGTCTTTTGGCATCCATAGTTTCATCCAGGCAATTGGGAGATCATCATCCAACGGCTTGAGGCGAACCCCGCCCGTATTCACTTCAATCACGCGGGCGATAATCTCCCGCATCATTTCAGTTCCCACCGTGATGGCGACGTTGGCCGTGGCGGCCTCGGTCGCGAATAAATCATGGGACTGCTTGAAAAGGCCGTCGACCATCGCCCTAAGCTCGAGATCCGCCGGCGCTAATGCCAAGAGTTCTGCCCGTCGCTGCAGGCTCATGGGCTCGCCAGCGACGTAGCGGGTGCGGTCCCGCCCGGCCGCTTTGACCCCAAGCGGTTCGGCCCGGCCCTTAACCTGGCCAGGAAGGCGCCGTTTCACCTCGGGCCACCGACCGCGGGTGTGAGAACGAGCGAGGCAAATCAGGACCTTGCTGCCCGAAGCGCATGTCCCGAACTGATTCGGGCTGCCTTCCGCCACGATGACCAGGCCCTCCGCTGGATTGGCGTGGACAATAAGGCCGACCTCTTGTGGCTTGGTCGGGTTGGACCGAACCACTATGGCTTCCAGTGCCTTGGTCGGGTCTTCCACATTCTGCCGACACCATTCCATCACGCCCGGAAACGTGGTGAGACGGAGCCGGAGCTCGTCGGGCGCCACTTCCCAAACGCAAGCCGGGAAACAGAGCTGGTCCTTGCCAGCCGCCCGCATGGCTAGAAACGTCTCGATGACCGCAGAGTCGTCACGGAACCCGAGATCGCCCGCGGTGAGCGGGACTTCGATTTCCGTGTTCCGGACGCGTGCCTTGATCGCCGGCGTCGCTCCCGCGCTGCGGCCAAGCAGCTCCACATTCACTGTCTGCCCCTCGGCCAGCTCGCGCAACCAATCTCGCGGATCGCGCCGGCCCACGATGACCACGGGTGTCGGCTCTTCAAAATCGAAGCCCAGGATCCAGCCGCGCACCTGCGCGCCGGGCGATTCGGGCGCGAGGGGCGGCGAGGCAAACCGGAGGAGCGTCGCGCCGTCGAACAGCGGCGGAGCTGGGGGAACAGACGGAAGAAAGGCCTCGGCTGATTCCGTCTCTTCCCAGACAGCCTGAGTTCGCTCCTGATCACAATCGTTGACCTGATCGCTCAAGGCCGTCTCGAGTGATTGGCCATCGGCCACGAATAGGGGGCGTTTTTCCGGATCTGTCGCCGTACTGTCCGGAGCTAAGACAGGTTCCGGACGCTCATCGGCAAAGGTGGAGACGGTAAAGTCGCCGCCCTCATCACCTCCTTCGCTTTCCTCTCGCGGTCCAGGTTGCTCCCGGATGGGCGGACGCAGTTGCTGGAGCATTCCACTCGCCGACCAGACATTTTCGCCCGCCGGCTTTTCCAACTGGAACATCCACTCGCTATAAAGTGGAAAACGCTGATCGAGCAACATGCGCGAACGGGCCACATTCGTCTGCCGCAGAGCTTCCTCCGGGGCCGTCTCGGGGAGAAACGCAGCCAGTTCGAATGGATTCCACTCGCCGAGCGCCTTGCGCGACTCATTCCCGAGCAGCATCGCGGCTTCGATCTTGAAACCGGGACGGTCCAGCGAGAGGACAAAACTCAGTTCGAGCTGACGCTGCCCGCTCGCATCCTTGGCCAAAGGACGCCGTTCGGCGCAGACAACCATTGCCGGGCGGCGCAGGGCGCAAATCGACTGTTCCTGGATAACAGCCGCATATTCCGGAGGGCCGGGTAATACTTTGGCATAGGAAGTCTCCTTAGCGCTGTAGCAGTATTCCGGCATGGCATGGGCAAAGATCAGACGAAGCCGGTCCAGCAGCGCAAAATTGAGGGGGCGGCGCTCTTCTTCCTTCTTGTGGCACGCCAGAGAGTTGACCAGTTCGTTTCTGCCGTCAGTGATCTTGTCCTTGCCGGAGATTGCCTCGAAATCGACGAAATTTGCCGCGCACCATGCCTGGGCGGCCGCATTGGGAATAGCGGCGCGCAACCTCTGAACGGCTTCCCGGGTGAGCTGGGCTGATTCACCACCGGTGATCCAAGGGAACAAGGGCGTCGCCTCACTTTGCAGCTGCCGTATCTCAGCGAGCATGCGAACTTTTTCCAGAGAATCGATGAATCTGGCGGCGACCGAACCGGGCAGGACGTTCTGAAAGCTGCTTCCCAGGCTCTTGACGAATTCGCGCGTCAACGCGTCCAGCGTCGCCCACGTCACCGCTGTCGAGGCGCCGCTGTCGGGTAATGGGGTAGGCCGCTCCGGGAGGTGCCGACCAAGCCCAGTGGTCCGAGCCTTAAGGTCCAAAAGAAACTTCGCCGCAGTCTCTTGCCGGCTCTGGGCCTGGTCTTCTGTCACGATCGGTTGCTCGTCTGGAGCTGGAGATTGGACGGGGGCAGGCTCAAGATTGTTCTCGCGGGCCTCGATCGCGCCAAGTTTGAGAAGGAATTCATCCAAATCCGCGGCCTTCAAAGCGATCTCCAGAACTTCGAGGCTGACCCATGCCAAGCGCGTCTCGCTCGTCGCGGCTTCGCGCCATGAGCGCGCGAAACCGGGCATCAAGCTGATGGCCTTCCAGTGCGGCTCCAATTCTTTCCAGGCCAGGCGACGCTCCAGCCCTTTACGGGCCTCGGGGCGGACTTCCATGAATACATCATGCAGCGGCGTGCCAAGGAGAGGGCGGGCCTTTTCCAGGTCAGCTTGGTTCTGGACCTGCGCCAGACTCTCAATGAGCGATTGGACTGGCGATTTCTCAGGGCTGGGTTGAGCTTGGCCGATGAGACGTTGAGTCAAGTTTGACCAATTGTCCTGCCAATCCAACATGGCAGCCAATGCCTGCCCGGCCGATTGAGCCAACTCAACGCTGGCAATGACTTTCAAGCCCGCTTCCAAGTCATCCGCGCAGGACGAAGTCAGAGCAGCGTGGACGGATTCGACTTGCTGGGCGGTTGCGTCCGGCCAAGTGACATCGCGCACGAACAATTTGCGATAGCCCACCCGCAAGATGGCAAGCACGGTTGCCATTTCCACGGCGCAGGTCATTCGGTCGGCCAGCACCATTAGATTTGCCAAGCGGGGTTCAGTTTGGAAAGCGGCCAACTCAAGGCCATACGCAGTCAGGCGGCCATTGGCATCCAGGGCGCCTTTCGCCTTCAAACTGGCTTGGGCCCGGTCTAACTCTCGCTCTGACGGCGATTCCAGCCAGGGGAAGTGTTTCGGGTCGAGCGATTCGAGACCGGCCCTCTTGGCCGTCAACAAGACTTGCTCCAAGGGCGAACGGCGGATTTCGGGCTGTGAGTAGTAGGGGAAACAGCGAGGATCACCGGGAGCGCCAAGCGGCTGGTTTTGTTCCTCATCCAAGCCGAATTGGTCCCGGGTATAGAGCAACCACGCGTCGCCCGCTTGCAGTCGGCCGGCCCGCCCCCAGCGCTGTTTACACCCGGCACGACTTTGCAGAATGGGCCGGACCACTTTGGTCTGGGTCTCCGGAACCCATTTGCTTTGATTGATCACCCCACTGTCGATGACATGTAGAATCCCATGGATGGTGAGAGAAGTTTCGGCGACGTTGGTCGAGATGATGACCCTGCGCACCTCTCTGTCCTGGGGCAGGAATGTAAAGCGATCACCCGCCAGGATGACTTCCGCGCCGTCGGCCGCCTCGGCATAGGGAACGTCCCAGACAGCGAGAGCGCGCGAACTCGCCAGCACAACCCGGGCAGCGCCCGCCGGGGCGGGCTTAATCTGCGCATCCGCCTTCCGGAGACAAGGTGATTGGCTCGTATCGACGGCCGACTTGGCGGTCCAGAACTGGAAGTCCACCGGCGGATGGGCCGCCGCTTCTTTCTGGAGCAGTTTTTGAATGCCCTCGAATTGTTCCACATTGTCGTGGACGGCCAGGATGCTCCGACTGCCCTGCTCGATCTGGGCAAGGATGCGGTTGACCAACTTTTCGTGGAGAGCCGGTTTTCTCTCGAGCAGGGCTTTGTCCTGCTCGCTTTGGGCCAGCTGGGTGTACAATGGGAGTGCTTCGAGCTGGAACCAGATCCCTTGCGATGCCAATTCGGCTTTGAGGGCACGCGATTGTTCGCGAAGGCTCTGGCAGCAGGCTTGAATCCAGCGCTCTCCGTGCAGGAAGCCGAGGATATCGCCACGACGCTCGGTCACGTCCACAACCGTTAGCGTTCCTTGCGCTTCCTCAGCGGGAACGCGACCTTGGGCATCCAGGGAGCGGGTCCGCTTCAATCCTTGACCGGCGCGGAGTTCATCCGGGCTCAGATACATCAGCTTCAAAAGGTCCATCGCTTTGGCGGCGATCTCTTCCGGGGCAGATCGAGCCAACTGCTTGATCCGGCGCTCGGCTGCTTCAAGCTCGGACTCATCGCTTGAATCGGGGTCGAGATAGGCGTAATCCAGCGGCGGTCCGTCGTGAAAGTGCGGCGCGACGCGAAAGGATTTGCCCTCGAACTCCATCAACTCACAGTTGTCCGCAGGCTTGATCCACCAGGATTGTTCGACGGCCGGTCCGGGTTGGCTGCTTCCTGGCAGCTGCGTGGGCATAGCGACGACCTGCCGTTCCGTGACGGTCGTCAAGCGACGGTGCTCCCGGGTGGCATCCCCAAGTCGGATCTTTTCCACATCCACTGTCTTGGGCAAGTGCCGGCGGAAATGGTCGATGAAAAGGTCGGCCGAGATGGTGGCGCTGGCGATAATCAGTTTGAGACGGGGATAGCGCGGCAGGGCCTTAGTCAGCAGGCCGATAATCAGATCGATGTTGAGGCTGCGTTCATGCGCCTCGTCGATCATGACGGTGTTGATCTTGCTCAACTGACCGCTGGCAATCCAGTTGATGAGCGAACCGTCGGTACAGAAGCGTAGCTTGGTTCGCCAATCGGATGCCGGGTTTTTGGCATATTGGTATCCGATGTCGAAGCCGGCCCCCAGGGACGAGCCTAACATGGCCTTGGCGATGTAGCCGGGACTGTTGCGCGTGGCCTGGACGCGGGGTTGGGTGACAACAATCTGGCCGTAGCGATGGAATAGGTCCGGCTGGATATCGGAGGCGTCGAAATGAACGCCCGCGTGGGGATCAGGTTCTGCCGGCACATAGCCTCGAGGCGGATACACCAACCGGTAGGGAAAATAGGTCGACTTGCCCGACCCGGTCGGTCCGACCACGACGACCACCTGCAAGCTCGGCGCTTGCTGAAACCACCGGAACATCTCGACGATCTTGTCGTCGCGAATGCCGAATTTGTTGGGGGGTTCGCCCGGAGGGATGACGAACTCGGCGCGGTGCAATAGCGTCGAGTGATGTAAACGGCCCAGCGAGGTCTCCAGTTCGTCGGGGTCGATCCGAGCCAGCAGCGGCTTCAGTCGAAAAGAAGGCTGGCCGACGGTGAAGATCTCCTTTTGATATTGTCGCTGGCAGTCCGGGCATCGTTCCGGATGGGACAGACCGCGAACCCGGTTGGCCTGCAGATGATGGTGGGAATACCTGAACTCAGCCAGGCAGTCCTTACAGGAGGCGACCCATTCGGTTGTTCCCTGGGGCGGCATGGCAGTTCTCCTCAAAACCATTCAATCGGTTGACGCATGCGATCCTCGCTCGCTTGATAAAGCGCATTGCCTCGGAAGTAATAAGGAATGACGACAAGCCAAGGGGGCAAGCTCTTCGCCCAGCCGGCCTGGAACTCCTCGTCTCCCAACAAAACCGAAACCACCGCCCGATAAAAACCCATCGAGGCCGGTTCAAAACCGGTATGATAGATATGGAGTTCAATCGGTTGCTTTATCTGCAGCGACAATGCCGCCAGCCGTTCGAGTTCAGCTAGTGAGTAGTGGTAGCAAACTTCGTCCGAGCCGGCCAAACTGCGCGCCTGAGAGACTTCACGATTGCGGAACCAGGCCAGATCGACCACTCGATCGATCTGCAGGTGCCGCATGCTCATCAGG
The DNA here is from genome assembly GCA_046346765.1 of Verrucomicrobiota bacterium. Lineage (GTDB taxonomy): Bacteria > Verrucomicrobiota > Verrucomicrobiia > Limisphaerales > SIBE01 > JAXMHN01. The sequence continues at coordinate 29,127 of JAXMHN010000050.1, read as the reverse complement.
GCGGCGCGAAGAATGCGCGGTCTTCCCGGCGGCCGTTGCCGTCCGGCCAGGCAACACAATGGAAACGGCGCCGCTTCCGACCCGTCAGCATAGATAATCCGAACGCGCGCGGGATCTCCACCGCCTCTAACCCATTCACCGAAAACATCGGTGGTCACTTCATGCGGCTGGTTGTTGGCATTGATGGTTCCGCCGCGGCGATCGATTCGATATTGGCGGATGGCCGCCCGCACGTCACGGTGCAAGCGATCGACCATCCGGTCCCGCGGCGAACGCGGGCCGGAAGGGGCGGGCGCAGGCTCGGGATCGTCTCCGGCGTCGTCTTCGAAAGCAGGGGCAACCTCGGCCCTCAAACGCGCCCGACCGGCTGGCATATCATTCCGCTGCGAAGCCTCATGGGATAATTGAATTTCAATCACACCATGCGCGCCGATTTGTGAAACAAGGGCGTAAAAAGCGCGGCGCGATGTGGCGACGCTCGCTAGCGACGCGGGCAAGTCAGGCACGGCCGCCAATTCCTTCTCGGCGTGCTGCAGATGAGATGGGATTTGCTCCGCTCGGTAAACAGACTCGCCCAGCGCCAGGGGATCCGCCGGGGCTGATACTCCTGTGGGTCGAGCGGAGTCGCGCCGGCGTTCCAGGAGCGCGAGCAAGTCAAGGTACTCCTCTCCGAGGATGAGGGCGGGGAACCACTCCATCGCCAGCGCGGCACGTATGGCCTCTTCATCCCACTCCCTCCGAAACGACGCAAGAGGTTGTTGAGAAGCCCGCCCAACGAAGAAAGCCTCGATCCGGGCCATCGCTTCGTCGAAGCGAGCTCTTTCGCTTTCCAGGTTGACTCCGGTCTGGATGCGTTCGCGAATGCTCTGAGCTTCCCGCAGGTGTTCCCGGAGCAGCTCATCGGCGGTGGGCGGTGTCGCTCGCGGTCGTGCATCCCAGGACGAAGCAGGGACAACAAAAAGCAGGTAGTTAATCATGCCTAGTGGGGCAGCATGCGGCTCGAGTTGAGCTTCTCCCGGGCGCTGCCATCCAACGAGCGGACCGATTCGGGGCAGACCATCAGCCACAGATTCGCCTCGTCTGCCTGGCGCAAGAGCCGAAGCTGACGCTCGCCGGAAAGTTCATCAAAATCGCTCGGCACCACTATGGCGAGCCGATCCTTCTGGCCGCGGGGAAGCTTGGCTGCCGTGGCTATTTCTTCGTCCAAGCGAACGAGCAGGCTGCTGTCCCAGGCGCGCAAGAGAGCGATGAACTTGCCGGCCGGTTCCAACGAGGCGGGGCCGACACCGGGTTCCGCCTGCGCCGGGGCAGGTCTCCAATCGGGCAAAGGGATGGCTGGTTTCGCTCGAGGCCTGGTGGGCCCTCGCGCAGCCAGGTTGGGGTCGAATTCGATGGTTAGGTCGCGCTCGACATCTTCCAGGACCTTCTGCGGTAAGACCGGCTTGCCACCGACGGAATCGAGAGAGACCTGGCTGCCTTCGGCACGCCCCTTCGGGTGTTTGACCTCGAGGGGTGCCTCCCCGTCATGAGAGAAAGACTTGCTGGCGGGCGCAATCCAACAACCCGCCCAGCAGAGCAGTGCGGGCATAAAAGAAGCGCGTGCCGATACAAATGACAGCGCTTCCGGCTGAATTTCTCCGCGCAAAATCAGGTCCGGGTTTGGGCAGCTGCTCAGAATCCTCAATTCGGCTGCGGTCCACACTCCATGATGCACCAGGTAGCAGGCGCGAGCCAAACTGAGTTTCCCTTCCGCCACCAAGACATCAATACGTCGGCGCATGGGCGCCGAGAAGCCGGTGAGGGCCACATCCAATGGGCCCGCTTCTTCCGGACGGAGGATCCCCGAGTCGGCGTCCGGCACCGGCGTCCCGTAGTGATTCGCCAACTGCACGATCGCAAAGGGCACTCGCCCTATTTTCACGTGCCTGGCTCGTTCCTGAGGGGTCCGGCCGACATTGGCGGTAAACCGTAGCATCATGGCGGCACTGCAGCGGAAAGCCTCCGAAAGCAGCACCAAGGTGAGCGCTTTGGCCGCCGCCCACGGTTCGTACGGCCCGGGCGGGTGGTTTGCGGCGGCGCCATCGAGATTCCCTTGGCGCCGCTGGAAGCGTGGCTCATCCGTCAGAAAGACATCCACTTCGATGCAATTGTATTCCTTCGCGTGACGAAGGACGGCGCACCCGACAAGGTGGTTCTGGACCGCCAGACGGTACGGTCGCCAGGCATTCGCCCGCGGCATCTTGTCGGTCGGAGAGCGCTCGTAGTGAAATTCCTTCACCCGCGCGATCAGGCAAGAGACGAGGGTATCGAGGCTTTGGGTTTCCGCGGTAAAATGGGCCTCCTCCGTTTCGCTCAGTTGAATGAGATCGTGAGGCCGGACAGGGATGAGGTGAGTCCGGGTAAGTTCCAAGCCCCGGATATCTTCCCTGGTAGCGAGGCGGGTGCAGCCCATAGGTGTAATTAGCAAAGTTAGCCCGGTCCCTGCAGTAAAAAACTTGGGCGAAGGGCGACGCCTCCATTTGCGTTGGCCCTCGCGAGCGGCAACCGACGTTGCAAGGCTCATGCTTGTGGCGAACCGCCGCTTCTTTCGGCGGTGGCGAGCCTGGTAACGTCGACTGCTATTCCTTTGGGGCGCGGGCTAAGACGGAGACCGTCGAGATTGAGCCTTCGGCGCGAGTCTCGTCCCATTCCATCTGCCCCTGGCGACCAGTCTCGATACGAGACAACCCTCGCAGGCAGGCAAAGCTAAGAACAGCGAGCAGACCAACGCCGACCAAGATGAGAGCCGCCAGCGAGAGCGGGCGGACAGTCTGCAGGAGCGGCTGCACCCACACCACGATGTTGGTGGAGCGCTCCGAAGCGCGACGATTGATTTGAGCTTTCATAATTTCGAGCCGAGATCTTGCCGTGTGCCTTGAAAGTTGCGGCCGTTATCCAGCGGCCGTTCCAAGACTTTCCGACAGTAGACGTATGATCAACTGGCGTGCCAAGTGAGGTGGGGAAAGAGCGGCCATGATTGAAAGCCTTCCTTTTGAATGATCTAGATAAGAAACTCGCCGGGACGAGCCTCGTGGCCGCGAGGCCGCGTTTCACAATAATTATTGTTAACTCAACAACGGTTTCATAGGGTCCTTCTCTCGCCACCGCGTTATGGCACTCAAACGAGTCTTGGTCAGCTGGATCGGTCATACCGACTTGTGGGCAATGGCCGCGGCGCAACCAGATGAAGCCGCTCGGGCGAGCCTGCTTCAATTGATTCAAAAGGAAACTCGCAAGCCCCCGCCTAATCTGAGCACGGTCGGCGATGGCCCAGTCAAAACCCTGCTTTCGCAGCGCACGTTTGATGAGATCCACTTGCTGACGCAATACAGCGAAGAGGTGAATCAACTATTCGCCGCCTGGATTCATTTGCTCCCCCAGTTTCACGTCTACGGCCGCGAGGTGCTGCCGGACCCGTCGGACTACGTCCGCGTCTTTCAGATCTCCCATGGATTGCTCAAATCAATCCAGAAAGATGCGCAGCTCTTCATCCTGCTGAGTCCCGGCACTCCAACCATGGCGGCGGTGTGGATCGTGTTGGGCCGGACGGTGTCAGCCACCTTGTTGCAGACCTACCGGGGCCAGGTCAATGAAGCGATCATTCCCTTTGAGGTCACTGTCGACGTCCTTCCACAGTATGATCCGGACGTCCGGCTGCGACAACTGACCACCTCCCCTCCGCACGAGATCGCCGGATTCGAGAAAGTTGTGGGGAGCAGCGCGCGGTTCTTAGCGGTGGTCGCGCGAGCCAAGCTGGCCGCCATCCGCGATGTTCCTGTCTTGCTCACGGGCGAGAGCGGAACGGGCAAGGAGGTGATCGCCGAAGCCATGCATCGCGCCAGTCACCGCGGGCGGGGGCCCAAGTTCAGCCGGTTTGTCGCCTGCAACTGTGCGGCAGTCCCGGACGCCCTGTTCGAAAGCGAGCTGTTTGGCCACGTCAAAGGAGCGTTTACTGACGCGAAGGAGGACAAGAAGGGAGCGTTTGAACGCGCCCATGGGGGCACCCTTTTTCTCGACGAAGTGGGCGAACTGTCGCCCCAGAACCAGGCGAAGCTGCTCCGGGCTCTGCAATCGGTTCCCGATGGCGGCTTCTGTGATTTTGTGATTTGCCCGGTGGGCGCGGATCGGGAAATCCGGTGCAACGCCCGGATCATTGCGGCGACCAACCGCAACCTCTTCCAGGCGATCAACGCCGGAACGTTTCGGGACGATCTCTACTATCGGCTCGCTCCGATCCAAATCGAATTGCCGCCGCTGCGTCAGCGTCGATCCGATATCGTCCTTTTGACCAAGGACATCATCGCGCGGATCAACGCGGAGTTCAGCAAGACCAAAGGTTACTTGTCCAAGCGGCTTTCGGCGGACGCCATGCGGCCACTGCACAAGCACCCTTGGCCCGGAAACATTCGCGAATTGTCGAACGTCCTGATCCAGGCCGCGGTATTTTCCAGCTCGGACGAAATAACGAGCGATGACATCCACGCGGCTATCACCACATTAAATCTGCCCGAAACCTCCATGCTATCCCGCACCGAAGGGGAACGGATCGACCTGGATGCCCGCTTGGAGAGCATTGAGCGCCGGTTCATCGAAGACGCCCTGCGCGAAACGGAGCAAAATCAAACAAAAGCCGGGGCACTCCTGGGTTGGTCGCAGCAACAATTGCGGCTCAAGGCAAAGAAGTATCATTTGCTGTGAAGGAGACTCTCTATTTGAGAGGGAGAGGCCGCACTCGGCTGCGCAACTCAGCAAAATGGCCGTATTGCTCCGCGAGGACTCCTCGGGCGAGTTCTTCCGCCGCGTTGCGGAGCGCCTCAGTGTCCTTCTTGCTGAGGTTTTCGTAGCCATGCGCCAGATAGGACCGATTGCGCAATTGAGCAATCCCGATCATGCGCACCACCGCGTCTTTTTTCTTGCCGGAGTGGACGAATCGCTGTCCCAGGTCGGTCAACGCCACCAGCAAGTTAAACCCACTCAGCAGCCCCAGCCGATCGGGCAATGGCGAGTCGCCGGTCGGCGAAGCTTTAGCGAAGCGATCGGCGATCGTTGCCGGATCACCCAAAGCCGCCCAGTCCGGCCGATGCATTTCGAACTCAGGACAGAGGCGGCGGAGGCCAAATTCGACCAGCGCTTCCATGGCTCGATAAGCCAACAGCCCGGCGAAATCACGGCGTTCCTGTCGGGCGTAGATTTCGGATAACTCGAGGTAGCCAGCAATCAAGCTGAGGGTATCACCGGCGGCAAATTGCTTAAGGCCGAGGACGTGCTCCTGAGGATTAATCCGCAGTTTCTCGCACACTTCTTTGACACCGCCATCGCACAACGTTTCCTGCAGCCGCGCCACGGATCCGGCCAGGCCTTTGCGGTCAAATTCCATCATGGCGCAATAGCAATGGCACAAATCGAAGCCGAGGGTGTCCAGATGGGAGTCAGGGATCATCCCACGGCTGAGATCGAAATCGCGCCGCGCGGCGACGTAGTGTCCGTGAGCGTATTCGAGGAGGGCTTGTTCGCGGAGCTGGTGACCCCGCATGGAACTGGGCCGGCGCAATACCTTCAAGGTGGAGGCCTTGCTAAGTCCGGCCGCACCTGAACGTGGATCCCACTCCCCGTTCAGGTAGCAGATGTCCATCCTGCCTTCCCAGGCAAGAAACCCGCCTGTAAAGCTCATTACTTTGGTGCCGCCGGTTATATCCAGGATAGGCCTTTCCGCAGCTTACTCAGGCGTGACGTGCCGAGCCAGTTGCGGTACTCCTCGAGCGTCCTCTCGTAGATGGAACGTGGCTCGAACGCATTGACGATCACGTGCTTCAAGCTGAAGTAATCGACCAGTTTCTCGTCGAGCATATAGCGAATAGCCGGTTCGGCAGATTTCTGAGCGTTGTCGCTGCAAATGATCAGGACCCGGGCCGGTCGAAGCACCAGCGCGCTGAACACGGTCGTTTCCGGACTGAATCCCATCAGGCTGATAAGCGTGGTGTAGCCCGCGTGACGTAGTTCCGCATTTCCAGGCGCCGCCTCAACCAGAGGACGCAAGTGGGGTATTAGCCTTTGAAAGTAAAATTGCTTGGAAGCGATCAGATCAGCCTGCCGCTGTTTGATGTATTCGTTCGCCAGCTGGGCAAGTTCCATAGAATCACCTTCACGCATTGGCCCACCGAATCGTTCGACACGGAGACTTTCAGGGACGGCCGATCGTCCTTCCGACCCTGGCAAATCCAACTGCCCGGTTCAAGAATAAGTGAAGGGTAACAGCCGCATGAGTGCCGCGAGCTCGCCGGCACCACCTGGGGACAACTCGGCGCCGATCTTAATTTCGCCTCCAAAGCTGGCCAGGTACTTGGCGAAGGCAGGTGAAGCTCGGCCGAGTGTGGCCGCGCGGGCCTGGAAATTGGAAAGCGTCTCAGCGCAGGACGCTCGCTTGTCAACGCGCAGCCAACAGATCGCCTTAAGCCCAACCAACGGCAGCGCCATCGTTCGCACGGTGAATTCGAGCGAGTCACAGATGCGCAATCCGTCATCACACCACGTGCGGGCGTCATCGAACGATCCGGTCAGGAAGAGCAGATATCCCAGCCACTTCGCCAGGAGCTGGTGAGGATGGGCGTGGACTTGCCGGCTTTTCCAGCTTCGGGCGGCCAGCTGCAATTCGGGTCGAGGCAGGGAGCTGCCTTGTTCCACGGCTTCCGCCGCCACTTTGCCGTAAAGAACGGCCGTATAAGGGTCCAAGGAAGGCCTGGCCAGAATGTTGCCAAAGTTCTGCAGCAAATCCGACGTTGACGCCACCCGCGGCGCCCCTTTGTGCTGGATCAGCAGCGGCAGGACTTCATCGGCCTTGCCCTGCTGCCACTCCAGTGCGGCCAGGAAGTTGATCGCCATGGCCTCAAACAACGAGCCCGCGACAAACTGTTTCCGGCTCTTGATGAAGTAGTCATGGGCGATCCCGGCCCATTCGGGCTGGGTGCGCGCCAGGAAAGCGCAGGCTTGCCCAATGGAACCCAGCATTTCGCCGAGGAGTTCGTCCGGCATATCCTTGGGAATCTCATTTTCCCGCTGAGCCACGTCCTGTTCAAAAAAATCGATCACTTCCTGAAAGCGGTAGTCGTTGAAGGCATTCAGATTCCGATTGCGCACCCAGAGGAGGTATTCTTTTTGTTGGGTAAAGGTGCCTGACTTCCTCGTCAGGGGCTGGGCCATGTGCTCTCGCAGCTCCCCTTCCAATCCTTTCTGGGCTGAGGTATGACCAACGTGATCGTAATACGCCATCTTCTCCGCCAATGCCTGCGTCAGCAACCCAGCCCAACGAACCTTGACCGTTTCGTCGCCGTGGTGTCGAACCATCTCCTGGGCGGTCCTGATCACTTCGTCCAACAAACGGCCGGCAAGGTCAAGGGCAGCTCGATCAGTGGAACCCTGGCCGATCAGATAGCGGGCTTCGAATAAGACGGCAGGCAGCTCCCGTGCCAGAATGGCGGCATCGGACTGTTGTCCGAGGCTTTTGACGATCGCCGCCAACTGTGGAGCCGACTGCACCCCACCAAACGTGCGCCGGGAATAACACAGAGCCGCCGCGTAGCTTCCCCCTTCCAGCAGTGTCCTCAAATGGCCCCGGGCGTATCTGTCAAAATCGTTGGGGACAGACTCTCCGGGGCTGGTTTGGATGACCTTTTCGAGGGCGAGCTCATGGGCCCGCAGCCGGTTGCAGATAAAGTCAGCCGCCATCAACCCGGCATGGGTGGCACCGATTCCCGAAGCCACGTGCAGGGTGCCTCTCGCGGCCAGACTCTTGGCCAATTTGGCGCCGGCGGCCTGACCCGCTTGGATCTGGGCGGTCAGAAAAGGCCGAAGATCATCAAAGTAGCTGCGGAATTGGGCGCTCTCCTCGACGCGGGTTTCGGCGATCGAGCGCTGCGCAATGACGACTGTGACGCTATCGGGCAGCTCCTTCCGCTGGGCCAATTGTTCGAGCGCGAGATTGAGAGCCGCAGAGAGGTTCACCCCATAAGTCGCCTGGCGCGAATAATAGAAGTCCCGTTCGCGATTGACCGAAGCAAAAACAAAGCACGTCTGACGCAGTATGCTGCTGACCACGGCTCGGACGAAATCGTTCCGCTCGGCTTCCTCCGCCGCTGGATTTGCCCGACCCAAGAGCACTTCAGCGCAGTGGAAGTCGCGAGGATACTCGAATGGACAACGGGGCTTTCGTTCGTTGTAGGTGCGGAGGAACTCCTGGTGCAAGGCGGCCCACTGCTCCGGACTGTGTTCGCTGCAAATGCCGCCGACCAGCGAAGCGCGTTGCGGTCGCTCGCCACGGACGCGCCGGACACCCTCATCAAAGGCGCCACTTTCATCGATGTAGAGATAGGACATGCGGCCGTTTGTCTTCCCGGCGAAGGATCTTCGAGCGTGCTGCGGATTGTTAGATGGATGCCATGGTTGGCTGGTTAAGCGCTCATTCTGGGCACGATCCTCCTGACATGCAACTCTGGCAGCACCTCTCGAGCGCCGGCTTCCGTGACTCAGGTCAAAGGAGGCCTGGAATGCGCTGGTTGCACAATCGTGACCGTGCCGGCGTTTCCATCCACTTCAATCAGGTCACCGGTGCGAACCAATTGGGTGGCGCACCCGGCATTAGTCACGGCCGGGAGGCCATATTCCCGAGCCACGATGCTGCCATGGGAAAGAATGCCCCCCTGATCCATCACGACGCCGGCGGCTGTGACAAAATACGGTGTCCATGCCGGATCCGTAAAAGGCGCCACCAGAATTTCGCCCGGGAGCACATGTTCGTGGTCGTCCGACCGCAGAATCACGCGCGCGCGGCCGACAACCAAGCCCGGCGAGACGGAAATGCCTTTCAAAACCTTGGTATTGCCATCGACCGCTTGCCCAATATCCGCCTGAGGCGAGAAGCGCCCCTTGACCACGCGTGGTGGCCGGTGTGCCTGGTTTCGAACATATTCGGCCCGACGCTGCTCGATACGTTCGCGAAATTCACGAGACGCGGCCCCGGCGCTAGCCGGATCCAATTCGTTCGGCTCGAGAAAGAAAATATCCTCCGTCTTGGATAAGCGGCCCAGCGACTCGAGTCGTTGGCCAAGTGTCAGCAACACCCGTCGCATCAGTTCCAGGCGTCGGACGGCTTGATTCTTCCATTCCTCCCGCATCACCGCCAGGACTTAGGCCCTGGCCAGGGCGCGCGAGAAGATCCATCGTTTGACTGGGTTCCGGAGACGCCGCGGCACCTGGCGCGTCCGGTACCAGCCTCTCCGCATCAATCGCCGCTGGTTCTCTCAGATCCGAACCACGGGCGGTTGAGTAGGCGCGGATCAGTCCCAGAACATAGTCCGGGCACCGCACCAGCGGGCATTGCCGAGTTCGAGCTCGCCGCGGCAATGATGGCCGTGGACGCGCATAAAGTCGTTCCAGCAGGAGACAAGGTGCGTCCTGGACCTTCTCTTTTGCAGCTCGGGCAAGAGCAGCTGCCATGGCTGTCGGCGGACAAAGTGCCGTCAGTCCCGAGGATCACGATGAACGAGCGCCGCCATATCCCACAACGCCGCCAGCGGCTTCCGCCTCGGGCACCGCTGCAGCTGGAAAATAACCGGTAGCCGAGCGTCCGGTCCGGATCCTGCAGCCAATCACGGCAGGCTTTCTGGAACACAGGCAGAACAGCGGCGATGCATCCAGATAGAGGTCAGCTCTGCGCGCTGCCTTCCCGCAATTGGCGATTGAAGGTGGTGATCTTTCCGGCGGCCAATCGCGCACGTCGAACTCGACACGAGTTGATCGGTTGTCTGTTTTAAACGGGCGATCCAGCACGATCGGCCTGTTTGGGTGAATGAGCGATCAGTTCCGCAGCATTCGCGGGAGCTGAACAATTAGCGATACCAGCGGCAGCCCAGATCAGGCAGATCCTCTGGAGACATCGAGCCCAGCGCTCGACATCCATCTCTTCCTGGGCACCGCCGAGCATCGGGCAGGGCCGGTGGATCAGAAGCAACAGAAAAGCGAAGCGGTCTCAAGGCGGCCACGAGGTGTTGACATTGCCGTAGACACTTTGACCAATCAATGGCGGAGTGGGGCCCAACTTCCGCGCCAAGCAAGCGGAATATAGGATAGACGATCGACACACTTGCAGGACGGACCAGGTCATCGGCGTTGCCGCACGTCGGGAACGACCTCCCCGACGATGTTCGTCCAGGTTGACGATCTTCCACGCCGGGGCCTTCGGCCGGCTGGTGATCAGGCGCCTGCGGCGGTACAGCTCTTCCCGGCTGCAACGCCCACTCGACGTCGACGGGCCTCTGCAGCAACTGCTCGGCGCGAAGGGCCGGCAGGCCGGCACCTGGCCGTTCGGGTGAAGGGCTGGAGAGCTCGCCGGTCAGGTTCCAGGCGACTGATCAACCACTTCGAGCGAGGCCTGTGCAAAACGACACGATCCGGCGTGACCCGCCCGCTCACCACCCTGATCCCCAAACCGCAGGCGCTGCTCGACCTGGAATTCGGTCTTGCACCCCCGAGGCGGATCGGCCATCGAGAACGCCCCGACGTTGGCCACGCCATCTCTTGAACGATGACGGCCAGCCACACTGGCCGGCCCCAGACCCGCCTGTTGGCGGAAAGGCTCGTGGCGTGAACAAGGAAACCCAGCACGGCGCGCGCCCTGGCCTTCTTCCCGGCGTATTCGAAGGTCATGTTGGCCCGCGAACAAGCGAGCAATGAATCTCCGCGGTCGCCTGGATCGCACCGCCCACAGGCGCTCGATGAAGGCCATTCGAAGCCAAGGTATTCAATCTCTTGGGAGACCGCGACAGGCACGAGGGCGGCAGCCAGCACTTGGGAAAGTGGCGGCTGGTTTCAGCCACGGTCGCCTGGTCGAGGCGCGCAGAAGGCGACTGGGCCATTGCCGCGCCACCCCGGGACTCGAGGAATCGATGGAAAGCCCGGGTAGTGACCCAGCCCCTGGGCACAGGCAAACCGGCCCTGGCCATTCGACCCAATGTGACTGCCGCTACTTCCAGCAGATAACTCGTCGGCGTCCAAGGGCGCGGTCCCTCCCGCGGTCGGGGCACGAGCGTTGTGTAGCCAGCACGAGGGCTTGGACATGCGCTGGCATCGGTCGTCACGAGGAGAATGCCCCCAACCCGCCGGCCGGTCGCCGTGAAAGGACGAGCTCTCCGCTGGGTGGCGGCCACCCGGGAGAGTTCCCGTCCAGCCCGGGGGCTATCATTGCAGCCGCGCCCACGAAGCTTGATCAGGGACGATTGAGATGGGTGGCTTGACCGTGCGGGTTTTGACCACTGGCTATCCCGGGCGTTTTCCAGATCGGCCTTTGTGTAGTGATGAGACGCCGTGGTGTGTGCGGACGATCATGCAGGACTATCCCAAGCATTACTGTGGCGTCTTCGGCATTTACGGTCACCCGAATGCTGCCGAATTGACCTACTGCGGCCTTTATGCTTACCTGCAGCATCGGGGCCAGGAAGCGCCGGCATCTCGTGGCGACGGCAAACAATTCGCGTCCACCGCGGCATGGGACTTATTGCCGCAGGTGCGACGGCAGATCTTCACCGGTTGATCGGATCGATGGCGGTCAATTTTACACGCTATTCCACGACCGGCTCCTCACATTTTGAAATGCCCAGCCTCTCACCGAAGTTGTCAACTCGGCCAAATCGCCATCGCTGGCGGAAATCTGACCAATGCGATGCAGTTGCCGGACAGGTGGAAGCGCGCGGCGCCATGTTCCGAACTGACCGTTGACGAGTATCCTCGCACTGCTCGCCCAGCCTACGCTCGGGCGCACGGAAAACAACCTGGTCAAACGATGCGACGCCTGGAAGGCGCGTATAAAATGATGATCATGAGCGAGCACGAACTGGTCAGGCGCGCGATCTATGGTGCCCGTCCTGTCCATCAGGAAAAGTCGGCGACGCGGGTCCTGGCGACGAAGCCTGCGCATTCCGATCTGATCCACGCCCATTTCGTGCGCGATGTAGCCCAGGTGAAATCGTCATCGTGTTCGACAAGAACGAATCCCGTAGCATCCAGGCCTTCCGGCCAGGAGCGACGCGCCTTCTGCATTTTTGAATACATCTATTTCGCCCGGCCGGACAGCAACCTCTCCAACCGCAACGTCTACAAAGTCCGCGTCGAGATGGGGCGTCAACTCGCTCGGGAGAATCCGTCGATGCCGTGGTCGTGCCCATTGCCTGACGGCAATTGCGCCGGGCTTGGTTACTCACTTGAGTCCAATATTGATTACCAGATGGCGTTTTGTGCGGAATCACTGGCGGGACGCAGTTTTTCTGCAGCCGTCGCAGAAGCTGGTTAGTTCAACGTTCAGGTCAAACTCCGGCAGGATTCCCAACTCGTCTGACAAACGCGTCATCGTAATTGATGACTCCAATGACCAACGCTGCCTTGGGCGCAGGTCGGCCAACTTAAAGCTGGGCGAAGGAAGTTCGTCTGGTGAGTTGCCCGCCCCACTGAACCCGTGCGTCTACGGGATCGATTTCCCGATCGTAAAATTGATGGCGCCAACAGCAGCGTCGACGAAATCCGCCAACCGCTGAATGCGGGATTCGTTGCATTACCCTGTCGGCAAAGGCCTTGATCAAAGCCACCGGCCGCGGGTGTTTTACTTGGCCTGTTTCAGCGGCGAATCCGGTCCGTACTCGAGGTCGACAAGGACATTATGGAACGCCGTCGGGCCAGGGTGGAAAAGGGTCTGAAGCTTTCCGGCAAGGGAAGAGCTCCAGCCGAAGCTTCTTTAGTCAGGGCTCACGTTCCGCTCCTGGCGGAAACGCTCAGGATCGCCCTCCTTCGCGCCGACGGTGACCTGGACCTAAGCCAATGGCAGGCTCCTCGCCGAATAACAGGTTGGTCTGTGCCGGCATCAATTCACAACGTGGCGCGCCCCATCGAGAAAGGCTTTTCACGTTGCCCGGCAATATCGCCATGAGCCGGCTGCGGGCGGCGCGCGTTGCCCAGGCGATGTGCGGGTAATGATACAATTCCGGGCGGCAAGGAGTGGATGATGGTCGGCAGGCTCCGCCGAAAGCACATCGGAAGCCCGCGCCGGCGTCCCGTCCGGCGACGGAGAAACTCGGCCAAGGCCGTTTCATCGACCGCTGAAGAGCGCCTCGACTGGTATTGACGAGGAAGGCGCTTGACTGCATCCAGGCAATCCGCTCGGCGGTGATCAGTTCTTTCGTTTCGGGCGTCAGCGGGCAGTGCAGCGAGACGACGTCCGCGCATCGCAAACGATTCCCGCAAAGAAACGAAAACCATTCCGTCCGGCGGACTTTGCGGCTCGGATCAGGTGTGCACCAGAACAGTCATGCCGAAAGCCCTGGGCCAGCTTCGCCACTGCTCGCCCAATGCGCCCAAAGCCCACGATACCGATCGTCAATCTCTCGAGTTCGATCAAAGGGATAATCCCAATAACGAAATCGACGCCGACCACCTTCCTTGCCGGACCGTTTCAGCGTGATGTCCGACCCGGAGCGCCAGTTCCAGCAGCAAAGCGAATGTCATTTGCGCAACCGAACCCGTCCCGTAAGCTGGGACGTTTGTCACCGGAATCTGTCGGGCTCGGGCCGCCGCGACATCCACAATGTTGTAACCGGTCGCGAGCACGCCGATGTAGCGCAGCTTGGGCAATTGTTCGATTTGTTCGCGGGAGAGCGGAACTTTGTTTGTCAAAACAATCTCAGCGTGGGCCGCGCGGGGCACCGTTTGGGCGGAAGCACTGCGCTCATGAACGACGCAGTCGCCCAAGGTTTCAAGGCTGCGCCAATCGAGGTCGCCGGGATTGAGGGTGAAGCCGTCGAGCACAACGATGTTCATGGAGGTGGTGGGATGGTTCCGGCCGAACAGCACCAGGGAAGCCAGCCGGAAGCACGTCGACGTCAGTATTTGGCGAGCGGGCCCTTCGCATCGGCCAGTCCCAAGCCGCGGGTGATTTCGTGCGCTTTGCTCAGCATCATGCCGGCTTCGCTGGCAACAGCGATAAATTGAAATCCTTCGGCAATGCGCCGTCGGGCTGCCGCTTCATCAGCCACGTGGATCCCGGGAGCGATTCCGTGTTGGCGTGCGACCTTCAAGATGTGGTGGAGGGCGCTGGTAAATTCCTTGTCGTCACTCTCAAAAGCCGGTGCCTTTCCCATGGAATGATGCAGGTCATTCGGGCCAATGAAAACCACGTCGATGCCAGGCACACTGAATATCTCGTCCGCATGTTCGATCGCCTGGACATGTTCCGCCATTAGAACCACCAGGATTTCCTCGTTGGCCCTCGCGTAGTAGGTCGCCGGGTCACATTCAAAATTGATCGCGTGCAACTGGCCGCCGATTGTCCTGGCCCCTAAGGGGGCGTAGCGTGCCGCCGCGACCGCTTGTTCCGCTTCGACGCGCGAATTGACCATGGGCACGACGATGCCCCACGCGCCAGTATCGAGGACACGTTTGATATTTTCCCCCGTGTTCCACGGCACGCGTGCCAATGGCACCGGGCCGCTGGCGGAAATGATGGCGAAACTGGTCGCGGCGGACTCAAAGTTTGTCGGAGCGTGCTCCAGTTCGACGGTCAGCCAGTCGAAGCCGACGCGTGCCATCATTCGAGCAGCAATTGGATCCGGCAATGTCAACCAGGTGCCAACACTCGGCTGGCCTTGTTTCAATTTGGCACGAACGTGATTTGTTCTCATAAGTGGGATCGGCGGTGCCCGCCCTCACGGACGCAGCGGCCAGCGCAAGCGGGCAGACTCAAACACGGCCGGATTGACAACAAATTGAGGACGGCGCCCATGGAGAAAATCGACGATGGCCTGGGCAGCGGTGCTGCTAACTCGCTCGCCCGTTTCCCGCGCGAACGACGCCAGGTGCGGGGTGAGCAAAACGTTGGGGGCGCGGCGCAAGGGGTGGTCCGCCGGCAGCGGCTCGACCGTGAAAGCGTCCAGCGCGGCCCCTGCAATCCATCCTTCCTCTAGAGCCCGGGCCAAGGCTCCTTCGTCAATGAGCGCGCCGCGGGCGGTGTTGATCAAGTAAGCCGTCGGCTTCATTTTCCGGAGCTGGGCTTCACTCAGCAAGCCGCGATTGTCCGGAGTAAGCGCGGCGTGCAGGGAGACAAAGTCACTCTCCGCGAGCAATTCATCGAGAGAGACATACTGCATCGCCAACGGCCCGGACTCAGGACAGATGTCGTGGCCGAGGATGCGCATGTTGAACCCGGCCCCACGACGGGCCATGGCTTTGCCAATCCGTCCACAACCGAGAATGCCGAGGGTTTTGCCGAAGACATCGTGGCCCCAGACCCCTTTCCACTCTCCCTGGCTCATGTGCAGATGCCCGAGGTGAACACGCCGGGCCATGCTTAACAGGAGGGCAAAAGCAAAGTCCGCCACGGTCTCGTTGAGAAGCCCAGGGGTGTAAGCGACGACAATGCCCGCGGCGGTCGCGGCCGGGATATCAATGGCATCATACCCGACACCCCAGCGGGAAATTACCTTTAACCGCGCTGCTTCCGGTGAAGCCAGCACCGGGGCGGTGAACCGATCCATGCTGGCAAAGACAGCGTCGTGCCCGTCCAAGAGCGGAAGCAATCCTTCAGCTGAATAAGGACCAAACCGCGGTGGGATACTGAGGTCACAGCCAGCTTGCCGGAGGATGGCGAGCGCTTCTTTCCCGACCTCAGTCAAGGTGCGAGCGGTAACCAGGACTTTCCAGGACATCGGCGGAGTCTACTCACCAGCCTTGGCGGTGCAAGCAGATGTGGCAGCGCGACCTCGTGCCATCCGCAACCGGCGTTCAGCTTTCAACAATTTCTGATGAGCCGGCTCTGCGGCCGCCTGATTACTTGGATCCAGGATGCGGCGCGTGCTGCCAGACCTCGGGGAAACGATGGTCCTTCGGCGGCGGTCGGCCGCGTCGCGGATCCATGAGCCATCTTGGTGAGTTCGAAGCAGACGTTAAGCTGAGCGTGATTCATCTTCAGCAGCCCAAAGTTTTTCGAAACCTTGCGCCTGCGCCGTTCGATCTGGGCCTTCGAAGATCGTCCGGTTGCAGATGAACAATTCCTAAAGCACTTTCGCCGTGGCCAACAGCGCCCCATCCGCCGGCAACCTGCAAGCTTATGAAATTGTGGTGGTGCGGGACTCCGAAACTAACGAGCACCTGTCGCGCTACTTCCAACCAAGCGCTGTTCATCGCTTCCGCTCCGGTCATCCTTATTTTCTGCGCGCATCGCGCCAACTGAATCCGGCATGGGGCCGGAGGAGAGTTCTTTCCATCCAGGACGCAACGATTGCGTGCGCTTACGCCGAGCTGGCCGCGGCGGCGCTCGGGTTGGGAACGGTCTGGATTGAGCCCGGACCCTGCCGCCATTCAGAAAGCTGCCCGCATCGCGGTGGTGAGACCGCATCGCCGCTCCCGGATCGGCTACAGGAACGGCGCCGCCGGCGACCCCTCGCCGCCGGCTGGATGAAATTGTCCATGAATCCACCTCGAGTTAAAGCCAAGCCCTGGGTGACCAAATCGCTTTGAAACTTAGCCCAGGCTCTGTAGATTGCCGGGCCGATGAAAGGCATCATTTTGGCGGGCGGCGCCGGATCGCGGCTCTACCCGTTAACTCGGGTCGCCAGCAAACAGCTTCAGCCGGTTTATGATAAACCGATGGTGTATTATCCGTTGACGACCTTGATCGAAAACGGCGTTCGTGAAATATGCCTCATCTCCACTCCACAGGACTTGCCCCGGTTCCGTCAGTTGCTCGGAGACGGAGCAGGCTGGGGCATTTCAATCGAGTACCGGGAGCAAGCCAGGCCGGAAGGCATTGCGCAAGCGTTCCTGATTGCGGACTCATTCATCGGGAAGGATGCCGTGGTGCTGATTCTTGGAGACAATATTCTGTACGGAGGCGATTGTTTTCCCAAAGCGTTTACGGAATTCCACCACGGCGCCACCATCTTCGGCTACCCTGTCCATGACCCGCAACGCTATGGCGTGGTGGAGTTCGACGCCGCCGGCAAAGCCATCTCGATCGAAGAAAAGCCCAAACAGCCCAAGAGCGACTATGCCGTCCCGGGAGTTTACCTGTACGACAACCAGGTAGTCCGAATCGCCCGGAACTTGCGGCCATCAGCCCGCGGCGAACTCGAAATTACCGATTTGAACCTCGCCTATCTGAGCCGGGGTGAACTGACGGTCTACCGTCTGAGCCGTGGGTTCGCGTGGTTGGATGCCGGCACCAGCAGCAGCCTGCATGAGGCTTCTGCGTATGTTCAAACGATTGAAAAGCGCCAGGGAATCAAGATTGGCTGCCCGGAGGAAGCAGCCTTCCTGCGAGGCTTTCTGTCCGTCACGCAACTGGAGGGCCTGGTGCACCAGATGCCCCAATGCGAATATCGCGACTACCTGGCCGGGGTCATGGCAGAGGCACGGCGGTCAGGAAGAGCTCAGGAGTCGTAGCCACTATGATCGTTTTACTTGGGGCCAGCGGATATGTCGGCAGCGCCTTCGTCACCGCGTTGCAGCAACGGCAATGGGACTTCACCCCGCTCTCTCGACAAAAGATCGACTATACCCGTTTTGACGTTCTCCTGGCTTATCTCCAACGTGTGCGTCCCTCATTCCTCATCAATGCGGCGGGCTACACCGGCGTCCCAAACGTGGATGCCTGCGAAAGCGCCCGGGCGGAAACGCTGTTTGGCAACACTCTCTTCCCTCAAACCGTCGCTCAAGCCTGCCTCGTCGCAGGCGTCCCCTGGGGGCACGTCTCCTCCGGCTGCATCTACGCCGGCGCCAAGATCGCGGCCGGCAGCACCGTCCGCATAGAGAAAGACCTGACCAGGCCGGAGGCCGCCAAAGTCGTGCGCCATCATCCGGGCAGCATCCTGGGATATACGGAAACGGATGAACCCAATTTTTCTTTCCGGTCGCCTCCGACGAGCTTCTACAGCGCCACCAAAGCGTTGGCGGAAGAAGCGATCGCCGTGGTATCGGTCGCTCGTATCTGCGGCGCTTGCGGATTCCATTCGACGAGCTCTACCACCCGCGGAATTACCTCCTTACGAAGCTCCAGCGCTACGCCCGGGTCTACGACAATGTGACTCCGGTATCGCATCGCGGGGATTTTGCGCGCGCCTGCCTGGAGTTGTGGGAGCGCTGGTAGGCGCCATTCGGGATCTACAATCTGACCAACCCCGGATTCATCACCGCGCGGCAAGTGATCACCATGATCCAACAGATCCTGAAACCGGCCCGCCAATTTGAGTTTTGGAATGACGACGCGGAATTCTATCGCTTGGGAGCGAAAACCCCGCGTTCGAACTGCGTGCTGGACGTCAGCAAGCTGCTGGCGACGGGCGTCAAAGTGCGGCCGGTGGAAGAGGCCATTGCCGATGCGTTAGGACATTGGACGGTGGCACCATGAATCTCCTTATCACGGGTGGAGCGGGCTTTATCGGGTCGAATGTCATTCGCCACATCATTGATCGTCCAGAGATCAAGCGGTTGATTAATCTCGATTGCCTGACTTACGCGGGGCATTTGATCAACCTGCGCGGGCTGGAGCGGCATTCGAAATATGTTTTTGAACGGGTTGATTTGCGGGAGAAAGAACAGGTCCTGCGGGTGGTGCGCGATCATCAGATCAGCCACGTGCTCCATCTGGCGGCCGAGTCCCACGTCGACCGTTCCATCACCGGCCCAGGAGCCTTTATCCACACCAATGTCGTTGGCACCTTCCACCTGCTCGAAGCATGCCGAGCCTGCTGGTCCGACTGTGCTGACCAGAATCGGCCGGGCAGCCCGCCGGCCCGGTTTCATCACGTGTCCACGGACGAAGTTTACGGGAGTCTGGGCGCGACCGGCTATTTTGTCGAAACAACTCCGTACGCGCCCAACTCGCCCTACTCGGCGAGCAAAGCGGCCAGCGACATGCTCGTGCGCGCTTACTATCACACCTACGGGCTGCCAACGGTCCTGACGAACTGTTCCAACAACTACGGTCCCTACCAGTTCCCGGAAAAGCTCATCCCCGTCGTGATTCAAAGTGTCCTGGCGCGTCGGCCCATTCCGGTCTACGGCGACGGCATGAACGTGCGCGACTGGCTCTACGTGCTTGATCATGCCGAAGCTCTCTGGCAAGTCCTGACACGGGGCCGGACCGGCGAGACTTACAACATCGGCGGGCAAAACGAATGGGCCAACTTGCACACGGTGGAATTGATCTGCGATCTCGTTGACGAGCTTGATCCTTCCCGCGGCGGCCAATCCCGGCAGCTCATCGCCTTTGTCAAGGATCGGCCCGGGCACGACCGCAGGTACGCCATCGACGCCACCAAGCTCCGAACGGATCTGGGCTGGAGACCTGCCTACTCCTTCGAGCGCGGCCTCCGCGAGACGGTTCGTTGGTATCTGGAAAATCAGGCCTGGGTTCACCAGGTCGAAAGCAAATCCGGGTGATTCCAGCCGCCACCCCCGCGCGGGCATCTCGACCCCGTGTCGTTGGCTGACGCTAACGCGCGGTCACCTGCGGCCGACCGAAGCGGACCATTCGGAGCACTTCATCCCAACGATTCGGACGCAGCCGCAAGAAACGAAGGAACCACCAATCCGAGCGGCGGCGCAATTGGGCAATCCGGCGGCGCTCGGCCGAGATATGGCCGCGCAATCGCCAAACGGCGGCGAAAGCCTGGAGATAGGCGCGGCGGATGAACGACCAGCGCCGGACCAGCACCAGGGCAGCCAACGCTTCGACCGCCAGCAACAAGCACTGCAGCGGCAACAGGAGCAGAAGAAGACCCTGGGCATTCTTCGCCACCACCAACAATCCATTGCGGTTTGCGTAGAAGCGCTTGGTGTCGCTGGTGCGGAACTCTCCTGTTTGACTGAGGCCTTTCGGATTCACATTGGCCGCGCCGCGATGATGCAGGCGGGAAGCAGGAACGGCGACAGCTTTGCCTCCCGACAGCCACAGCCGCCAGGAAAGGTCCATCTCGTCTGAATACATGTATAGCACCGGATCGAAGCCACCGAGCTTTTCAAAGACCGCCCGGTCGATGAGATAGGAGCAGCCTTCGGGCATGAAAACTTCACGCGTGTTGGCGAAAGGCTCACGGGTGCTGGTCAACCCGAAAAGATCGAGTCCCCATGCGCCGAGTGATTGGAATGAGTCGTCGTCGTAGTTCAATACGAGAGGCGTGGCCGCTTGGGCATTGACCGCCTGAACGTGGTGCAGGAGCACCTCGAGACAATCGGGCTCCAGCCAGGTGTCGTTATTCAAAAAGAGCAGAAACCGCCCGGTGGCGTGGCGGGCGGCGCGATTATTGCCTTCGCAATATCCCAGATTCTGCCCGTGCTGCATGAAAACCGCGTTGGGCAATCCCTGGACCAGCGACTCGGCGAGTTTATCCGATCCATCAGTGGAGAGGTTGTCCGCCACGATGATCTCGATCCAGGAGCCGATCGATTGCGCTTGGAGGGACTCTAGACACCGCGTGAGCCAGCGAGCCCCATTGTAATTGAGAATCACAACGCTGATCGGATAGGCCATGTCGGATTGGTCCATCAAGAATAAACGGCGCGCCGAGGCTGACCGCCAACCCGGCCGCTGCTGGGCGGTCGAGAGAGGCCCGGTCGCGCCGGATGCAGCGGAATTTGCGCGCGATGCCAAGGGCTGTCCAGGGATTTTCGCCGTGACTGGCGGCGGCGACCTTGCCGGCCGAACGGCGCCTGCGGGCTGAGCCGGTTCGCGGTTCGCGCCGCCGCGCAAAAAAGCTAGCGTCGGTCGGGACCTTTCCACAAGATTGGGCGGAAGAGCGAAGCATGAAAGCCAAGATCATTGTCACACCCAAAAAGGCGGTCGTTGATCCGCAGGGCAAGACGATCCAAGGGGCGCTGGCCCACATGGGATACACCGGCATCTCAGCGGTCCATGTCGGCAAGTATCTCGAAATCGAGGTCACCGGCGACCGCGAAACGGTGCGGCAACAGATCGATGAGGCCTGTCACAAGCTCCTCAGCAATCCGGTCATTGAAGACTATCAGTTTGTCCTGGAATAGCCGGCCCACCTCCGACCCTGGACCCAACTGGCATTCTCGGGCACGGCCGGCGCCCATTGACAAGGGACGACTTTCCCTGGAGAACTAACACGTCATGAATTTCGCTGTGCTGCAATTTCCTGCCTCAAACTGCGATCAGGACGCCGTCCACGTCCTCCGGAACGTGGTGGGGCACTCGGCCAGACTGCTCTGGCATAAAGAGACTTCGCTGGGAAACGCCGACGCGGTCATTATTCCGGGCGGGTTCAGCTATGGGGATTACCTGCGGACCGGCGCGATCGCGCGGTTCAGTCCGATCATGCAGGCGGTCTACGAGTTCAGCCGCCAAGGCGGGCTGGTCTTGGGCATCTGCAATGGCTTTCAAATCCTCTGTGAAGCTGGCTTGCTCCCCGGCGCGTTGGTGCGAAATCGGTCCCTCCAATTTCGCTGTGAGCACGTCTATATTAAAACGCTTACGGGCCATTCCCCGTTCACCAGCCGGATTAATTCGGGGCAGCTTTTGCGCATTCCCATCGCCCACGGCGAAGGCTGTTACTTTGCGGACGAAGCGACTCTGTCGCGGTTGCAGGCACAGGATCAGATTCTCTGGCAATATGTCGATGCCGGGGGCCATGCGACCGAAGCGGCCAACCCGAACGGATCAGTATGGAACATCGCCGGCATCTGCAACGAGCGCCGCAACGTGGCCGGGCTGATGCCTCATCCGGAACGGGCCAGCGAGGCCATCCTCGGGTCGGCGGATGGGCGCCAGATCTTCGAAAGTATGCTTGCGTCGCTCCAACGCGGCGTGGCCACGCAAGCTCGGGCGGCTTAGTTCGGTAGGCAACATCCCTTCGCTGATCATGATTGATCCCGCTATCACCCCCGAACTGGTCCGACAGCATAACCTCACCCCTGATGAATACGAGCGCCTCAAAGGGATTCTGGGGCGTGAGCCAAGCTACACCGAGTTAGGCATCTTTTCGGTGATGTGGAGCGAGCATTGCTCTTACAAGAATACGCGCCCGCTGCTGAAAACCTTTCCCACCAAGTCCAAGAAGATCCTGGTCGGAGCAGGCGAAGAGAACGCCGGCATCATCGATATCGGGCACGACCTGGCGATTGCCTTCAAAATCGAATCGCACAACCATCCGAGTGCGGTCGAGCCCTTCCAAGGTGCCGCCACCGGGGTGGGGGGGATCATCCGTGACATTTTCACCATGGGCGCGCGCCCGATCGCCTCGATCAACTCGCTCCGTTTTGGCCCGATTGCGTCCGCGATGCCGAACGCGGCTTTCCCGTCGGACGGAATCGTCGAGGCGGCGGACTCGGCCCGCGCTTCGGCCATTGCCAACAACAAGCGGCTGTTCAGCGGAGTGGTGGCCGGAATTGCTCATTACGGGAATTGCTTCGGCATTCCGACGATCGCGGGTGAGGTCTATTTTGATGAATGCTACGAAGGCAACCCACTCGTCAATGCGTTTTGCCTCGGCGTGTTGCGTCACGATCAGATCGCACGCGGGGCGGCCAAGGGGGTTGGCAACCCGGTCTTTTATGTCGGTCCGGCCACCGGCCGGGATGGTCTGGCGGGAGCGGCTTTTGCCTCGCAAGATCTGACGGAGGAATCGGCTGAACAGCAGCGCGGAGCTGTTCAGGTTGGCGATCCCTTCATGGAAAAGCTGGTCTGCGAAGCCTGTCTGGAACTACTCGCCACCGGAGCGGTGGCGGGCATTCAGGACATGGGCGCCGCCGGGTTGACCTGCTCAACCTGCGAAACCGCATCCCGCGCCGGGACTGGCATTGAAATCGAATTGAACAAAGTGCCTCAACGAGTCCCGAACATGTCCTCCTACGAGATCATGCTCAGCGAGTCACAGGAGCGCATGTTGATCATCGTCCAGAAAGGCCGCGAGCAAGAAGTGCAGCGGATTTTCGACAAATGGGATTTGCCTTGGGCGGAGATCGGACAAGTCACGGATACCGGCCGTATGGTCGTCAAACATGACGGCAAAATCGTTGCCGACATTCCGGCCAGCCAACTGGCCAACGATGCCCCGGTCTACTACCGGGATGCACGTGAACCGGCATATCTGGCTGAGGTGCGCGCGTTCAGTCTGGCGGTCGTTCCGGACACCTCGAACCCAGAGGCCGCTTTGCGAATCCTCCTGGCATGGCCGACGATCGCTTCCAAAAACTGGGTCTACCGCCAGTACGACCACATGGTTCGCGATGGAACGATCGTGTGCCCGGGTTCGGATGCAGCCGTCATCCGGATCAAAGCGGACTCGATCCCCTGCCGACCTGAGGAGTTCGCCTCTTCCGAGGTGCCGGGCTCGCTTGTCGCCGGCTCCGAGCCGAAGCCGACCATGCCAGCCGAGGTGGTCATCGCGATGACGGTCGATTGCAATGCGGCCTACGTTTACCTCGATCCCTACGAGGGCGGCAAAACGGCGGTAGCGGAAGCGGCCCGGAATCTGGCCTGCAGTGGGGCGACGCCGTTGGGAGTGACGGACAACCTGAATTTCGGCAACCCCCACAATCCAGAAATCTTCTGGCAATTGAAGAGGCGGTCGCGGACTGGCCGATGGCTGTCCGCGCGTTTAACGCGCCAGTGACTGGCAGGAATGTCGGCCTTTACAACCAAAGCCCGGCCAGCCCGATTGATCCCCACGCCCGCCATTGCCGTGGTCGGATTGATTGCGCGCGCGCCCCGGAAACCACAGCACATCACCACCGTGGTTCCGAAAGGGCGACTTGATCCTGCTCGCAGGCGAAGTCCTGGATGAGCTGACCATGCGGTTGGGCGGGTCCGCATGCGCCGCCTTGCGCATGCCGCAAGACGGGCCGCCCTCGGTGTCACCTCGGCTCAAGGAAGCCGAACTTCTTTCGCCGCACTCCGGGCTTTGATCTGTTCCGGCTTGCCCGGTCAAGAGTGCACGACTGCATGGCGAGGGTGGCCTGGCGATGGCGTTGGCGAGCTGTGTTCTCGGCAGATCGCGCGATGCCCCCCGCTTGATCGGCGCGGAGATCGACCTCTCCAGGCTCGAGGAAGCGCCCCGGCTGGACGCGCTGCTCTTCCGGAGAAACCGGGGCGCATCCTCATCGCAAGTCTCGCCTCAGGATCGGGTGAAAAGTTGCCGAACGCGCACGGATTCTGGGTGTGAAAACGACGCTGCTCGGAAGCGTCGGCGGATCCGATTGAAGATTAAAACGGCGGCGCACCAGCTGTCTTGGTCCCTGGAGCGAGTTGCACGAGCTCTGGTGATGCTCGATCGCGCGAGCGATGAAGAATGACAGCTGGTTTATTCTCCCATGACTACTCGGTAAAAGGCGTGGCTTGAACCGTTGAGAAGTATCGCCCGCATTTCGGTCGTGCTTCCGGCCACGACTTTGATCACATTGAGCCACGTGCCGCCGCCCAAATCCTCCCGGGTCTGAATTCGATAGGTCTGGCCCACATGGGCGCTCCAGGACAGCATCAGCTGGCCTGTCGAGGAGCAAACACCGGCAGCAACTGGGTGGCTCAAGATGGAACTAGGATTCGAGGCACCCGGCGTGGCCACAGGCAGGTAAGTGATGCTGGTGCTGCCGTCGGGAGAACGGCCCTGGCTGACGTTGTTCGTTTGAGGGCCAAACGTGACCGAATCGAGCAGACTGCCGTCGGAGGCAAAGAGAGCGATCGCTTCCCCTTCCTGGCTGAGACGAAAGCCCGCATGCAGCGCGGAGTTCGTGACGGCATTCTGATCGGCCTCATTGTCCTGCGGGCCGGGAGAAAGCCCTTGGCCGGAATCGTCACTCCAACTGGTATCTTCCATCGCGCCAAGTCGTTCGTGAGCGTGTCGGCCAAGGCATAGTTGCCCAAATCAACTTCGACCTCATTGGGATTGTAGAGTTCGAACCAATCGTCGAAGTGTCCATCAACCGGATCCGCTACGCTACTGATAATGACCATCCATTCATTGATAAAAATCGGCGAAAGTGGCGGCGAGGAAATAATATTGTTGATTGCCCAGGAAGGAAAAAGAAGCGGTGACGGGGCGAACCGCTTCCGTCCGAATACACAAACCAAAAGGCAGTCTGCGGTCAATTGGCCATACCTGACGTCATCAAGGACTGCTTGCTTCCATTGAACGGAAAGGCGAGGGCGACGGCACCGTTGACCAGCGCGATTCGGAAGCCAGTGTGGGCGCACCACCGTACGCCGCTTCTCGCCGTCGGCTCAGACCACCAAGAACTGCTTCGGCCGAGCACAACGCCTGCTGGAAAGACCCATCGCGCAAGGTCCGTGAAGTTCGTCATTAACGACCAGCCCTCCAGTTTCACCGCCTCATTGACGTCCTGCAATTCAAGCCAAGGCTCGGTCTCTTTGCCGACACATCAGTAAAGTCCGGTCAGATTGTTTGGAGCAATCTCATTGATCCATGGCGGCAGCCGGTGGCAGTGACATCCGGCCGGGTATTGCCCAGGTGGACGGAGCAGTTTAGCATCAGCAGACGCGCGGTGTGGCTGCTGCTGATACCGCTGCCGGCAGCCGAATAGTAAGGCCGCCACCATTTGTATTCGGCAGATACAATAACTTCAGCGTGTAGGTCGCATTCGCCATAACGGCGTAAGGTCCTGCCAAATCGAGCTGCCCTGACTTGTGCCCGGACCAGTCGAAACCACCACCACGCAGGCAAGCTGATCCCTCCGTTTGGTGACGGTGCTGGCCGTGGAATTGACCAGATTCGGCGACACCGTCGAGAGCATCAGGAAAAGCTGCTCGGAAATCGCGTCCCGAATGTAGTTCTGGCCGTCGCCCGCCACTTCGCCGGCCACCAGCCCGCCGTCGATCAGGAAGACTTCTCCGCCGAGTCCATGTAGATATAGAGGCGCGAACTGGAAGCGGTCCCGGTAGCCACGAACGTGTTGTCCCAGATGGTTTCTTCCGAGTTGGTCGGAGCGTTGGCGGCTACCCAATTCAGCGCCCGAAAGTTCTCCTGCGCTGAATCGATCAGGTAATGACGCCCGGGCTGGCGGCGGGCCGCGGTGGCGCCGCTTCGTAGGTTACGCCTCCGTCCAGCGTGCTCGGCCCGCCAGCCGGGTCAGGCTGATAGAGGGCTCAATGTTTCGCGTGTCATCCAATCTGCCTTCGAACTCCTGCGAACTGGGAATGTCGTTGCCATAGGCGGAAGAAGCAGCCCGATTTTTCGCGACGACCAGGTAACCAGCGGGCGATCCAAGACCCTGGGGGAAGGTAAAGTCGGCTCCCGTTGCAGGCGCCACCGCGGTCAGGTGGCCGACGTGGAGGTATTGCCGAACTCGACGAACTCAGCTTCCGGGATGGCAGGACGACTCGATCTCGTTGATGATGACGTAGTCCAGTGGTGATGCCGTCGCATGGGAGCGTCGACATTGAACGGCGCGCGAGGGACGCCAGGCTGACGCCGCTCGGGTCATGCGGTTCGAGGGGCAACTGGATTCGCCCAGGCCACGCGCCGAGCACGGTCATAGACCATTCGTTGCGCCGTCGATCTGCGGATAATCCATTTCCAGCCAGGTAGACCCGCGGCATCCGTCGGCGCCATTGCCGGTGGAGATAGCCGAGCAGGACTGGTTGTTGGCTCGGTTTCCACCATGGCTGGTGATGACGAAGCTGTACAATCGCGGCCAGGCTGGTCGAGGAACTGCGGCACCTGGTTGCGGTGACCAGGTCGGCGAGCAGGCCGTCGGCGAATCGCGACTCGCCGTCCAGGCGGCGGCGCGATGGCGTTCCAGCAGCATCGCCATCCTGGCCGGTCTCGGTCGGCGCTTGCAATAGGCCGTCAACCGCAGCTTGCCGGGCCGCTTAAAGTAGCTCAGCAGAGGGCAGGTGCCTGCATGCGGCGTAGTCCGGATCTTCAGGGTCAAGGAACAGGGCGGAGGGCGCTATAATCGGCCAGCGTCAGCAGCAGCAGCATCAGCCAGTCAGGTCAAACCGAATAAAGCGCCTGGCTCAACGCCAGACCGCAAGCGCATATTCTTGCCGTTTCGGCGCCTGGCATCAGGAGGTGAGCTGTGATGTGTTCAAACATAGGGCTCAACTCATTCCTCCAGGATTCAGACCAGGCCTCGTCCGGGCTGGTAAGGTTCAAGGACGGGGGCGTTGAGCTGCATCGACCGAGCTGAAAAATGTTCATGCCAATCCATTGACCGACGAACCACTCGCCAGCAAATTCCATCGGCAGCGATAGCTCTTTGGCCCAAATCAGATGATCGACCGTTCTGATCAGGCTGGGGTCACTCGGCCATAGTGTCAGTGAACTCGAAGGCGCGATCAATTTTGTAAAAATCGCCATCCGAATCCTCCGGCAGCCAAGCGCGGAGAAACTCTCCCGCGGGCTGGTTGATCGCTTCGAAGACGGTGCGACGCTGCATGTCGGTCACTCCGTTGACCTGCAGGCGGATGGTGTAACGATGGCTATACGGCAAGCCCATTTGATCGGCCATCCAATAAGCCATCTGTTCCTGCAAGGCCGTGCTCTCACCGCCGTGCCCCCCTGGCCAATCCAAGACCAGATCGGTGTCGCCCAGAAAGCGGTCGTCCGCAGGAAAGCTGACGGTATAGCCACAACGAGTTCCAGTAGGCGTATCATATCCTGGGGCGATGTAGGGGCTGCCGGCATAAAGCGCGCGGGCGTTGTAGATGACTCGATCCTTGGCCAAGACAAACGTCACTGGCAGCGGCGTGTTGTTCAACTTGCTCCGACTCGACCAGCGATTGAAGGTCGCCTGCGTCATCCAAATGCGGTAGACCGGAAAGGTCCCGGCGGGGGTCACTTCGCCAAAACGAACCAGCGCTTCCGCGCCGGCGATTTGGTCCGGATAGGTGCCCACCGCGCCAGCTGCGTCGGTTGCTTGCACGTAGAACGCGACGAGCGCGTTACCCAACGGGCCCGGGATGGTGGCACTGTAAAGACCATCACCCGCGACCAGATCTCCGTCCGCACCGGTGTCATTCATTGCAGCCCTCAGATAGTCGGGGCTCGGATCGACGCGGTATTTGACCTCCAACCGGGTGATGCCATCCGGATCGGAAACGCGCGCCGTCACCACGATGGACTCACCGGCGGCCGGCGCCACCGGCGTGTGGGACACTTCGTAAACCGCCGGGCCCGCATTGGGCAAGAACCGGCTGTTGCGCGAGCCCGGCGTGCCGGGGTTCTTGGGCAACGGCATTGTCCCAGCCGCTTCGAGCCAATTCCCGCGCAGCCGCAAGAGGAGATCTGGACTTCCCTTCAACCACCGAACCTTGGCCCGAATGGTCCCGACACTATTCGGACTCAAAGTGGAAGCGAGCCGGGTCCGGATTCGGTTGACCTGATTGTCGCCTCGGTCGACGGCTCGGACGTGGTAGGAACCGGCGCTCTCGAAGCCTCCGGATGCTTCCCAAGCCGACTCTTCTTCGGTGCCTTCGGCCGTCCATCCATTAGCGCCGGTATCGAAGGTGCCGTTGACAATTTGATTCACACCGCTTGCATTCAACACCTCAATATTATCGATCAGGCATTCACCAGCCCCTTGGAGGAGAACCTGGAGTTGATCCGCGTTGACGTTGCCGTTATCCAGGCGGCCGGTGGCGGCAATCTCCCCCCAAGCCGCCTTGGCGGTTTCATCGCTGTCGGCCCAAACGGTCGGCTGGCGGCCGTCGGCGCGGGGATCGATTCGTTCCAGGCTGCTGCCGCCACCGTCGGACCACCGGCCCCAGCGCCCGCCATCCTGGTAATGGACCTCGTCGACAACGATATGAATCAGGTTGGTCTCCACGTTTCCGGACTGATTCGTCGCCGTCACCCAGTCTGGTTTGCTCAAGGCCACACGTTCGCCGGAGTGGGCTAGTTTTCCTTCAAAGTCACCGATCGTATTGCTGCGGGTCAGGTTCGAGTAGTTGGCCAGGAGGCGTTCGGCGTTCCGCGCCACGACCAAGTAGCTGTCCGGAGCAAGCACGCTCGCGCGTGGAAACGTGAAACTGACGCCGCCGGTCAGTTGCCACCCTTCCAAGCCGACGGGAGTCGCTCCGCG
>JAXMHN010000005.1:0-175887 GCA_046346765.1 Verrucomicrobiota bacterium | reverse complement strand
GGGCTGCGCCTGTTGCGAACGGTGCAAAGCTTGCCGGTTGAAATCGGGGTCGGGAAGTATCGGAAATTGGACTCGTTTCTGGTGCACTGGTTCAACTGGCCGCAAGGCTCGGCCGATATGCCGGTCGATTGTCATGAACCGCTCCTGGCGCTCGAGTTGACCATCCAGGAAGGGTCCTGTCCGTATCTCTATGCTTGGAATGGGGAGCGCTTTGCGTTTGTCACTGATATCCTCGGGGCGGCTCCCCTGGGCTTGCCGATTGCGGCGGGGCGTTACAGCGACGCCGATCCCGAAGAGCATGTCTGGATCGGCGATGAACGGACATTCCGGCCGCGCGACGGTCGCTACGAACTTCGGATCACCGAAGAGTTGCGCGAGGTGCTCTACCTGGACGAGGCCAAGCTGGTGGTTGTGGATCACCCTCCGGGCACGGAGGTCCATTCGACGGACAAGCTGCTGCCAGGCGGACCATTTCCACCGAGCGCGCTTTGGACGCTCCAACACGAACATCGGCTGCAGAAGGCTGAGACGCTCGCGGGGATGGATGTCACCGTTGCCTTAGCTCAGGTCGATGGCCGGCGCGTTTCGCCGCCCCAGTTGCGGGTGCCGCAACTGAGGGGCATAGCGGTGCCGCACGGCCTGATACTGGATTTCGGTGAGCTGGAAACGACGCGGCCGCTCGTTTTGGTCATGAATGGCTGGATCCGGTTCGGCGGCGGCATGGGCAACATCGCGGCTTCGCACGATCCCGCCCTCCCGTTTCCCTTCCCCAAGCTGGAAGCGGAGACCGGCCCGGGCATCTGGCAGCAGATCGATGTGATCGTAGGCGCCCCGGCCGGCAAGACCAAAACGATCCTGGTAGACCTGGCGGGCAAACTCAAACCGGGCGCCCGTCGTCTGCGTTTGACCGAGGCTTTCGAGATCCATTGGGACCGGATCGCTCTGATGGAACGCGCTCCACAGGCTGAAACCCGTCTTGCCACCCTGCGCCCCAGCGGGGCGGACCTCCAGTTTCGCGGCTTCAGCGCGCTGAAAGAGTTGCCGGCCGATTGCCCGATGACTCCGGACTATGCGACCGCCCGCCCGAATGGCTATTGGACCGTGCAGCCCGGGGGCTGGTGCACGCGTTACGGCGATGTGACGGATTTGATTGCCGCGCGCGATGAAGGCCTTGCCGTGATCAACTCCGGCGACGAGCTGGCGCTGAGCTTCACCGCCGCCTCTTTGCCGCCGAAACCGGCTGGCTACGATCGGGAATTCTTCCTTTACAGCGATGGCTGGGACAAGGATTCCGATTTCCACGTCCTGACTGGCACCGCGGTCGAGCCGCTTCCCTT
Organism: Verrucomicrobiota bacterium; assembly: GCA_046346765.1. GTDB lineage: Bacteria > Verrucomicrobiota > Verrucomicrobiia > Limisphaerales > SIBE01 > JAXMHN01. Next base: position 174,550 of record JAXMHN010000005.1, on the reverse strand, counting down.
CCATGGAATGAGTGACCAAGACTATGGCTGCCAGACCCGGCCGCCGTTCCCGAGCGACGCGTTCCACCGCCTGTATAACACCCGCTGGGTGGAGTCTCGAACCTTGAAACAAATGGCGGCGGGCCGAAGCTCAGTTGGAGAGGCGCCGGCGAGACCCCGGATGATGCCCATGCCCTGAGCGCCTGGCGATCGAAGCGTGGGACGGCTGGGAGCCGGCCGTGTCGGCTATTGATTCGGCCGTTGGGCGGCCGTTCCGGCGCGCTTGACCCGGTAGACGCTCCTCGTAAACGCGGTTGCGCCGGTTGCTTCCGCCGCGTTCTCGTAGGCGGTGAGAAGGGTCCCTTCCGGCACGCTCTGGGTGGTGGTGATCTTGCCCGAAGGCCAACGGACCGCCACCGAAGAAACGGTTTGATGTTCGCCGATGCCGATGATCATGGTCGCGGAATTCTGCGTGGACCAACCTTCGCCGCACCGATGTTCGCGCACGATCTTCTCATCGCCCAGATCCAGCGTGACCCGGGCGCCGAAGCCATCCCGGCATGCCAGGCCTGTGGTGGGGGCAGCGCTTCGGCTGCCGCCGACAAACCGAATTGCGATCATCCCCCCCTGCAGGCCGACAGCGGACATTTCGTTGTGGTAAAGATTGAACAGGGGTTGACTGCCGTTGACGATGGCGACGTCTTGCCATCCGTCACGATCGTAATCCAATAAGGCGAACCCGCGGCTATCCGCTGTCTGGTCCAGCCCGGATAATGCCGAAAAGTCCACGAACGAGCGGCCCTGGCGATTGGAGAAGTAACGGTTGCGCTCACTGCCATGGAGGGAGTGAACCAGGATTCGGTCGCCGCGCCGTTCCACTCCCGCCATGCGCGCATCGATCTCGGGTCCGAGGTTGTCGGGAGGAGGCGTGCGTCGCCATTCCGGAGAGAAGCGGAAGCTTGGGCGGGAGAGGTTTTCATCCGCGCGGACCATGGTGCGCCAGAGGTTGCTTTCCAGGTCCAAGCCGGAGGCGAGTTCTTTGGGAGCGGTGAAGTAGCCGCTTAGGACATAGAGATCGAGGAAGCTGTCGTTGTCGAAATCGGCGAAACATCCGCCCCACGACCAGCCGATGTCCATGACGGTCATCGCTGGGGGCTGCAGGCCGGCGACCTGCTTGAACTTGCCGTTCGGTTCGTGGTGGTAAAGCCAGTTGCCCAGGGCCGATTCGGTAAACATCTTGTCCAGACCTTTCACTTGCGCCGCAATGCGGCGGCCGGCGGCGCTGGACATATTAGATATGTAGAGGTCGTCCCGCCCGTCATTGTCATAATCGCCAAAGGAAGCGCCCATCGAGAACCCGTAGTAGGTCAAGCCGGCTTCCGTGGTGACATCCGTGAAGCCGCCGGGCCCGTCGTTGCGGAAGAGAACGTTCATGCCCCAATCATTTGGAATGTAGAGATCGGGACGGCCATCCTCGTTGTAGTCGCACCAGGTTGCCTGGAGTGAATTCCGCCACAAGCCGACGCTGTTGTTTTCCGGCGCTGGTTCGAACCGGCCTCCGCCGCGATTCACCAACAGGACGTTCGGAGGCCCAAGCTGGTCGAGGGCACTGGCGCCGTAACGTTGTCGGTGCTCGGACAGGCGGCGGCGGAACTCGCGGGCCTGTTCGGGTGGGAAAAACTCGTCCGGCCAATCGAAATCACCTTCTTTAGCGACCTGCCCGTATCCGCCGCTTGTGCCGGACCCGGCGGGTGCGGCGGGTCGATACGTGCAGAGGTAGACGTCGAGCAGGCCGTCCCCATTATAATCGGCCGCGGCCATGGAAATCACGGCCATGGGCATGAACTTGGGGATCGGGTACTGGTAAAAGGAGCCGCCGCGATTCTCGAGATAGGAGGTTCGGAGCAGGCTCCGTCCCAGGATGACGTCCAGGTCCCCGTCATTATCGAAGTCGGCGAAGAGCGCGCAGGTGGTGTGCCCGGGCAGGTCGAGTTTATAGGCGGCCGCTTCCTCCGTAAAAGTGCCGTTTCCGTGGTTAATCAGCAGCATGTTCTTGCCGAGACGCACGGTGATGTAGATATCGTCGAAGCCATCTCCGTTGACGTCCGCGACCGCGATGCCTTCCTTCTGATTGACCGAAATTGGCGCAAAGTATGGATGCGGCAGGGTCTTCATGCCCTCGCGGTAGTACCTCACGGTGGCTTCGAAGTGCTGGGACCGGCGCAAGATACGGGCGTTCTGCGAGCCGCCCATTGCTGCGTCAAGCGCCTCGACAAAGAGCCGCTTCGGGCTCGCTTTCCAGGACATCTCCTGAGTGGTCCAGCCGGTGATTTGCCATTCGCCAATCTGGCCATTCGGGCTTGGCGAGCGTTGCCAGTCGAGCTTCAGTTTCGCTTGAAACGAGCGCCATTCGCCTGTCTTCATTTGCGCCAAGCCTTCAAAACGCCCATCGGCGATATACCGGCGCAAGTCGCCGGAGGGATGTTGCCCCCCAACCAGGTAGAATCTGCCGTGATCGAAGGTGGCAACGCCGTCCAAGAGCGGCCGCCATAGGTTAACCTGGGTGGCTGGTTTCGGGTCTGCCAACAACGGCCAGGAGCGAGCTTCGACCACTAGCGCGTCGCTCGTGGTTATTGCCGGAAGCGGTCCCAAATCGTCTGCGAGGACAGTGGGGCCGAAGACGTTCGCGGCGGTCGCAGCGGGGCCAGGAAGGCGCAGACCGAGCAGGTCCTGGCCGAGCAACTCCATCTTCCGCGTCAGCACAAGGTAAGTCTCTTCGGCGGTGACGAGAGCTCTGACCGTATCATCGTCGTTCTGGGCGGCTGGAGTCGGCGCGGGGGCTGCGGTCGCCTGGGGAGGAGGCAAGGTCTTTGCCAAGGATCGGGACGCCAACCGCGACGCTGGGAAAAGCAAGGGCACGACCAACAGCACGCGCCATAGCGCTGGTTGGGCGCGGCCGATCCAGGCAGCGGCTATGACCGCCCCCACTACGATCCAAGCCAGGGCCGAGGCAGGCCAGATGACAGTCGCTCCGGCGCCCAGCCACGCCAGGGCGAACAGGGACGCGAATGTCGGGTTGGTCTTCGTTTGCGGTGGTCGGCGGGGCGATTCCTGATGGCGCGCGTGACCGGTTGGAGCATTCGAGCGGGGCTTCACTTCTGTTTCCGATTAGCATTCCGGCCTCGCGGCGGTCGAGTGAATTTTGAGCCGATTCGCCGGCAAACCGGCCAAGCAGACGCTTTCAGCGGCTTTCTGCGAGCAGTTGGCGGCTTTTTGGTTGACACTCGCCAGCCGATTTGTCACAAGGGAATTCCTATGTACACCAACAGGCGCTTCGGGTTGGCGGCATCTCTTTTCTCCCTGATCCTTTTCACCCAATCCGGGCGAGGACAGATTCTGTGGACGTGTGGCATCGATGATAACAACTGGCCCGCGGGAACGGCCGGCGGGGCGGAAGCCAGCTTCGTCCAGGAAAACGGCGGCATCAATGCGCTGCCGGGAAGCCAGTTCAGCACGTCAACACCGTCGGGGGCGGACAACGATTATTACTTCGCCGGGCTATATAACCAGGTGATTCCTGGCAATGGCGCCTACGACCCGGTGGGGCAGGTGGATGTGGATGAAGAGGCTGCCGAACGCGCTTTTGCCGGCAATGACCTGGATCTGCGCTACCATTTCAATTTACCGCCCACCTTATCACCCACCAACTTGCTTTCTGTTACCTTCGACGCCTATAATCTAGATACCAGCGGCGCCGATCCGCGTTTCGGGATTGAAGTCTATTTCAATGGGGTGCTGGTGCAGCCGCAGATCGTCATCCGACAAGCGCAAATCGACGTGGATTACACCACGGCCCAGTTCACGCTCGCCAGCGTCAATGCGGTCGTCGGGCCAGGCGCTGACAATATCGTCAGCCTTCGCGGCACCAGTTATAATTCCGACGGCGGTGGCAATTGGATGGGGCTCGACTACGTCCAGCTTAACCAGGAGACCACTCGCGTCCCCGCGCCGGTCTTCCCTTGGGGAGTGGGTCGCGATGATGATGCATGGGCGACCGGCGATGGCGGTGGGACCAACGCGACGTTCGTGGAAGGGAATGGCACCGTCAATCCGCTCCCGGGCAGTCCCACCAGCTCGGAAACAGCCAAAGGAGCCGACAACGATTATTACTTTGCGGGCATCTATACCAATGTCATCAGCGCCAACGGGACCTATGAACCAGTCGGGGTGGTGGCCGCCAACGAAGAGGCTGCGGAACGAGGCTTTGCGGGCGCCGAGAACGAACTGCGCTATCACTTCAATCTCCCAAATACGCTTCAGCCCAGCGACCTGATGGCCGTGCGGTTGGACGCGTTGAATCTCGACACCAGCGCCGCTGATCCACGTTACGGCGTTGAAGTATGGGTGAACGGTGTTCGCGTCCAGCCCGAGGTGCTGATCCGGCCGGCCGATTTGGATAAGCGCATCACCACCCCGCAATTCACCGTTGCGAGCGTCAATGCGGGAGTCGGACCTGGCTATGACAACATCGTCACTCTCCGCGGGATCAGTCACAATACGGAAGGTGGTGGCAGTTCCCTGGGCATCGATGCGGTTGAATTGATCGCGGTGGCGAAGCCCATTCCCCCGGCTGTCTTGCCGTGGGCGGTTGGTTCCAACGACAACGGCTGGCCGACTGGCAATGGAGGCGGGCCGAACACCAGCTTTGTCCAAGAGAACGGCGTGGCCAACCCCCTTCCGGGCGTTCCGAACAGTCCGGAAGTCGATCAACAAGCGGACAACGATTATTATTTCGCCGGCGTCTACACCTCCGTGATCGCCGGCAATGGCAATTACACGCCGGTGGGTGAAGTCCCCGTCAATGAAGAAGCAGCTGAGCGGGCCTTCGCCGGGGCCGACAATGAACTCCGTTACCACTTCAACCTTCCGACGAACTTGACCCCGGATAGCTTGCTGTCGGTCGCCTTCGATCCTCTCAATTTGCAGGATGATGCGGCGGATCCTCATTACGGCGTCGAAGTTTATTTCAACAATGTGCTCGTCCAGACGCAGCTCGTGGTGCGGGCTGAGCAGTTGAACCAGACCATTAATACGGCTCCGTTTACGTTGGCAAAAGTGAACGGGCAGGTCGGGCCGGGTTATGACAACATCGTGACGCTCAAGGGGATCAATTACAACGCAGACGGAGGAGGAATTGGCTGGGCTTCGATTATGTGCAGCTCAATCCGATCGTGCCGCCGCCATTCCCGTGGGCGGTTGGCATGGACGACAACGGCTGGCCCGCTGGCAACGGCGGTGGGCCCAACGCCAGCTTCGTCCAGGAAGCCGGATCGAATGAATTGCCCGGCAACCCTGCCAGCCCGGAAATCGATCAACAAGCGGATGACGATTATTACTTCGCGGGCGAGTATACCAAAGTCATTGCCAGCAACGGCGATTACCAGCCAGTCGGGTCTGTGCTGGTGAACGAGGAGGCCGCGGAGCGCGCTTTCGCCGGCTCGGATAACGACAAACGTTACCACTTCAATCTGCCGACGACTTTGAAGCCTACGGACCTGTTGATGGTCACTTTCGACGCCAACAACCTCGATACCAGTGGCACGGACCCGCAATACGGCGTGGAAATCTACTTCAACAACGTCCTCGTCCAACCGGAAATCCTGATCAAGAACGATCAGCTCAATGTGGATTACACCACCACGCCCTTTACCTTGGCCAGCGTCAATGCGGAGGTCGGGCCGGGCTATGATAACATCGTCACCCTTAAAGGCATCAACCACAGCGCGGATGGTGGCGGCCAGTGGATGGGTATCGATTACGTCCAGCTGAATCCGATTCCACAACCGGTCTTTCCTTGGGCTGTCGGTATGGATGACGATGCGTGGCCCGCAGGCAACGGCGGCGGCCCTAACGCCACCTTCGTCCAGGAGAATGGGACGATCAATGATCTGCCCGGCAGCGCCAGCAACCCGGAAGTCAATCAACAAGCTGACAACGACTATTACTTCGCCGGCGTTTATACCAACGTGATTACGGCCAATGGCGACTACACTCCGATTGGTATTGTCCCGCGTAACGAAGAAGCTGCCGAACGGGCGTTTGCCGCGGCCGACAACGACTTACGGTTCCACTTCAACTTGCCCACCACCCTCAAGCCGACGAACCAGGTCGCGATCACTTTCGATGCCCTCAACCTGGATGAAAGCGGCGAAGATCCCAGGTATGGCATCGAAGTTTACTTCAATAACGTCCTTATACAGCCGCAGCTCATCATTCACACCAATGAGCTCGGGGTGGATTACACCACGCCAGCCTTCACCCTGGCCAGCGTCAACGCTCAATTCGGGTTGGGCCCGGACAACATCGTGAGCTTGCGGGGCGTTAACTATAGCGCGGAAGGCGGCGGCAACTGGATGGGTATCGACTACGTTACGCTGCACGCTGCTGGAGACACCGGTGAGCAGCCGACATTTAAAACCTCAACCGTCACCAACGGCAAGTTAACCCTGACTTGGACGGGAACGGGTAATCTGGAATCGGCGCCAGCGATTACGGGTCCATGGACCCCGATCAGTCCTGCGCCGACGTCACCTTACAGCGAGGATGTGGTCGCTAACCAGGTCAGCCGGTTCTATCGCTTACGGAAGCCGTAATCGCCGTTGAGTCCATTCTGGAGCATTGGTGTGGACCCTTGAGTTATTGGGACGAGTGTGCGTTGCGGTTGTGAAGGCAAGCGGCCCGTCCCTCTGTTCAAGGCTCGAGCCTTGCCTGATTGGAAGGGCGCGTAGCGCCCCGGACCTTCCAGAACACCAAGCTTGGGCCGGATCTTTACGAAGTCGCACGCGCTCGACACCGTCCCTGGCCTGTCTTCAAACCGGGTTCCGTCTCACTCTTGCGTGACCAGACGGTAGAATCGGAACTCAGTGCTTTCCGGGCGGACGGCGACCTCCGCGGTCGCTTGGTCATTGAGGGCAACCGGTTCGATGTCTGTCCAGCTTAGCAAATCGCTGCTCTGCTGCAGAAGGTAACTTTTGCCCAGCTTCCCACTGACCCGGATGTCCAAGCTGCCGTTCGCAAACGCAATGGACAGGGTGGGCGTCCCTGGGGGAGGTGGATTGGTTGAGCTGGTCGGCGCGGTCCCGAGCAATTGCTCGCGGGCGTTGCTTTCGCCGTCGGCGTCCGGGTCGTCGCCGGGTCCTTGTTTTAAGTTGCCGAACCATTGCATTTCCCAAGCGTCATCCAAGCCGTCTCGGTCTGTGTCTGTGATAGTGGTGCCGTGAAGGATGAGTTCGGCATAGGTGACGGTGCCGGTGGCGGCAGCGGTTCCGGTGGGAAAGCTGCGAATAGAGGTGTTGCGTTCATCGCTGACCTCGAGCCGCCATTCGCCCGCGCCGCCTTCATAGAAGTGTTGCGTGCTCCAGTAGGTCCAGTCTGTCGGTCCGGGGGCGGTATCTTTGTTGATCGCCTGCAGGATGGATCGTGTGCCCATCGGCGATACTAACGTGATTCGGACGTCTCCCCGACGGGAATGGGTCGTCTTCAGGCGAAGCCCGACATGCTCGCAAAGCAGGCTTTCGGTGACCGGGATGCGATAGACAGCCGGCGTTAGTTGGATTCGGGCGGTGGCTTCAGGGTGGGCGGAGACGAAGTCGCGGAGGGCGAGCCCGTCGGTTTGTCCAATGCTCACCGCGGGAATGGGGACGAAAGTTGTTCCGCCCATGGCTTGAATCTGGTTCGCTCCCTGGTCATTGAAGACGATGGCAAACACGGCGCCGGCCCGCGCCGCTCTCAGGATCTTGTCTTCAAACGAACTTTGACCGCGCTGAATCAGCGCGGCTTTGCCGTGCAGGTCCACTGTCAGTTCTTCCATCGCTTGCCCAACATCCGCCAGCGAAACATCGGCCGTCGGTTCGTCCGGGTGAGGTCCGAGGCTGGGTAGACAGTGAATCGACGCCAAGGCTGGTGGCAGCCCGGGGCCGGAACAGATTACACGCAGGGCATCATCCGGTATGGTCTGTTCCGTCGTATTGGTGATGGCCACCGTTCGCGCGGGCGGGCGATTGGACCAGGAGCGAGCTAACCGCACGGCAGCGCCTGCGTCGGGCACTCCATAACCGTCATTGTGGCTGACCCACAATCCGGCTCCGTTCCGGCGCAGGCCAGGATCGGACCGATCGAAATGACGGGCACTCAGAAGGAGTATTTGTTGCACATCACGGTAGGTTGCTTCGGGCTTGGTGCTCAGAATCAGTGCCGCCACCCCTGCGACTTGCGGCGAGCTGGCGGAGGTGCCATTAAAGAAGGCGTAGTTGCCTTGCTGGCCGGCAGTTGTATTGTAACCGGCCGTCCCCGTCCGATCTGTCGTCAGGACGTCCGGCGCGGTCGGGTCGCTGCTGTCCGCTTGGCCATCCCCATTCGTGTCCTGGACATCGCCGCTTGGAGCTGCCACCAGCAGACAAGCCCCGGGGCTGCTATAGCTCGTCGCTCTTCCATCCTTGCGCACAGCGGCGACAGCAATGGCTCTCGGGTCGTTGGCGAAACCGTCATCGTTGGCGTTGATCAGATCCTCCCGTTCGTTTCCGCCGGCCCGCACCAGAACGACGCCCTTGCCTTGACGGCCTCTCGTGACGGCGTTTTCCACTCCGATGTTCGCCAGGACATCCATTCCCAACGGAGTAGTGCTGGTGCTGCCCCAGCTGTGGTTCTGGACCGAAACCCGGTTCGAGGCGTACTGGAACATATCCATCAGCTGCTCGTCGTTGATGAAACTCTCCCCGCCGCGAAAGGAAGTGCCGAAAATCACCCAACTGGTTAGGCGCGCCCGCGGGGCGACGCCGCAGACCCCAACTCCGTTCCCGGCTTCGGCGGCGATCAAGCCGGCAACGCAAGTGGCGTGGTTGGCGGTGCTCGAAGCTGGCCCTCCGCTGGCGCGCTGGCGATAGAAGTTGTAGTGCAAACTCGATTCCACCCGGCTTCGCAGCTCGGGATGGTCCAGTTGGAAACCGTCATCGCTCACCGCCACGAGGACGTTGTCCCCGAGCGTGCTGGACCAGGCCGCCCGCACGTTCAAGTCAGGGCCGAGCTGGTTGAAAGCGTCATCGCGATTCTCCAGGTGCCATTGGTCCGGGAAGAGCGGGTCATTCGGCTTTGGGCTCAGCTCAGTATGATCTGTGTGGCGCACCCAAGGCCGATGCATGACAGGGTAACACGCTTCGACTCCATCGCTTCTGGCCAACGCCGCCGCCGCGGACACGGCGGCCTCGCTGCTCGAGGCTTGCAGGATCCAGATGTTTGGCGCCACAACCCGCGACAAGGCCAGGCCATTATCGGCGAGGTAAGCTGCCACGTCCCTTCCCGGCGCAAGCTGAAGCACTAGGCGGCTCACGATTTCGACCTGGTTCGTTGTGCCCTCGATGATCGCCACGGTGACTGTATTTGTCCCGGGACTGGTCGAAGAGAGTGCAACACTCGCTGGACGGTCGGGTTCACTCAGCCAATACCCGGTTGGATGCGGCTCTTTGAACTCCACACGCGTCTGAGCTGCGTCCGGGCGGAGCGTGGGCCAGGACGCGAGCAAAATCGTGGATAGCCGGACAAGCATGGTTCCCCAAGGCCGGCCGCGGATGGAACCGCGTGGCGGTAAGTTCCGAGTCGAGGCTGGCAGTACGCCGGAGTGCCATGCTTGCGCTTTATCAGTCCTGCGACTCGCCCAGCGAGAAAACCCAGAGATCACGTTGGTAGGGAAAATCGCATGATTCGACCTGATCGCAAGCTAAAGGCGATCGGTCCGCTCGCCAACTCAGGCCCGAACTCTGATCCTCTCTGCGTGGGTCGCAACTACTTCTCAGGGGACTGCTTTCCTCTGAGGTAGGCAGCAACCTCCGGGCTTCCCGCGCGTTCCGCACGCTCGATCAGCGCAGGGAGCGCATCCGGGACGCTTGCGGCGGCCAACACCTTATCAGCCAGTGTTTTGGCGCGATCGACTTCGCCTATGCCGGCCAACACTTCAACGCTATTCGCTCCCGCTTCCAGAATCAGGTGTGTCACGACTGCGGGCGGCGGCGAGGTTGGTTGGCCTTCTTTGGGACTTTTGCTTTCAGCGCCGACGGCGAAAGCGACGCGCTGCAGGAAGGCGGCCTCCGGATCGCTTTGTTCGGCAATGTCCTTATACCTTTTGGCCGCAAGAAACTGGTCAACCGCACCCTTGACGAGGTTGGCTCGGGCTGGCGAGTTCTGCGGGAGATGGTCAAACAAAGCGAGATTCCGGTCCGCATCTCCGATACTTTTATTGAGCGCGGCGCACTCCAATGTGGCAGCGGCGCTGCCGCTGCCGTCGATGACGGCCTTTTCAACCGTGTCCCGCCGGGCGGTGAGTGCTTCGAGCGCGGGTGGGTATTCTTTGCCCAACTCCGCGATTTCGTTCAGGAGGAAGCTGAGCCGAACCCCGACGAAAGCCGGATCCTTGCCGCCCTTGTCAAAACACCACAACAACTCCTTCAGAGCTTCCGCATGGCGACCCTGCTGATGCAGTTGACGGCCGCGATCCATCCGCGCCATCGGGTTTTTCGAGACGCCGTCATCGTCATCCGCACCTGGACTGGATGCATTGCCGGGTTGCGCATGACCAGCGCTGGCGGCCGCTTGCCGGCGCAAAGCGTTGATTTCACCTCGAAGCTTGGGCAGTTCGACGGCTTCTCGTTGGAGTTGTTGCAGCCGGGCTCGATTCTCCAGGGCCTCATTCTCGAGGCCCTGCCGAATGGCCGCCAGTTGCTTGTTTGCCAGGCGCAACGTGGCGTTCTCTTGCCGCAAAGTTCGCGCGGCTTGCCACTGCAGGCCGTACGGGACAGTCATCACCGCGATGACCGCGGAGGTGGCAATGAAGATCTTCTGCGTCGTGGTCATAAATTCGAGACTCCCAGTGATGAAGGTGGCAACGGTCAGACTGCCTGCGGACCCTGCGACTGCAGTCAGCACGGAGGAACTCAGGCCGACTGGGGCAGCTTGGACGGCAAAGGTGGACATCGCCGTGACAAGGCCGGTGGCAGGCACAACAGTGCCACGCTGGGCGAAGAATGCGCGGAGCTTCTCCAGGGATCGGGAGACCCTTTTCTGCGCGGCGTCTTCCTTGATTCCCAACCGGTCTGCCACTTCCTTCAGGCTGCATTGCTGAAAGAACCGGAGGAGGAGGATATTCCGGTCTTTCTCCTCCAGCCAGTCGAGGCCTTCATCGAGCAGAGGTTCGATCTCAGTCCAGGGCGACGCGTTCGCCGGTTCACGTAGCTGATCCATAGCTTTCTCTTCCCGGACGCGCCGCCGGCCCTCGGAACGAACGAGTTCTGAAGCGACATAGCGGGTTGAACGAAACAGCCAGCCGGGCAGGGAGGAATGCCTCCTCACCAAGCCGGCTTTCCGTGCCAGGAGAATAAAAACCCGTTGCGCTACTTCTTCTGCCAAATGCGGGTCGCGCACTTGCCGGAGAGCGACCGAATAGACTTGATCCAGATGCCGCTCCACCAATTCGGCAAAAGCTTGATCCGACCCTTCTCGCGCATAAGAACGCAGCAAATGAATGTCTTCCGACTTCTCCATCCAAATAGTACTGGCCGCAGAATGAAAAAGCCGACAAGACCAAACAGGCCAACAGCTGAAATAGCCCTGCCGTTCGGGTGGCCAGCCGCAAAATCCACGCTGGTTTGTGTCCAAGTCCCCGAGGCGGGGATGAAGGGCGGGAGAAAGCTCCCGGGCAATCCTTTGCGGGGACCAACTCTAGAAGTCGCTGCGGGCGACCAGCGTAGTGGGAAGAAAACTCTCGGTGAGAGACTTGAGGGCTGCTTTGGCGTCGCTCACGACGCAACTTAACTCCGTCTCCAAAGGTTGATCGAAGCTCTCCGTCCAGGTCAAGAGCTGGCTGGGATCCGGTTCGCTCGCAGCAGGCTCGACGGCCGCCTTTTGCACGGGCTGAACCGGAGGAGCAACAGCGCGTAAGGGAGAGGGGTGCTGCGGCGGCGTCCACAAATGATAACCGACCAATAAAAAGAGGAGGACTCCAGCGGCCGGCAGAAGCACGGTCCGGACCCCAGAACGAGATCGGTAGAGCCGGAACCGGTTCTGTCGCCGCACTCCGCACTCCGGCCGTAATCCGGCCGTGGAGAAACGGTGGGAATTCGATTCGCTCTTTATGGGCGTGCGCGGACAGCGCGGAGGCAATGCTCGACTCCTGCTGGTGAAACCGGTGGCAAGAGGGACACGATGCCAAGTGATTTGCGATCCACTTGGGCGGAGTCGGCCCCGAGTCGGCTGCCCACGCAATCGCTCTTCGATATATCCAACACGAATTCATACCACGATTCAGTTTAGCCAATCCTGCGTTTCAGGCCAGGCCCCATCCTTCCCGGTTATTGCCCTGGCCCAGCTTCTTTGCCAGGGCGGCACGCGCGCGATGCAGGATTACCCGGACGCGCAGCGAGTTCGTCCTCATGATTCGGGCCGTTTCTGAGATGGAAAAGCCCTCGCCATAGCGCAGCCAGAGGGCTTCGTAATAGTCCGGCTTCAGGCACTTCGCCAATCTCCAAATCCCGGAAAAAGCATCTTCCCGCTCCGTTTGGACGCTCGGATCCTCGCGGTGGTCTGGCAGATCAGGCCCTAGCTCTTCGACCGGTTTGGTATCTCGGAAGTGATTGAGCGCAGTGCGTTTGGCGATCGTGAACAACCAAGCGGTGAAAGCACGGTTGGATTGGTAGCGATGAATGTTCTGATATGCCTTTAGAAAGGTTACTTGGGTCAGGTCCTCGGCGTCGTGCTGATTGCGGGTCATCTGATACAAGTAATTGAAGATGCGCTTTTCGAAGTGCGCCACCAGTGCTTCAAAGGACGAGCGGGAGCCGTTCCTGGCCTGGTCCGCCAGTTCTTCAACCTCGGCCTGGGCGGAAAGGCAGGTCATCGTCGTCGGTTCTGCTCCGGGCGTGGGAGCAGAACCGGGCATGGGCAGCGCATCGATCATTACTTGGCTGGCTGAGCTTCCGCGGCAGCTTTTGGCTCTGCGGGCGCCGCTGGCTTTTCAGGCGCGGCCGGTTGGTCGGATGACTCGCTCTTGGGCTGCGCTTCTTCGGCCGGTTGGGCCGCGGGGACGGGTTTGACCTTTTTCACCTTGGCCTTCTTTTGGCGCGGGGCTTTGTCGGGTTTGGGCTTGGGCGACATCTCGTCATTCAAGCGGTCAATCACCTTGCTGGCCGGATATTGCATGCTGATCGTGATGAGATGGTCAGCGGAGGACACTTTGGTCGACTTGGCCAGGCTCATCAAGTCCGGGTTCTCTGGTTGCCCGAGCGAAACGAGAGCTACCATCCCCTCGACGACTTGCTGGATTTGTTGCGTCACCTCAGCTGTCTTGCCGCGCAACGACAGGTCCAGGCAAACCTGGTCAGCCCGTTCTCCCACCGCGACCCGGCCGCCATCGGCCATCTGCAGCACCTTGGCCCGGGCGGGGATCTGAACAGGCAGATTATTGGCGTCCGCCACGCCCACCAGGAAAAAGCTATTGGAGATAGTCGGGAAGCCGCCGAAGTTCTTGGCGGCGGTTCGGGTTGTTCTGCTCTCGAGCAACTCCCGAGTCAGCTCGAGCTGAGTGGGCGATTTGCTGACGATGATGGGCCCGTCCTTTTTGGGCGAGATGTAAACCTGATTTGCCACCGAATAAACGGCGGGTGTGGTCTCCGCCAGTTTCTTCACCGGTCCATTGGTGTCCGCCAGGATCTGCGCTACCAGCACGCCTTCGAGCGCCTTTTGCGTGTCGGCGTCGCTGTTGATCAGCAAAACGCTGGTGGCTTCGGGGCCCATCTGGAAGTCCGCGCCATACGCTGTCAACGAACTGATGTGCGTCAGGAGATTCGTCAGATTCAACTTCAAATCCTCGGGCATATTATTGGCCAGTTCGGCTGCCTTCGGCGCAAGCAGCTTGTTGAAAAGATAGCTGCCTAGCTGCGTCTGGCGCAGGTTGTCGCAATCAACGTGCACCAGCCATTTGGCCTCTGGTGACACATTCTGTTCGTTCAGTCCTTCTCCCCTGGCAGCCATCGCCGCCAGGGCAAGTGCGCAAAAGTAAATCGTTTGTTTCATAACGGGTTGTTGCTGGAAGCCCTCGGATTCGTTCGGTTCCGCGTCGAAACAGATTCGAGAGCGTTCATTTCACTGCTCTTAATTCACGCGCGCCCGGAGAAAAGTTACAGATAAAGTGTCCGGCCCTCCCACGCCCTTGCCACGGAGATGGCTCGGAGATCCCTAGGCTCGGGTCCGAGTGAAGTCTGTGTTCTCTCCAAATCAAGCCCCGGGTGAAATGGGGAGGAAGAACGAATCCAGGCCGCCTGGAAAAGGCGTCGGCGGACCACGGAAGGCGCAGCGAGGGTAAAGGGGGTGACGCCAGCCAGCGGCGGGGGGGGAGTCATTCAGCTGCAGGTTTTTCCGCGGATTCACTTGCAAGTATCTTGTAGGAAGACTCTTACTGGCGCGTTCGCAATTGTGAACACGGTCGCTTGCCGGGCGATCGAGGCTAAGGCTCCCGGGCCGGTCAGCGAAGGCTGATCGAAATGGCAGCGGCAGAACTGACGATGCTGAGGAGGGCCACGATCGCCCAATCAAATGCGAAGTGCAGAACGCTGCTGAAGATCCACATGGTGGCGAGGCTGCCGCCGACACTGGCCAACGAACACAGGGGCACCAGCCAAAACAACCGCTTGCCTGTTTCTTGCATGCTCCAGATGGTTAGCCCGCGGCAGCCGGCTGCCTACTATAATTGCGTCATCTCTTTAGAAGCAGGGCGCTTCGAGCTAATCTCGGATAAGCGGATCGAGAGCTCACTGTCCGCGCGCGCTTCTGGCCAATTCTGTCATTTTGGAAACGATGAGGTCTTCGATTTTGGTTTGGAAGGGGCCGTAGAGGCCGTAGTAGATGAGGGAGGAGTCGGGCTCATAGCCGCCTTCTTTGAGGATATGGATGGAAGGGATATAGCACGGGACCTCATAGGCGTAACCGATGCACCATGGATGATCGGCCGCCAGCAGCCGCTTCAAGCGGATGGCATAATCAACCACCACCTCACCGCCAATCGCGCAAAAGGTTAAGTCGTCTCCAAGGCGCAACACCGACATGGGCAGCTGAACTGAATCCGCCGGGGTTTCACCCCGATTCAGCTTTTCCAGATATGCCTTGGCGCGCTGCTGAATGTAGACATCTTTATTCTGGGCGTCGGCTTCGAGTTGTTCGCGCGGCGGATGGGGGACCAGAGGGAGCTCAAGTTCGGCATAAGCGAATCTCAGCTGGCCGCGGACTGACCGCATGGGACGGCCCAGGACGGAACTGACGGCGCCGGCCAGTTCAAGTCCGTGGCGTTTGGCATTCAAAAGTCGGCCGCGAGGATAGGGATTGGAATCGGCGCCCATGCCCGTGAGGAAGGCGGTCACGGCCCCGGGATAAACCGCTTCGAGTTGTTGGCGGGCGTAGGCCATATAATCCCCGCAGACGGTATAGAAATCTTCCCCAGCCACGCTTGTACCGTGGCAGGCGTAGCCGAAGACGATGCCGCGCAGATCATTGGTCGCGCCGCGGATGCTGAGCACGGGGACGTCCCAATCAACCGGACCATCAAAGTTCTCACCGATCACAACCCTATCGGCGAGCACGACGCGGCGATTGATCGCAAAGCGAGTCTGGCCAGTGCCGTGTTCCAGCTGGGCGGGACGCAAATCCTGCAAGGCGGCGCCGACTACTTCGGTTAGTTGTGTCTGCAGGAAGCAGCCGTACTCCGCCACCGCTTCGGCATTGGTCGAGGACAGGAAGTACATGCCGTGGAGGGGGCCGTGCACGACCGGGGCCGAATGGGTGTGACTCGAAACAATCATTACTCGCCCCGGGCCGAGGCCGTGTTTGGCGGCCAGGCTTTGAATGACCGGGCCCGTCAGCTCGCGGCTGACTTCACAATTGTCAATCGAGACCAGCACGACCGGATCGCCCGGTGGGCTTCGCAAGGCGACGGCTTGCACCATTAGAGGTGAATCGACTTGTTCGGAAGGCTTGTTGCGAGCAGCGTAGCCGGCGAGCCAGATCGGTCCGCGCGGGGTGATGTTGCGGGCGGCGATGCCCGCTTCGATCGTTTGGGTGTCACTGGCCTGGAGAGGCGTGAATTCGGCGAAGCCGAGAGCGATGACGAGAAAACAAGGCCAAACGCGCATAGGTTAACGGCAGGATCCGCAGATCAGACCGTCTGTCAACTCTAGAGAAGGCCCGTCCAGCCGCTGGTTTCCAGAAACGTCGTCGCGCCAACTCTGACGAGCATGGCCGCCGCGCGCCAAGCCCGCGATCAAGCTCGACGGCGTTTTTTAAATGGGCCTGCTTGGGGACAAGCTTCGCTACGGGCCTTTGAGATATTCGCCCAGCCAGGCGAAAATGGTTTGGTGCCAGAGCTCGCTGTTTTGCGGTTTGAGGACCCAATGCCCCTCGTCCGGAAAGATGAGCAGTTTGGACGGAATGGCCTTGCGTTGGAGGGTGGTGAAGAGGCTCAGCCCTTCGGTCAGGGGCACGCGAAAATCGAGTTCGTTATGAATGACAAGCTGCGGCGTCTTGAAGTTGGCCGCGAAGCGATGCGGGAGAATTTGTCAAAATCGTCGGTTTCCCAGGGAATGCCGTGCTCCCATTCGTCGAACCAGACCTCCTCGGTGGCTCCATACATATTCGAGAAATTATAGACGCCGCAATGGGTGATCAGGGTTTTAATCGTTGTCGGTGTGGCCCTGGAACCAGTTGACCATATAGCCGCCATAGGAACCGCCCGCCGCTGCCATCCGGGTAGTGTCGATGTAAGGCTGTCGTTCCAGGTAAGCCAGGCCGCGCATCAGATCTTCGACAACCTTGCCCGCCCAGTCTTTGCTGATCTCGTCTACAAAGTGCTGGCCAAATCCGGTGCTGCCGCGGGGATTAGGCAGGGCCAAAACGTATCCTTGCGCCGCCCAGAGCTGGGGATTCCATCGATACGACCAGGAATCGGCAAAAGCGCCCTGCGGGCCGCCGTGGACCCAGAAAACCAGCGGATATTTCCTGGCCGGATCAAACTGAGGGGGTTTGATGATCCACATCTGCACGCGGTCGCCCCCGGCGCCGTCGAACTCGGCCGATTCGGGCGTGGACAGGGTCAGGCCTGCAAACAACTCATCGTTCGCGGCCGTCAAAATCTGAAGGTTTGCTCCATCCAAATGGGCCCGGCAGATCTCGACCGGCCGCGATAAGGTCTGGTGGGTGAAGACGATGAACCGGCCATCCGATGAAACGGCCGCATCACCGTTGACCCCGCTTTCGAAAACTCGCTTCACCGGGCCGCCGGAACGACGGACCGTCCAAAGCGGCTTTCGGGCATGATCCTCCGCCTCCAGCACGAGCGTTTCGCTGTTTGGCATCCAGGTGAAATTATCCACCGAGGCGTCAAAGTCGGCCGTCAGGCTGCGGCGCTCTCCCGAATGCCGGTCGTAGAGAAACAACTGCCACCGATCAGATTCAAACCCGGGCCGGGCTTGAGCGCGGTAGGCGAGGTATTTGCCGTCAGCCGAATAGCGCGGCAGTCCGTCTGCCGCCGGATTGGACGTGAGCTGGCGGCGCTCGCCGGTTTCGACGTTCACTTCGTAGAGGTCGTGATTGGTGCTCCAGGCTTCCTCCCGGGCCGGGGTGGGAGTGGCCGTATACGCCAGGAACTTGCTGTCCGGAGAGAAGTCAAATTCATCACCGGCGGAGAAGGTGCTGGAGGTCGGGACGGCATCGCGGTCCCCTGGAGTCAGGTCTTTCGGCGTGCCCTCCACGGCGCCGTTATGGAAGCTGACGACGAAGAGGTGCTGGCGCTTATCACCGACCCAGCTGTCCCAGTGGCGATACAGCAACTGATGGATGATCCGGGCCTTGACCTTGCTTTGGTCGCGTTCCGTCTGTTTTTTCTTGTTGGCCGCATCACTCTCGCCAAACGCTTTCTCGGAAAACTCCGGGAACACCGCGGACACAAAGGCAATCCTTTTGCCGTCCGGCGACCAAATCGGCTGCTGCGCCTCGGTCGAAATGGAAGTGAGCTTCGTCGCCTCGCCCCCTTCCACGCCGATGACATAGATTTGGAACTCGCCGCTGCGATTGGACTCGAAGGCGATCCATTTGCCGTCCGGCGACCAGCGCGGGTGGCGGTCGTGTTTGGGGCCATTCGTCAGGCGACGCGGCTTGCCCCCTTCACTTGGGACCAGCCAAATATCGCTATCGGTTCGGTTCTCGGTCTTGTCGACCGCTGTGGTGGTGTAGGCCACCCAGCGGCCGTCCGGCGAGGGTTGGGGATCAGCCACGCGTTGGATCCGGAACAAGTCTTCAAGTTCCATGACGCGCTGCCCGGCTGCGCCCGAAAGCGGCGCGATCACGAGCAGAGTCGCGATCAGACAGGTCTGCTCCCGGGCCGAACGCCTGATGGAGAAAAGCTGGGTTGGGTTCGTCATTTACCTTTTCAGTATCATTTCCGCGGGAAGGCGCAACTCCAGCGTGGAGATAGGGCGGAGTTCCTCGGGCGGATGGGATGGGTTGATTGATGGCCAGGCGGCGCCCCGGTCCCGAGAGCGGCGGCTCGGGAGGAGAGCTACAGAATACCAGTGTATTAGTTAATAAGTACACTTTGCGCGTGACGCTCCGGCGGTGGTCTGCTCTAAACCCTCAGCAGGATGCAAATTCGCATATCAGCCACCGACGGCGTGCCGATCTATCTTCAGATCGTCCGGCAGATCAAACGGCAAGTGGCGTCGGGCCACTTGGAAGTAGGCGAGGAGCTTCCTCCGATCCGGGTTTTAGCGGAACAGCTTTTGATTAACCCGAACACAGTCGCTCGCGCGTATCTGGAACTTGAGCGCGAGGGGCTGGTCATCAAACGGCAGGGTTCGGGGACCTATGTTGCGGAGATGAGATCCCCGCTGGCGCGCCGGGAACGCATCAAGATCCTGGCCGATCGCGCCGAATCTCTCCTTGCGGAAGCGCGGCATCTGGACATCGATCTGGAGGACCTAGTCGAGCTTCTGCGCCAGCGCCACAAGAACATGAACTCGGCAGCCCAACTATGAAGCTTCCTTCCCCTTCGTCATCGGACGCCGTCCTGGCCATTACGGGACTTTCGCGGCGATTTGGTTACACCCAGGCGCTGGAAGATGTGTCGCTTTATATCCCGCGCGGGAGCGTCTTCGGCCTGGTCGGGCAGAATGGCGCGGGCAAGACCACGTTGATTAAGCATGTCCTCGGCTTGCTCAAAGCGGAGAGCGGCACAGTGCGGGTTTTCGGGAGCGATCCGGTGGGCGATTGCGTCGGGGTGCTCCGCCGGGTGGGTTATCTATCGGAACAGCGGGACTTGCCCGCCTGGATGCGAGTGGATGAATTGCTGAGATACACGAGCGCCTTTTATCCTCGCTGGGATACTCAATATGCCGAGGACTTGCGCCGGGAATTCGGGCTGGC
Source organism: Verrucomicrobiota bacterium (assembly GCA_046346765.1). GTDB lineage: Bacteria > Verrucomicrobiota > Verrucomicrobiia > Limisphaerales > SIBE01 > JAXMHN01. The sequence goes on along the minus strand of JAXMHN010000005.1, from coordinate 155,065 downwards.
TCCGGACACGCGCGTGCGCCACCTCTCCCAAGGCCAGCAAGCTAAGGCTGGCCTGCTCGTGGCGCTAGCCTTCCGGCCGGAACTGCTGGTGCTGGATGAACCCAGTTCGGGTCTTGATCCGATCGTGCGCCGCGACATTCTCGAGGCGATTATTCGCACCGTGGCTGAGGACGGGCGGACGGTCCTGTTCTCGTCCCATTTGCTCGATGAAGTCGAACGGGTGTCGGATCAACTCGCCATGATGCATCGCGGTCGCGTGGTTATGTGCGGGCCGCTCGACCAGATCAAGGTTGCCCATCGCCGGTGGGTGATCCGGTTTCCAGCGCCCTTGGAGACGCCACCTCACTTGGCGGAGGCGCTTAGCATTTCCGGCCGGGGGCGTGAATGGACGGTGTTGAGCCAATCAGCCAAGTCGGAACTGGCCTTGGCCGTGGACCGATTGGGCGCCTCCATCATTGATGAACAAACGCCCTCCCTGGATGAAATCTTCGTTGCCCGCGCGGGACAAGAGTGTGCCCAAGCCCAGCCATGAGACCGCTCCTGCTGCCGCGCTCGCCGGCGTTTGCCATCGCCTGGGAAATCTGGGGCCGGAATCGCACCGGGATGCGGGCCTTGGCCATTCTATTGGCGGCCACAAGCGCGATCAACTGGACCTTGCTGCGCAACCGTCCGGCCGCTGCCGTGGCGGTGACCGCCGAATACGTCCTGCTGGCCGGGTTTCTTTTTGCCGTCTTCGGCTTTTTCCATTTTACCGAAGGCCGGCCGAAGGGCGGTTTTGGGAGCTTTCCGCCGCGTCTTTTCCATCTCCCGGTGGGCACGTTATGGCTGGCGGCGCTGCCGATGGCCTACGGTGCCGCGGCCGTGGTGACCGTGTATTTGGCGGCAGCCTGGCTGATGTTTCGGCCGCTGGGAGAAACTCTGCCCGTTCTCTGGCCGTGCCTTTACCTGGTGTCCGGCTCTGCCCTGTTCCAGACGGTGGTCTGGTCCATACCGGAACGGCGTTATCTGAAGATACTCTCTTTTGAGCGTGGTGGCTACGCTGGTGTGTTGCCGCTGATGGATGTTCTTTCTCCCACACATCATCGAGGGCACTCTAAGCGAGCTGGGGTATACCGGGGATCCGCGACGGTTTGAAGGGGCGCTCATGCTCATGCTCGTCGCGACCGGCCCGGCGGCTTGCGCGGTAAGTGCGTGGCGCCTTGGGCGGCAGCGGCACGGGGGAGTAAGACGCTCGAGATGCTTCGGAGCTCCGGGCGAATGGGCGGCAAACCGGCTGTTTCGGCGGAAGCGCCCGTTCCGTTCGGCTCGCCATGCCGCTTTTGCGACCGAATGGCGCCGAACCGGCTTCATCCTTCCGACGGCGGTTGGAGCGATCCTGGCCATGATTTGTCTTCCAGCGGCGCTAGGCGGTCATCTTTCCAGCGATGCTACTTTGACTGTCCTCCTATGGCTTTTGGCTGCGCCCATCCTTTGCAGCGTTGTGATCGGCTGCGGATTTTCGCGATTCGATTTCTGGAGTGCCGACTTGCGAATGACCCCGTTCGCCGCGGTGCGCCCATTCTCGCCGGGGGAATGGGTGGTGGTCAGGCTGCTGGTAGCGCTGGCCAGTGCCGTGGTGACATGGCTGGCGGTGCTGCTTGGGGCCTTCCTCTGGCTGGCGCATGCGGGCGACTGGGGCGCGTGGGAACAGCTCCATCGGCAGTTCCTGCAACATTATGGGCCTCGAGAGCGATGGCCGCTATTGGGGGTGGCGCTTGGCACGATCGTCCTGCTCACATGGCGATTCCTGATCGCCGGACTGCCCATCGGCTTTGCCGGGCATCGAGGTTGGTTTTATGGCTGGAACGCGTCTTGCGCCGCTATTCTCGCCAGCTTGCTGTTCATGAGGTTATGGCGAAGCGATTACGCCAATCCGCTTCACCTTGACAACCTTTGGCCGTGGGTCATCCGGTTGCCATGGATTCTGGCGGTGGTCATCATAGCCAAAGTGTCGCTGGCGGCCTGGGCTTGGCGGCGCGTGCTCGACGCGCGGCTCTTTTCGCGGAGAGGCATTCTTGGCTATTTTAGCGCCTGGACCATGGCCTGCGGTTCGCTCGCGGGCGGAGTCAGTATAGCCTGCGCTGAAACCGCCTGGTTGCGGTCTACGCTCATCTTGTTGTCATGGCTGGTCGTTCCTTTGGCCGGGCCAGCCTGGGCAATGCTGGCGTTGCGCCGCAACCGGAGCCGCTCCTAGACCCTAATGAAGCTCTTTCTTCTTCTCTTCGCCGGGATGAATTCGGCGCACGTGAGCGGAATGGTCTTGGTTAATCCAACCCAGGAAGAGTTCATGGACGTTGTGAAATCGGGCTAAGTTCGCTTCTACGCCGTGTCGGAAAAAATTACCGTCTCGCTCGCAACGAATGGGGCGGCCAAGGGGATTCCTTGGAGCGAGCGAGACGCAGCCGGCTTCCGGACATTCCGATTACGCTGATTACAGGGCTGGCCGACAAGACATGTTGAAGAATGTCCTCTTGCCACCCTGGCTGAAGCTCATCGGAACTGGATCGGGCAATTTCCCCAGGGACGACATCTGGTGACGACGAAGAGCGGGCATGATATGCGTTTTAAGGAGCCTGAGCTGGTTATCCAAGCAGTGCGGGAGATGGTCGAAACCCTGCGATCCCACTGATCCGCCGACCCGGCTCGGGATCGGGTTGTCCCGGGCTCGGTGTTTAGGCGTTTGGCGGCAGAATCATTAGGGGGCGCGAACCGATTGCAAAGGCCGAGGCCGCTCCTACCTTGAGTGTGGCTATTGTCGCCGGGCTGCGGAAGGCGCTCGGACGCAAAAAGGAGATTATGGCACTAAGCACCATCCTGATCGTCGTTCTTCTCTTAATGTTATTGGGAGCTGTTCCAGTTTGGGGTTATAACCGGACGTGGGGATATGGCCCGAGCGGGATCGTCGGCGTGATCCTCGTCATTCTGCTGGTCCTGGCCCTGCTGGGCCGGCTGTGAGGGCGCTGAATGTCAGGAACAAAAGCGCCGTCCCTTGGATTCCGTAGAAAGAGGGTTGCGAAAGGACTTGGGTCAGGCGCGAAACCGGTGGTAAATAGATCAGCGTGATAGCTGATCCGTCTGTTTCCGCCGCGCCAGAAAATGCCATCTGATCCATGGCGCCCGGCAGCACAATCTGAAGAATCTGAATCCCGACTATCCTGCGCATAAATTCGTCGTGATTACGGGGTCAGTGGATCCGGCAAGAGCACCTTAGCCTTTGACTTGCTCTTCGCCGAGGGATAGCGGCGCTTTCTCGATCATGAGCGCGCATGCGCGCCAGTTCTGTCGAGCAAATGGCGCGTCCTGATGTCGATCTCATCACCGGTATTCCGCCTACCGTCAGTATCGAACAACGGAACTCAAGCGGCGGGTGGTGCCACTGCTGCGACCGTCACCGAGATTCATCACTTCGTTCGCCTGCTCTTTGCGAGGCTTGGGGTGGGTTCTGTTCCGATTGCCAAGTGCGGGTGCAGGCGCAGACCCGAGACCAGCCAGGGCGTCGCCTACTCGCCCAGGTCTGAGCCGAGGGCGAACTGACCCTGCTGGCTCCGGTCGCCGGCAGGCGAATCGAAAGGGTTTCCACAACGGAAGGGCCGAGCGGGCCGTAGCCCATGGTTACGCCCAAATCCGGCGGACGGGAAGCCAAGGGCGTCGGCGGACCTGTGTTTCGGCTCGACCGATTTCATGAGCACGATATCGAGATTGTGGTTGCCAACTGCAGCGTGGAAGGCAAGGGCAAGACCCCGCAAGCGCCTGTTGACGATGCCTTACAGTTGGGGTACGGCACGTTGCTCGACCTTGACGTCGCCGGACGACGGCGTCCATTCGACCGAGCGCGCCTGCCTGCAGTGCGGTTCCTCGTTTCCGCAACCGGACCTGCAAAGAACTTCAGCCACACCAGCGCAAGGCTGGTGCAGCTGGTGCCGGGGATTTGGCGAGTTGTTTTATTTGCCGGACGTCGACCACCGCGGCGCGCGCGCCGACGCGATCGAGGAATCGTGGTTTTCCTGGCAGGAAGGCAACCGGGTGAGCTGTCCGGCGTGCGGCGGTGCTCGGTTGGGTCGGTGTCTCGTGGGCGGCGGTTTAGAGGCAGGAGGGGCTGATCTGCGCCGCGCGATTCCGCTGAAAGGAGCCCCAACGATTGACGCGATCAGCCAGTCGGCGGTCGAGGATGCCTTCGACTTTTTCAAAGGGCTGAAATTTAGCGGGCGCGATGCCGCCATCGCTCGCGATATCCTCCCGGAGATCTCCGAACGGCCAGTTTCTGTGCAAGGTCGGTCGGTTATTCCGTAGCTGACGCAGCGCCTGACCACCTTATCGGGCGGGGAGGCCCAACGAATCCGGTTGGCCGCCCAGCTCGGTTCGACCCTCAGCGGGTGCTTTGCGTGCTGGATGAGCCCACCGGACTGCATGCCCGCGACAACGAACAGCTCCCGGCTGCTTGACTTCTGCGGACCTGGAGGCAACTCCTGGGGTGGTGAACATGACGAGGCGACCATGCGCCGAGCCGATCACGTGGTCGATCTCGACCGGGCGCGGGCGTGCATGGGGGGACGGTGGTCGCGAGCGGAACTCCCGGCGGAATTGATGCGGCATCGCGACTCCATTACCGGCCGTTGCCTTCGCGCGCCTAAGCGCCATCTGGATCACCCGAGGAGTCCGGCGGCCGTGGTGCGGAAGTTGCGGGCGGTGGCGTTCGCGATGGCCGTGTCGCGGGAGAGAACGCCGGGGGGGATGGTGCTCAGAGAGGCCCCCGTGAGCGTCGCTTGGAAGGAAGGGCGCCACTGAGGCGAAGGGTCTTGGCTTCGACCCCGCGGTTACGCCTTAGCCTTGTCCTCCGCAATGCTTCGGTCGATAATTTGAAAGACCTCACGGTTGCGTTTCCGTTGAACTGGCTCGTCGTGGTGACGGGCGTGGGAGAGCGGTTCCGGCAAAAGCACCTTGATCCGGGAATGCTTGTTGCCGGCCTTGAAGGCGGTTCTCGAAAAAGGCCAAGCAAAGCCTGGGGCCGCGGGCCGCTGCGTGGTGGAGGGTTTCGAGTCGATCAAAGCGGTTTATGAAGTCGACCAATCTCCGATAGGCCGCACTCCCCGGTCGACTCCGGCGACCTATGTTGGCTTTTTCGATAGCATCCGGCAGCTTTTTTCCCAAACACCGGAAGCGCGCCTGCGCGGCTATTCGCCTGGCCGGTTCTCATTCAATAGCCAGCACGGCCGTTGCCCGACCTGCGAGGGCGCCGGCAACGTAAAGCTCGAAATGAACTTCCTGCCCCCGGCCTATGTGCGCTGTGAGACCTGCCAGGGCTGCCGTTTCAATTTGGAGACGCTCGACATCCTTTACCGTGGCAAGAATATCGCCCAGGTCCTCAAAATGAGCGTCGACGAAGCGATTGAATTCTTCGGCGCGATCAAGAAGATCCTGCGGCCGCTCGAGGCGTTGCGCGATACGGGGCTCGGCTATATCCAACTCGGGCAGATCAGCCCAACCTTGAGCGGCGGCGAAGCACAACGGATGAAATTGGTGACGCATTTGCTGAGCGGCTTGCGCGAGAACGCGGACCTGTTTCACCCCCTGCCGCGGCATCACCTTTTCATCTTGGAGGAACCGACGATCGGGTTGCATATGGCGGACGTGCAGCGGTTGGTGGACGTGCTGCAGCGATTGATCGACGCCGGCCATTCGGTCATCGTGATCGAGCATAATCTTGATTTGATTGCGGAAGCCGATTGGCTGATTGATCTGGGACCGGAAGCGGGGCAGGGCGGGGGGCGGTTGGTCTGCCAAGGCACGCCCGAGAGCGTCGCCGCGACGAAGAACTCGCACACCGGCGAGTTTCTGAGCGAGGTCCTCTCTTCGCGATGAGTGCTGCCTACGAGGAAATCGTCAACGGAGAGTCTTTGCTGCGGTCCCCGCCTGATGTCCGGCACGAGCGGATCTGCGCGGGACTGCATGTGCGCGTTGGGGCGGCGGTCGCGTCGCTCTCGAGCACGCGGTTGCTTCCGCTGCGGTCCGTCGTGCGCGTCGCAGCCGGCACGATCATGCGGCCGGACTTGAGCTTGGTGGCGTCTGCGACGGGCAAGCTGTGGCTCGCCGCCGAAGTGATCAACGCGCATGACCATCAGGCTGACACGGTCATGAAGAAAACGATTTACGAAGAGACGAGTTTGCCCAGGCTCTGGGTGATCGACCCGCGCTACGATAATGTCGAAATCTACCACGGCAGCCCATACGGGCTGGTGCTGAAGAAGATCCTGACCAACACGGAAGTTCTGGAAGAGCCACTTCTTCCAGGCTTCGCCGTGACTGTCGGGGAGTTATTTCAGGCGTAGATCCGTCGATCAGACGGTGCAAATCTGGACACCTTGTTGGAGCGAGGCGAGGGCGTCGGGACGCTGCGGGATGAACTCCTGGGCGACAAACCCTTTGAAGCCGGTGTCAGCAATCGCCTTCATAATGGCTGGGTAGTGGAGCTCCTGGGTGTCGTCGATTTCATGGCGCCCGGGGACGCCGCCGGTATGGTAATGGGCGATGTAGGGCGCGGCGGCTTCGATCCCGCGGGATTTGTCGCCGCGAATGGTGCGGATGACATCTCCTTCCATGATTTGCATGTGGTAGATGTCGTAGAGGAGTTTGAAGTTTTCCGAACCGACGCGTTTGCAGAGGGCCACGCCCCAAGCGGTGTGGTCGCACATGTAATCCTTATGGTCCACTTTGCTGTTGAGCAATTCCATCACAGCAACCACTCGGTGCTTTTCGCAGATGGCCGCGACGCGCTTCAGGCCGATGGCGCAGTTCTCGAGACCTTGTTCGTCACTCATCCCGCGGCGATTCCCGGAAAAGCAGATGATGTTCTTGAAGCCGGCCTTGGCCACGATCGGGGCTGTGTGCTCGTAGAACTCGACAATCTTGTCATGGTTGGCCAGTTCATTAAGGCCGCGGTCGATGCCACCCGGCACGCCGCTGACCATGGCACAGAGCAGCCCATGGTTCTTCAAGGTGTCAAAGTGCTTGGTTTCGAGCAGTTCGACGGATTGGAGGCCCATCTTTTTACCGGCCTGGCATAGGTCTTCCAGGCTGATCTTGTCATAGCACCATTTGCAGACCGAGTGATTGATCCGGCCCGAATTCGGGCCGGCAGCTTCATCGGCCGCAGCCAGACGACGGGACAGGGAAGCGGTCAAAGTCGCGGCGGCGGCCGTTTGAGTCAGGGTGCGAATCGCAGAACGACGGGAAATACGCGTGCTCATAAGATACCTGTGGTGGTCTTTCAGAACTGAGATTAGAGCTTAACAGGGCCGGTGCGTCAAACGGGAATGTCGCTGGGCGGGCGCGGAACCAAACTGCCTTCGCGGCCTCTTATGGATGTGGCGTGTCGGAAACGGCTTTCTCCGCGACGGCCGCAATGTTATGAATGGATATGGCTTTGGAACCGGATTTTGAAGGTCTCGTGAACCTTTACTATCCCTCCTTGTACCGGTTCGCCCTGAGCCTGACGCGTCAGGAAAGCGACGCGTCCGATCTCACCCAACAGACCTTCTATGTGTGGGCCAGGAAAGGGCACCAATTGATCGATCCCAGTAAAGTGAAGAGCTGGCTTTTTACCACCCTCCATCGCGAGTATCTGCAGTCCCGACGCCGCGGCTCGAGGTTCGCTGATGCCGAAATCAGCGAAATGGAAGATCAGTTGCCGGAAGTGCCTCCGGTGCCGACGGCCCGGTTCGATGGCGGGGTCGTCTTGCAGGCGTTGAGCCGCTTGGATGAGCTCTTCCGCGCCCCGATCGCCTTGTTTTACCTGGAGGACTATAGCTACCTCGAAATCGGCCGGATTCTGGAGATTCCCCTGGGCACGGTTAAGTCCCGAATCTCGCGCGGGATTGGTCAACTGCAACAGCTGCTCGTGGACTCAGAACCGAGGCTGGTTCAAAAGGAGATGCATGACCAGCGATGAGGCCAAGCGCATCCTCTTGGCGGTTCGCCCCGGCTCCGTTGACGAGGAGGATCCAGAGGTGCGGCAGGCCATGCGGTTGGTTCGATCACAACCCGAGCTGCAAAGTTGGTTTCAAAACCATGCTGCCTTTCAGTCGGCTTTGCGAGCGGAGTTGCGCCAGATCCAACCTCCCGCCGATTTGCGCCACAGGATTCTGGCCCAGCGGCCCATCGCCGTTTCGGTTTGGCGTCGACCGGAACTCTGGCTGGCCGCGGCGTGCATCGCGTTGGCCTTTGTCATCCTGAGCCTGCGCGCCGGTTCGTCCTCGGATGAAAGGACTCTCGCCGTCTACCGATCCCGGATGGTCGGTTTCGCCCTCCGCCTTTATCGCATGGATATCGAAACCAACGACCAGGCGCAGGTGCGGACACCCGACCAACGGCGCGCCGGCGGACTTCGCCTCAGCCCCGGATTGGTGGCCAAGCCGAAGGGAGGCGCCGAAGACATCCTGGTTGGGCCATCCGGTTTCGATGGTTTGCTTTGATTCGTCGAACAAGCAGACGGCCTACCTCTCTTCGTGATTGATAGCCCAGCGATACCCTGGCGCCAGCGGCCGGGCCAAACTCCTGCGTTGACGGACGTTCGCGGGATCATGACCGCGGCTTGGACCCTGGAAGGAAAGGTCTATCTGCTCGCCGCGCCGACGGGCCGGTCCGAGTTGCAGAAGTTGGTCGGGGGCCAACTCAACCGGACGGCCGTTGCCCTGCTGTTCTTCCCGACACGGGCCGGATCGATTAAGCGCTCGACGCAGTTTTCGATGTCCAGCTTTTGAGAGAGCCAGGCGATTCGACCGCCTCAGAGGCGCGCCGCGGCCGTCTCACTCTCGCCGCTGTCCTCGTAAGTGCTGGTTCGGCGAAGGAGCCAATAGAAGTCTGTCCGCTCGTTGTCGCGGAGGGCGCGGGGAAGTTCGGCTGCGTCGGGCTTAGCAGGCGCCCTCGTGCTCGGAACGGTCCACCGATGCAGTTCGGCATGTCCATCGGCGAACGAAAGGTTGGCCGCGCCATTGTGATAGGAGGCGGGCAGATCGGTCCAGGCAGCGGCGAGTCCTTTGTTGATGAAGTAACCGTCGTTAATGCTGTCCGGATGTTCTTCGACGAACACGAAGATATCGGCCGGGGCGGGGATATCGCCGAATTTCAGAAACTGTCGATAGGACGGGTTGTTGACGTTGTTGCCGTAGCGGGTGAACTCGCCGGCATCTCCGACCATCGCATTCATTGAATAAGTTCGCGTCCGATGGGTCCAGCCGGCGCTTTTCTGCAACGTGCTCAGCACGGAGTCAGCCGGGCAGCGGAACACTTCCGCGCTCTTGGCAACGTAAAGGCCGAGCGCGGCTTCGGTGTTTAAAACGACGTTCGTATTGTCCGTGTCCAACTCCCAATTGAGCACGCTATTGGCCCAATTGTAGCGTTGCTGTCGGCCAAGCATTTGTTTGATTTCAGTCGCGCCGAGGTTGTAAGCGAGACGGTCATCCTGATCGTGGGCATACAGAGTCCAGGCGAGGCCGAGCTGGCGCATATTGTTCAGACAGTAGGCGGATTGCCCTTTGGCCTTGGCCTTGGCGAGGGCTGGGAGCAGCAGTGCCGAAAGAACCCCCATGACCGCAATAACGACGAGTAACTCGATCAACGTAAACGCGGCCCGCCCACGGAACAGCAACCCGGCTCCTCGATGGAACTGGTCCTTCACCCACGCGAATTTAACCAAGAAGTCTGCCAATGCAACCTTGCAATTGGATCCGTGGCTGCGCAACATTCCCGAGTGCGACGCCAGACCAGTAGGCGCAGTCCGTCCGAGGGCTGCGCGTCATCTCGGGGCGAGCGGGGCCGTTCGGGGTAGCCCCACTCATGCGACGCCTATTCCGCACCAAGTCTCTGGACCAGCTGCTCGGCGGTTCGGAACAACAAACTCTGGCATTGCGCCGAAGTCTGGGGCCGGTCGAACTCACTTTTCTGGGCATCGGCGCAATCGTCGGAGCCGGGATCTTTTCCACTATTGGAACCGCTGCTGCCGGCGGTAGCGAGCATCTTGGGGCTGGGCCAGCGCTGGCCATTTCGTTTGTGCTCGTGGCACTCGCCTGCGGGTTTGCAGCACTCTGTTACGCGGAGTTTGCTTCAATGGTCCCGCTGGCTGGCTCGGCCTACACCTATGCTACGCCACCCTCGGCGGCGTGATTGGTGTGGATCATTGGTTGGGATCTGATCCTCGAATACGCCGTCGGGAATGTGGCGGTGGCGATCTCTTGGTCGGACTATTTTCGAGCTTATGGCGGGGCTGCATTTGACTCCGGCCGGTTGTGCTCGGGGTTGACTACCGGTCGGCGCTGCAGGCAGCGCAGGCTGTCGCCGAGGTGAAAGCTGCCAAGGGTGATCTCGCGGGTTTGGATCCGGACGATTTTATCGGACGCGCAAGCGCTGAGCGACGCGCCGCACTGTTGGGAATCCCAATCGTGTTCGATCTGCCGGCAGTGTTGATTGTCGCGTTCGTAACCTGGCTGCTGGTCATCGGGATCAAGGAGAGTTCTCGCTTTAATAGCGCCATGGTCCTGTTGAAATTGGCCGTCATCGCACTCTTCGTCTTCGTCGGGGCATTTTACGTTCGGCCGGAGAACTGGCATCCATTCGCGCCACATGGTTTTGCGGGCATTTCGAGCGCGGCGGCAATCATCTTCTTTGCTTACATCGGATTTGATGCCATTTCGACAGCGGCTGAGGAGACGCAAGAGCCGCAACGCAATTTGCCCATTGGCATTATCGCGAGCCTGGTGGTTTGCACGGTCATCTATATCGCCGTGGCGGTCGTGATGACAGGAATGGTCAAGTCGGAGCAATTCCAGAATGTGGCGGATCCTTTGGCGAAAGCGTTTTCCGATCGCGTTCTCGAACTGGATGGCCGGTTTTATTTCCTTTGGGGCGGTTTTTGCCACCACATCGGTGCTGCTGGTGTTTCAGCTCGGCCAGCCCCGCATTCTTTTCTCCATGGCGCGGGATGGTTTGTTGCCGCGTTGGGGCAGCCTCCGTCCACTCAAGGCGCTACCGCAGACGCCGTGACCACTATCCTGACCGGGGTGGCGGTGGCGGCGTTTGCGTCCGTTTCGAACATCAACGAGGTGGTCGAGCTGTAACATTGAAGACGCTATTCGCCTGTCCTCGTCGCCGCCCTTGGCATTATCGTCCTGCGCCGCGTCGGATCTGGATCGGCCGCGACCTTTCGACACCGCTTTATCCTCTGGGTTCCGTTGGGCGCCATCGTCTCCTGCTTGTGGTTGATGTCGGAACTACTGCTTCGCACCTGGATCCGCTTCATTGGCTGGCTGCTGGTCGGCCTGGTTTTCTATGCTCTTTACGGATATCGCCATTCTCGACTCGCGCCCAAGCCCCAAAGCGAGCCGGCGGAGAAAGTCTGACTCCCTATGGCCGAGAAGCAGCCAGTTGGCGGCCCGTCCTCCCGGCTTCGGGGCTGCGGGTTTGGGCTCTGCTGGATGCGACGATGATCGTGGCCGGGTCGATGATCGGTTCCGGCATCCTTTATCGTGTCCGCGACATCGGGCGGCAGTTGGGATCGGCTGGATGGCTACTAACGGCCTGGCTAATCACCGGATTGTTGACGTTGATGGCGGCCTTGAGCTACGGCGAGCTCGCGGCGATGATGCCGCGGGCCGGCGCCTGGCCTACGTATCTGCGCGAAAGCTACGGACCTCTTTGCGGATTCCTCTATGGAGGACTCTGTTCCTCGTTATTCAGATCGGCACGACTGCCGCGGTGGCGGTGGCTTTGCGCGGTTCCTCGGTGTCTTGATCCCGGCATTGTCGGAACACCAGTTTTTGCTCGGCTCCGGCCGGCTGGGTGTGACACCAACGCGGTTGGTTGCGATCGGCGTTCTCGTCCTCCTCACCTGGTCGAACTCGACCGGCTTGAAGGCAGGCAAAACGGTTCAGGAATCTATTTACATTCACAAAGATCGCCGCCTTGGCTGGGCTGGTTGTGTTGGGGCTGACCCTCGGAGTCAATCCTCGGGCTATGGCGGCGGTCTCGGCGACCGCGGTGGTCCGCGAGTTCGACTCAGCCAAGCGCCCGAGCGGCCCTGTTGTTAGCACTCTATTTCAGGCTTCGGTCATGATCGTGCTCGTGCTAGGGACGGCCATGGTGGGTTCGCTCTTCTCGTCCGATGCTTGAATAATATTTACTTTCACTGCCGGTGAAGTGAGGAACCCGCGAAGAACGTGCCTTTGCTTCTTCCGGGGTCAGCATCGTCTGTGCTTGTACTTCCTGGCAAATTTGGTGACTTGGCCGTTCTCCTGGGGTTCTCAAGAAGGCCTGCGGGTGAAACGCGATCGAGCGGGGGATTGAGTTTGCCCTCACCGAATGCGTCGGGACTGGCGGCAGCCGAAGTTGTTTTTGGACCTGCAATGCCAAGCCGCTTGATGGCCGTCCTTATTGCGATTTCAACGTTTGGCTGCATCAACGGGATGGTCCTCGCCGGAGCTCGGGTTTACTACGCAACGGCGAAGGACGACCGTTCTTCGCCGGCATCGGTTCCCTCAATTCCAGCGCCGTTCCTCGGAACGCTTTGCTCCTGCAGTGCTTCTGGGCCTCGCTTCTGACCCTTTCGGGAACGTATGGGGACCTGCTGGACTACGTCATTTTCGCGGTGCTGATCTTTTATGTTCTGACAACGATTGGCCTTTTTGTGCTCCGGCGGACTCAGCCGCAGGCGGAGAGGCCCTACAAGGCTTGGGGATACCCCGTCATTCCGGCCATCTACATCGTGGCGGCTTCCTTCATCGCCGTCGACTTGTTGGTCTCACCAAAAACGCGCGCCAACACTTGGCCCGGTCTTCTCATCGTGCTGGCGGGAGTGCCGGCTTATGCCATCTGGCGCCGCGCCGGCGCCGCCGCCCGGGGCGCTGGGGCGCGCCAGCCTTCTCTCAGGATCCCGCCCTGAGGATCGCTTGGTTTCGGGGCGCGTTGCGGTCCTCAACGCGCGGGGAAAGAGTTTAAAAAGACATTGGCGCGTTCGGCCGTCGCACGCTAAGCTGGCCCGGTTCCCGGTAGGGTTTTGAAGAATCTCGGCCGAAAATTCGTCTGGAGCATGGCTTGAGGGCGAGCCTCGTGCCTGGTGGCGGACGGCCGGAGCGGGGGCCCGGACGATCTTCTCGGTTGAGAAAAAAAACGTGAAAATGAAACGGTACCTAAAGGCTTTGACGTTTTCGTGCCTGGCGCTTTCCGGTTTGGCCGTGGCCGCCGCGGGCCCGGTCGAGTTTAAATCGGACGACCACATTTGCATTGTTGGCAACACCTTCGCCGATCGAATGCAACACACCGGTTGGTTCGAGGCCATGCTGCATGCCCGGTTTCCCGAGTATCACCTCGTGCTTCGGAACCTGGCGTTCTCAGGCGACGAGCTAACGACCCGACTACGCTCGGAAGGGTTTGGGTCGCCTGATGAATGGCTCAAAAAAGAAAAGGCGGATGTCATTCTCGCCTTTTTTGGCTATAACGAATCGTTTAAGGGAGTCGATGGCATCGTCGCCTTTCGGGCGGAGTTGAACAAATTCATCAGGGACACCCTGGCCCAAAATTACGGCGGCAAAGGCCCTGTCCGGTTGGTGCTCTTTTCACCGCCGGCGGCGGAGCGCCATCCGGACGCTAATTTTCGCCCGGCGGCAGAGATTAACTCGAACCTGCAGCTTTACACGGCGGCGATGGCAGAGGTGGCCCGGGCGAACGCCATTCCTTTTGTCGATCTGTTTACGGCCTCCGAGCAGGTTTACGCTTCGGCCCGTCAGCCTCTGACGATTAATGGGGTCCACTTCAACGACGAAGGCTACCGATTGCTGGCCCCGTTCATGTTTCAAGCCATCTGCGGAGAAGCGCCCACGCGCGCCGCGGACGCCGCCTCGTTGCAGGAATTGCGCCGCGCGGTGAATGAAAAAAACGCTCTTTGGTTTTCGCGCTACCGAACGGTCGACGGCTACAATGTGTATGGCGGCCGCTCCTACATGAAGTATAACGGGGTGCTCAACCGCGACACGATGCAGCGCGAGATGGAGATCCGCGATCGAATGACCGCCAATCGCGACGAGCGTGTTTGGGCGGTGGCGCAGGGCCGCGACTTGGCGGTGAAGGACGATAATTTGCCGCCGCCGATCGAGGTCACCAGCAACAAGCCGGGGGATCAGCCGGACGGCTCTCACTCCTTCCGGAGCGGGGTCGAGGCCATTCAGCACATGAAAGTACCGCCCGGCTGCCAGGTGAACCTCTTCGCGTCGGAGGAGCAGTTTCCCGACTTAGTCAATCCAGTGCAGATGGCCTTTGACACCAAGGGCCGGCTTTGGGTGGCGGCATGGCTCAATTATCCCGAGCGCACCCCGCAGAGCACCAAGGGGGACAGCTTGCTGGTGTTCGAAGATACCGACGGCGATGGCCGGGCGGACAAGTGCACGCCGTTTGTCGATGATCTCAACGCACCCACCGGCTTTCAGTTTTATAAGGATGGCGTCCTGCTGGTGCAAGCTCCCGAACTGTGGTTCCTGCGCGATACGGATGGAGACGGAAAGGCCGATGTCAAAGAAGCCCTTCTGAATGGCCTCGACTCGGCGGACAGCCATCACACGGCCAATTCGATCGTCCTCGAACCTGGCGGCGCGATTTATCTGAGCGACGGTGTCTTTCACCGCACGCAAGTTGAAACACCGTGGGGCCCGCCCGTCCGGAACATGGACGCCGCCATCTATCGCTATGAGGCGCGCTCAAGCAAGTTCGAGACCTACATTTCGTACGGCTTTGCCAATCCTCACGGCCGCGTCTTTGACTACTGGGGCAACGACCTGGTCACCGATGCGACCGGCAATAACACCTATTTTGGTCCTGCTTTCAGCGGCCACTTGGATTACCCCGCCAAGCACCCAGCTCTAAACGAGTTCTGGAACCGGCCTTCGCGTCCGTGCCCTGGAACGGGCATATTATCGAGCAGCCATTTTCCCGAAGAGTTCCAGAACAATTTCCTCAACTGCAACGTGATTGGCTTCCAGGGCATTTTCCGCGTAAAAGTGAAGGAGGAGGGCTCGGGACTGCGGGGAGAGACTCTCGATCCTCCGTTGGTAATGTCCGATGACCCGAATTTTCGACCATCGGCCGTAGACGTGGCGCCGGATGGATCAGTCTACTTTCTGGACTGGCACAACCCGATTATCGGGCATCTGCAGCACCACCTGCGCGATCCCAACCGCGATCATGCCCACGGTCGCATCTACCGCATAACTTATCCGGGACGGCCTCTGACGAAGCCGGTCGCGATTGCGGGAGAACCTATCGAGCGCTTGCTGGACTTGCTCGAATTGCCCGAAAACAACGTGCGCACCAGGGCCAAAATCGAACTCGGAGCCCGGGACACCAAAACCGTGCTCGCAGCCGTCGATCGGTGGGCCAAACAATTCAAAGCGGACCAGATGAGCGATCAACATCACCTCCTCGAGGCGCTGTGGGTTTACCAGTGGCACAACGTCGTGAACGAGGCGCTGCTCCTCCAATTGCTCACCTCGCCTGAGCCCCGGGTTCGCGCCCAGGCTGTGCGCACCCTGGGCTACTGGCGCGATCGCATCAGTCAGCCGTTGGCGTTGTTGCGGAAGGCGGCCAATGATCCAGCGCCGCGGGTCCGCTTGGAAGCAGTGCGGGTGGCCAGTTTCTTTAGCGGGCGTGAGGCTCTGGAAGTGTCTTACGATCTTTTGCAGTACGACACGGACTATTACCTGGATTACACTTTTAATGAAACCGCCCGCCAACTCCATCCGTCCTCGGACGCTCCTTTCCTGCCTTCTAATCCAAAGGCCCTGACGCGGGCGGTGCAGCGGCTTTCCGACGCGCAAGTGAAGGCCGCGCCGGACCTGGAGCCTGTCCTGGCGCAACGACTCGAGAGGGCAGGGATGGATCTGAATACCCGAAGTGGAGCTCTGGAGTTGCTCGCTAATATGCACCGGACCAATCGGGTGGGTGAAGCGCTGTCGACGCTGGGCCGACTGGATGATGCCAGCGCTTCTCCGGTCACCCTGCGGGATCTAGGCGTGTTGCTGGCCGCAAATTCTGCCGCAGACTTGAGCCTGGTTCGGCCAAGCCTGGAGCGCTTGGCCAGCGGGGCCAAGCGAGCAGCGGTTCGTAGCGCCGGCCAGGCGGCGCTCGTGGGGGCCGATGGAAAACCGGATCGGGCCTGGGATGAGACGGCCGCCGATCCGGCCGCCCGGGTGACGCTGATTGATGGAATCATTCTGCTCTTGGACCCGTCCGCGCGAGCGACATTCTTCCCATTGCTGAAAGCGGTCATTGCGGATGGGCACACGCCCGAGGGCGTCCGGAGGGCAGCGCTACGCGCCCTTCCGCTCATGGGAGCGGAGGCCGCGGCCGAGAGTTTTGCGATTCTGGCTTCTCACCTGGAGCAGGGCAAGGATCTCTCCACGGCCGCGCGTGCGGTGACGCAATTGCCACGCGAGAACTGGAACAAGGAGCGGGCGATTCCGGTTGCGCAATCGATTCTGGCGTGGGCTAAGACTGTCCCGGCCAACGAGCGAACTTCCCAGGAATACATGGAGGCCACACAGGTTGGCGATGAAATGGCATCTTTGGTGCCGAGCGGGCCTTCGCGTGAAATCCGCAAGGCATTGTTGGAACTGGGGGTGCGCGTCTTGGTGGTGAAAACCGTCCGAGAACAAATGCGCTACGACGTCACGCGTCTGGTTGTGGAAGCGGGCAAGCCGTTTCAGATCATTTTTGAGAATCTGGATATGATGCCGCACAACCTGGTCGTGTTGCAGCCCGGCGCCCGCGAAGAAGTAGGACTTCAAGCCGAGAAGATGCAGCCGGTGGCCGACTCGCGCGGTCGCATTTACGTTCCGCGCAATCGCCACATTCTCAATGCGAGCAAACTCCTCGAACCTGGCCAGAAAGAGACCCTACAAATGACGGCCCCGGAAAAGCCTGGGACCTATGAGTACGTTTGCACGTATCCCGAGCATTGGAAGACGATGTTTGGGCAATTGCTGGTGGTCGAGGATGTGGCTGCATTCCTGAGCGCAGACGCCGGCGAACAGAGGCCTTCCGCGACGGCGGCGGTTCCGTCTCATCATCATTGAGGGGAACCTCATTGCCCGGCCGTCAAGTCCGATATTGAGGCAGGACTGTCTCACTGCTGCTCGGCCTGAAGCGCTCAACCCTCTGTCATAGTGTCCCAGAGGGGAGCGTTTGCGGGGCCATCGCTTCCCGGCGTTCTTACAATCGACGACTCTTCTCCAGCGGCACGGAAGCGGCTGCCAGGGGGTGACCCGACTGCCTCTTGGAGGCGCCATGCAGTGGTGGACTCGACAACAACTTAGTTCGCGCAACCCAGAGCGCCGCCGAGCGGCCCTGGAGAAGCTCGTCCTGCGCTCCAGTCCCTCGACGGAGGCTTCCGCGTTGGCGGCCTTGGATGATTCTGATCCGCTGGTGCGGGTCGGCGCCGTGGAAGCCTTAATCCAACTGGCGCCGGAGCGGGCCATGCCATGCCTCGTTCGGGCGATCTGCCACCCGGATCCTATTATCCGCGAACGGGCTGCCCGTGCTCTGGCTTGTTTCAAAGAGCCCTCCGTCATTGAAGTCCTTGGTCGAGCCTTACGCGACTCGCACGGCGCGGTCCGAACCGCTGCCGCTCGTTCATTGGATACGCTCGCTTGGCGACCGGAAAGTGATCAGGACCAAGCCGCTTGGGCGGTGGCGCGGCAAGACTACACCGCAGCGACGCAGTGCGGCGCTTCTGCCCTCGAGCCTTTGCTGGTCGTTTTGGCAGACCCGACCTTCTCCAGCCGGCGTGCTGTCGTCATCGCCTTGGCCCAAATAGGCGATACCCGCGCTACCAAGGCCCTTATTGCCGCGACCCGCGATCCGGATCCGACCGTCCGGGTGGTCGCGCTCGAAGCGATCGGCGATCTGAAAGAGGCGGCTGGCACGGAGGCGGCTCGCGCCGCCCTGCGCGACTCTAATACCAATGTCCGCTTCGCTGCGGCCGAAACGTTGGGTCGGATGGGGGATGCCGGGTCGGTTGACCTCCTACTGGAAGACGGCCAAGGACGCCAACTGGGAAGTGAGAAAAGCGTCGGTCGAGGCGCTGGGTCGATTGAAGGACGAGCGAGCTCTTAGCCCTATGATCGAGCGCCTGGCCGATACCGATGCGGACGTCCGGTTGGCCACGGTGGAGGCGCTCGGACAGCTGGCCTTTAACGGCGCTGTTGAAGCATTGATCGGGAGCCTGATTGACGAGCACGCCCCGGTGCGGCGCGCCGCCGAAGGCGCTCTCCGCCGGATAGATCGGACCTGGGAGCAATCCGAAGCGACGCAGGGAGCGGCGCCAAAGCTGAAAGCTGCGCTGAACGCCAATGACTACACCGTGCGCCAGGCGGCAGCCGACGTCTTGAATAAGATCGGCGCTGGCACCGCGGTGCAGCGGACTCCAGCGACCCTGTCGCATGCCGCCGCTCATCGCCGCCATGCCGCGGTTGAGGTCTTCACCGCTTGTTTGGTCAACCTGGACAGAGATGTGCGGCTGGCGGCAGTCGAAGCATTGGGGCGGATCTCCGACGCCGGATCCCGGTCCGCCCTGCACGAGCTTTCCACCGATCCGGAAGAGGACGAGTGGGTCCGTTCGGCGGCCGAGTCGGTCTTGCCGAAACTTGGGGGGACGTGCCGGGCGCAGGTGCTGCCGGGAGCGACCGACCCCGGTCGGGACAAGATTGTCCCATTAACTCTTTGGGATCGAGATGCGAAGCAGCGCTCAAGCTGATCGTGCCTGGGTCCGATATTGGATAAGATGCAGAAGCGCGTGCTAATCGTAAGTGCCGATGCGGAATTGCGGCGCGAGCTCGGAGGAGAAGAGGGACGCAAAGCTGTTGGGTTGGACTTTGAGTTCGCCGATACGGCGGTGGAAGCTTTGACCCGGCTGGGCCGTCAGAATTACACCGCCGTCTTGGCGGAATGGCATTTGGACGGGGCGACTCGGGGCAACCTGTTGCTGGACGAGGTCATGCGGCGCCAACCGTCCGCCTTGCGGTTCATTCGGGCGACGCTGGACGACCAGGTGGCGGCGATGCGTTGCATTGGAACGGCCCATCGTTTCCTGATTGAACCGACCGACGTGCAAACGCTCCGGTATGCGATCGAACAGGCGCTTTGGATGGAAACGTGGCTGCCTTTCGAACGGGTCCGCTCGCTCTTGACGCGGTTGCGCAATATACCGAGCCCACCCCAAATCTACTTTGAAGTCGTCAGTCAGCTGCAATCTCCCGAGGTTTCGTTGGATGATATCGGCGAGACGATCGCGCGCGATCCGGCGATAACCGCCAAGCTCCTGCAGTTGGTCAACTCGGCCGTGTTCGGTTTGCAGTTGCAGGTCGGGCACCCGGCGGAAGCGATCGGTTATCTTGGGCTGGAGGCAACGAAATCGCTCGTCATCCTGGCTCACACGTTCTCGCACTTCGCTGACTTGGTGACACCTGGCTTCTCCATCGAAGGCCTCTGGAACCATTCCCATAGCACCGCGCGTTGTGCTCGCTGGATCGCTGAGTTCGAGTCGCGGGACAGCGGCTTGGCTGCCCATACTTTCACGGCCGGGCTCCTCCATGACTTTGGCAAAATCGTCCTGGCGGCTAACCATTCGAAAGAATTTCAACGGGCGCTTCAGCGCGCGACCGATGAACAAATCGAGACCTGGCAAGCGGAGTTGGACCAGTTCGGGACTCATCACGGCGAAGTCGGCGCCTGCCTCCTGGCGATCTGGGGGCTGCCAATGCCGATCATCCAAGCCGTCGGCTTGCACCATCGTCCCGTCCGTTTCTCGGAGGCGGAATTCACCCCGCTGGCGGCTGTTCATGTGGCGAATGTTTTCGCCCAAACGGTCGAACTCCACCGGCCCCAGCCGGCCCTCCCGCAGCTCGATATGGCCTACCTCCAAGAGTTCGTTTCCGGAGACCGGATCGCGGACTGGACTCGGATTATTTCCGAAATGGCCAATACCACTCCTGCGGCTGTTTAGGCGCCCGCGTCTATGGAGTCATCGCAACGCCGCGTTCTGCTGGTTGACGACGATCCCCGCTTGCTGGCCGTGCTTCAGCCCTTGTTGACCGATTATTCAGGAGGGCGATGGGAGGCCCGGACCGCGGTCGACGCGTCGACCGCGCTGGCCATCCTTCAGGAAGGCTTGATCGATTTGGTGGTGATCGACGTCCACATGCCTTTGGTTGATGGCATTCAATTTCTCCGCCTGGTGCACCGCCGCTTCCCTGGCCTGGCTAAAGTCGTCCTGACCGGGGATGCGACCGGTGCACACCGACAAGTCTGTCTGAACAGCGGTGCCGATCTTTACCTGGAGAAGCCGCGGCTGGCAGCCGGATGGCAGAGCATTTTTGCCACCCTCGATCAGTTGGCTCGATTGAAGGGAGCTGATTCCGGTTTTCGCGGCGTCCTGCGGCGAGTGGAGCTGCAGGACGTGCTCCAAATGGAGTGTCTGGCCCGCAGTTCCTCCGTCTTCGACATTACCGATGGCTCCCTCAGCGGACGAATCTACATTCAGGACGGCAACTTCATTCACGCCCAGGCTGGCGACAAGCTGGGGGTGGAAGCTCTGAACGCCTTGCTGGCCCTGAAGCACGGAGAATTCAGCCTGCATCCTTTCGCCGAACCGAGCGCCCGAACGGTCGAGGGGCAGTGGGAGTTCCTTCTGATGGAGGCGGCCCGGCAGCGCGACGAAGCTTCCGGGACGCCAGAGCCGGACGCTTCCTTGCCTTCCGAGGAGTTAGTTCTGACAGACCGTCAGGCTGAGACGCTTCCCTTGCCCCAGGAGAGCCCATCGCTGGCCAGCCCGGCCTCCAAGCCGGAGAAGCCACGAATTGATGAGGTTCTCCTTTGTTCCGCGCGCGGGGATATTTGGCACGAGTGGCAAGTGAAGCGCCCGGAAGCGCGCATTCAAATGCTGACGTTGCTGCGGCACAAGGCTGGACAATTGAGCGAGGGACTCTCCCTCGGCCAGGCGGACCACCTGGAAATCGGCACTGACTCCGGCCGTGTGGTCATTCAGTTCCGCCCGGATTGCTCCCTCTTTCTGCGTTCCAGTCGAGTGCCGATCAGTGAGGCGGTTCTCGCATGAAAGACGAGATCAACCTTTGGCTCAGTCGACAAGCCCGGTTGCCCGGCGTGTTGGCTTGCGGCATTCGCTATCCAGATCGTTCCAGCTTTACCCAGCAGTGGGCTGGCGAGCACGACCAGGAATCGGTTGAGAAATCGCTCGCCTGCCTGTCGGATGTCTGGCGGCTTTTGCGCTTGAGCGGCCTCACCGGTCGCTGGTTGCGCTGGGGCTACCCCGAGTGTTGGTTCTATTCCGCGCAAAGGCCCGACGGCACGTTGCTCGGCCTGATTGCCGCTCGTTCCGAAGCGAGTACCGACCCGGAGGAGATTAGCGCTCTGCTCCAGTCCTTCCTCGATCGACCTTGAAGTCCGTCGAACCATTCCGCCGCCATCCGGCGAGGAATATTCTTCCCAAAATGACGCCGGACAGCCGTAATGTCGCTATATGGCTGTGGCGGATACTTCCGAGGCGGCTGTCTCGATTCGCCGGTTGTGCAAGCATTATGGCCGCGTGGTAGCTGTGCGCGAGCTCAACCTGGAGGCCCGCCGCGGGGAGGTGCTCGGCTTTCTCGGGCTAAACGGCGCGGGCAAATCAACCACTATCCGAGTTCTGCTCGACCTGCTCAGGCCGACCAGCGGGCAGGCCCTGGTCTTCGGCAGTGACTGCCAGCGTGAATCGCTCGCAGTCCGGCGCATGATTGGCTATTTACCGGGCGAACTCGGACTTTATGCGGACTTAACCGGGCGGGAGGTGCTCGAATTCCTTGGTGATATAGGTCCCCATCGGATCGATGCCCGCTATCGCGCCGAACTGCAAGAGCGGCTCTCTTTAAACGATGGCGATCTACGCCGGCGATGGAGCGAGCATAGCACCGGAATGAAACGCAAGGTCGGGATCATCCAGGCCCTGCAGGGGCAGCCACCGTTGCTGATATTGGATGAACCGACAGAAGGTCTCGACCCGCTCGTGCAGTCGGCCTTTTACGAACTGCTCGCTGATCTGCGCCGACGCGGCCAAACCGTCTTCATGTCGTCGCATGTGCTTTCCGAAGTGGAACGGGTTTGCGATCGCATTGCCCTCTTGCGCCAAGGTGAGCTGGTGCTGCTCGCGACCGTGGCGGAGGTGCGCAAGCTGGCCGCCCGTCGGGTGCGGGTGACATTTGCCCACGACGTCCAGCCGCCCTCAGCCTGGCCGGTCGGACACGAGGTAATCGCGGTTCGCCCCCGCTCGTGGGAACTCCGCGTTACGGTCCCCCTCGGGAGTCTGCTGGAACTGCTGATGCCGTTGGCCGTGGTCGATATGGATGTGCAAGAGCCGCGTCTCGAGGACGTGCTGCTGCATTATTACCGAGGGCGCGCCGGATGATGCCGCTTTGGACGATGGTCGGTCATTCGCTGCGCCGCGTGCGCGCGCTGTTGCTTGGAACCGGGGCGCTGCTCGCGGCGTTCCAATGTCTGCTGATCCTGGCGGCCCGTTCGATTCAACGGTCGCAGGCCTTTGACCAACTCAATGCTTTGATCCCGCCGTTTGTTCGTGACTTGGTCGGACCGGCGCTGCCCAGTTTTCTTTCCTTCCAGGGCATCGTTTGCGTGGGCTACTTTCACTTGGCGGTGCTGGGAGCTTTGACCGGACTTTCGATTGCTTTTGGGACAACGTTGACCGGCGAAGTGCAGGCAGGCTGGATGGATCTTTTGCTGGCGCGTCCGTTGGGACGGCACCTGGTTGTCACTCGGTCGGTGCTGACCGCCGCGATTTGCGTCCTCACCTTGCTTGCCATGATGATGGCGGGAACCTGGCTCGGTCTGCAGGTGTTCGCTCCCCCGGGTGTTTCCTGGCCGGCGCCGAGCTTGATTTTGTCCCTCGCAGGAAATCTCGGACTCTTGCTGCTGAGCTGGACGGGCATTGCCACAGCAATCGGCGCGGGACTGAAACGGCGCGCGACTGCCGCAGGGGTCTGCGGTTTGCTTGCCCTGGGCACCTTCCTCTTGGACTACCTGGCGCGTGTTTGGGATCCAGCCCGGTCGCTAGTCTGGCTCTCGCCCTTCAGATACTACGCTCCGTTCGAGCTGCTCAGTGGACAGCCTCTCTCCGGCCAGCACCTGCTTGTCCTGAGCGGCCTGGCAGGGGCAGGATTCCTTGTGGGATACTTCATTTTTGCCCGCCGCGATATTCTGCACTGATCGGACGCGGAGTGAGGTTCGGATTAGCCTTATGTTGGGGCCGATTGAATCGCAGCGGCGTCCACGTGAGAGGCAGGTGCACGCCCCACCGGGCGGGGGTGCAGGAATTGCTCGAAACTCAATTTTCAACCATTCGAGAGTGCGCCTTGCCGGCGGTCGTAAATGCCTACTAGCGAATGGTTAGCAGCCACCCTTAACGCATCGGCATGTCAACTGCCAGTACCTACGCTGGGAACACGCTCGTCGCGTCGTCCCAAACAACAACTGAAAACAGTTTGCGGTGAAATATGAATACTCCGACTAATCCTACTCCCTGCCCGGTGCCAAATGCTCCCGTTGCTCCTACCCCTGTCGCGGCCGCAGCTCCAACGGAAGGGGCGAAACCTGGTTGCTGTTCTTCCACTGACGCACCGACAGCTATTCCAGCGCCAGCGCCCGTTGCAGGGGCTCCGGCGAAGCCATCGCGAAGGCGATCAAGCCGCGTGCGCTGACAGGCAATGAACGAAGGCGGCACTCCTTCGGGGTGCCGCCCCTTGTCCGTGACCGCCCCTTGCTCCATCGGCCGATGCGCATCATCCCGCCGCTGAGTCGCCGTCATCGCGCGTCTTTGGCGAAAGAGGCGCGGCACATTATTCCTCAGCGCCCCGCCTTCGTCATTCGTTGGGTCTCCGAAACGTTGCGGCTCGACTTAGGTTTGACAAAAAGCTGATCGCCACCAACCCTGATTCAATGCGAGTTCAGCTTCGCCGGGTCTCGAAAAGCTTATTCGCCGCAATTGCGACCTTGTTCGTGCTGACAGTGGCGGTCGCGGATCTCGCTGCCGGTCCAGAACTGTCTTTCACCATCTTTTTGCTGCTGCCGGTAATGATCTGTGCGTGGGTTTGCACGCGGCCGCAGCGGCTGGCGGTTTGCGTGTTGAGTGCCTGCGTCTGGTTGGCGGTGGAATACGAGCATTCACCCACCGGCAATGTGCGATATTGGAACGCGTTCTTGCGTTTGGGCATCCTGATTTTGGCGAGCGAATTGGGTGCCCGGGCGGCGCGTCAAAACGCCGCTCTCGAACTGGAGATCGCTGAACGTCGCCGGGTGGAGTCCAGGCTGCGCGATCTCAATGATACTCTGGAGCAGAAGGTATCGGAGCGAACCAGCAACTTAGAAAAGCGCTCTGCGGAGCTGGCGGCTTCGGAAGGGGCTTTGCGCTATCAGGCTGAGGTGCTCCAGTCGATTCTCGAGAGCATGAGCGACGCGGTCGTCGTATTGAATACCCAGGGCCAGCTGATTTTGTCCAATCCGGAAGCAGTCCGCTGGCTCGGAATCCCAGGCAACGCTATCAGCTTCCGCGGTTGGGTCGCCAACCGAGATACGCTGTTGCCGCAAGCGCCGGAACCGGCCATGACTCCCAGCGAAGAGCTCACTCGCCTGCAGCAAGCGGCTCGGGTCGGCGAGAAGGTCCTGAACCTGCAAATCACCTCCCGCGGCGCCGACGGAGTCGAGCGCACCGCCACCTGGAACGTGGTCCCTCTTCGGAATGCTTCCGACCAGCTTGCCGGGGCCGTTGCGGTTGGCTGCGACGTGACCGATCTCAAGATTGCCGAGAAACTGCTCACGCGCTCCAATTTCGAACTGGAGCAAGCCGTGCGAGATCGCACCGTCACGCTTGCAGAACGCGCCGCTCTCTTGGAATTGAGTTTTGACGCGATCATCGTCCGTGACATGGAGGACCGGATCACCTATTGGAATAAGGGCGCCGAAGAAATGTATGGCCTAAGCCGTAACGAGGCTTACGGCCAAATCACTCACACCCTCTTTCAAACGGAGTTTCCCGAGCCGCTGATTGATATTCAGAAACAGCTGATCCAATCCGGCCGCTGGAGTGGCGAACTGGTCCACCGTTGTCTGGACGGCCGGCGTATCACGGTCGCCACGCGCTGGGTGCTGCAGTCGGATTGCACCGGTCGCCCGGCCGCGATCCTGGAGAGCAACTCCGACATAACGCAGCATCGGCAGATGGAAGTCGCTTTGCGGCGGACTCTCGAGCAGAAGGTCTCAGAACGAACCGCCATCCTGGAGAAGCGATCCTCCGAGTTGGTGCAATCGGAAACCGCCTTGCGCCGGCAAGCTCAGGTGCTTCAGTCCATCCTCAATAGCATGGGCGATGGCGTGATTGTGGCGGACGCCGACGGCAGGATTCTCTTGCGCAATCCTGCGGCCGAGCCTTTGCTCGGTGTCTCCGCGGGGACGGGACTGGTGCAGGATGCCTTGCGGCGGCACCGGTGGCGGGAGACGAGCCTGGCGGGCGAACCCAAGGCCGAGCATCCGCTCATTCGCGCGCTCCGCGGCGAAACCATTGATGGAGCCGAGATGCTGATTTCGGCGGAACCGGATCTGCACGACGTTTGGGTGTTAGCCAAAGCCCGTCCTTTGGCTGATGAAGGCGGCCAATTGCGGGGCACGGTGATGGTCCTGAGTGACGTCACCGTCCGGCGTTCGCTAGAAAAGCAGGTCGCCGAAATCAGCGAACGCGAGCAGCGACGTATCGGCCAGGATCTGCATGACGGCGTCTGCCAACACTTGGTCAGCACGGCTTACGCCTGTAACATGCTGTCGGAAAGCCTGGCGGAAAGAGGCCTGGCCGAATCCGCGCAAGCGGCGGAGATTTACGGCCTGATCAACGCCGCCACCATCCAGATTCGGAACCTGGCCCGCGCGCTGCATCCAGCTGATCTAACCGGTGACGGATTGACCTCGGCGTTGGAAGAACTTGCCGAAACCGTGCGAGAGACCACCGGCATTCAATGCCGGTGTGTGAGCCACGGAGGCCTGATCGTCGGCGACCAGGGGATAGGCACGCATCTCTATCGTATTGCCCAGGAGGCGGTGAATAATGCGGTCAAACACAGCCGCGCCGCGCAAATTGTCCTGAACCTCAGCGGGACGGACGATGGCCTCGTTTTGCAGATCATCGACAATGGACATGGGATTCAACCGGGGCCCGGGGCGAAGAAGGGCATCGGCTTTGGAACGATGAGCTATCGCGCGCGCATGATTGGAGCATCCTTACATATCGGCCCAGGGCAAAATGGCGGAACGGTCGTTACCTGTGCCCTGCGACAACAGTAGGTCTCAAGATGATGGTGGAACCCGCAACCCAACGCGAAAAGAAACGAGTTTTTCTCGTCGATGATCACCCCATGATCCGGGAGCGATTGATTCAGATCATCGAACGAGAACCTGACCTGGCGGTTGGTGGCGAAGCTGCGGATGGGCCGCAGGCGATCAAAGCCATTCTCGAAACGGAGCCGCATGTCGTGGTGTTGGATATCTCGCTGAAGAGTTCGAGCGGCTTGGAACTGATCAAAACCCTGCAAAAGCAACGTCCCTACTTGCCCATTCTGGTGTTGTCCATGCACGACGAGTCGCTCTACGCCATGCGCGCCATCCGTGCCGGAGCATCCGGCTATATCACCAAAGTCGCTCCGTCGCGCGAGGTTCTCGTCGCCATCCGCCGAGTGCTCGAGGGCGGAATCTATTTCAGCCAGGTTATTCAACACCGGATCGTCGAGAATCAGATCGGTCGCGGCTCCAAAACAGCCGATCCGATCGAACAGTTAACCGACCGTGAGCTGGAAGTGCTCCAATTGCTGGGCCGTGGATTCGAAACACGTCGGATCGCTGATGAACTCGGCATTGGGATCAAATCGGTGGAAGCTTACCGCGTTCGGATTAAGGAGAAGCTGGGCTTCAAGAGTGCGACCGAACTGCTTTTCTATGCCATGCAGCAGGTTCAGGGGCATCTTTAGCTTTTGCCGGTAGCGTGGCCCGTGACTGTAGGAGGACTCGACGACCGGGGCTTTCCCGAACTCATCGCCCAGGGGCCTCACGTGCCTTTGGGCTAGGTTTTTCCTAATGGCAGAAATAGGGATGCCCTACCTTCCCGAATCCAGGCTTACATCCTAGTCTTAAAGGCATTGCATCGGCTCCTTTGAGGCGGTTTCTGCGGAGACGCAGTCTGGGTGTGCCTGCCGTTCTCGATTGGTTCCAGCGATGCGTTGACGGAACGTTGGAATTGTCGTGCTTAAGGGATCGAAAATCATGAATGAACAGACCATTCGAGCGCCATTCCGGGGTGGCTCTCTATCCTCTGCTTACGAAGAAACCTTCGGAGGATTCTTTAAGGGTAAACGAGTTCTCGTGACCGGAGCGGCTGGGGTCAAGGGCGCTTGGCTCTGTACGGCGCTTATTGCGCTGGGCGCCTCCGTCACTGGCATGGACGTCAAAACGCCATCGCCCACATCGAATTTCGCTTTGAGTGGCTTGAAGCAGCGAATGCGATTTCGAAAGGGCGATGTGACGAACCCGCGGCTTGTCCATGAATTGGTTGAAGGCCAGGACTGTGTCTTCCATCTGGCGGCTCGCGTTCTGGTCCATGATTGCGAAGCCAATCCACTCCAGAGCTACCTCACCAACACGTTCGGAACGGCCACAATGCTGGAGGCGTTTCGCCGATCAGCAACGGCTCGCTATGCCGTCTTTGTCACGACCGATAAAGTATATCGGGCAAAGGAGAGAGAAGCTTGGGTCGAACACGATCCCCTCTTCGCGTCCGGCACTTATGCCATTTCGAAAGCGTGCGCTGAGCAGGTGATCGCCGATTATCGGGTCCGCCTGGAATCCGCCGGGAAGCGCTGGGGCGTTGCCCGTGCCGGCAATGTCCTTGTTGGCGGGGATTTTTATTCTTCCAGCAAGACCAATGGGGCCGGGCGCATCGCGGCCGACTGTTTTGAAGCCTTGCTTGCCGGACGCCGACCCGAGATCTTCACGCCATCGTTCACCCGACCCTACACCTACGGATTGGATATCCTGAGTGGCTACATGTCGCTTATGGCGCGGTTGGACGACGAGGCCGTGCAGGGCGAAGCGTTCAACTTCGGCCCCCACGAGTTGGGCGGGATCCCGAACGGGGTCTTGGCCGCCAAAATCTGCCAAGAGTGGGGCAACGATATCACGCCACGAGTTGGCCCGGCGCGGTCCGAACCTTTTGCCACTCAAGCTTTGTGCTGGGACAAAGCGCAGAACTGTCTCGGCTGGCAGCCTGCCTATGAGCTCGATCAAGCGATCGAGGATACGGTTGCCTGGTATCGAGGCTGGAGTCGGGTCAAAGACCATCCCAGCCCAGGCGCTCTGCGATCAGCCAATCGGGAGCTGCTCCAGCGGCATTACGAGAAGGCGGCGCGTCGCGGCATCTGGTGGGCAGCCTCGAGCGCCCCTCCTGGTAAGTCGGTCGAAATGGAGCCCTCGGAGATGGCCTCAGTTTGAACCGGGCCCCTTCTTCTGCAGCGGCCATGGGCAAATTGGTGACGGTCGCGGTGCCGATCTATAAGCGGCTCGAGTATCTTCCAAAAGTACTCAAGGTGGTGGAGGCCCAATCCTATCCCCACGTCGAGCTCCTGGTTTCCGACAATGGCATGAACGGCGATGTGGTTCGAGACCGCGTCGCCGCGGCATATCGCCGGCGCTATGCCTTTCGACAGAACCCGCAGTCGGTCAGTATCGCGCAGCACTACAATCAAATGGTGCACGCGGCGGCAGGGGACTACCTGGTCATTTTGCCGGACGATGACGAGATCAGCCCCCATTTCGTTGCCCAATTGGTCGCGCGCTTTGACCAACACCCGGATGCTTCGGTCGGTTTCGGACGCCAGGAGTTCGTCGACGCTACCGGCCACGTCCTCGGCCAATCTGCCGAAAGCCTTCCGGAGTCGATGTCCGGTCCGGACTTCATCATGGCCACCTGGCGCCATTACTCGTTCGGTTTTCAGACCGTGACCACTTTCCTGGCCAAGACCGAAGCCGTTCGAGCGTGTGGTGGCTTTCCCGACTTCCCGCGCGGGACGCATATCGATGATGCCCTGGTCATCAAACTGTGCCTCACAGGAAGAGTGGTTTTTAGTTCAGCCAGCACCTATCGCAATTTGGTTGATGCTTCAAGCACCGGTTGGTCTGTTTCGTTCGAACAACTGGCTGCCGCCGTCAGGCAGTTTATGCGCTTTGTCGACCACGACCCCACCACCAAGGCTTTTGCGGCGTCCCATCCGACCAAGTGGCCGGCACTGCGGGGCTGTCTCGTGGAAATGTCGTGGCGGATGTATTTGTGGCGATGGCGTGATATCTACCGGCGGCGGCTATCCTTCCTGCAATGGATTCGCGCTGGGTTTGCAATTCCTTTCATCCCAGCCTATTACCGGAGCGCTCTCCAGGAGATGATAGCCCCTCTGCCAGCGTCTCGTGCGGCAGGCATTTCCAGCTCTTCGCCGAAGGCGACTTCCCCCGCCCGGCCGCGGTCTTAGAAAGTCCGTTGAACCCGTTGAACCCACTGGGCCTTACCTCACTCACTCAGGCCCTGGCACCAGCGCCCGGCCTGAGTCGCGCTAAAGGTCGAGGAGGGTTGTGCCGATAGAACCGAGGGCGCCCTTATTGGAGCTGCGCCCGTTGTGACTAGCGCTCTGAGCCGAGGGGCGCTGGGTGATGATGTTCGGCAACGGCACCAGTGCGGTATCAGACACGAAGCGTTTCGACGCGGCCCGGTGGCCCTAGGTCGAATCCAGCGTTTTTCCCTATACCTCAGCGGGCCAGTTTGGATAAGATGCGTCAATGCAGCAACGCGGACAGGATGGGCCCAGTGTTCCGGCGATGAGTCATTGCAAGAGTGGAATATGGGCGCTCTTTTCTGCCGGACATCACTTTGCTTTGGTGCATCGGCGTTCGCCAGTTTGACGAGCAGTGCTCTTTTGTTGCGCCCAGCGATCATGATGCGGAACTTAGCCGCCCTTCAATCCAAGGCTCGAGGCCTCGCCAATCGGCAACCCAAGGCCATGAGGGCGATATGCGACTGAGCTGCACCTCACCTCAACCTCCTTTGAAGGGTGACCGGGCACGCAAGAGACTGTCCCTCCTCTTGTCCTGGCGCCTGAATCATTCCGGCCGCGTGGGCGAAGTCGGGATTTCCTTCATTGCCTGTGCAGACCGTCGGTAACGCAAAGTATGAAACCCACCGCTGATCTCAGCAAAGTGCAGGCCCAGGTAATTCTGCCTGTCCCCAACCTCCAGGCTGCAGTGACTTTAACGCCGGGCCGGGCAAGCGCGTCCTCCGAACAGAAGGGAGGCGCTTCATCTTCCAGACCCGCCCACACCGCTTCCGTCGAATTGCTGACCCAGCTTTATCGGAGCATGTCGCTGATTCGACAATTTGAGGAGCGACTCAAGTGGCTGGTGGAGACGGGCGTGCCAGTTGGGGCAGTCCACTACTATATTGGGCAGGAGGCGGTCGCGGCGGGCGTCTGTGCCGCCCTTGAGCCGCAGGATTGGATCAGCTCCACCCATCGCGGGCATGGGCACTGCATTGCCAAAGGGGTTGAGGTAGGTCCGATGATGGCCGAATTGTTCGGTAAAGCCACCGGCACCAATCGCGGCAAGGGCGGTTCAATGCATATCACCGATATCACCAAGCGCATCCTCGGAGTCAACCCGATCGTCGGTGCGGGTGTCGCCCACGCCATTGGCGCCGGCTTGTCGGCCAAGGTCCGAAAAGCGGCGGAAGTGACGGCTGCTTTTTTCGGGGAGGGCGCGGCCGCCATCGGCACGCTGCACGAGGCCATGAATATGGCGGCTATCTGGAAGCTGCCAGTTGTGTTTGTCTGCGAGAACAATGGTTATGCGCAGGCTACCCCATTCGAATACAGCTTTCCGATCAAGGACATTGCCGATCGCGCCATGGCCTATGCCATGCCTGGCATGGTCGTGGATGGACAGGACGCCCTCGCAGTCTGGCAAGCCGCCGATGCCGCCATCCGTCGCGCGCGCGCCGGCCAAGGTCCGACTCTGCTGGAATGCAAAACGTATCGCTATTTCGGTCACCACCAAGGGGACGACACTCTCCGTTATCGGACGGCGGACGAGGAAAAGAACGCCCGCGACCGTGATTGCCTGAGTCGTTTCCGCGCGCAGATGGAAAGTCATGGGCCCTTGTCTCTCCCAGATCTCGACGCCATCGATGCTGCAAACAAAGCGCTCTTGGACGCCGCAGTCGAGTTTGCCAAAGAAAGCCCGCTGCCGGAGCCCAGCGAATTGCTGACGGATGTCTATGTGCCGACGCCGACGGAACCCAACCCGGTCGCTCGGACGGAGGCCGCGGCCGCGCGTGAACTCACTTTTGGGCAAGCAATCAACGAGGCCTTGCGCCAGGAAATGGCCCGAGACCCCAGCGTCATCGTCCTCGGAGAAGACGTGGCAGGAGCGGCTGGCCGAGCCCACCTTGGCTTGATCGACGCCTGGGGCGGACCGATGCGCGCGACCCGTGGTCTGATCAAAGAGTTCGGCCCGGAACGAGTGATTGACACTCCCATCGCGGAGATGGGTTTTGTCGGGGCGGCGGTCGGGGCCGCGATGGCCGGCTTGAGGCCAGTGGTCGAGATCATGTTTGTCGACCTGATCGGGGTTTGCTACGACCAGATCATGAACCAGGCGGCGAAGATGCACTATATGACGGGCGGCAAATTGACTCTGCCGATGGTTATCCGGACGGCCTGCGGAACCCGCGGCGATAAGCGCTCCTACGGCGGCGGCTCCGCTGCTCAGCATTCCCAGACGATCTACGCTACCCTCGCCCACATTCCCGGTCTCAAAGTGGTCGTGCCCAGCACCGCCTACAATGCGAAAGGGCTGACGCTTGCGGCCATTCGAGACAACGGCCCGGTCGTGATTCTCGAACATAAATTCCTCGGTTTGAAAGCCAAGGGCCTCGTCCCGGCCGAACCGTTTACCGTCGAAATCGGCAAAGCCGAGATTATTCGTCCGGGAGAGGATATTACCCTGGTTGGCATCGGCAGGATGACTCATGTCTGCGTCGAGGCGGCTGAACAGTTGCAGGCCGAAGGCATTCAAGCGGAGGTGGTCGATCTTCTCACGATCGCGCCGCTGGATGAGCAGACCGTCTTTGAATCCGTCCGCCGCACGCACCGGTTGGTCGTCGTCGATGAAGACAACCCGGTCGGCTCGATTGGTCGCGACATCGCCGCCCGTGTGGTGGACTCATGTTTTGATTACCTGGACGCGCCCATCAAAGTGGTGACGGCAGCTGATTGTCCGGTTCCCTTCGCGGCGGTCTTGGAAGTATTTTATACGCCGCGCGTGGAGCAGGTGGTCGCGGCGGCGCGCGAACTGATCAACTAAAAGGTATCCCGTGGCGGAACGCATCGTCATGCCCAGCTTCGGAATGTACACGGCCGAGGGCAAACTTGTTGCCTGGCTGGAACCGGACCGGGCGCAAGTGAAACAAGGGCAACCGATCCTCGAGATCGAGACGGAGAAGGCGGTCGAGCGCCTGGTCGCTCCCGCTGCGGGGGTCCTTCACCAAATCACTCCCCCAGGAACGCAGGTCAAAGAGGAAGCCTTGCTTGGCTATATTCTGCGCGACGGCGAAGCCTTGCCCGCTGCCGGAACGGCATCCGGCGCTCCCACCCGTCCTGCCGCCCGGGAGAGTGCGCCGTCAGCGCCGCCCCCGCCGCCATCATCCTCTTCGACCCCACCCGCCCGAATCATCGCGTCGCCGATCGCGCGCCGCCTTGCTGCCGAGGCTGGTCTCGATCTCGGCGGAATCGCCGGCACGGGGCCGGGGGGACGGATTGTGGAAGCGGATGTCAAGGCAGCCGTGGCTAAGGGAACGGCTGGTTCCTCAGCCGGTCGAGCTGTGTCAGTTCAGCTGGCGATTCGACAACGAGTGGCCTTAAGTCCGATGCGGCGGGCGATTGGACGGCGGCTGCGCGAGAGCTTGAACCAAGCAGTCTCGCTCACACTGACGCGGGAGGTTGAGGTGGATGGGCTGGTGCTTCAACGGCAGCAGCTGTCCAGCAAACACGGCTTTTCGATCCCGTTTGACGCGTTTTTCATCTATTTTCTCGCCCGTGGGCTTCGCGAATACCCGCCCCTTAACGCCTTCATGGATGGCGATTCGTTGTTGCTGCTGGATGAGGTCAATGTGGCCGTGGCCGTCTCGGTCGAGGAGGGGCTTGTCACACCTGTGGTCCGCGCGGCGGATAAGCAGAACATTGTTGAGTTGGCCCGCCGCGTTCGGGAACTCGCTGATGCAGCGCGCAACGGGCGGATCAGCAACGCAGACCTGGAAGGCGGCACCGTGACCATCACCAATCTGGGCGGGTTTGGTGTGGATGCGTTTACGCCCGTTCTTAACCCGCCGCAATCTTGCATCCTCGGAGTGGGGCGGATTCAGCCTCGCCCGATCGTGCGAGCTGGTCAATTGAGCGTCGCGCAGACCTGCATGCTCAGTTTGACGTTTGATCATCGAGCGACGGATGGCGTGCCGGCGGCCAAGCTGTTGGACAGCCTGGCTCGGCAACTGAACGATCCTAATCTGCTGGAGGCACTATGACTGATGCTCGAACCATTCCGACCATTGAGTTGGCGCGACGGATTCGTCGGCATGTGGTTCAAATGACCCATCGCGCCAACGCTTCCCACATCGCCTCGTGCCTGTCGATCGTCGATCTGCTCGCGCTCCTCTACGGGCGCGTTTTGAACTTCAATCCGGCCCAGCCTCGTTGGCGAGACCGCGATCGGTTCATTCTAAGCAAAGGCCATGGCTGCGCCGCCCTCTATGCCACGTTAGCGGAATGCGGCTTTTTTCCTCACCAATGGCTGGACACTTACTACTTGGACGGCACGCACCTGGCCGGACACGCCACGCACAAGGGCACGCCGGGGGTGGAAGTCTCGACCGGCTCGCTTGGGCACGGTCTGCCGCTGGGGGTTGGAATGGCTTTGGCCGCGAAGAGAGACGGCCAGAGTCACCGCGTTTTTGTGATGCTCAGCGACGGCGAGTGCGATGAAGGTTCGAACTGGGAGGCAGCCTTGTTTGCCCCGCACCATCAGCTCGACAACCTCGTTGTCATCGTCGATTACAACAAGATCCAAAGTCTCGGCAATGTCAAAGACGTGCTTGACCTGGATCCGCTCGCGGACAAGTGGCGCGCCTTTCGTTGGGCGACGCACGAGGTCGATGGCCATGACGTGGCCGCATTGGAGAAGGTCTTGAATCATCTTCCTTCGGTGCCGGGCAAGCCGACGTGTCTGGTGGCGCACACCATCAAAGGCAAGGGGGTCAGCTTTATGGAGAACAATCTCCAGTATCACTACACGCCTCCTCGCGGAGACGAATTGCCGCGGGCCTTGGCAGAATTGGAGGAAGCCAAGTGAGGAACACCTTTCTCAATACCCTGTTCGAACTCGCTCAGGCGGATGAGCGCATCATTTTTGTCACGGGCGATTTGGGTTATCGGGTGGTGGAGAAGTTCATGGAGCAGCGCCCGCGTCAGTTTCTCAATGCCGGGGTGGCGGAACAGAACATGACCGGGCTGGCGGCCGGGATGGCATTGGAGGGCAAAGTCGTCTTTACCTATTCCATTGCCAATTTCCCGACTCTCCGTTGCCTGGAGCAAATTCGCAACGACATCTGTTACCACGACGCTAACGTTAAAATCGTCTCGGTTGGGGGCGGACTGGCTTACGGCTCGATGAGCGTGACCCACCATGCCGTGGAAGATTTGGGCGTGATGCGGTGTTTGCCCAACCTCATGGTGGTGGCGCCAGGGGACCCGGTCGAGACCCAAGCGGCCACCCGTGCGGTCGCGGCCCATGCCGGCCCCGTTTATTTGCGCCTCGGGAAAGCCGGTGAGCCTACGGTCCATCAGCAACCCATTCAGTTTCAGCTCGGCCGCGCGATCACCTTTCGGCCCGGGACCGATCTGACCCTGATCACCACCGGCGGCATGCTCCATACCGGCGCCAAAGTGGCAGAACGCCTGGCTTCCGAAGGCATCCAGACCCGGGTCCTGAGCATGCATACGTTGAAGCCGCTCGATACAGACGCGATTACGGCCGCCGCGCTTGAGACGGGCGTCATTGCCACTCTCGAAGAGCACAGCATTCTTGGCGGTCTTGGCACGGCCGTGGCCGAATTCCTGGCGGAACGGTCCGATCTTCGCATCATTTTCAAACGGCTGGGTATGCCTCCTGCCTTTTCGCCCCATATTGGCAGTCAGGAATACCTTTTGAAGCAGCACGCCCTCGATCCCGAAAGTGTGGCGCGGGCCTTAATGGATTTGGTGGCTAAGAAAAGACCGTAGGCTGCCCCTGTTTCGTTATTCCCATCACAAATTCGAGCCAGCTCTGACTTGGCGCGACCGTGTCTGATTCGAGGTTTGTTCGACCTTTGTTCGACGTTCCTTCGCCTTTTGGTCGACGGCGGGCGGTCGAGGGTCGAATCAAGTGTGGACCAAACCGGCTGCTGATGCGGGAGGAGTCTAATACCATCGCTCCGATCCTGGGGGAGTTGCGGTGTTAGTGTCTTGGACTGGCTTTGTGGGCTCGAAACGGGTTACGACTTTCAGGACGGATCCGGGTTCAGACACGTCTTCCGGGACCTTGACACGTGGCAATGCTTTCCTAAACCATTGTCACTGAATCCTTTCTCGGTAGAATAAAGTCATTGGTGTCACCAAACGGCTTTGCTTCTGGCTTCTTTTTGCGACGCAACGACACGTTGACAGGCGCATCTTCCAACGCCTACCGTTTGCGCCATACGCTTTTCCGCGCCCAATCGATTGCTGCTTGCTCTGGTCTCGGCGGCGCTTTGCCCGCTCTGCGGCGGTCGTGGATACGGCCAGGCTGTGGTTGCGCCAGCCGCCGCCTCCGGTGATGTGATTCGGGCTGAGATCCGTGTTAACGCCGCGGTCAGCAAGGGCGCATGGAACCCCATTTGGCGATTCTTTGGGGCCGATGAGCCAAACTACGCCTACATGGCCAATGGGCAGAAGCTGCTTCGGGAACTGGGCGCACTGGCTCCGGGCCAGGTTTACTTCCGGGCGCACAATTTGTTGACTTCCGGCGACGGCACTCCGGCGTTGAAGTGGGGCTCAACCGGCGTTTATCGGGAAGACGAGAAGGGCCAACCGGTCTACGACTGGACGATCCTGGACCGGATTTTCGATACCTACCTGGAGAAGGGCGTCCGGCCGTACGCGCAGATTGGTTTCATGCCGCAGGATCTTTCGATCAAGCCTGTCCCATACCAGCATCGCTGGACGCCGCGGGCCCGCTACGAGGAGATCTACACAGGTTGGGCGTATCCGCCGAAGGATTATGGTCGATGGGCAAACCTGGTGGCGGCGTGGGTCGATCATTGCTTGCAGCGGTATGGCCGGGCCGAGGTCGACTCGTGGTTTTGGGAGGTTTGGAATGAGCCGAACATCGGCTATTGGCGAGGTTCGCCGGCAGAGTTCCACAAGCTCCACGATTATGCGATTGCTGCCGTCCGGCGGGTATTGCCGAGCGCGCGCGTGGGGGGACCGGACGTTGCCGGCAGCGGTGGGAGGTTCATGCGGTCCTTTTTGGAACATTGTTTGCGCGGGACCAACTATGTTACGGGCCAGATTGGGACGCCATTGGACTTTGTGTCCTTTCACGCGAAGGGGGCGCCCGTCTACACGAACGACCACGTGCGCATGGGTATCTCGGCCCACTTGCGCACGATTGAAGAGGGCTTTCGCATCCTGGCTGATTATCCCGAGCTGCGTGGTCGACCGGTGGTGATTGGGGAATCCGACCCGGAAGGTTGCGCCGCTTGCCAGGGAGCGCCACTGGCTTACCGGAACAGGACGATGTATTCGAGTTACACGGCGGCTGTTTTTGCGCGCAAGCAAGCGCTGGCGGAGAAGTATGGCGTCAACTTGCTTGGGGCTCTGACGTGGGCTTTCGAGTTTGAAGGGCAACCTTACTTCGCGGGCTTCCGTTCGCTGGCGAGTAACGGGATCGATAAGCCGGTGTTGAACGTGTTCCGCCTCTTCAGCAAAATGGGCGGGGTCCAGGTGGACGTTGAAAGTGACCGGTCTATCGCCCTTGATGAGATCGTTGCCGCAGGCGTTCGCCATGCGCCGGATGTGAGCGCGGTCGCCAGTTTGGATGCGAACACTCTATCGATCCTGGCCTGGCATTATCATGACGATGATGTGCCCGGGCCAGGTGCCAGGGTGCGGTTGGCGGTGTCGGGGCTGCCAGCGGCGATCAAGCGGGCTGTGCCGCGGCATTTCCGGATTGACCAGGAGCAGAGCAATGCGTTTGCCCTGTGGCAGAGGATGGGATCTCCGCAGCCGCCGACGCTGGCGCAACTTCGCGACCTGGCAAAGGCCGGCCAATTGGCCGAACTGGCGCCGGGCCAGCCTGTCTCGATCGATGGAGGGGAGTGGGTCGTGGAATTCTCATTGCCGCGCCAAGCTGTTTCCCTGCTCCAACTCAATTGGTAAGGGGTGTTGCGCCGAGAGGGGCGAGCGCGTTTTCGAGGTGAACTCGGCCAGGACTACGGTAGGTTGAGGAGTCATGAACCCGGTTGCCTTCCATCCGATCGTGGCTGACTGGGTCACCCGAAAGTTCGGCTCTCCGACCGAGCCACAACGGCGCGGTTGGCCGGCCATCCAATCCGGCGGCCATGTCTTGATTGCGGCCCCGACCGGCTCCGGTAAGACGCTCGCTGCCTTCCTGGCCGCCCTGGACGGCCTCTTTCGCGCTGGGTTGGAGGGGGCGCTCCCGGACGAAACGCGGGTGGTTTACGTTTCTCCCCTCAAGGCGCTGAGCAATGACATCCAGAAGAACCTGGAGGAACCACTCGGCGAGCTTCGGTCGGCTTTTGCCAACGAGTTGGGCGGCGTGATGGCGGTGCGGTCTGCCGTCCGGACTGGGGATACGCCGAGCGCGGCGCGCCAGGCTTTGAACCGGAGACCTCCGCACATTCTGGTGACGACGCCGGAATCTCTTTACCTGTTGCTGATCTCCGAATCGGGGCGGAAGCTGCTGAGGCCGGTGCGGACGCTGATTGTCGATGAAATCCACGCGTTGGTGGGCAACCGGCGAGGATCGCACCTGGCCTTGAGCATGGAGCGTCTGGCCGCCCTGGCCAACGGTCCGTTACAGCGAATCGGGTTATCGGCGACGCAGAAGCCGATCGAAGAGGTGGCCCGGTTCCTCGCGGGGGCGCGGCATCTCGATGGGCGCGGCCAAGCCCACTGCACGATTGTGGACTCGGGATATGCCCGTCAGATGGACCTGGCGATCGAATTGCCCGGATCACCCCTGGAGGCGGTCATGTCGAACGAGGTCTGGATGGAGGTCTACCAGCGCCTGACCGACTTGATCGAAGCACACCGGACGACGCTGGTGTTCGTCAACACGCGCCGCCTGGCGGAGCGGGTTACTTTTCATCTTTCGGAGCGTTTGGGCAAAGACCAGGTTACGTCTCATCATGGCAGCCTTTCGGCCAAGCTGCGGCTGGATGCCGAAAATCGGCTGAAACGCGGCGAGCTGAAGGCATTGGTGGCAACCGCTTCCCTGGAATTGGGCATCGACATCGGATCGGTAGATTTGGTCTGTCAGCTGGGTCCGACTCGTTCGATCGCGACCCTCGTGCAGCGGGTCGGGCGAGCGCAACACCAACGCGGCGGCATTCCCAAGGGGCGACTCTTTCCCCTGAGCCGGGACGAATTGGTGGAGTGCCTGGCAACCGTGCGCGCGCTCCGTGCGGGGCAGTTGGACCGGCTGCATATTCCCGAAAAGCCGCTGGACGTGCTGGCGCAGCAGATCGTGGCTTGCGCCGCCGCAGAAGAATGGGAGGAAGACCGGCTGTTTGAACTTGTGACGAAGGCGTTCCCGTATCGGAACCTCGAACGGGCGGAGTTCGACGCGGTGGTGCGGATGCTGGCGGAAGGCATCAGCACCAAGCGTGGCCGGCGGGCCGCTTTGATTCACCTGGATGGGGTCAATCGGCGGATTCGGGGCCGCCGGGGTGCGCGGCTGGTGGCCCTGACGTCGGGCGGGGCCATTCCCGACAATGCCGATTACCGGGTGGTGGTGGAGCCTACGGATACTTTTATCGGCACCGTCAACGAAGACTTCGCGGTCGAAAGCATCGCCGGCGACATCTTTCAGTTGGGCAATGCCTCCTGGCGCATTCTCCAAATCTCCTCGGGCGTAGTCCGGGTGGAAGATGCCCAGGGACAACCTTCGGGCATGCCTTTTTGGCTCGGCGAGGCGCCGGGCCGAACGGCGGAAGTCTCGCGGGCGATTTCGGATCTGCGGCGGGCAATGGAAGCGGAGATGCATGCCGGGCGCAGTCTGGTCGGATGGCTCAAAGGAGAAGCGAGCCTGCCGGAAGCAGGCGCCCGACAGTTGGCCACCTATTTCGAAACCGCGGACAAGGCGCTGGGCGTCATCCCATC
Source organism: Verrucomicrobiota bacterium (assembly GCA_046346765.1). Lineage (GTDB taxonomy): Bacteria > Verrucomicrobiota > Verrucomicrobiia > Limisphaerales > SIBE01 > JAXMHN01. The sequence continues at coordinate 115,385 of JAXMHN010000005.1, read as the reverse complement.
TCAAGAGAAGCTCGTCCTGGAGCGATTCTTCGACGAATCCGGCGGCATGCAGTTGGTCATTCACTCCGGGTTCGGCATCCGTGCCAACCGCGCTTGGGGCCTCGCTTTGCGCAAGCGGTTTTGCCGATCGTTCAATTTCGAACTGCAGGCGGCTGCCTCGGATGATGCCATCGTCCTTTCCCTTGGCACGCAGCATTCATTCGCGCTCGCAGAAGTCTTTCACTACCTCAACAGCAAGACGGTTCGCGAGTTGTTGATTCAAGCGCTGCTCGACGCCCCGATGTTCCAGGTCCATTGGCGCTGGAATGCCACTCGCGCCCTGGCGCTGCCCCGGCAGCGAGGCGGACGGAAAGTGCCGGCGCCGCTGCTCCGGATGGAATCGGAAAACCTGCTGGCAGCAGTCTTTCCCGACCAATTGGCGTGCCTCGAGAACATCGTGGGTGATCGGGAGGTGCCTGACCATCCGCTCGTTCATCAGACGATCGAAGATTGCCTGAACGAGGTGATGGATCTGCCCTGCCTGGTGGAGGTGTTGCGCCGGATTGAAGGCGGCGCGGTGGAGTGCGTGGCGCGAGACCTGCCCGAACCTTCGCCATTGGCCCACGAGATTCTTCACGCCCGTCCCTACGGCTTTCTGGACAACGCGCCTCTGGAAGAGCGCAGGACTCAGGCCGTCTATACTCGCCGGGCGAACGAGCCTTCCGCTGAGCTCGGTTTGGGCATGCTGGACGCCGCAGCGATTGAGAGAGTGCGCGCGGAGGTGTGGCCGGCTCCCACCAGCGCCGACGAACTCCATGAGGCCCTCTGGCTGATGGGGCTGATGGGAAATGACGAGATGGTCCAGACAGCGACAACTCCCGGGTGGCTTGCGCTGCTCGTCGATCAAGGACGGGCGGGCCGGTTGATCGATCGGCGCGGCTTCTGGGCAGCAGCGGAACGGTTGCCTATGATCCAGGCAATTTATCCCGGCGCCCAAACCGACCCGCCTCTGCGGGTTCCAGCCGCCGACAGCAAACGCGTGTGGGAACGCTCCGAGGCGGTCCGCCAATTGGTGCGAGGTCGAATGGAAGTGAGCGGCCCAATGACGATGCAGGCTCTGACCCGGCTGTTCGAGTTGCCCCGCACCGAAGTCGAAACGGCCTTGCTCGGTCTGGAAGCGGAAGGCTTTGTCCTCCGGGGCAAATTCCAACCGGGAGCGGAGGAGTTGGAATGGTGCGAGCGACGACTGTTAGCGAGAGTGCATCGCCTCACCATCAACCGCCTGCGAGCGGAGATCCAGCCGGTTTCGATCGCGGAATTTCACCGGTTCCTGGCTGCCTGGCAGCGAGTGGCGGGCGATCATCAGGGGGAGGGGCCGGAAGGCCTGGCCGCCGTTGTGACTCTGCTCGATGGATTTGCTCTCCCGGCGGCGGCATGGGAACCTGAGATTCTCTCCTCCCGCGTTGGCGATTATAATCCTCAATGGCTCGATCAACTCTGTTTGACCGGCCGGGTGGGGTGGGGACGTTTGGTCCCTCCGGTGAGGCAGCCAGGGCGGCCCCCGTTCAGTCCGGTGCGTTCGAGCCCGATCTCTTTGTTCTGCCGCGAGAACTTGCCTGCCTGGCTCGAGCTGGCGACGGAATCGGGGCCGATCGAATTTCATCCGGACACGGAGCGTGTGCTCGATACGCTCAAGCATGGGGGCGCTCTTCTTTGGCGAGTTGGTCAGGCGGTCTGGGGTGCTGCCTTCCCGGGTCGAACAGGCACTGGGCGAGTTAGCTTCGCACGGCCTCGTTACCTCAGACAGCTTCGAGGGCATTCGAGCCCTTGACCCCGCAGGACAAGCGCCCCTCCTTCGCTCCGGGGGAGCGTCGCCGACGCCATCGGGCGGTGACGAGCGTGGAAAACGCGGGCCGCTGGTCGCTGCTGCGCTCGTCCCACGGCCTGGACATGCCCGCACCAGGCTCAAGTGCGGACCAGATTCGCCGGCGGGACGAGGCGATCGAGTCGTTCGCCCGGGCCTTGCTGCGGCGGTATGGCGTTGTTTTTCGGCGCCTGCTCGAACGGGAGGCGCTCAAAGTTAGCTGGTTTGATCTGGGCCGCTGTTATCGGCGGTTGGAAGCGAGGGGGGAAATACGAGGCGGGCATTTTGTCAGCGGCGTTAGCGGTGAGCAATTTGCCTTGCCGGAGGCCATTGGGCTGCTTCGATCGATTCGCAAGCAGCCCGCTGCCGGTGAGTTGCTCACGATCAGCGCCGCGGACGGGCTGAATCTGACGGGCATCCTGACGACAGGACCCCGAGTGACGGGGATCACCGCTAGCCGGCTGCTGTTGCGGGACGGACTGCCCGTGGCGGCGCTGGAGGCGGACCAAGTCATTGATCTGGAGGGGCAGGGGAGTGACGTCGATCCGTCCACGGAGAGGTTGCTGCGTATTGGGACCTTGCCGGCGGCCCTGCGTCCCTATTACTCGTGAGAGGTTGATCCGGGCAGTGAGGCGCCCGGCGATAAGCGAGTCAGCTCTTGATGCTGTTCAATTGGCGGCACCAGCTCTCGACCGAGGACGGAGACGACTCGAAAGGATTAAGCAAGTTGAGCGAATTGATGCCTTCGGCATCGATCACCTCCCAATCAACGAAATAACGAATGGGGTGATGTTTCAGCTGATGCATGATGTGAGACCGGATCTGGGCCCGGGTATTGTTGGGCGCATGTCGGGCCGCGTCCAGGATATCAGCCGGAGTGACTTCCCAAGCGATGGGGGTTTGGGCCAGCGCCAAACCGAGGTTGCGGGTCGGATCGATGTGGTGGAATTCGAGGTCTTGCGACCGAAGCCACGGGTCGATCCACGGTATTTTTTCGCGATCGATAAACTGTTGGAAGAGCCAGCGTTTGGTAATCCAATCGACCTTGCCGACGAGCGCTTCGGGTTGTTTGCCGAGGGCGGTGAGTGTTTCCTGCCAGACATCCAAGAGGATGCCGGTTTCCTCATCGCGTCCGTTGAATTCGTAGCGGGCGGCTTCGTAGAACTGAAAGAGGAGCTCGATTGGCGTTTTCGACGCGGCCATCAGCGAGGGTGACGAGCCAGGGGCCGTCGGGCTGATGAGACATGCCGCGGAAGCTGAGGACGGCGTCGGCCAGGACCATTTTGGGCATGCGATCCATCTCAAGCAGGTCGAGGACGAGCGAAGTTGTCCCCACCTTCAACAAGAGCGTCGCCGGCAGGACACTCGTGTCCCCATGCAGTAAATGGAGCCGACGGTAGCTGCGGGCGTCCGCCAGCGGCTCATCCCGCGTATTGATAATCGCCCGGTTGAACTGCACCCATTCGAACAAGTCATTGTTGATGTAGTCGGCCCGCTGGCTGATTTGAAAATGATTGTCCGCGCCCGGCCGAACCAGGTCGCCGCGCAGTTCCGCGCCGGGCGTGGCTCCGACGCGTCCGCGCCGACATACAACTGACGCAAAGTCAGGAATGCCAGCAACGAAAGCACGTTGGCTTCGGTCAACGGAGCGGATCGGCGGACGGGTAATTCTCGTGGCACCCAAAGGTGGCTCCGGAATAGTGATCGATATTGTTGCGGATGAAGCTGACCTGGTCAGCGAGGCGAAGATCTTTGACCGCTTGCACGAGGATGGCATCGCCGGCGCGGTCGTAGCGGAGGACATCGATGAGAGAGAGACACTCGGGGTGAGTGCCGAGATGACCCATATCAACGTAGGCCCGGCCCCCATTGAAAAAGGAATCCGCCGTTGCCGGCCGGTTCATCCCAATCACGCTGATGCATATCCGGCAGCCCGAAGCGTGCTCGGTCGAAGATCAATTGCGAACGCGGCCGACGGCGCTGGGCGGCCCGGAAGAGGTCATTCGTCAAACAGCCATATTCGGTTTCCAAGCCAACAATCCGATTCATAAAGCTCTCAAAAGGCGTCCGCCTGGTGCGTGCGATCCCGTGGTCAGCCTAACCCGTTGGAAGGGCGCAGTCGACCACGAAGAAGCCGACCTTCAACCGAACCTCCTAGCGGCTGCGTCGAGGCGGCACCCTGGGCACGCCCTATAAACCAAGCTCGCGCAACGTCAGCGCTTGAAAGCGGGCCGGACGAGAACTCTGCCGCGCCAGCCAGCCGATTTCGACGACTTTGCTCTCGAGTCCGGCGCGCCAACCGGCGCGCCGCTGTTCTTCGGTGGTCTCGGCGATGGATTTGCCCTCGGCCATGGACCACCAGGTCTGGAGCAGGATTTCGACCTCCGTTCGAGCCGTCTTTCCGGCGAGCGCTTCAATCAACCAGGTTTGAGCCGCTTCTTCCGGCTCGCTCCTTACCCGCCGCGACGACGATGCCCTTGGCGCCAAATTGGAAACCACCGTCGAAATGCAGGCGGACCAAGACATCGCGGTCCCGGTCAGGTCCAAGCTCTGCCAGGAGCAGTTCCACCAGGAAAGGGGCGCTGAAAATCTGTTCGAAGTTCTTCTTCAATTCGGGGCTTAAGCCGAAACCGACCAAGCGGCGCAGGCTGACATCCTCGGGGGCGCGGGTGAAGGCTTCGGTGTGAGCCGCGTCGATCGCTGCCTGCCGGATCTTCTCGATGTCGGCAGGATGCCCCAAGCCGGCCAGGGCATGCCGGTCGAAGAGCTCAAATACTTTGGAATGTCCGGTGCCGACCGCCAGAAGGAGAATTCCTTCCGGCAGGCTGACGGCGAAGACAGGAGAGCCGCCTTTGAGTTGCTCGTGGACGTACTCGCGCCGGTTCCCGATCGCTTCCAGCCAACGATATGGTTCCTCGATCATGCGTTGAGAAATTCGGCCTGCTGTTCGGCATTGACCACTTCAACCCCGCTCGGTCGCAAGACGCGGATAGTCGCAAACGTATGCGTTTCGGGATTCACGCCCCCAGTGGCGGCGTCGAACTCGGACGCAATCATCAAGACTCTCAGGGCGAATTGCACCGCCTGCGGCAGGGTCATTTCCGATGGACGGGGCTGGCCATAATGCTCCTGGAAGCTGAGCACGCTTCGAATCGTTCCCGAGCCCGACCCGGAGGCGGCGTAGCCAACCGCTTGAAATTGGGCGCCGAGCGGATCATAGAAGTAAATCTGAGCCGCGGGGGGCGAAGCGGCATAGTCAACGCCGGCAAAGAGCGGCATGACGACGCCGACGCCCTGCATGGTCATGGGCAAATTCTCGCGGAGGAGCCGAGCCAGCGCCCGGACTTTGGCGGGCAAGCTGAGCGGTTGGAGTTGGCTGCGGCGATAATATTCGAAGGAAGTCTGGAGGACGCGCGCCATCTCGAACGCCGTCGCGGGGACACCCGCGATGGCCAACAGGGAGGTAGCGTCGATCTCGATGACTTTGTCGACCCGGTCGGTGACAATGATGTTGCCAGCGGTGGCACGGCGGTCGCCGGCCATTAAGACGCCTTCGGCGAAGTGGAAAGCGAAGACGGTGGTCGCCTGAGTTTGGGTGGGCGCCCCGGTGGCATGCTCGAGCCGCAGCGGTGCGATGCGCTGCTCGGCCAATAATGAAATAAAATCGCCCGCGATCCGTGTCGGTTCGCTCATTGGCCCGTGCGCTGGCGGTATCGTTTGGCCTGATCCGGATCGACCTTGCGCATGCGTTTCATGAGTTCTTCCACGTTGGGCTTGTCGACTTTGGGAGAGGCGGGGCCCTCTCCACCGCCGCTCGGTCCCGGTGTCAAGGGACGCTGCTTCTGAGCTTGGTCTGGCATAGTTGTTCCTGGTTAAGCCGGTTCAGTTCGCCGCGGTCGCGATCGTTTTCAGGTCGTCCGGCGATCGGGCCGCGTTCACGGTCTTAGCATACCGCACAATCTCATCGGGAGCGAATAAGTCCAGCAGCGAAATTTTGATTGGGCCGTCGCTCCCCTGCAAGGTGATGTGATCCCACTGAGCGGACGTTACGTAGTTGGCAAACTTCTGAATGCACTTGCCCCGAACGTAAGCGCGGGAGAAGGGCGGGTGCTTGATCGCGTCGCGCACGGCCGCTTCCGGCGGAACGCCCCGAATGCTGCCGGATTGTTCCAGGGCGTAATACAGCCCCTCGCCAAAATCCAACCGATGGTACTCCAGGTCGAAGCTCCGCAGCCACGGGTCGTCGTCCGCCAGGTGTTGAGTTGCCTGAAATTCGCGGACCAGGGCGAGCTTCGCCACCCAATCGAGGCGGTCGCGGCAGCGGTTGTGGTCCACCGCCAAATCGTTCAACACTCGTTCCCATTCCACGACCAATTGAGCATTCTCTTCCTTCGATAAGTCGCACAGCTCCTTCACCGCCTGCAAATAGGTGCGCTGGACTTCCAGCCCGGTCGCGGCCCGGTCACCCTCCAGCTTGATCTCCCAACGAAAGAACGCATCGCGCGAAATGGCGACCAATGCAGCCAGCGGATCAGCGACTTTTGGAAAGACGCGTTTCGGATCGCGCACGAGCGCTTCCAGGGTCAAAGCGGTTGTGCCCACTTTCAACCAGGTGGAAAACGGCGACATATTGGCGTCGCCCAGGATGACGTGAAAGCGGCGGTAAACCTTCGGGTTGGCGTGCGGTTCGTCTCGGGTATTGATGATGGGCCGGCGCTGCATGGTGTCGACACTTTGCAGCTCGCTGAAGAAGTCGCTGCGCTGGGAAAGCTGGAATCCGGCGGAGATGAACTTGTCCTCGGCTTCGACGGCGAATTTGCCAGCACCGGCCACGATCTGGCGGGTGATCAGGAAGGCTTGCATCCCTTGGGCGAGCGGTTCCCAGGGAAGAGAGCGCGGCAGGAGATAATTCTCATGGCAGCCGTAGCTATGGCCGAAGAAGTCGGTATTGTTTTTGTAGATCCTGACTTTGCACTGGCGTTGTTCGGAGAGATGCTGCGCGCACGCCATCAGGATACGTTCTCCGGCGCGGTCATGGAGGACCAATTCGCGCGGCGAGTGGCATTCGGGAGTGCAGTATTCCGGGTGGGCGTGATCATTGTAGAAGCGAGCGCCGTTTCCCAGGACCAGATCGCTCTTGATTTCCACGAAGCTGAGTTCGCGCTCGGCGTCCTGGGCGAAGTAATTGGCTTCGTCCGAGTCCTGCCGCAGTTCACTCACGCGGAAGCCGCGCATGTCCGCGTGGGGATCTTCGCTTTCGTAATCCCAGCACATCCAGACGCCTGGTTCGGTGGCGCTGCGGACGAGGGCGATCGACTCGGCCACCACATCGACTTCATCTTCACCGTCGCGGGAGATACCGAATTCTGTTTCCAGACCGAACTGAATCAAGGGGGAGCTCACAGGGAACATCTCCGGAAATGATGCCGACCGCCTGGAAGTCCTCCTCCCGGGCAGATCAGCGTCCGAGCGACGCGCCGGGGGATGCGGACTGCGGACATCAAACGATTCCCCCTGCCACAGTCGCGTCCCGCTTCCTCGGCCGGACCGGCCCCAACCGGATGACGTTGTCCGGGTCGAAGTCGGTCAGCTTCATCCAATCTTCTGTGATGTCGGTGGTGGGGAAGAGGTCGTTTTCCGAGAACTCGGCGCCCATGGCCTGAACCAGGTCTTGGCGCGTCAGCACTGTTTCCTGCTGAGTTTTGATGGAGCGTTTGATCGCCAGGCTTTTGGCCCGTTCAACGATGGCGGCAATGATCGCGCCGCTCGCCAGGTCTCCCCGGTAGAGGACGTCCTTCTTGCCGCTGCGATAGACCACTTCGAGGAATTGGTTATCCTCGGTGCGGGCGAATTGCGCTTCGGTGACGGCGGCGGCCAGGTCTGCTTTCGGTTCAGCCAAAGGCAGCGAATCAGGCAGGTAGATTTCAAAAATCCGCTGCACGCCAGCGCGATCAGGCCGGTGCACCTTAATTTTGCGGTCGATCCGGCCCGGCCGCAGAATGGCCGGGTCGATCAAGTCAGCCCGGTTCGAGGCGAGGATGACGACCACATTCTGGAGCGGCTCGAGCCCGTCCATTTCCGTGCAGAACATCGGCACGAGCGTGCTCAGGATGCTGTGATAGCGTCCGGCACGGCGGGTGCCTAAAATCGATTCGGCCTCATCGATGAAGAGGAAGGAGAGCGCGCCTTCGCCAGCCCGCTCGCGGCATTGGGCAAAGAGATCGCGCACCTGACGTTCGGATTCGCCGACCCACATGTTGAGGATTTCCGGGCCTTTGACGTGAAGAAAGAATTCGGGGTGATCGACGCCGGTCTGTTCTTTAATCTGTCGCCGCAGATTGAAGGCGGTCGCTTTACCGAGGAGGGTCTTGCCGCAACCGGGCGGGCCGTAGAGAAGGAAACCCTTCGGCACGTTGTGCTGAAATCGCTTGAACAGGTCCTTGTGGAGAAAGGGCATCTCAATCGTGTCGCGGATTGCCTGGACCGCTTCGTCCTGACCACCGATCGAAGACCAAGGCAGCTCCGTGACTGTTTCGAGCGAGCGATCGACCCGCTTGCCCATGCCGACCACCTCCAAGGCGACGCGTTGGTTGACGTCCAGGCGCACTTCCAAACCAGGTTTGAGTTTTTCTTTGGCGAGCAGCGCTGACCGAAGAAGCACGAGCGACATCAGCCCGCTTTCCTGTCCGATGCGCAACCGGCCGTCGGAAAGCAGTTCGTCGATTCGGACGATCGGCCCGTTGCGATCAAAGCCGAGGGCCTGGACGACCGCGAAGGCTTCGTTGCAGAGGACGCGCTGGCCGACCTGCAAGGTCGACAGGGGAATCTGGGGATCCACCCGGCATACGTAGTCGCTCCCCCCCATGCAAACATGAGCTTTGTCCGGTTCGACCGGCATGATGAAGGTGCCGACGCGGAAGGCGGGCGAGCGGAGTTTTTCGACGATGGCGTCGAGTTTCTCAATGGCCTCTTGGGCCTGGAAATTCATCTCTTCCATCGATGCGATTCGTTCCCGCAGGTAAACGATGTCGAGGATGGAGGGATGGCGAGGAGGGAGCTTGCTGACGATCAGATCGACGAGTTGCAGCGTGGAGAGCGTGTCCAGTTCTTCTCGGGAAAGCAAATCACTCAACGGCGACTGACTATCCGCCGCACCAACCGAAGGTTTGTTGATGCCGGAGGGTGGTATCGACTTCTTTTTCGGCTCGGCCATGCATGAAGTTAGCTCGCGTCAAAAGTTTTGCAAATTTGGCCGCCTGAAATCTGTTCCTCAGCCGCCAGCCTCGGTTGAGTCAGCTGTGGTCGGCGTCAAAATGCGCCGCGCCGCTTCGGCCACCGCCGCCGCCAACTCGGGCGGTTCGAGCACGGTGGCGTAACCACCCCACGCCAAAACCCAGCGCTGAATCTCAGTCAGGCTCGACAACGTCAGCGCCAATTCCACGCCGCCATCCCCCAGTTCGCGGACGCGTTGCGATGGATGCCACTTCTTCTCGCGCACGTAATCCGCCACCAGCTCGTGAAAGCGCAATCGAATCGCATATTCGCCTTCACCCGAGTGCACCCCAAAACTATCGCGCAACCGCTGCTTGAGTGAAAATCCCTGGGGCCGAACAAAGCTCTCGCCTGTTGGGGTGATGGTTTGAATCCGGGCCGGCACGAAGGTCCGGATGTCTTTTCGTAAATGACAATAAGCAAAGAGAAACCAATCGCCGTTGATGTTGGCCAAATGGTAGGGATCGACCGTGCGCGGTTCCGCCTCCTGCTGCGATGGCTTGCGATAGCTTAAGAGCAGGCGCTGTCTCTGCGCCGTCGCCTTGGCCAGCGCATCGAAGATCTCCAAATTCAAGATCGGCTCCCCGCTAGTCCGGAACGAAATTGTCTGACCCCAATCCTCCAGATTGAGCGAGATCGTTTCGGGCAGAGACGACGCCATTTTCTGAAAAGCGCTGACGAGCGGCCGTTCGAAGGACGTGCCGCGGTACTGTTGCAGCGCTTTTTCCGCCACCAGCAATGCGATCAATTCACCTTCACTGATCTGCAAGGTCGGGAAGGAACTGACTTCCTGGGTGTAATGAAATCCGCCCTGCTTGGCGTCGTACTCCAGCGGCAATTCGAGCCGATCGCGCATGAACTCCAGGTCGCGGTAGATCGACTTGTTCGACACCTCGAGCGCCCGGGCCAGGGCGCCCGCTGTCGGGTAGTTGCCAGCCTGGATCTCCTGGTGAATCCGCAGCATCCGCTCCAGCGGCGGCCGCGACAAAAGAGCCTTGGGAGAGCGCGCCTTTTTCATGCCTACAATTAGGCGCGGCGCGGGCTAACTCTCAATCCCGAAGTGACTCGTCGAATCTCGATCCCGCCGGGCCTTGTCGCGCGCGCCGCTTCAAGATTGGTCGAACACCGGCATGGCCCGCGCGAATCCTCGCAGATAGTCGGCGGAGGGACTTTTTCACTCCGCCCGGACCGATGGAGTTCTCGGCATCGGAAGAAAAGTTCGCGCTTCGATGAACGGCCAGCGCGGCCTGTCTGCCGAGGTGTGGGCGCAAAGGGACGAGCGAAGGCAGATTCGAAACGCGCCCGAATATTGGCGAGGAAGTGGACGCCGGCAACTAAACGAGCTTCGAGAGCAGCTCGTCGTTGGTCTTGTGCTTCTTCAAAGCCGCGATCAAGGTCTCCATTGCTTCGACCGGATTCAAATCCACCATCGTGCGACGGAGCTTGCGGATCGCTTCAAGGTGTTTTCCCGCGAACAGCTTCTCTTCTTTGCGCGTGCCGCTCTTGGGGATGTCGATCGAGGGAAAGAGCCGGCGGTCAGCGAGCTTGCGTTCGAGGATGAGCTCCATATTGCCGGTGCCTTTGAATTCCTGGAAGATGAGCTCGTCCATGCGGGACCCGGTATCGACCAGGGCGGTGGCAATGATGGTGAGAGAGCCGCCTTCTTCGATTTTGCGGGCGGAAGCGAACATCTTGCGGGGAATCTCCAGGGCGCGCGCATCGACACCGCCCGTCATGGTGCGGCCGCTGCCGCCATGGACGCTATTATAAGCGCGGGCGACGCGGGTGATGGAATCGAGCAGGACGAACACGTCGCGGCCGGACTCGACCATGCGGCGGCAGCGTTCGATCATGAAACGGGAGAGGCGCACGTGGGTCTCCAGGTCCTGATCGTTAGAGGATGCGACCACTTCCGCTTTGACCGAGCGTTGGAAGTCGGTGACCTCCTCGGGGCGCTCGTCGATCAAGAGAACCATCACATGAACTTCCGGATGGTTGGTGGTGACGGCGTTGGCGATCTGTTTGAGAATTGTGGTTTTGCCCGTTCGAGGCGGAGCGACGATCAGACCGCGGGTGCCTTTGCCGATAGGGGTGACCAGGTCGATGATTCGGGTTTCGATCAGGTCGGGCGTCGTTTCGAGATTGAACTTCTCTAACGGATCGATCGTGGTGAGGTTTTCGTAGCGGACCGCTTTGGTGTATTGGGAGAAGGGCATTTCATTGACCATCTCCACTTCGCGCAGTTGCGGGCTGGTGCCGCGGTGGGGCGGTTGAGTGGGGCCGCCGACGAGGCAGCCTTCGCGGAGGAAGTTCTTTTTGATCGTGTCGGGCGTGACGAAGATATCAGTCGGCTTAGGCTGGAAATGATTGTCGGCAGATCGCAGAAAACCGAAGCCCTTCTCAGAAATCTCGAGGTAACCGGAGCCAAATTCATGCCCGGCGCCGCCGCCTGCGTTAGTATTCTTCACGTTTCTTCTCTCCGAAGTGTTTCCCAAGGCCAAGCCTCGTGTATGATTCCAAGTCTGAATTGAATTAGGGAGAACCGCTGACCCGAAAAGCTACGAAATTAATTCGTTGGGCACAGTCAGTTAGACCTGTGACCTTGATTAATTAAAGCTGAACCAACTGAAGCGCAACTATTATTTTCGGAATTCCCACGCGCTTCGTTTCTAACCTCCAACCTCGGCTTTTGCTTCTGCGGCCAAGGGCGTGCTCAAGTAGCGTTCGCCGGTCGAACACGCTACTGTCACGATCATTTTGCCTTTGTTCTCCGGCCTTTTGGCCACTTCCAGGGCGGCCCAAACATTGGCGCCGGAAGAAATCCCGGCCAAGATGCCTTCTTCCTTGGCCAACCGCCGGGCCATGGCAAAAGCGTCGTCGTTGCTGACCTGGATGCACTCGCTGATCTGCGTCTTTCCCTGGTCGTCTTTAAGGTGCAGATTTCGGGGAACAAAACCCGCCCCGGTGCCTTGAATCTTGTGCGGTCCGGGTTTGACCGGCTGGCCGGCGAGGGTTTGGCTAATAACGGGCGAGTCTTTGGGTTCGACGGCGATAGCCTCAAAGGACGGTTTGCGGGCCTTAATCACTTCGCAACACCCAGTGATGGTGCCGCCGGTCCCGACAGCTGCAACCAAAATATCGATTTGCCCATGGGTATCGTCCCACAATTCCTCCGCAGTCGTCTGGCGATGGATAGCTGGATTGGCCGGATTGTCAAATTGCTGGGGGATCCAGGAATTGGGAATGTCTTTGGCCAGTTGTTCGGCGCGGGCAATCGCGCCGCGCATGCCTTCCGTGCCAGGGGTCAGGACCAGCTTAGCGCCGAGCATGGCGAGGAGCGTGCGTCGTTCCAGGGACATGGTTTCGGGCATGGTCAGGATGAGTTTGTATCCTTTGGCCGCGGCGACGAAGGCGAGGGCAATGCCGGTGTTGCCGCTGGTGGGTTCGATCAGAGTGGTCTGTTTGTCGATCAGGCCGCGGCGTTCGGCATCGTCGATCATGGCCATGCCGATGCGGTCTTTGACACTGCCGAGCGGGTTGAAGAACTCGCACTTGAGCAGGACGGTGGCGGGCACGTTGGCGGTGACGTGGTTAAGGCGCACGAGGGGAGTCCGACCGACGGTCTCGACAATATTGTTCTAGATGCGACCCATAACTGGAGTTTTTCAGGTGAACGGACTGAACCTATCGAGTAACGGCACCATATGTGGCCTCTCCTGCCGGAAGCGCAAGCCTTTTCTGGGGACTTCCCAGCGTCAATGCCGCATCGCGTTGGACCGCGCCCGCGCGGCCAAACCTCCCCACTGGCTCGGTCAGGTCGCGGCTGGGCTCTTCTCCGCGGCTGGCGCTGCCTTGGCCTGGACTTTCGCCTTCTTCCGTTTCAGATATCTGGTTCGTCGCTGCCGCTTCTCTACTTTGTTGTACTGTTTGCTCATATCTCTTTACTTTGCTATCGCGATTCGGTTTGGTAGCGGGCAAATATGAAGAGATGGCTCGCCCCCTTCAATATCTATTTGCTCACCGTTTTGATCGCATGGTCGCTCGGTTGCCAAACCTCGGACGAGCGCAAAAAGGGCAAGGAGGCTTCCACCCTGCGTCTCTTCCTGGAAGCGCATCGCGATGGCAATGACAGTCAAAGCGGCGTGCCGATCTATCGCGCCAATCCTATCCGGGTCAACGTCGAGCGAGAACCTTTCCTGAGCGAAACGGATTTGGAATCCGCGTCGGTCGTGGACCTGCCGGGCGGGTTTGCCATCCGAGCCCAGTTCGATGGGCACGGCGCGCTCATCCTGGAAGGCGTGACCGTCGCTCACAAAGGCGCCCACATTGCGGTGCAGAGCAACTTTGGTGAATCGCGGTGGCTGGCCGCCCCTTTGATCACTCGCCGGATTAGCAACGGCGAATTTGTCTTCACGCCGGATGCGACTCGCGACGAAGCTGACCGCGTCGTGCGGGGCCTGACGAATCTGATTACCAAAGTCAAGAAGCGTTCCGCGTTCAAGTAGCGATGCGCGCCTCATCCAGTTTATCGGCGTGGCTGCTGCTTGGCTGGCTGACCGGCTCCGTGGTCGCGCAACCTTTCCGTTTGCCCACCACCAACCGCGCTCTCTTCGAGCCTGGAGGGGAGGACCGCTTTCTCGTCGGCACGCCCGGGAAGCCGTCGACCAGCGGCCGTTTCGGGTGCGTCCGGACCGACGGCCGTCAAATGCACGAGGGTTTGGATATTCGGTGCGTCGAGCGCGACCGCCGGGGGGAGCCGCTTGATGCCATCCTGGCTGCGGCCGATGGCACGGTGGCTTATATCAACAAAAGCACGGGCCTGTCGAACTACGGCAAATACATCATCCTTCGGCACCAGGTGGAGGGACTGGAGGTCTACACGCTTTATGCCCACCTGAGCGCGGTGCGCGACGGCTTGGGGGCGGGAACAGCTGTCAAGCAAGGAACGATCATCGGGACGATGGGACACACCTCCAACACGCGCCAGAGCATTTCCAAAGACCGATCTCACGTTCATTTCGAGATGGATCTCCTCGTCAACGAGCGCTTTCCCAGCTGGTACAAACAGACTTTTTCCAACCAGCGCAACGACCACGGCATGTGGAACGGGCTGAATATGCTCGGCCTTGATCCGCGTCAGTCTTGCTAAGCCAGGAGTCCGCCGGCGCCTCGTTTAGCCTCGCACTTCATCCGCAACCAGACGGAGCTTTGCCGCGTGCTGGTGGGCCGCGCCCGGTTTCCCTGGGTGACCCGCTACCCCTCCCTGGTTCGGAAAAATCCGCTCGCCGAGCGCGAAGGCGTGGCGGCGTATGAAATCGCCCTCAACTATAACGGCGTTCCTTTCCAGTTGATTCCGCGCGCGCCCTCAGAAGTCCGGCCCGGTCCTAAATATCAACTGCTCTCCGTCAATGAAGCGGAGGAACGTGATCACCCCTGCCGAGCGCTAGTAGCGCGGAAAGGCGGGCGTTGGCAACTTACTCCGGCCGGCACGCGCCTGCTCGACTTGCTAACCTACTAATCGGCGCGGCGCATGCCGCGATCCCTGGTCGTCTCGGACCGGCAGTGTGCTCTTGGCTACCGGTGGATGGCGCCGACTCTTCCGAAGGATTTGCCGGCGACGAGCGTGTGTCTGGATAGAATGACGAAACATACTACCTTCAAACGACTGTCTATCCTGCTGCCGGCCTTGACCTTGGTCCTGGCAGCGCACGCGCAGACCACCGCCCCGCCACGGGGCGAACGCCCGGCCCCAGCGGGAGTGATCGCTGCAAATGCGGGGCCTGCGTCCACCCTGACGCGCTTCGACCTGGATTTTCCGGGGGGCACGCCGGACGAGTTGGTGCGCGCCATCCAACAACAGTCGGGCAAGCCGTTGAACGCGATTGTGCCGCGGGAACACGCCGAAGTGAAATTACCGCCGCTCAAAATGAACTCGGTGGATGTGGCGCAGCTCTTCCAGGCGCTCGAATTGGCGACGAGTTCCGTGATTGCTTACACCACTGGCCTGACTGATTATGGCGCCGGACAGCCAAACCGCCGGATGATCCAGCAGGCGAGCGTTTCCTATGGGTTCCGGACCCAAGGGCCGCCCAACGACAGTTCAATTTGGTACTTCTACTACCAAAAGCCCCCCGTTCCGGCTGATGAGGCCAAGACTTGCCGCTTTTGGCAACTCGGGCCCTACCTGGGCCCTTATAAGGTCGAGGATATCACCACCGCCGTTCAGACGGGTTACAAGTTGCTCAATGAACCGGCGCCAGAAATGAACTTTCACAAAGACACGAAATTGTTGATCGCCGTCGGGGAGCCGAGCAAATTGAGTTTGATCGACTCGGTTCTGCGCGAGCTCGCTTACAAGCCGACGGGGTCGCCGTCTGCTTCCGGGACCAACGCGGGCGGAGCCGCTGAACCGGCGAAAACGAAGTTTTAAAGGCGTGCTTGAGAGCAACCCAGCACTGACCGGACTGGAAGCGGTTCTCCTCGAAAGGATGGAAGACGCTTCGCCGCCGCCGGTCGATGTAGCCAGCCTCACCGCTCGAATGGCGCGCGGTGAGGAAAGCGCTTATCGGCAGTTCTATGAGTGCTACTTCGATCGGCTCCTCCGCTATTTGCTGGTGGTCGCCGGCGGCCACGAGGAGCAGGCGAGGGAGGCCCTCCAATCCACTTTGCTGCGCGTCGCCCGCCATGCCCGGCGTTTCGATTCTGAAGCAGTCCTGTGGAGTTGGCTGACCGTGCTGGCTCGGACGGCCCTGATTGACGAACAGCGAAAGCAAAGTCGCTATCGCGGGCTGCTCGATCGATTCCTCAGCCGGCACCGGGTTGAGACGGCCCCATCGGTGGACGACGCCGATCGCCGGCTGGCAGAGCTTTTGGAGCGGCAGTTGACGGCGCTGCCGCAGGAAGAGCGCGAGCTCCTCGAGCGAAAGTATTTTGAGCACAAGTCCGTCGCCGAGATTGCGGCTGCCCTCGCTTCCAGCGAGAAGGCAGTCGAATCGCGACTGGGTCGCGTCCGCCGAAAATTGAAGGAAATGGTTTTGAAGGAGTTGCATCCATGAAGCACCCTGGTCGCCTCTTAAACGCGGTCCTGGAGGAAACAGCTTCCCCCGATTTCCGGGCGGACGTCCTCGCTCGAGCCCTCGGTCAGTTGCAGCGACGCCGACGGCAGCGGCTCTATGCCCGGGGCATCGCTGTGCTTGGGGCCTTCCTCGCCGCCGGAGCGGGCCTCTGGATGTCGCTGCGGGAAGGCGATACGGCCCCGACAATCGCCGCCACGCCGGCCACAGCGATCCCCATGCTTCGCTCTCGCCCGCTCGAGGCGTCCGCCATCGTCCACAGCACAGCCAATAGCGTCGCGCTGGTGGTCACCAACTCCAGGGGCGTCCGCGTGATTGAATCCGCCTCCGACGATAGAGCCGTTCGGGAAGTGGACGACGACGATCTGCTCGCGTTGTTTAAGGGCCGCGCAGTGGCTTTGGTGCGACAAGGTCCCCACGAAGCGGCCTTGGTTCTCCTGGACGAGGCCGACTGGTTGAAGCCGTAAGTCACCGCGAGGGCAAGGAGGAACTCGCTTTCAGGGGCGGTCCTGATTCCGTCGTCCTAGGTTCCCGACGTATCGTCGGGCCAAAGGACGGATTGAACTATGAAACTCACGGATCGCACGAAACCACTCGTCATTAGCTGCCGCCACCAACGTTATGTCTTCAGAACGCACCCACCGCTGACTTGTTTGACCGTTGCCGTGATCGGCTCATTGCTCTGGCCAGATTTGCAGGCTGCGGAAAGGGACAACTCGGCTCGGCGTCCCGCTGACGCCATCGAAGACGCCCAAACGCCGCAAGCTGTCCCGGCGACGCGGCCGGAGCAGAAAAGGACGGCCCACGACACCTCCGCGGTCTTCAGCGCGACGAACGCTCCCGCGTCCTCGCCGGTTTTCAAAAACCAGCCGGATGAAGGTAAAATCAAAGGCTTCGATTTTTACCGCGATCCCCTCAATGCCAAAGCGCCGATGCAGACGTTTCAAGAAACGATGATGGCCGACTCGATCGCGAAGGCAAAGGTAATGCAGGATCAGCGCCAGCTTCTGGAGAGCCGCTACAACCTGACCCCGAAGCTCGATCCGGAAGCCAAAATGTCCCGGGGCAAGCCATTGCCAGTGGGACCAACAGCTCGGCTGGGCAACGGCCGGACTTGGGACCAGTTGGGCCGGATGACGCCTGAAGAAGTCAGACAGGCCGGGGCTTTTCCCTATCCCTCGCTGCCGCATCCCAAGCAGGTGGCCGGGGGACAGGTCTTTCCCCAGTTTCAGATCGACATGTTCCCACGGCTGCAAAGGTTCGATGTCGATTTTGATTTGCCGGATGCCTTCCTCCCCGAGTTTCCACCGGCGATCTTCCTGCAAAACCGCCGGAACTTGGGGACGGCCTCTCGCCGGGGCGAGGTCGTCTCCATCAACAACTACCTGGCCCATTCAAGGACATCTTGACTCCAGTCGAATTGAACCAGTTTACGAATGCTGACCCCGCTGCCACAGGAAGAGTTCAACCCGACGGACGATCGCAAGAGCGCCCATCCGAGCTTGGGAATCACCTGCCTGGATTGTCATATCAATGGGCATACGACCGCGCAGTTTCCATTTGAACCCGGATGACCGGCCGCAGGAGCGGATGCGGCTGGACACGATCGGCAGGAGAGTTCTTTCAACCAGCAGATCCGGCTCAAGCGCAGTTGCGCTCGGTCGGGGCTGCCGAGTTCAACGGCGCACCGCTTATTTCAATGGCGATCCGGTGCACGCGATCAAAGGGGATGATGATTCTCGATCGCGTCAGGTCAGCCATATGGCTCAGATGCAGAATATGTTCGACTTTCCGCCGGCCCCGAAGTTGAACGCGATGGGGCGGTTGGACCGCACCAATGCCACGCCGAGCGAGATTCGAGGGGAGGCGTTGTTCTTCGGCAAGGCCCAATGCTCGACGTGCCATCCAGCCCCGAGCTATTTAGATCAACAGATGCACGATTTGCATCTGGAACGCTTTCTGGATGAGCCGCCCGTCGGTCCGATCAAATCGTTCACCCTTCGCGGGATTAAAGACAGTCCACCCTACCTGCATGACGGGCGCTGTCTGACCTTGGAGGACACGGTCGAATTCTTCAACCTGGTCCTGCAGCTCAACTTAAATCAGGGGGAAAAGACCGACCTGGTTGCTTTCATGCGGCAGTTATAGCCTTCTTCGAACGGACGTGATAGAGAAGACCGGTGCTTCGGCTGGCCAGCGACGGTCAGCCGGGCACGCAAGGGTCCGGCAAGGGTCTTGCCGGAGGTCAATGCGGATGGTCGGGCCGCCATCCGGTGCCATTCGACCAGCGGCGGCGGCTGGCCGGCTGACTCAGTTTTCGGCAGGAGTCGCTGGCAACCGCACCGCTGGGAGTTGGTTTCGGAAGGACTGATAGCTCGATGCATCCGACGATTACCGAGTTCCTGGCGACGATCTTTTTCGCGCTGGCGGTGCTCCACACTTTCTGCGTCAAACGGTTCGCCCATTGGGCGCACGGCTTCCCGGCAGGATCGGTGCAGGCAGCGCTCCTTCATTTTCTCGCGGAAACCGAAGTCGTGTTTGGGTTGTGGGGGGCGGCGCTCTTCCTGGCCATCGGTGTTGCGGAGCGGTCAATGGCCAAGGCGGTCGAATACATCGAGAGCCTCAACTTCACCGAGCCGCAGTTCGTTTTTGTGGTCATGGTCGTGGCGGCGACGCGGCCGATCGTGAAGTTAGCGGAGGCGTTTATTCTAACCATTGGGCGGCTGAGTCCCGGGCGGGAAAGCTTTTCCTTTTACGTGGCAGCGTTGTCCGTCGGGCCGCTCCTGGGCTCGTTTATCACAGAGCCGGCGGCGATGACTCTCCTCGCTTTGCTTTTGAAACGGCGCTACTTCGATCGCGCCATCAGCCGGAAACTGGCTTACGCGACTCTCGGGGTGCTGTTCGTGAATGTCTCGATCGGTGGGACTCTGACCCATTTTGCGGCCCCGCCAGTTTTAATGGTGGCGGGCAAGTGGGGCTGGGGGGTGGCGTTCATGCTGGAGACTTTTGGCTGGCGGGCGGCCGCGGCTTGCGCCTGCTCCACCTTGGTGGTTGCGGCTGCGTTTCGGAAGGAATTGAACGCCTTGGAGGTCGAACCTCATTTGGATCGTCCTATCCCGCTTTGGTTGACCTTGGCGCATGTGACCTTTCTCGGACTGGTGGTGGTCTTTGCGCATCATCCCGACGTCTTCTTCGGGGTATTGGTGTTGTTCCTCGGTCTGGTGACGGCCACCGCCAAGCATCAGTCGGCTCTCAAGTTGCGTGAAGGACTGCTCGTCGGATTCTTTCTGGCCGGTTTGGTGACCCTCGGGACGCTCCAAGCTTATTGGTTGAAGCCGCTTATCCAACGCCTCGACGGCAGCATGCTCTTCTTTGGCGCAACCGGCCTGACCGCTCTGACCGACAACGCCGCTCTGACCTATCTGGGCTCGCTGGTCGAGGGCATTTCCGATGACCTCAAATATGCGCTGGTTGCAGGGGCGGTCGCAGGCGGGGGCTTGACCGTGATCGCGAATGCGCCCAATCCGGCCGGCGTCGGGGTCCTGCAACGCTCGAAGGTTTTCGAGGGCGAAGGGATCAGCCCGTTGGGATTATTTCTCGGCGCCTTGTTGCCGACGGCTTTTGCCGTTCTTTTCCTGTGGCTTCTGCGCTGAGGGCGGCCGCAATGGGACTTCGTGCAACTCCACGGCCCCCTGGCAACAAGCACAGGGCCCGGCTGAAATCATCTCGATGCTGCAGACTGTGCAGTAATAGAACAGGTCCTGCACCACCCCGTTCCTGATCGAACGTATCCGGGTGACTTCCAAGATCTGGCTTTGGGGAAAAACACGTCCCTTCAACAGCAGTTCTTTCGCGCGCAGCCGGGCGTCGACGAACAATGCGTCGGAGAACTTCGTGCGCAGCAGGGTATAGACAGTGCCGTTGCTGGTCTGGAATCCGAATAGGTGCTCGTGCTCGCCGGCCAGTTCCGTCCCGTAAGCCTGGTGGAGAAGTTCGGGAATGCAGACGATACGGCCCTGCGCCTCAGTTTCCGGCCCAGGCGGCGGGATGGGCGACGATGGCACGGTGGTGACGGCGGCTGCGCGGGACAAGCTCGCGCCGCTGCATACCATGGCGGCCGCCAGGACAAGAAATCCGCTGGTAATCCCATTCATCTGCGCCGGCGTGAACGATCTCTCCCTAAGATTCAACCGGAGGTCTCATGTCTCAAGCCTAATTTGGGACAAACCTCCGCAAAGCGCTGGCATACTCGTCAGGAGTGTCCAAGTCCAAATCCAGCGCCGGATCAGCAATTTCGATGAGTGCGGTGGTTTCCGGCTGGGCCAAGAGGAATTGTTTCAGCGTGGTCTCAGATGCGTCGGCCAGCCGCTGCCAGAACGGCTTCGGCAAGACGACCGGATGCCGAGGGCGGTGGCGGTAACTGGGCTGGCAGACCTGGCCGGGCTGGCTCTGCGCAAAAGTGAGAACCTGGCGAAGCGTTTCCATGCCTATTTGGGGCTGGTCGCCGAGGACCAACGCCCAGTGGGTGATCCACTCGTGCCAGCCATTCCAGCGCGCCGCGCTTTGGACCGAACTGAACATACCCTGTTCCGGGTGGAGATTGAAAATTCGATCATCTTGTCCGACGCCATGCTGCGCCAACTCTGGATCGAGCGCAGTGCTGGCAGCCGAGGAGACGACGGCGATCTGCTCTGGTCCAAGCCGGCGCCATTGCTGGAGCAAGTGCCCGAGAACGGACGTCTCGCCCCAGGGCAAGAGCAGCTTTGGCTTCCCCATGCGCATGGAAGCGCCGGCGGCCAGCAGGACGACCCCGAGACGGAATGGTGCGGTGGGCGGGGCTGGTTCGGTCCGCGTAGGTGAAGCCGGGAGATCCATTCGAATCAGACCAGGCTCTCAGGCCAAGTCGACCTCTTCACGGGCAACAGACGAAGGGCCCACCGCCTTTGCCGACGGGGAAAGCTTCGGTTGCCGGAGATACACTTTTTCCCCGCGGAGCCGGACGATCTGCGCCATAATGCTGAGCGCGATTTCGTCGACACTTTGGCTGAGAATCTCGAGTCCCACCGGGCAAGCGACCCGAGCGAGTTGGTCAGACGTGGCAAGTCCTTCCGCAAGGAACTGATCGAAGATGAGCCGCTTTTTCCGTTGGCTGCCGATCATACCGAGAAAGGCGAACGGCTGTTGAAGCCAGTGCCGCAACACGCGGGCGTCATGCTGATGTCCGCGTGTGACGATCAGGCCGAAGGTCGGACGGTTGGGCAGGGGAATGCCGAGGAGGTTTTCCCAGTAGTCGGTCTGAAATTGGGTCTCGGGAGGGAAAAAGCGATGGTTCGCCAACGCCGGACGGTCATCGAAAACGGAGACTTCGAAATCCAACTTCAGCGCCAGGGGCGTTACCGCTTGGGCCACATGGCCAGCACCGGCAATCCAAAGGGCGCAGGGAGGAAGGACCGTTTCCCGGTAAAGCCAATCCCCCGTCTCGCGTTCGGCTGTCTGGATCGAGAAATCCGGGCGCACACCCCAGGTCATTTCCCGGTCCCGTTTTGAGAGATGCCGCCAGAGGTCCTTCATGCCAGCCGCATGCGGCAAGATCAGACCGGTAACCTTGCCGCCACAAATCAGCCCATCGTCCCAGCCGAAGTCGTGATCCAGCACCAGTTCGAATGCTTCGGGGGTCTGAGTGGCGATTGCCTGCCGGGCGCGCTGCTGCACCTCCGCCTCCAGACAGCCCCCGCCGAGGGTGCCGTCGATGCGGCCATCGCCGTAGAATATGGCCTTGGCGCCTTTCTTCTGCGGGCTGGAGCCTTTGATCCCGGAGATAATCGCGAGGGCGAAGTCATCTCCCTGGTCCAGGGCGGCCTCCATCAATTGAAAAAAGTCCCTCATCGTTCGCTCGAGATCGACCGCTTTTTTGTTGGCGGCCTTCCTCAACTTGCCACTACTCCGACGGCGGCGTCGAGCGAAGAGAACCGAAAACGCGGCGGTTAGTTAGCGGCGAGGCGGAGCAGGAGGAACGAATATGCGCTGGCGCAGCACGCGGAGTTGGACGTTTGTCTGGTGGGCCTTGACGGCGCTGACCATGACCGCGTTGGTGGAGGTGGAGAGGCGACGAGATACCGAAGGGACCGGCTTTCGGACCGCGCCGGCGGCCAGGCTTTGGGCGTGACCGGACGCGGGCAGCAGCAGGATAGCCCCGAGGCCCAGCAAAAGGCTCCAGGATGCGATCCCAGGGGGCGAAATAGATACTTTGGCCATGCGACAACTCGTCTTGTCGGGAATGATCGGCAGAAAAGGCCCGCTCCTTGAGGAAAAACTCGCGCAGGCGGCACAGCCGGAGCGAGGGAAAGCCCGGGCGGGCTGCTCGAGCGCGTGGCGTTGACAGATGGCAGCCGAAGAGTAGGGTTCCAGCAACCGTATGCGAGTTCCAGCACCCAGGTCGAGCTGGCGCGAGCCTTTGCCGGGTTCTTTCCTGCAGGCATTCACTTTGATCGAGTTGTTGGTGGTGATCGCGATCATAGCGATTCTGGCGGGGATGCTTCTGCCCGCGCTGGCCAAAGCCAAGTACAAGGGCAGCCGTGTCGCCTGCCTGAGCAACATCCGGCAACAGTATCTGAGTCAGATCATGTACGCCGACGACAACAATGGCCGCTTTCAACAGCACGACGATAGCAGCCCCGATTACCATCGGCTCAACGGCCGGCAGGACAGTATCGTCAATGTGATGCGGAAAACGTACGTGCCGAACAGCTGGATACTCATTTGCCCGGTCACGGCCAAGTCCTTCGGTCGTGTCTGGCTTAATTACGCTAGCCCGGCGAATTTCGCCGACAAAACAACCAAGGACTACGGCGGGTGGGATACGACCGCGGCCAACGTCTACACTCCCTACATGTGGTTGGCCAACTTCCCCGGGATGAAATACCAATCTCTTAGCGGAAGCACTGATCCGGAGGCGGCGGACAAAGAGCCCTCCTGGCCGCGGAACACGAGTGAGTGCGACGCCAGTCGGGCGTTCATCACGCACCGCGTGAGCGACTCGCCAGGGAGCAAGCTCTGGGATGTGGGCCATCTGGGGCGTTTCGATGCCACTGGCGTCAGCAAGTTCTTTATGCAGTTCTCCCTCACGCCCGACCAACCGGTTGGGCAAGCGGACGGCAGCGTGATTGTCCGGCCCAAGGTTCAGGTGAAGAAGCGGGCGGTGGGCGGGCCGGGCGGCAATACCGCTTACTATTATTGACCTGGGGCGAAAGAGTTGGGCGCTTAACCCGGCCGGTGGAACTGTCGATGCCAGCGGAGATTCTCCCAAGACTCGCTTGAGATCGGCGCTTGCCGATACACCGGTTGCCAGAGAGGCTCGGCGCTGGTGGAGTTGCGCACCCGTTTGAGCCACTGTTCATCCAGAGGATCAGCCAACAGGTCGAGGGTATTGGCGGCAATGGTGGTTTCCTCCTTCTCCCCGGTGGCATGGCCCCGTCCCACGAAGAAGCCGGCTAAGAGGAGAGTGACGCGGAGCATGGTGCTGCGCGAGTAGGTCGGCAGCACGCAAGGTCGGTTGGGTTCCAGCAGCCGGAAAAGGCTGGCGAAGAGCGGTTGGGTCCACATGGCTGGATTGGTCGCTGGAGAATAGGCGTCGAACAGGATGACATGTGGCTTGGCCAGCTCTTTGGCCTGGCTTGTGGTCAGGAAGGACGGAAAGTCCCCGAGGTGCAGTTCCCAAGTAACGGACTGCTGCTGACGATCAAAGGTCAAGGCCTGTCCGGGCGCGGCCAGGAGCTGCCGGAGCCATGGTTCATATTCGCCCACGTATGCCAGTTCGGCAGCATGCGCCAAGGCGAAACGCAGCGGTTCCAGGGTTTGGTCGAAGCTGACCAGGCGCAAGCGCGACGGCAGGTGAGCGGTCGCTCGCTGCAGGGTGATTGGATTGGCTGCTGCGCCCAAGCCGACGTCCCAGACGACAAATTCCCCGTTGTGCTGGGCCAGCCGTGAGACCAGGCCAAGCTGCTCGACGTAGAGTGCCTTCGCTTCTGCGGCTGGTCCGATGACCGGATGGAACGTTTCGGCATAGACGAGGGAATGAATACTGCGGGCCCCATTGGGCAAACGAACGAGTCGATAGCCTGGACTTGAATCCACCAGTCACCAGTTAGCAGAAAGGTGCGCACAATTCCATTGAAAGCGGCAAGAGAATGATTAGCATGACCGCCCTCTCGCCCCAGGGCGACGATGATAATATTATGAAGAGCTACGATATCGCAGTGATCGGCGGGGATGGGACCGGTCCGGAGGTCATCGGCGAAGCGATCAAAGTTTTGCACGCGGCCGCGAGCAAGTTCTCGCTCAAACTGAACTTCGTGCCGTACGATCTCGGGGGCGAACGCTACCTCCGGACGAAAGAAGCTCTTCCCGACAGCACCGTGGCCGAGTTGCGGAAGTTTCCCGCGATCCTTCTCGGCGCGATCGGCCATCCCGACGTCAAGCCGGGCATTCTAGAGAAGGGCATTCTGCTCCGACTTCGGTTTGAACTGGAGCAGTACATCAATTTGCGTCCGGTGAAGTTGTACGACGAACGCTTCGTCCGCTCAAAGACAAAAAGCCGCAGGACATTGATTTTGTGGTGGTGCGCGAGAACAACGAGGGCCTCTACACCGGCGCCGGCGGATTCGTTTTCAAGGGCACCCCGCACGAAGTGGCGGTGCAGGAAAGCCTCAATACCCGACGCGGTGTCGAGCGCTGCCTGAGCTTCGCGTTTGAGTTCACGCGCAAGCGGAACAAGGCCAGGAAACTGACGCTTTGCGGCAAGACAAACGTTTTGACTTACGCGTTCGATCTCTGGGAGCGGGCTTTCCACGAGCTCGGGGCGAAAGAGTTCGGCGATGTCCAGCGCGACTACGCGCACGTCGATGCGACGACGATGTGGTTCGTCAAAAACCCGGAGTGGTTCGATGTGATTGTGACCGATAACATGTTCGGCGATATCATCACCGACTTGGGCGCAATGATCCAAGGCGGGATGGGCATCGCCGCCGGGGGCAACATCAATCCGGCTGGCACCAGTATGTTTGAACCGATCGGAGGGAGCGCGCCCAAATACACCGGCCAAGGGGTGATTAACCCGCTCGCGGCTATTTGCGCTGGGCAGATGATGCTCGACTTCCTCGGCGAAGCGGCCGCAGCCAAGGCGATTGAAGCTGCGGTCATCCAAGTGACCCGCGAAAAGATCAAGAGTCTGGCCGCAGGCAAGATGGGGTATACCACCTCGCAGGTCGGCGATCTGGTCGCGGCCGCGCTCTGAGCGCCGGAGGCGTGCGCCGTGCGTGCCTACTCGCTCCTAAGCCGGCATCGTGCCTGCGCGCTCCTGATCGCTTACTTCATCCTCCAGGTCCTGTTGCGGGTCTAATCTCCGATACGGTCGAGTTGGACGAGTCGGAGCAGGTCTTGTTTACTCAAGCGTGGCGATGGGGCTATGGGTCGAGCCGCCCTCTATACCTGGCTGCAGATTCTCGCCTTTCACGGTTTGGGCCTAGGCGTGCTGGCGCTTGCTTTGCTGAAGAATGTCTTCCTGGCAGGCGTTTTTCTCTTCACCTACCTGGCGGCCCGGGAAATCACCCGCGACTCGCGTTTGGCGGCGTTAGCCGCGCTCGGCCTGCTTCTGTTCCCGCAGATTACCTGGGAGTCTCAACGGGACCTGACCCATTCCGTGCTCGCTTCCACGATCGCCGCGGCGACGCTCTACTGCGGACTGCGGGCGTGGCGGACGGGACATTGGCTCGACTATCTGTGGTTGGGGCTGGTTGTCGGATGCGGGACTCTGAGCAAGATCAGCTACTGTCTTTTCGCCCTGGCTTTGGGCCTGGCGGCGCTGAGCTTGCCCGGTTACCGGAGCGTCTTTCTGCGCCGGGGCATTCTGGTGAGCTTAGCTGCCTTTGGGCTGTTGACCGCACTCTATTTCCAGTGGATCTGGCTGAGTCCCGAGCTGGCACTGAAACGGTCGCAAGACATCGTCCGCAGCAACCGCGGCGAGGCGGTGCAGATGCGCGCGCGAGCGGTCTTGAGCGTTGGCAAGTGTTTGGTGATGCTTGGCGGCGGCCTTCTGCTCGCTTATTGGGTCGCCTTCCGGGCCAAGCCAGCCGTCTCGGGCGGGCGCGGATGGGCCGAGCCCCGAGCGCTTCTTGGTCGGACCTTGGTCATCATCGGCGCCATCGTGGTCGTGGTAGTTGTTGGATTCGGGATTGCGCTGAAAGACCGTTGGTTTCAGCCCGTCGTCTTTTTGGGCGCCATTCTCGGGGCGCTCCTGGTGGCCGATCGGCTCACCGCGACAGCCGAAGGCCGCGTCTTCAAGCTGCTGACGGCGATCGCTGGCCTGGCGGTGATCCTCTTGCCGCTCATTCCGCTCTCGGCGTCGGTCACGCGTCGGCCCACGCGACTGAATGCGCCCTATACCCTTCTCGCCAAAGCTCTCAAAGAGCGCGTCGGCGAGCCGCCGCAGATTCTGACCAGCACGCGATGGGTTGCGGGCAATCTGCGATTCCGATTCCCATCCAGCACCGTGGTAGCCCCGGAGTTTCACGCCTTGCCCTGGACCCCTCGGGATCGAGCGCTGGTGGTGTGGGACGCCACCAAGGCGGCTGCTCCTCCACTGCCCCTGGTCAATTTGGTCTCGAATCGATACGGCCTCTCCCTCGATCAGCTTCCCCCCTCGTTTGTCGACGCCGGCTCGCTCTACACGCCGGCGAAGCGGATGAAGCTCGGCTATGTCACCCTGTCCGCGTCTGCCCGGAACTAGTCATCAGCTGGGCAGCACTGCCTGGGCAAAAGTGGGTCATCGATTCGGCCTGGCCCCGCGCTCGGACGGCGAGATGCGCGGACTGGAGAAGAGCCGTTCCCTTGTTTTCTGGAGCTGCCGGATTCGAGTTTGCCAGTCGTCCCAGCTCGCCCTCCATTGCTCACCGGCAAAGTGCTTCTGCGCGCGAGGAATCAGATCGTTGAGCAGCCGCAGCTGCCGGTCCAGGTTTTGGACCTCGCCCCAGCGGGCGTACGCTTCCGCCAGGCAGATGTGATTCTCTGGATATTCGGGTTTTTGTTCGACGGCGGCCTCGAGATGAGCACGGGATTTGTTGCGGTTGCCGATGCCGATCGGCCACGAGGGGGCTTCGCGATAGAGAATGCCGAGAGACCGGTCGGCCGCGGCGTAATCGAACAAAGGTCCAGCCGCCGGGCGGTGAGCAGCTCCTCCTCCATCTGAGATAAGATGCGCAATGCTCCCAATTTCCTGGAACGCGCCAGCTGGCCCAGGTTCAAAGCGAGATAAAAGTGGGCCGGGGCCGATTCTGGAGTCAGGGCGACGGCGAGTCTGCAGGCCTCAAGGCCCGTGTTCACGACCGGCTCGCGAGCCGCATCGCTCTCGATAAACTCGGCCAAGTCGAATGCCGCCCGCCCCAATTCCCAGGCTTTGCTGGTGTTGGTTTGGGCGCGGTTGAACTCGGCCCTGGCTGCAGCATAGACCTGGTGCGCACGGGCCCGGAGGCTGGGCTTTGGGCGCGTGCCGAGAAGCTCAGGAGTGCAGCCGTCAGCAAGAGGTTAAAGATGATCAGTATGGCCGCAGCCACCCGTCTGGGCCAGGTCCCTGCACAAGAAATAGTTATTGCTAACATGCCTAACCCCCATATACTAGCGCACGTGAGATTAAATTGGAATCGGCTTTGGATCGCCCCCGTCCCGCTCCTGCTTCTGCTCCTCTTGCCTGGATGCGGCGGTTTTTCGGCCTCTCCAAGCGTTTCCCCGGCGACGTTCCTTCTGCCTGGTTTAGGTCAGGTAACGGCCCCGGCTTCGGCCGCTCCGGCAGAGGCTGATGCCCAGCCCGCCCAACCTCTCTAACTTTCGTCAGCATTCAGTAAACACAAGGCACTATGCGATTCCCGCTCGCTTTGACGGCGAAAATTGCGCGGCATATCATCAAGCATAAACTCCGGCGGACGCCAAAGTTTGCCATGGTTCTACAGCTTGAGCCATTGCACACCTGCAACCTGACTTGCACTGGTTGTGGCCGGATCCGGGAGTATTCCACCAGCTTGAAAGATATGATGAGCCTGGAGGACTGCCTGGCTGCGGCCCAGGATTGCGATGCGCCAATGGTGTCGATCTGCGGTGGTGAGCCCCTGATCTATCCGAAGATCGAGGAATTGGTGGCGGGCTTGCTTCAGCAGGAACGCATCGTCTACATCTGCACGAACGGGGTGTTCATGCGGAAAAAGCTGCGCGAATATCTGGCCAGCGTCTATACCCCAGCTTGGGAACCCAAGCTGGCCGCTCTGCTCGACCAGAAGTTGGTTTCGGAGAAGGAGGCCGAAGCAATCCGCCGTGCCGACCAGAAGGCGCGGGAGAAGCTGACCATCGGCCCCAGCAAATGGATGTATTGGAACGTCCATATCGATGGTTTGGAATACACCCATGACCTGATCGTGGAACGGGAAGGGGTCTTCAAGGAGTGCGTCGAAGCGATCCGGATGGCCAAGCTGCTCGGCTACCAGGTTGCCACCAACACGACCGTTTACAAGGAAACGGACGTGCGCGAAATCGAACAGATGTTCGAGTACTTCTCGGCCCTCCAGGTCGATGGACACACCATTTCTCCTGGTTACGATTACGACGCGGCCAAGCGCGACATGCTCAAGCGCCTGAATCGAAAGCCGGAAGACTTTTTCCTCACCCGCGCCATGACGCGGCAGAAGTTTGCCAAGATCCTCGAATGGGGCGAGCGCTTTACGATTTTCGGCACGCCGGTTTACCAGGAGTTTCTCGCCGGCAAACGGGAGCTGACGTGCACCGCTTGGGCCATTCCGACCCGCAATATTCGCGGCTGGAAAGCCCCGTGCTACCTCATGACCGACGGCCATTACGGCTCTTACGGCGAGATGCTGGAGAAAGTCGATTGGAACAAATACGGCGTGGTTGACGGCGTGGCGCGCGATGCCCGTTGCGAGAATTGCATGGTCCATTGCGGCTACGATCCCAGCGGCGCTCTCGGCACGAACTATCAGCGCGGCGACAATTGGAAGAATTTCAAATACAATTTCTCGCCCCGGCCGAAACCGTCTCAGGCCGGAAAAGATGTGCCCGCTTTCAATGGCTTCTCCATTGGCAAAGGGCATCTGGCAGAGGCCAAAGCCGTCATCAATTCAACTCAGGAGCCGGCGCCCAATGCGGGTAGTTGCGCCGGCAACGGTTCAGCTGCTCGCGACGAGGTGCTCGCGAAGATTCGCGGGTCGAACCGGGTGCAGTGATGCGCCGGGTGCCTCGCGGCTGATCGTCCACCTTACTCAGGATCGAATACCGATTTGGATTCATGAAAGCACTCTTTCTTTCTCCACCATCTTTTGATGGCTTCGACGGCGGCGCCGGTTCGCGCTACCAAGCCCGGCGCGAGGTGACCAGCTTTTGGTACCCGACGTGGCTGGCTCAACCGGCTGCCCTGGTGCCCGGGGCGACGCTGCTGGACTGCCCGCCGCACGACATCGGCAAGGACGAGTGTTTGCGCCGGGCGAAGGAATTCGATCATGTCATTATCCATACGAGCACGCCGTCGTTGAAGAATGACTGCCGCGTGGCCGAGGCGATCAAGCAGCAGCGTCCCGATACCCGCATCGGGTTCGTGGGCGCTCATGCCGCTGTCCTCCCGGCTGAGACGTTGAAAGCTTCCTCGGCGATCGACTGGGTTGGCCGGAAGGAGTTTGATTTTACCTGCAAAGAAGTCGCCGAAGGGCGCCCTCTTGAATCGATCGCCGGTCTTTCCTACCGCGACAAGGAAGGCAAGATCCGGCACAACCCGGAGCGGGAGTTGATCCCAAACATGGATGTGTTGCCCTGGGTCGCGGACGTTTACAAGCGGGACCTGCAGATTGAAAAGTACTTTATCGGTTACTTGATGCATCCCTACGTCAGCCTCTATACGGGACGAGGCTGTCCGGCGCAGTGCACCTTTTGCCTCTGGCCTCAGACCATCGGCGGACACAAATACCGCGTCCGTTCCCCCCAAAACGTCGCCGATGAAATGGCCTACATGAAGAAACTCTTCCCCCAGGTACGCGAGTTCTTCTTCGATGACGATACCTTCACTGCCAACCTGCCTCGCGCCCGCGAGATCGCCAAGAAACTGGCCCCGCTCGGCTTAACTTGGTCTTGCAACAGCCGCGCCAACATCGATTACGATACCATCAAGTTCTTCAAGGATTCCGGTCTGCGGCTGTTCCTGGTCGGCTACGAAAGCGGCAACGAAGAGATTCTCAAACGCATCAAGAAGGGGGTGACCCTTGAGGAGATGCGCCGCTTCACCAAGGCTTGCCATCAGGCCGGCGTGGTCATCCATGGGACCTTTATCCTCGGTCTACCGGTGGAAACGCGGGAGAGCATCGAGAACACCATCCGCTTTGCCCAGGAACTCGACGTTTTCAGCCTCCAGGTCAGTCTGGCCGCCCCTTACCCAGGGACGGAGCTTTACGAAATGGCCCGTCAAAACGGCTGGTTTATAAAGAAGGACAAGACCGATCTCGTTGAAATGGACGGGTTCCAGCAGAGTTCGCTCGAGTATCCCGGATTGAGCAAGGAGGAAATCTTCGAAGCGGTCGACCGCTTCTACCGCTCCTATTACCTTCGTCCCAAACCCATCCTGCGGATCATCAAAACCATGCTGGAAGACAAGGACGTTTTCGTGCGGCGCTGCCGCGAGGGTTTCGAGTTCTTCAAAAGCCTCCAGCAGCGGAAAAAGGATCTGGAAGCGGCCAACGGGTCCGCGCCCGCCTTGGCGTAAGACCGGTGCAGGAATTCACCCCACCATGAGCCAAACCAAACTCGGCCCCACACTCAGCGTTAACGAAAACGACCAGCACGAAAGCCATTCCTTCTGGTTCGAGCATTTCAAGTGCTCGTTGAAGGTGGATCGGCGCAAGGATGGCGCCGGCCTGGCCATCACCTTGAAAACGCCCGATGCCAAAGTGGTGGTCAATCTCGGGCCGCAGGACGCGCCCCGATTGGTCGCCCAAGTCAAACACAGTGGCCAATGGAATCCGGCGTGCGAATATGCTTCCGAGGTCGGGCCTCACGGCGCCAAGTTCAGGCTCGATTACGAACCGCCTGCCTCCAAGGGCGCCCAGCCTTAAGTCGGCGGAGCCATCCGCAATTTGAATTCGCCCATCGTCTCACGCTCGGCGAGCACTTGGCGCAGGATGCCGACCAGCTGATCGTGCTGCGTTTTTTCGAGGAACGCCTTCGCGCCGAAGCGGAGCGCCTCATCCTCCACCAGCTTCAGCTTGGCCGCCGTCATCACCACCACGGGCGTCAGCATGTGTTTCGGCCAGGTGCGCATCCTTTTCAAGACCTGCATCCCATCAACCGCCGGCATCATCAGGTCCAAAACCACCGCATCAAAAGTCTCCGCCTCCAACAAGGCGAGGGCAGCTTCTCCATTCTCGCAACGCCGCACGGCATAACCGGCCCGTTGCAGAAGCTGAGTTAAGAGCATGGCTGTGCTCGCGTCGTCTTCGGCGAGCAGGATTCGTTTCTGGCTTGAGCTGCTTTGATTCATAGAGACGTGTCGTCAACAGACAGACCTGGCCCACCGGCGGCCAATCGTCTTGCGACAGCACCCTGGTTCCGAGTGCACTTTCCCCATGCCGGCATGCCGCCCGGCGCGGGAGAGCGGCCGATTCAACCACTCGACGCTATTTACGACCCAGATCGGGGAGCCCGATACACATTTATTGCCCAATCCTGGCCGAAGCTTGCCGCTTTGCCTTGTCACGGGCCTGGCCAGTCCGGACGCAGGTGAATGCTAGCTTCAGTCTAGCGGGGCAGGTGCGGGATTCAAGAGGATTGCAGCGCGCCGCGCGGAAAGTTGCTTGTGCTCAAGTCGTTCTTTGGCAAAGTGGGAAAGCGTGTGGAGATCGGAACCCGCCTGCGCGGGGGCTCCTGGAGATCCGCATCGAGTCAAGATGAGCGAAGCACCCGCGATCGTGTTTCTGATTTTGGCGACGTTCGGAATCTCGCTATGGGCTTTCAACCGCCCGGAGTTCCAGCAACGATATTTGTTCAGGCCTGAGAGCATTTTGGCCGGGAAGGAGTACTATCGGCTGGTCACCTCGGGTTTTGTGCATGCGGGGTGGGGCCACCTGCTGCTGAACATGTATACGCTTTCGGCGTTTGGAGGGGTGGTGGCATGGGCCTATGGGCACACCAGTTTTCTGATGATTTATTTCGGGAGCATCATTGGCGGCAATCTCCTCTCGTTGTATTTGCACCGGCATCATGACTACGCCGCGTATGGCGCATCCGGCGGCGTTTGCGGCCTCATCTTTGCCTACATCCTCAAATTTCCGCACAGCCGCATGCCCCTGTTCCCTATCCCCTACACCGTCCCGGCCTGGCTGTATGCCCTCGCCTTCGTCATCGCCTCCTTCTACGCGATGAAGGCGCAGTTGGGCAACATCAGCCACGACGCCCATCTGGGTGGAGCGATCGTCGGGTTGTTGATCGCCAGTGGGCTCCAACCCTCGGCGCTCGTCGATCACTGGGCCGTGGTGGCTTCCTTGTCTCTGGCTGCAGGCCTAATCCTGGCCTATCTGATCGTCAATCCTCTCCACTTGCCGCTCTCGAGCTTCCAGAGCGCCCCGCCTTCTCCGCCGCGCATTCCACCGCGAATTAAGGACGTTCGAACTACGACCGGCGGGCCGCAACCGCCGCCGGTCCGGGCCCGGGTCTCTGTCCCGACCGAGCCGGAGCCAGATTGGCTGGTGGTGGAGATCGAGCATCAGGTTGGCAAACTGAGCAAAGACGAGAGCGGCCGCCACGCGTGGGTAGACAAGTTCGGACGGACCTACGACGTGATCTGTCCCACGGCCGCTTCTTTTCGCCTGGAAGCTTTCAGGCCAGCACTGCATGAGCGACTGGCCGATCCGACTGTCCAATTCATCATCCTCGACACCCGCCAATTGCAGGAAGGCCAGGTTGACCTCCTTCGGCCGTTCATCGCTGATCTGCCCGACGGCCAGTTTCACCGAGTCATCCGCTCCTACGCGTTCAAGTCCCGGCGGACCTGATCGTCAACCGGCCGGCTGGATGCGGTCGACGGGCCGTTGGGCCTGACGCCCGGTTTTCGAGCGGGCGCGGCTGCGCCGGTGGCGGTGAATTTGGTCGTCATTTCCGGCAATCTCGTTATCTTTGGGGTGAATCCATGAGCGTTGCGATCAGCCCCACCGAAGAGCGCCCAGGACGCGCCGGATGGATAACAGCCTTGGCCGACTATCTGGGAATGGGGGTTGCCTTGGCCGCTTTGATCATTGTCTTCAGCCTGCTCACCCAGCACTTCTTCAGCTGGACGACATTTCAGACCATAGCCAACCAGATCCCCTCGGCCATTCTCGTGGCAATCGGAATGACTTATATCCTGGTGATCGCGCAGATCGATCTTTCAGTCGGTTCGGTTCTGGGCCTTTGCAGTGCAGTGGCCGGCGTGGCCCTGGCTCAATGGCATTGGCCATTGTGGCTGGCGTTGACCGCGGCCGGCGCGGCCGGCGCGGTTTGCGGGCTGGTGAATGGGGTGGTGTCGGTCCACTGGCGCTTGCCATCATTCATCGTGACCTTGGCGATGCTGGAGATGGCACGGGGCGGAGCCCACTTCCTGACGCGCTCGCAAACGCAATACATCGGGGCACGCGTGGAGGGGATTGCCGGAGCTGCCCTTCTCGGCTTGTCACTCCCGTTCGTGATGGCGCTGGCCCTGGTGATCGCCGGCCAACTTGTCCTCGCGCGCACCATCTTCGGCCGTTACATGATTGCAATCGGCACGAATGAAGAAGCGGTGCGGCTCTCGGGCATCGATCCGCGCCCAGTCAAAGTCACGGTTTTCGTCCTGACCGGTCTCCTGGTGGCTTTGGCAGCCATCGTTGACACTTCCAGGTTTCAATCAGCCAATCCGAACGCCGGCACCGGTTTTGAATTGCAGGCGATCGCCGCTGTCGTCATCGGAGGGACCAGTCTCATGGGCGGGCGAGGGTCCGTGATCAGTTCGTTTTTTGGCGTCCTCATCATCGCCGTGTTGAATTCCGGGCTGGCCTCGGTGGGAGCGAAGGACGAGACCAAGCGTCTCATCACCGGCCTGGTCATCCTGGCGGCGGTGGTTGTGGACCATTACCGGTCGAGGGTCGGCCGGGGGAGGGGGTAAAGTGGGCGCACGTGCTGTCTGCGATGAGCAGCGGGTGCGTGCCAGTGCGAAAGAAGCAACGCGTCGAACGAAAGGAAATCGTATGAGCGACAAATCCAGTTTCGAGAAATGCCTGACCTTTATCGGCACGCAGCTTGAGTCAAAGCCGCTCCGTCCCCGCAAACACGAGCGCCTTGAACCCTCCGTCACCATTTCCCGTGAGACGGGCGCCGGCGGCATTCCGATCGCCGAACATCTCGCCGAGTATCTGCAGGCCCATGGCCCGAGGACGCAGCGACCCTGGACCGTCTTTGACAAAAACCTGGTCGAACAGGTCTTAGCCGACCACAACTTGCCCCAGGAACTTTCGCGGTACATGCCGGAGGATAAAATCTCCCAGATAAGCGATATGGTGGAAGAGTTGCTCGGGTTGCATCCGGCCTCTTGGACGCTGTTGCGCCAGACGACCGAGACGGTGCTGCATCTGGCGCAACTCGGCAACGTCATTCTGGTCGGCCGCGGCGCCAACGTCATTACAGCGGCGCTCGAGAACACTTTTCATGTGCGGTTGGTTGGGTCGGAGAGCCAGCGCGTCGCTCTCGTGGAGGAATTCTACAAGCTGACCCGGCGCTCAGCTTTGGCGTTTGTGAAGAAAGAGGACCGGGGCCGGCGTCGTTTCTTGCGGAGGTACTTCAAGAAAGACATTGATGATCCGTTGCTTTATCATCTCATCATCAACACCGATCGCATTTCATTCGAGGAAGCGACCCGCTTGATTGGCGAGGCGGTCATTTCCCGGTTCTATTGAACGCGTCTTCCCACCGGATCGTCGTCGTTGGCAGTCTCAATGCCGATTTTGTCATCCGCGTCGACCGCTATCCAGTTCCAGGCGAGACGCTGGTCGGCCAACAATTCAATATCTTCCCTGGCGGGAAAGGGGCCAACCAAGCCTACGCGGCTGGGAAGTTGGGTGCGTCGGTCGCCATGATCGGCCAGGTCGGCAACGACAGTCAGGCGGACTGGCTTAAGGAAAACTTGCGCGCCGCCGGCGTTGATGTGAGCCCAATTCTGACGGATCCAGGCACGTCCAGCGGCATTGCCACGATTACCATCGACCGGCTTGGCCAAAATCAGATTATTATCGTTCCCGGCGCCAACGGCACATTCAACCCTGCCCGGCTCGAGCCATCTCAGGCGGCGCTTCAAAGTGCTGGTCTGGTCCTGCTGCAGTTGGAAATCCCGCTCGCGACGGTCGAAGCGAGCGCTCGCCTTGCCCGGGAGGGCCGGGCGACAGTTATTCTCGATCCCGCTCCGGCGCAGGACTTGAGTGATTCTTTGCTCCATCTGACCGACTATTTGACGCCTAACGAAGGAGAATTGGCCCTCTTGACTGGACATGCGCCAGGCGCGCTCACTCGCGCCGAGGCAACGGTCCTGTCGCGTCAGTTGGTCAGCCGGGGCGCGCGCAAGGTCCTCGTGAAAATGGGCCACAAGGGAGCCCTGCTGGTTGCCCAGTCTTACGAGCACTTCTGGCCGGCCATCCCAGTCGAAGCGGTGGATACAACTGCCGCTGGAGATGCGTTTAACGGCGCCTTTGCCGCAGCCCTGGCGCGGGGCGAATCCGAAGTCGAAGCGGGTTGGTATGCGACGGCGGCAGCGGCTTGTTCAGTGACGCGGCTGGGCGCGCAGCCGAGCATGCCGAACGATGAAGAGGTGCGTTCGTTCCTCCAACGGATTGGCGTCCGAAGCTGAGAGCCAGTGGCGTCTTCGGGCTGGCCCAGTTTTCCTGCCAGCAGCCTTGAACAACGGCATTGGCCGCTCTGGCGTCTGCTGGCTCCATTAGCAATCTCTGATGAGTCCGGCGGCGGGTTCCAGCCACGGCAATGTTCGCCCGCGCGGCGGTGGGTTAGGTGCCGTGATTCTTTCGTTGCGACCTATAGGCGCGGATGATACAAGAAGGCTGACAGCAACCTAAACCCTCAACCTAGATTCCTCGTTTCGGTCTGGTCTATCGAGACCGCTCGTTTGCGGTGACGGTGCACTGGTTCGAAGCGAAAACGAAGATGGGCGTCTCGTTATGAGAACACGCGTACGCAGACCAGTCGGTGTCGCAGCGGTGATCGTAGGCCTGGCGGCGGCAATCATGCCAGCCTACGCAACTCCGGAAGGCTATAGCATCGGTTTGAACTTCGGGGCGGACGAATACCCTGATAGTGCGGGCACCCTGAGCGGTGCCGGAAAGTTGGCCGCAACCGACGTTGCCGGCCTCACCGGAGTGGCGCAGGCGCATTGGAACAATTTGGAAGCCAACGCCGGGTCAGCCTCGAACCTGGTGTCTGACAACAAAGGCGTATCCGCCGCTTCGACGGCGGCGGCTGTGTGGGATTCAGCCAACACTTGGTCAACCACCGGCCGTGGTGAAGAGAACAACTCCTTCGATACTAACTCGCCCAACTACAAACTGATGATTGGTTACTTGGATACGGGCGATCCGACGACCACAACCGTATCGATCAGCGGTTTACCCGCCGACTTGACCAAGGGCTACGACGTTTACGTTTACCTTCTCGGCGGAACGGGAGGCACGCGTGGCGGAGGTTACCGCATTACGGATGGCGCCGGCGGTGTCCTGCGCGATTACCTCGTTGGCGATGCTCCCGTCAAGCCAAGCAGCTTTTCTCGCGACCTCGGTCTCAGTCATAACGACAAAGGCACTTACCTTGTTTTCCGCGGCCTGACTGCGGCCAGCATCGCGGTTGAAGCGACCACCGAGGCGCCCAACGGTCTGGTCCGTGCTCCCATCAATGCCATCCAATTGGTCGCCGCGACCCTGGACAAGACCGCCCCGACTGTGCCTGCCAACCTCGCGGCTGCCGAGACCGGCGCGAACCGAGTGGCCTTGAAGTGGGATGCCTCCACCGACGCGTCCGGCAGTATCACTTATGAAGTGGAACGGGATGGGACCGTGGCCGGCAAGACCGCTGAAGCGGCCTTCGTCGATGCCGGGGTTAAGCCCAAGTCGACTCACAGCTACCGCGTCCGAGCTCTCGACGACAGCCTGAACGCCTCTGCCTGGACAGCCGCACTTGCCGTCACGACGGTCGAGGAGAGCGCGTTCGACGGGTACCTCAAGTTTGAATACTGGACCGGAATGGAAAGCGGCACCCTGGTCACCCTCTTGACCGACTGGATCGCGGCCGGCAACAGCCCAAACCTGGTGACATATCTGGCTGGCTTCGATTCGCGACTGGCTTTTCCAGACGACACCCATGAGCAGTATGGCGCCAGGGTGACCGGTTGGCTCACACCCGCGCAGAGCGGAAATTATACGTTCTTCCTGCGGAGCGACGACGCGTCCGAGTTGTGGCTGAGCACCACCGAGAAGGAAGCGGATCTGGCCAAGATCGCCGAACAAACCGGTTGCTGCAATGCCTTTACCGAGCCGGACGGCGCCGGTGGGCCGGCCTATACATCGGTGCCGATTGCCTTGACGGCCGGCAAGAAGTACTACGTCCAGCTGCTCTACAAAGAAGGCGGCGGCGGGGACTATGGGCAAGTCGCCTGGCGCAAGGACGGGGATACAACCGCGGCGGCATCACTGCTCCCGATACCAAGCGTCTACCTCAGCGCGTTGGTCGACAAAGTTGGCGCCAGTGTGACGATCAGCAGTCCTCCCTCCAATTTGACCGTAACCGAAGGCACTACCGGCAAATTCAGCGTCGGCGTCGATCCCCAATCGCCTTATGTGGCCGGAGCCACTTACCAGTGGTTTAAGAACGGCACCTTCATCCCTGGAGCCACGGATGCAAGTTACACCACGCCGGAAGCGAACCTGGCGGCGGATAATGGCGCCAAGTTTAAAGTGACTGCCTCCGTGCCCGGAGCCACGGTCACTAGCGGCGAGGTCACCCTGACCGTCGTCAAGGACACTGTCCCGCCTGCTATCACGCGAACGGGCGCGGGCTCGGTCGAGGCAGTTACCGTCACGTTCAACGAGCCGGTCGAGAAAGCTTCTGCCGAAACAGCGAGCAACTATACCATCTCCGGCGGCATCACGGTGAGCAAGGCTGTCCTCGGAGGCTCCTCCAGCAACGTGGTTCGGCTCACCACCAGCGCCATGACGGTCAACAGCCCTTATACCGTCACGGTCACCGGTGTGAAGGATCGTTTTAATAACGTCGTCACGACGGGCACGCAGAGTTCGTTCACTGCCAAGGTGGTCACCTACGCAGACATCATTCTGTCTGACAAACCGTTGGCCTTCTATCGGTTTGAGGAGACCTCCGGCCAGAAGACAAAGAACTTCGGAACCTTTGGCGCTGATGGCGACGGCCTCTGGATGTTCGGAGGCGGTCCGGACGACTCTGCGCCCATTGACGTCAGCTCGGGCGAAGGCCCACGGCCAAGCGAGTTCCTCGGCTTCGATCCAGCCAATCGTTCTGCCAAAATGACCGGCACGGACGGGCAGCTTTGGGTGGATACGCAGCACCAATATTTGAACAACTTGAAAGCCTTCAGCCTCGAGTACTGGGTCAAACCGGCCAACCGCGTGTCCGATCCTAGTGCCTTCGGCACTCGCATTGGATTGGTCGGCCAAAACGATGCTGTCGAGTACGGCTTCATCAACCAGACGACCGTCCAAATATGGTCGTCAGGTGGCGGTTCACTCGACACGGCCTATAGCTTCCCGGATGGCGAGTGGCACCATGTCGCGACGATCGCCGATGGCAAGTCCATTAAGAATTACTATGACGGCGTGCTGGTCGGCACGGGCGGTTCCACCACGTCCAACTATGGCTCCTCAACCTACAACGTCCATATCGGCGGCGGCGGCGTTTACGACGCCACCGGCAACTTCTTCACCGGCGAATTTGATGAGGTCGCTATCTTTGACAAGGCGATCCCGGCCGATCGCATCCTGGCCCATTTCAAAGCGGGCAAGGAGGGCGGTGAAGTGCCCGTGAGCGAAGAACCCAAATTCGAGAGTGTTAAAATCAGCGGAGGAAACGTCATCATTACGTGGACGGGTGGCGGCACTCTGCAGGAATCCAGCACTGTCCAGGGCGGCTATACCGATGTCAGCAATGCATCGACGCCGTATTCCACGCCCATCGCCGGTGGAGCCAAGTTCTATCGGCTCAAGCAATAATCCGGACCGCGGCTGAATCGTGCGTCCACCGAGAGGCCGGCCCATGCCGGCCTCTCCTTTTTGGGACGGGCAGGTCGGTGGCACGCGGCGCGTCGGTGGAGCCGGCGAGAATGAGCCGGCGATTAGGCCCCGCGTTCGTTTTCCTCCAACACCGGTCGCGTTTTCCAGTTGAATCGAATCGCCAGCACCCGAAAGGCGAATGTCGAGCCGATGCTGATCAGGGCCGCGGGCATGACCTCCATCTGCAAACGAAGCGTCAGCAGCACAAATAGCAGGCAACCAGCCAGGGCGGCCAAAGTGTAGAACTGGCCCGGTTTGAAAAGGAGCGGTTCTTCCCGGACCAGCACGTCCCGCAGCACGCTACCGCCGATCGCGTTGATGACCCCAACCAAAATGGCCGCCGCCACGCTCAACCCGGCCCCGAGCGATTTTTCAATCCCCACAACCGCGTAAGCTCCCAGACCGAGGGCGTCCAGCCACGCAATCAATCGGTTGAACCGAATCGTCGGCAACCGAAGCAAAGGAGCCGTCGCCGCCGCTACTGTCACCGCGATGATATAGCGGGAGTCCTTCGTCACCGCCGGCGGACCCTGCGATATGAAGATGCCGTCTCGAATCAAGCCGCCCCCCACCGCCGTCGCGAAGGCCAAAGCGAATACCCCAATCCAATCGTGCCCACGCTTCATGGCCGCCAGCGCGCCCGTCAGGCCGAAGAGAAAGGTTGCGGCCAGATCTATCCAGACCGGCAGTGCGAAGTTGTGGTTCGGCATAAGGCGCCGCGGCCATCGAAGGCCGGGCAGAAGGCCTCGGAAAAGAACAAGGGCCGGATTTTCATCCGGCCCGTTCCGAGAACAAAATCATTTCTCCTGGGACGCTGCGCCGCGGACCACGCATGACGAACACACACGGAACACCGCGTTTTCCGTCCCACCGATGGAGCTACTTTATCATCGCATCGGAATGGGGACAGTCACCAGAACTGGTGACATGCTCTGGTGGCCGCAGGTTCGCTGGCGCCGAATCAAGCCACGACGGGAAGGGGTTGCTTCCGACCCGCGCGGCTCCAGCTCCCTCTTCTACGGGCAGTGGCGCCTTAAGCAATGGCGTCATAACCGGGATTGAGGGCGGGGGATGGTGACCCCACCAGGAATTGAACCTGGATCGCAAGTTTAGGAAACTCGAGCTCTATCCATTTGAGCTATGGGGTCGGTGACGACCGGGGGCATCTTAACGGATTTGCCCGGAATGTCGAGTGATCCAGCCTATCCGTGTTCAACCCACGCCCGCCTGCGACGTCCAGTTTTGCGACGGCGTCGCCGCCCGGGCTGCAGCCAACGTCCCCCGCCGCGGGCGCTCATCCCAGTTTTTCAACCGAGACCGCGCGGCTAGCGTGCTGTCCCTTAAGTCCGTAAGCTTTTGTTGCGCTCAAATGATTTGCAGGCGCGGCGTGACGAAGGAGCATAGCTGCAGCGCTCTGTGACTGAGGAACAACAAAGCCTGCCAGTCATTTCAGCGCAATTTTCTTAAGGCGAGCTTGGCACGCTCGCGGCGTTGCTCGCCTCGTTACAGACCGCTGCGGGTATGCGCCTCACTCGCGCCTTGCGAGCGTGCCAAATTCCTCGCCGCAAAAGCCTACGGACTTAAGGGACAGCACACTAGCGTTTGGCGGGGCTTCGGCTGGCTCCTCCTCGACGAACTTCTGCAAGATGCTCAGATAGCCATCAAGCAATTCGCTCACTTCCGGTCCCAAATCCTGCTTCAAAGCTTCGGCTTCCTGAATGGCCCGTTGCGCCTGCTTTTTGAGATCGTTTACGTTGATGGAGCCGCCTGCGAGGCCTCGCATCAGCTCGCTATACTTGCGGGCGGCTTCCGGGCCGGCCTGGCTTAGCATCTCTTTCGAAGGCGCAGAACGAAATTCGTATCCGCACCTTTCGGGCCCAATTGCTGGGCGAGATCTGAGATGCCGCGGCGGCGGCTTGAGGGCCGGGCGGATTGGCTGCGACCGGGAAAGCGGTCGTGTTTCCAAAGGTGATTCGGGGACCTTGGCGCGAGTGCGTTGATGATGCCTTGGGATTTCGCTGTGGACAGAGACGTTCGTGAGATTGACGGACAGGACCGTGCCGGCGTAGCGATCGCCATTGGAGAGTTCGATCAAGTCGCTTGGCGCCGCGGCCAGGGAGCTGCTGATGGCCAAGCCAACCAGAGCGAGGAGCGACAGGGCGCGGGAGCCAAAGCTGGATGCGGGCCGGATTGTTTTCATGATGCTTTGGAGGTCTGTACGCCCGACCGGGTCCCGCGTCAACCGTCGATGGGGCTCTTTGGGTGATGACCCTCGCTCCCGGCCCGTTCGTGTCAGTTTTTGGATGATCAATTGTCTCCTTGTCTGTGATGGACGTTTGCGCTAGCAAGTCAAGGATGGACGAACTGGTTTCCCGGCAGCCGTCGGCGACCGTGGGGGGGCAACTCTTCCCGACGACGCATTGGACGACCCTGCTTGCGCCGATCCGGGACCGTGGCGACAAAGCCGAAGCTGCCCTCGAACGACTTTGCGAGATTTATCGGCAACCTCTCGTGGCCTGCGCCCGGCATCTCCTCCGGGACAACCCTTCCGAGGCCGAAGACGTGGTCCATGATTATATCTGCAGTCTGCTCCGCCGCGAGGATCTGGCCAAAGTGCAGCGGGAACGGGGGAAATTTCGGGCTTTTCTGGCCGCTGGCATTCGCAACCAGGTGATCAATCACATTCAGACCCGCCGGGCCCAGAAGCGAGGAGGGGGTACTCGGACGGTATCTCTGGATGAAATGGTCATCGAGCCGGCCGATCTTTCCACGGCCGAAGTGACCCTGTGCCGGAGTTGGATTCAAGCCAGCGTGGCGGAAGTGCTGCGCCTCATTTCGGAAGAATGGACCGCCGCTGGCAAAGGGGAGGAGTTCAACGATTTCAAGGACTTCGCCTTGTCGAAGAAGACCGACGTCCCCCGGGCAGAATTGGCGGCCAAGTACGGCGTGAGCGCGAATGCGATCGATGCCAAAATCTCGCGCTTTCGCCGCCGGTTTCGCGAGTTGCTGCGCGAGCTGATTTGCCAGACGGTCAGCCGGCCCGAAGAAGTGGATGAAGAAATCCGGTTCCTCCTGAGCACGCTTGGAAAATAGCGGATGCGGATGCCCTGTCCCTGATGAACTCGGTGACGAAACGCATATGTCTGGATTGTGGGGCGGAGCTGGCTGACGACAGCCTGGCCAGCAGTTGCACGCGCTGTTTGTTGGAGGCGTGTTTCGAGGGGCACAGCGTCTATGGAGCGCCCGAACTGGCCGAGCTCCGGCCCCAGCACCTGGCCGTCCCGGGCGAAGTCTTCGGCGATTACGAATTGATCGAGGAGATCGCGCGTGGCGGGATGGGAGTGGTCTTCAAAGCGCGCCAGCGAAGCTTGGATCGCGTGGTCGCGGTCAAGATGCTGCTTCCGGGCTGGTTGAACAGCGGCGAAACCGTCCGGCGCTTTCGGATTGAAGCGGAGGCGGCCTCGCGGCTGCGGCACCCGCGGATCGTGTCGATTCACGAGGTGGGAGAGTGCGAAGGGCAGCACTTCTATTCGATGGACTACATCGACGGCGTCGACCTGGTCCGCCGGGTGGAACGCCAGCCCATTTCGCCCGAGTTGGCCGCCCGCTGGGTGCATGATGTGGCGGAAGCGATCCATCACGCCCATCAGCACGGCATCCTCCACCGCGACCTGAAGCCGGCCAATGTCCTAATCGATCTGCATGACACGCCTCATGTCACCGACT
Organism: Verrucomicrobiota bacterium; assembly: GCA_046346765.1. GTDB lineage: Bacteria > Verrucomicrobiota > Verrucomicrobiia > Limisphaerales > SIBE01 > JAXMHN01. Next base: position 72,072 of record JAXMHN010000005.1, on the reverse strand, counting down.
TCGGCCTGGCCAAGTTGCTCGACGACGTCCGCGATTTGACCGCAACCGGCCGGGTTTTGGGCACGCCCAGCTTCATGCCGCCGGAACAGGCCGACCCGGCGCGGGGCAATGTCACGGTCGCTAGTGATGTCTACGGTTTAGGCGCGATCCTCTATTATCTCCTCACGGGCCACGCTCCTTTCAAGGGCGGCACGATCGAGCAGACCTTGCGGCTGCTTTTGACCAGCGAACCGATTCCGCCGTCTCGGCAGCGCGAAGGCATCCCGCGCGATCTGGAAATCATCTGCCTGAAATGCCTCACGAAGGAGCCGCCACGCCGTTATGCTTCGGCAGCGGAGTTGGCCGCTGATCTGGCCGCCTGGCGGCGCAGAGAGCCGATCCGGGCTCGCCCGGTCCCCCTGCTCGAGCGACTGCTCTTTTGGACTCGGCGCAACCCCAAGCTGGCGGCGGTTTCCTTTGGACTGGTGGGCGCCGTTTGCGTCGGCAGCATCGCTCAACAGTTCACGCTCCGAAAGTGGCGGGCAGCCACCGCCCAGTCCGAGAGTTTGATTCAGTACATGGTGCAGGATCTAACCGAACAGTTGCGCCCGCTTGGGCGCCTCCAACTGCTCGACAATGTTAACCGGCGAGTGCAGCAGTATTATCTCGGAATCCCTATGAAATCAAAGGTGTCGGACCCGCTGGCGGGCAAAGCCCAGTTCTTCCGCAATGATGCCTCGGTGCTGCGGGAGTTGGGCCGTCTCAACGAGGCGGAAGCCAGTGCCCGTTCGGCCATCAGCCTGCTCCAGCCGGAGGCAAGGAAACAGCCGGCCCAGGCTGCCTGGGCGGTCGCCTTGGGCGAAGCTCATGCCGAGATGCGCAATATCCTGGCCCCGTCCGACGGCCCCACCGCCACCACCCACGCCCGCGAGGCCGTCCTGCATCTCTCCCGCGCATCCAAACTCGAACCGGACAATGATCAAACCCGCGCCAAACTGGCCAACGCCCATCTCGAGCTCGGGTCGGTTTTGCGGGAACAGCATCGCCCTGGGGAAGCGGCCCTGGAAGTGCAGGTGGCGGCTGATCTTTTAAATCAATTGCCCGCGGACGGCGAACTGGGTCGGGCGCGGCAACTACAACTGGCGCTGGTCTGTTATTACCGCGGGTTAGTTTGCATGGACCAACAGGACCGGAAGAAGGCGCGCGACCAGTTTGCCGAGTATCTCCAACGCACCGAACAGCTGGCGGGCGACAGAAGCGGTCCGGCCGATGCCCAGGCCCAGTTCAATCTGGCGATGGCCCATAGCTACGTCGGGCAGGCCCACTGGACGATGAGCGAGTATGCCGGTAGCCTTGACCACTTCCGCGCTTATTACAAGCTCGCCGAATACCTCCAAAAACTCGACCCGGGCAACGTCAACTTCCGGCGCGAATACGGCAGCAGTCTGACCTGGCTCGCCACTGCCTACGAGAAATCCGGCGAGTCACGCGAGGAAATAGCCGGCCTCCTCGAGCGCGCCTATGACTGCTTCCGCAAGCTGGCCGTCGACTTTCCAGATGGCGACATTTGGCAGCAGCCGGCCGCCGATGCCCTCATCCGGCTGGCCCATTGGCACGCCCAGAACAACAATCTCAAACTCACCTGGGGCCTCCTCGGCGAGGAACTGAATCACCGCTGGGAACTGCTCGTCGACCATCCCACCCAATCGGGAAGTCACCGCCGCTTTCTGAGCGTGTTGAACTGGACCGGGGACGATGGAGGATACCTGAATCCCGCTGGACCCGACTACATGACCAGCCTGCGCTCCTGGCTGGGCAAAGTCGCCGCCCAATCCGCCGATCCGAAAATGGCCCCCCACTGGCGCCAGACCACCGCCACGCTCCACCGCCGCCTGGCTATTTGTCTCGGCCAGCGAAATGAATTCGACCTGGCTCGCCGTGAATTGGAACTCGCCCTGCCTATTTGGAAGCAGTTGACCGAGGAACGACCCGACGATCTCGCCAGCGCCAGTCAACTCGTCGAGACCTTCCGCGACCTCAGTCTGGCTAGCCTTCGGAGCGGCCCTGCCGCCCAACTGGCCCAGTCCCTCCACCCCTTCCTCGACTGGGTCAAAACCAGCCGTTCGGCCGGGGCTGTCCAGGGCGTCGTGCTCGAGGCAATGGCGAAACTGCGCGATCGGATGGGGGCGGCTGAACCTCCGGTGCCGGCCGAGCTCATGACCGAGCTGAACGACGCCGCCGACGCGTTTGAATCGCGCCGGTCAGCTCAGGCGAGCGCCGAGCCGTAGAAAAGCCTGCGCCACAGGTCGCGGTGGTGCGCCGGATTGCAGAGGTGCTTCTCGGCGAAGGCACGGGCTTGGCGGGCCAACCGGCTGCGCCTTCCCGGATCGTTCTCCAATTGGCGGGCGTAACGGCCATAGTCGGCGGCAGTGCGGCAAACGAACCCTGTTTCACCGGGAGAAATGAGGCTTTCCAAGTGATGCTGCTCGCCGGCCGGAACGAGCGGGACAGCGCCGGAGAGCATGGCCTCAACGACAGCGCGTCCCCAGCTTTCGCGGCAGCTCGGATGGAGCGAGTAGACAAACAGGTCCAGGCTGCGGAGAAACGCGGAGGCAGATTCGGCCAAGGAAGGCAGCAGGTCCCAACGCGCATCGAAGACGTGCCGCGGCCATCGCGCGGCCAGTTGCGGGCTCCAAGCCATGACCCGGTAACGCGGTTGGCGAAGTCCGAGACCTTCATAAAGGTCGGAAAATCGAGCGGAAACTTGGCTGGATCAGGCCTGGGAGGCGGCCGATCACCAACGGTTGCCCCTGGCGGCCGCCCGTCTCCGGCTCTCGAAATGGAAACGCCCCGGATCGATGTAGTTGCCTGTCATCACCCAACGCAGCTTCCGACCCGTCCCGCGTCCCGCTATCCACCCTTCCACATCCTTGGACGCGTCCGCAGCGGTTCCAGTTGCAGGCTCCCGCTGATGATGCGCTGATACTGGGGTTCGAGCGCCTTCCGTTGCGCGTCGGACACATACAGAACGGCGTCGCACAAGCCCAGTGTGAGCGCGCCCCGTTCCGTCGGGAACAGGCACATCATCTCATTCGACCACGCCAGGCGCAGGCCGCGCCGCCGCGCCTCCGCGGCCGTGCCCGAACTGAGGAACTCCCCGTGACAGAGGGCGATGCCCCAGCCTTCAAGCTTGGGCGGCAATTCCTCAAGCAAGGGGCAGGGGATCCCCAAACCGTCCAAGAGTTCTCGCCCGAACGGGTCCCTCTTCAATTTCGCGCAAGGCGGGACCACAACCAGGTCCACTTCCGGCCGAAGCAGGGGGAGCAGGTGGGCAAGCTTCGTATCGGCTCCCCCAATGCGGCCGGGCCAGCCGAAAAAGTAGACTTTCATGTTGAAAGCGTTTGGAGATGCTTTAGCCTCAATCCCGTCAGGCCCGGGATGGTTGGTCAGGTTCCAGCTGCGTTCCCATTAGTTGTCTCGAAAACAGCGAATCCAGATTGCGATATGAACCCTTCGGCTCTTGTTCTTCTCGGTGCATTCGACGCCCTCATTGCGCTCATTCAAAGCGAGCGCGACGCCTTTTGCAAATCCTTCGACCCGGAAGCTGCCATCCAAACGCTCAAGAAAGTGCGCGCCGAATTCGTCAGCCGCCTGATCGCTTATACACATGCCCAGGCGCACGCAGGTGAGACCTTTCGCACGAGTATTGACCAGCTGCTGGCTTCGCTCCCTCAGGGATGCGACCTGGAAATCGTCGTCCGCAGTCTCCAGCACACCGTGGTCAATTATCTGCCCCAAGGCCCGACGCCGCCGACTCCTTCGGTCAGTTCTTCCAAAAGTCCGTTCTGACTTTGACAGGTGGCAAGGTTTTCATAAGAAACTTCGCATTAGTACCTTGTACCGGACGGCAACTCGCAACAACTGCCCGTTCTGCTTCCAAGCGCGGGCCTTCATCCGATCGTTGAAGCTGGCGACCGTTCTTCTTCGCAGCCCGGCTCTAGCCCGCGCCCAGGCTACTCACTTTTAGAGCGGGCGACCTAAAGACGACGTCGCGCTCCGAGTGCCTCATCGTTTCCTCGGTGCCCGTATCTGTGGCAAGCGTGTGTGACCATGTCACGCTCTATTCCCGACCAGGTGCCAAACCAAGTGTTCACCGCGATTGCCGGCACGATCGCGAGCGGTTGCTGAAACGGATACCGTCGTTTGCCCGGCCACGGGTGTGACAGCGGCGTAGAACCAGTCTCCCTCAGCCCCTTCTACTTGGGCCGAACCCTGTTCCAACAGGAAACCCGCTGTGGTGCGAATTGCCACCTCGACCGCAGTTACTTGCGTATCGTCCAGTGCCCTGACGCGAATGACATCCCCTGGACAGCCGGCGTAGCCGCCTAGATCAATCGCGCTGACCAGCGGTGGTTTGAGGAAATCGCGCATCGCAATGTTGCGCGCGTTCTGATGTCCGGTGGCGCGCGCTTCATAAGCAGCGTTCGCGTCGGGTTCAGCGGCGGCTTCCCGGGCATATGCCCCCGCCGCTTTGAAGCGAGCCGAGTTGATTGCTTGCGCTTGCGACCGCGGCGGCAGCAACTTCGGCGTGCGCCGAGCCAGTAACTGCCCATCCGACTCGTAGACGATCAACTGGCCAATCTGGCCGCGAATGCTTTCGAAGATTTGCGCGAAATGTATCTGCTAGTTCGGACTGCTCTAAGACGCAGACCCTGTTTTCGGGTGGTGTGTGGGGCCGTCAGGTCTTGCTGATTTCGCTGTTAATACGTGTGAGTCCAGCGCTCGGCGGGCGGCAGTAACGAATGGACTGGGAACTGCGTTGGGGCGCCCGCCGGCGTTGCGCTCAACTCGCCGAGACAGACTCCACCGCTTTGATAATCTCGATGGGGGTGAACGGCTTAGCCACCGTTCGGGACGCACCCAATTCCGCTGCCGTTTCGAGCACCATCCACTGCGTGGGCGCGCCAGAGATGGCGATGACCTTCTGACGTGGGTTGACCGTTTGCAGTTCCCAGAGGACTTCCAAGCCATCCCTTTCCGGCATCAGGATGTCCGTGACGATCAGATCAAACCCCGCCGAATGCATGGCAAGCAGTTGGAGGGCTAGAGCGCCGTTGTTGGCGGTGTTGTTGGTGTGCCCGGCGGCCGCCAATAGTTCGGCCAGAAGTTCGCGGATATCTGGGTCGTCTTCGATGATAAGGACGCGCGCCATAATGCCGGTCGACCCGGCGTCATCACGGATCCGGCTGGTTTGGTCTCGACTGGCCCAACGTTATAACCCTTTGGCGCGTGCAGGTGGTAACTACAAACGACCGCTGGAGCTCTCGGATTTCCCCACGAATTTGATTGAGCTTGGGCGCGGACGTCCTATGCTTGAGATCGTGCTTAGAGGAATCCCGCCTCGACTCCGCCGGTCTGTCGGGTCCGGTCGGCCCAAATTGCACCCTCGTCTCAGCGGCTTTACCCTCATCGAACTGCTGGTGGTGATTGCGATCATCGCGATTCTCGCGGGGATGCTCCTACCGACGCTGGGCCGAGCCAAAGAAAAGGCCAAACAAGCGAGCTGCATCAATAATCTGCGCCAAATCAGCATCTCGCTCGTCCTGTACGCGGACGACAATCAGGATAAGTTACCGCCGCCAGAGTTCGATCCCGACCGCAATGCTGGCTCCAATCCGTGGCAGGGGTATTTGCTGTTTTGGGATCCGGGGCGCAACAATCAGCGGCCTCCGCCGGAGAAGGCAGTGAATTTAGGGTTGCTCTACACCGGCAATTATCTGCGGGATCCGGGCGTTTATTACTGCCCGAGTTTGCGCCACGCCAAAGGCCTGCGGGTTTCGTTTGAGAAAAAGTACTTTGAAAGTGCCAAGGTGCCCTGGCCGATGAACTATGTCGACGGACAGGTCAACACGACTTACACCTACTTTCCGCAAACGGACCTGCCTTCCAAGCGGGAGAATGAGGCGAAACTCGGCTGGACCCAGGTGGCCAGCAAGCAAACTCAGTTGAGCGCCCAGCGTTCCGTGGTCACGGACCTCATTTACACCTGGGGCACGCTCGCACACACCAACGGCAAGAATCCGTATGGAGTCAACGTGCTCTGGGGAGATGGGCATGTGAATTTCTGCCATACCGCCGCCGCGTTTGATACGAAGTTGTGGGGCGGCACGGGCGCGAATCCAACCTCAGAAACCCCCGGCGACAATGCGACCAAGTGGCGGACGATTCTCGCCTTTCTACGTCCGTAAGCTCGTCTGAAAAGAGGGCGCGGGATGAAGCGCAAGCGGGCTAAGCAGATGCCAGCTTTGCGCAAAACCGGGATTCTCTATTCAACCGTGGCGGGGTAAAGCCTGGCTGAAGCCCGCGCGCCGATGTCTTGGCAGGATGGCGGGCCCGCTCCTGACCCTCAGCATCGCCTCGGTCCAGCCGCTCCGAGTCTATGCTCGGCATCGGCGGGACGAAAGCGCACCCCGAGACAGGGCACTCTCCAAAAAAATGACCGGGGCCGTTGGCCCCGGTCTTTTCGACAATGGAATAGGTCAGGTGCTTACTGTTTGGCCCGGTAGAACTGGGCTGCCCCTGACAAAGTGGTAACGGTGTATGGGCTCTTGGCACCGGCGACGTCGGTGAAGGTGCCATTGACGGTTGCGGAGGATTGAAGGGTACCCTGGTAAGTAATCTCAATACCTCCGGCGGTGGTCTTCTTGACGCTGATGCTGGCCGACGCAGGGGCCGTCAAGCTCGGCACCAGTTGGATAGCGTTCAGGGGCGCTCGCGCCGGATTGCCGCTGCCTTGAGGAGCCGTCGTCGTGGCTTCGACCACAATGTTGGTGGCTTTGAGGCCCTTGAAGAGGATGTAGTTGCCGACGCCGCGCGTTCCAGCAGCGCCCTGCGGCACCTCAACGTAGGCAGACGGGTTGGTGCCGGAATCTGCCAGGACATACGGTTTGAGGACCGTGCCAGCGGCATCAGTGATGCGATAGCCGCCGCCGCGGCCGCCGACGCCGCCGAGGGCGTAGACATACACATCGTAACCGCCACCGCCGGTCAAGGTCTCGGGGATATCGTTGATCTTGACTTGGGTGGTGGTGGCCGCATCCGTATCGAGATAGCCGGTCATCAGCGTCTTGTCAGGGCCGGTGAATCCGTTGTTTTCCTCACCTTCGCCTGTCGAGGCCCAGGTGTTGTTGGAAGCCCAGGTAACGGTGACGGAGGTGCCCGCGCCGGTGTCGGTCAACACCGCGGTTGGGGTCGGATTGCCATCCGCATCCGTCGCGCTGCTTGGGCCGCTCAGGTTGTTCCAATGGCTCTGGGCAACGGCCGGCACGCCCGCGACGTCGTCGGCCAGCAACGCTGAGCCAGGCGGATCCGCGATATCGGGCTGTTCGGTGCCGAAATTCAAGCCCACCTTGATGAGAGTGGTCTTGAAGGTGCCTTGATCCGTGACGGTATTACCGAGGCCATCTTTGACTTCGATTGAATAAGAATGGCTGCTGTTCGCGGGAAACGAGGTTGCCGCTGTATAGACGAAGTCGGTGGCATCGCCGTTCTTCTTGGAAGTCAGGGAGACGACTTGTCCATCGATGGTGAGCTTGGCACTTGTTGCATTAACCACCGAAGCGCCCTTATCGGTCGCGCGGAAGCTAAACGAAGCGACCCCAGGTTTTACCGCTGAGAGGAAAAGGCGGTCGGCTCCGGAGACGGTCGTACCGAGGGTGACCTGTGCGGTTTCAGAAGGTGTCTTGCCGAAGACAATCGCATGGGCGCCAAGACCGCCCCAGCCCTTCTGGCCAGGAGTAGCTTGGTCACCGTCATTGATGGCCATGCCGAGGCCGAATTGGGTGCCGACAGTCAGGGGCGGCGTTAACCCGAGGGCCGCAGCTGGCAGCTTGATTTCGTAGTAGGTCTTTTTAGCGGCGCTGTCGCGCTTCACCACTGCTTCGGTGGCGCAGTTGCATTCAGGATCGCCGCCTGGCCCGGCTTCGTGTTCGACAATGACGTCGCCGGTGGCTCCTTCCACGCCGCCGAGGGCGTAGTTATAAAGAGCAACCTGCGTCGTGCGATCCGCGCTCGCGATCATGAGCTGGACGGAGTCACCATTCCAGGCGCTGTTAGCGGCGTTTTCGTGGTAATCGTCGGTGACGACAAAGCCGAAATAGACGTTGTCTGCATCGTAAACCACTTGGACAGCAGAGGTTTGATCGTCAGGACCGGTCCAGGTGCCGCCCGCGTATTCTTCGAAGAGCACATAGTTGGGCGAAGCGTTGGTGCCGGAATACTTGGGCACGGCGAACTTTGGATCGGCCAGGACGGGCGCGCCGGTCCACTCCGTGAGATTGCCATCGAGGGTGATGGTATTGGTGGTGCGAAGGGCAGTGTAATACTCTTTGCCCGGCTCGATATCGTTGCCTTTGGTCAGAGTGATCAGCGCGGTTTCTGACGGCGTTTTTCCGAAAACGATCGCATGAGCCCCGAGCCCGCCCCAACCTTTTTGGCCGGGCGTTGCCTGGTCGCCATCGTTGATGGCCATGCCCAGACCGAATTGCGGGCCGCCTTTGAGATTGGTGAGGCCGAGCGCGGCCTTGGGTAACTTGATCTCGTAAGTGGTTTTGTGAGTGGCGGCGTCGCGTTTGATGACCGCTTCGGTCGCGCAGTTGCACTCAGGGTCACCACCCGGACCGGCTTCATGTTCCACGATCACGTCGCCGGTGGCTCCTTCCACGCCTCCGAGGGCATAGTTGTAGAGGGCCACTTGGGTGGTGCGATCGGCACTGGCGATCATGAGTTGGATCGAGTCGCCGTTCCAGGCGCTGTTGGCAGCGTTTTCGTGGTAATCGTCAGTAACGACAAAGCCAAAATAGACGTTGTCCGCGTCGTAAACGATCTGGACTGCCGAGGTTTGGTCGTCCGGGCCCGTCCAGCTGCCGCCGGCGTATTCTTCGAACAGGACGTAGTTAGGGGAGGCGTTTGTGCCCGAGTATTTCGGGACTGCGAATTTAGGATCTGCCAGGATGGGCACTCCCGACCATTCGGAGAGATCGCCATCCAAGACGACTGGTTTAGGTGCGTAGATGACCGAGTAAAATTCTTTACCCGGCTCGATGTCATTCGCCATGACCTTTAGGCCAAGAAGAGTAAGGATAAGTGAAGTGAGTAGGATTGGCTTCGTACGTTTCATACGGGACGGCTTGGGTTGAGAAACGCGAACGCTGTTAGGTTTGACGGGTTAGCGGCATTTTGACAAGCTTTTTTTGGTCAAACATCCTTTTTCAGCCGGTGAAGCGGCCATGAGGTCGATAATCTGCCTAAACTCTGCCTGGTTGATCTTATCGATCAGCCCTCTGGCCGCGGCGATCACACTTACGCCGGACGGTTATCACGTTTATCCCGGGGATGAAATCCAGGCGGCGCTTGAACAAGCGGCTGTAAACCCAACGAACAAGGTGGTCCGCGTCCATGCGGGTGAGTATCGGCCCAGGAATAAGCAGCAAGCCTTCATTTGGTTTAACCGGCGGCACGATGGCATTCAGCTCCTGGGGGAAGGCGCGGTAACCCTTACAGCTGCTAACCCGGAACTGGCCCTGCCGTCGGAGCCCGGTTACCCAGCCGTGGTCAACCACGTCGTCTATTTTGGGGACGGCATTTCCTCCAACACCCTCCTGGCCGGCTTTCGCATCACGGGCGCGAATGGATTCGTCACCAAGGACGAAACCGCCAGGTTCGAACCTAACCGGACCATCCCGCGGAATTATTTCTTCTATTCGGACGGCGGTGGGATCAAGGTCTTCGGCCGATCGTATCCTCGGATACGGGACAGCCAGATCGTGGACAACTTTACCAGGCCGTGCGGCGCTGGCCTTTCCGTCCAACACCAAGGCTACCAGCAAGAGGTGGTTTCGATCGAAAACTGCGTCTTTCTCCGGAACCGGGCGCAGGGCACGGGAGCGGCCATCGACCTGCTGGCGGGGAGTGCGGCTAGAATCGTCAACTGCCTCTTTGTCGAGAACGTCTCGAATACAGGGGAAGACATGGTGGCCAAGAACTCCGGTGAGCGGCCGTTTGTGAACAACGGGGTCGTGACCGTCTTTTGGAAATCGCGGGTCATCATGGAGCGGTGCACGTTGACGGGCAATCGCAACGGGGTGGATGACATGGGAGGGGAGAGCCGCTTCTCGAATTGCATCTTCTTCAATAACAAGCTCGACACCGGTTTGAAAGCCGGCGCCCGTTATGAACTGGCGGTCAATGCCGGCGGGACTGTGACCGGGTGCTTCATTAACGGAACGGTGCATGACGCCCAGCGTCGGGTCGCGCTGGGGGATAACAACCTCAACCCACCGCCGCCGGGCTTTGACCAGAAGATGATTCCAACGGCTGCAGCCTACGCGACGGCGGGATACCGTCCAACCCACGAGTAGGGATCGGTTTAGAAGCGGCCTGATCGGTCAAGCTTGTCCCAAACCGTCGCCTTCGGGAGCTTTATCGAGCTCGGTTGTGAACTTACTGGAGACCAGGGCCGATCAAGGGTTCGCCTCGCGGATGGTTAGCAGGGAGGAAATGGCAAGCGGGGGCGGGACGGTTTGGCGCTTGCCCGAAGGCCAAACGACCTCCAGTTCGTCCACATTCGTCGCCTCGCCCAAGCCGAAATAAAGCGGCATGGAACTCTGCGAAAGGTAACCGGATTTGCCGTCGTGATAGCGCGTGTAAGTGGCAGGACCACAGCGCACTTTAACAAGCGCTCCCAGTCCGTCGCGGTTGGAGGCCGTTCCAATGAGCCTGATTTTCAGGAAGCGCACGGGTCGCTTTTCGGATAGGTTACTCGTCAGCACCTGGGGGTGATCGTTCCAGTCATTGGTGACCAGATCGAGGTCACCGTCATCATCCAGATCAAAGGCGGCGGAGGATCGCGAGCTGGTGGCTCCCATCACCGTCCAGCGGCCGCTTTTACCTTTGGCGAGAGGGTGTCTCGCGTCGCGACCGGAGCAATCGAGGACGAAAGCCGGGCTTTCGATGCGATGGCCCTTGCGCGGCTCGATGCCGAGGACGAATTCACTATCGCGGAAGCGGGTGCCAGCGTCGTTTAGGAGCAGGGAATTAACAGCGTAGCGGAGCGGGTAACCCATGCCGGCCGTGATGAAGATATCTTCATACCCGTCCGCGTTGAAGTCGGCGACGGTCACCCCCCAAGGCCAGTACGATTCGGTGCCGATGGCCGCGGAGATCTCGTCCATTCGGCCCTGGCCCTGGTTACGATAGAAGGCGTTCCCTAAAATGCAATTGGAGGCCCGCTGGAGCGCGACTGGCGTCCATTCGGTCGAACACCAGGCATCACTCTTTCGCTTTTCGAAAGCGGGGGTCAGGTCAGTATCGCCCGCTTTGATCTGTGCGACGGTCATATCCGAGTGCATGTCCGTGACAAAGAGATCGGGATGGCCATCGAGGTTGTAGTCGAAGAACTTCACTCCCATCGAGCCCCAGGGCGTTTTGCCGAAGAACACCGCTGTTTTGTCGACGAACTGCCGGCCAGCTTGGTTTTCGTAGAAGGTGTCTTCGCCCGACATACTGAGAACGTAGAGATCAGGGTAGCCATCTCCGTTCAAGTCGCAGAACGTGGCGTCGCCGCTCCAACCGCGGTGCAACAGCCCAGCCTTGGCCGAGACGTCTTCAAAGCGGCCTTGACCTGAATTGTGATACAAGATGCTCTGTTCGCTCCGGGCCGGGAATTGCCAGCCTTGAAACGCATCGGAGCGACCCAGATAGAAGCCGCCTTCGCCCCTTTCGTTTCGTGTATAAATCCCAACGTTCGTGACGAAGAGGTCGAGCAAGCCGTCCCGGTCGTAGTCGAAGAAAACCGCACCGGAGGAATGAGCTGGCCGTGCTGCTTTCAGGCCGGCCGCAGTGGTGATGTCTTCGAATTTGCCTTGTCCTAGATTTCTGACGAGAACATTGCCCATGCGCACGGTCGTGACGAAGAGGTCGATCCAGCCGTCGTTATCGATGTCGGCAAAGGACGCGGAAACGCAGATTTTGTCTTCCAGGCCGACGCCCGACTGGGCGGTGATGTTTTCGAACTTGCCGTGGCCGAGATTGCGCCAAAGTTGATTGCCGCCGAGTTGATTGACGAAATAAAGATCCAAGCGGCCGTCGTTGTCGACGTCGGCAACGGCCAAACCGGAGCCGTGGTCGTAATGAACGGCTTTATAGTTCTTGGCCGCGTCTTCGACCGGATGCTGAAAGAAGCGGATGCCGCTCTCCTCGTAGTGATCGTCGAAGGCGAAATCGTGGAAGACGGTCCAGGACTTGGCGTCGTCCCATTGCCGCTTCCGGTTGTCTTCGAGAGCGCGCAGGATCGGCTCGGTCGGACCTGCCGGATTGAAGGATTGGCCGGGAAGGGTGCTGTCGGCGGACCAGGCGTGCCTGGCGCAAAGGAGCAGTATCCCGAAGGCGGAGCAGCACCACGGCGGGAACGAAAAAGAGAGAGCCGGAAGAGGTTTCATGGCGGGGAGGGTGGTTGGGGGTGACCGAGCGCGATGCGGAATCCGACGAAATGGATGCCATTGGAAGGGGACATCATGAAGCGGTTCTGGGTGCGGGCATAATCGATATCCTGATTCCATCCGCCCCCTTTGAAGACTTTGAACTTACCGGTGGGCGGGCCGATCGGGTCCTTCTGCGGGCCAGGAGCATAAGGGGCAAACCAGTCCAGGCACCATTCCCAGACGTTACCATGGATGTCGAACAGGCCCAAATCGTTGGCTCGCTTCTGTCCTACCGGGTGGCTCATAGCTTCACTGTTCTCACCCGTCCAGGCAAACGGATCCCCAGCTTTGGAATCGTTCCCGAAGCTGAAAAGATTTGTGCTCCCGGCGCGGCAGGCAAACTCCCATTCCGCCTCGGTGGGCAAGCGATATTCATACTCGGGCGGAAGGCGGCCGCCGTCCCGCTCACGCCGGGTCAGCAACGAGCAATAGTTGGTCGCGTCGAAAAAAGTCACTTTTTCGACTGGCCGGTTGGAATCGCCAGTGAAGTGGCTGGGATTCTTCCCCATCAGATTCATAAATTCGCCCTGCGTCACCTCATATTTGCCGATCCAATAATCCCGGGTGATGGTCACCGGGAATTTGACGCGCATGAAGGTGCCAGCCCTGACGAGGACCATGTTGGTCAAGGGCACGAGCGGGATTTTGGCTGGCGCCGGAGTTTCGCGGGCTGGTTTGGCCGGCTCTTGCCTCGAGCAGCTGGCGAGCAAGGCACATGCGAATGCGATAAGACCGGGCAGAATCCCGGCGGGTGGAGGTCTGCGGGCAAACAGCCTTGTGGGGTGCCTTGACTGTCGCCCGCTATGCCTTGCTGCAGCTCTCCCAACGAATCGGTCGCGGATCTTCATGGCTTAAACGCTGCTCGAATCGTCCATTCATTCTCCGGGATGGAAACGGTCTGTTCGCCGCCGCCCGGCCACCGAAGCCATAGAGCCGCGGGTTTTTGCCGCAACCCCAGAACCGGGACGGCGGCATCCTGTGACCAATAGCCCGAGCCCGCCTGGATTGTTCGGACCGGACCTTTCTGGCCGTTCGGATAAACGATCCGGAGTTGCGTTCCGATGGCTTCCGGATTGGCCGGCGGACCCTGGAGAAGCACGCGCAAACCACGCCGTGCTCCGCGGTTGAGGTAGAGTTTGGTTGGTCCGTTATTTTGGGTGATGACCAGGTCGGTGCGGCCATCATGATTGAAATCAGCCAGCGCCGCGGCGCGTTGCTCTCCCATCACCTTGATCCCGCTGACGCTCGGATCGACCGCTTCGAAGGTGCCGTTGCCCTGGCCGCGCAGCCAGAGCCCACAACCGCCATCATCCCGCGACAGGTCTGAGCCTGTCCCGAAGAAGTTCTGGCTAAGAAACAAATCTTCCGTCCCGTCGCCGTCCATCTCGCCCACAGCGACCGAAAAGCAGGGTGCCAGTTGGGCGGCAAAAGAAAGCGGCAGAGCGGTGAATCGGCCACGGCGATTGAGGAAGACCATCGACGAGAGAGTATTGACCTCCAGCCAGGCTGAGTGAGCTCTGTTCGTGCCGAGCAGGTCTCCGATGGTCGCGGCCGCGAAGGCCTGATGGGTGGGAAACTGCGCGGCGAGTTCGGGCAGCCCGCGCGCGAGCCAGGATCGATCTCGCTCCGGGAACCAATTGGTGCCGGCTTGCCAGGCCTCGATCATGCCGAGGGCACCATTGCCGCCCCAATCGCCATAGAAAAGGCGGAAGTCGGTCGGCTGTTGCAGTTCATGAATGCTGTTGCGTCCCCAATTGCCGCAAGCCAGATCGGGAATCCCGTCACCGTCGAAGTCGCCCGCGGCGATACCGGTCCACCAGCCCAAGAAATTGGTCAGCCCCCACGCGGCGGTCATGTCTTCGAAGTGATCACGTTTGTTCAGATAGAGGCGAATCGGTCCCCATTCCATGCTGAGGGCAAGGTCTGGAAAGCCGTCGCCGTCGAAGTCAGCAAAAACGGCTCCGGCGACCAGGCCGATCGATTCCAGGCTCTTGCTCCAGGAGGCGTCCCACTGCAGTTGTCCGCCCTGGTTGAGATAAACTCTGGAGGAAACCGGCTCGGGATAACGGCCGCTGCGGAAGCGTCCCCCAACCACGACATCCAGATCCCCGTCTCCGTCGATGTCGGCGGTGGCAATGGGTCCGGGGCTGGCCAGGCCGTTGGTGAGTTTTTGGAGAACGGTGAGGTCCCCGGCGGCGCAGGCGAGGAGTTGAGGGGCGGCGTTGGCTCCGCCACCATCGTTGGACACGGCGATGAGGAGGCGACGATCGCCCTGCCCATTGCTCCAGCCCACCACAGCTCCCTGATCACCGGGCGCGACCGGCCCTTCGCTTTTGCGAAAGCGGACTCCCTCCTCATTCTGGTAGGCAACTAACCGCCCGCCGCGGGCGGCGGGAATGAGCAGATCTTCCCAACCATCTCCATTCAAGTCGAACCAGGCAATGCCGGGGCCGAGATGGCTCAGCCGACGGGGCAGCAGCGGTTGCTGCCCCCAATCGTCAAAGGGGTCTTCGGCATGCTGATGGTTGATGAGTGAACTCGCGTCCTGGAAGACCGGCTCCATGCGAGGGGGCGTCGCTTCGGTTGGGGGACCGGCGCCGTCCTCGCTGATTTCGTAAACCCGGTTGGTTTGAACATCTGGAATGGCACTTTCCTTGCCGCTGCGCCAGCGCACTCGCAGCGTCATGGGTGACGGGGCATCCGGATCAACGGCGAAGACCCGGGTAGCTTGGTCGCAGGATAAGTAGCGTCCGGCGCAGAGCATTTCCTGGCTTTGGCTGATCCGGCGGCCCGTCAGGGTGAGGCGTGCGCTCGTTCCCTGGGTATTGGGAGGGTTACCGCGGAGGCGGACGGCAATCCGAGGGCCCGGCGCGTCGTTGCGGTAAAGGGTGGCTGCTTCGTTGAGATTGTTGAGAACGACATCGAGATCGCCATCGTTGTCGAGGTCGCCGAGGGCCATGCCAAAAGAAATCCCGGGCCGGTCAAAGCCCCACTCGGCACTGACCGGTTCAAAGGTTCCGTCGCGCCGGTTGCGGAAAGCGGCATTTCGAGTGCGCCAGGTTGGATGAAACTGCATGGAACGCTTGAGTTGCGCTTCGCTGAAGCGGCGGCGGCTATCCTTAATCTCATTGCTGCTGTCCTGGTCCATGACGTCGAATTCGAAGCCGTTGGTGACGAGCAAGTCCTCGTAGCCGTCCAAGTCGACGTCGAGGAAAATGGGTGACCAGGTCCAATCCGTGGCGGCCACGCCCGCGATGAGCGCCGCCTCGACAAAAGTGCCGTCCGGCCTTCCGAAGAACAAGGTGTTCCGATTGAATTGAGGCCGCTCGTCGGTGCGCTCGCTCTCGAGTGGATTGGGCCGGTCGCGGACGAGTTGAGTCATTCGTTTGGCGGGTTGCCGCGCGAGCATGTCGACGACGATCAAATCATCGTAGCCGTCCCGATTGAGATCGGCAAAATCGAGGCTCATGGACGAGCGGCTGGTGTGCCGAAACATGAATGTCGGGCACGCTCGGAAGGTGCCTTTCCCCGAGTTGATCCAAATCCGGTCGGGCGAAGTATTGTCATTACAGACGTATAAGTCCGGGATGCCATCCCTGTTCAGGTCGCGGAACATCACGCCCAGTCCCCAGTCACGATACGGCGGGATCGGTTTCCCAGCCTCATTCGCATAAGTCCCCGGCTCAAATTGGATCGCCGCAAAATGACCGTGCCCCTCATTGCGATAAAGACCATGGACCTCGGGCAACTCCCGGACTCGGCCGTCGGGCAGGGCTTCGAATCGGGCCTGCCACCGAGGCGAGCGGGTCGATTCCCCGTTTACCTTGGTGATTTCCCATTGGTCGCCACGCTTGGCCAGGGCGAAACGGGTCGTCGGATCCGCCAGGAGCATCGCGTCGATGTAATGGGAGCAATAGAGATCCAGGTCGCCATCGCCGTCCATGTCGGCCAAGGCCATGGCGGTGGCGGAGTTGGTCCGCGAGAGTCCCGTATTGCTGGCTTCGGTCCAATGACCTTGGCCGTCGTTGAGGAATAGGCGCGTGCCCACCGCAATCCCGTTCACGAGCAGATCCAGGTCGCCGTCGCCGTCGATGTCCGCCAAGGCTGCGGCCGTGGACATTTGATCAGCGCAGTCGGCTGGGCCGGCTGGAATCTCTTCGAAGTGCCAATCGCCCAGGTTGCGGTAAAGGCGATTGGGACCTTGCAGGCTGCAAAAGTAAAGATCTGGCCAGCCGTCGGCATCGATGTCGCCGATGGCAACGCCGGCGCCATTATGGGCAACGGCATTGGTGAGATAAGCATCTCCGCGAAGCACATTGGTGAAAAGGACTCCCGTCTGCGCCGGACCCATGCTGGTAAACCCGACCTTGCCCGCTGGTCCAGGATCGACCGGTCTGACGCGAAAGCCGGGCCCACTGCTCCACTCTGGAAGGGCCGCCGCGTGGCCATGGATCCCGCAACACCAAACGACTGCGATGATGATCCGGGTCGCCCACGCCATGGGGGCAGCAAACCAAAGAAGCGTTCAGGGGTCAATGCGGCAGGGCGGCGGTGAGTTGCCTTCGACATTCTGCTCGCGCAGGTCCCAGCGGCGCGTCACGCCGTTTTCCGGTCGAGACATGGCGTCCGGCTCAACGGCAGTTTGCCCCGGACGAATCGACGCCGGGAGGACGACCATGGGTCGCCTTATGGAAGCATGAACCGACCATGGAGCATCCAGGCTGTCCGCCGTCCGTCAACCACCCGCAATTTCGCTTGCCATTTTGTTGCGCAGCCGTGCTAATGTCGAAGCACTGGTTCCGTGGTTTTGACTGGATTGGCCAAAGGGTAAATCACCTCGATGACCGCGCTAGCTTCCGCCTGGCCGCGCTCAAGTCCGGCTGCGCCTGCAGGGCTTCGCCGGCTGCTGGCCGTCTTTTTCTTCGCCGCCGGCTTGTTCGGCCTTAACCCACTCATGCTGGCCCTGCCCGGTAGCTTGGGCGACCTGGATGAGGATGGCGAGGCGACTGTGCTGGATTTGGCGCGCCTGCTTGCCCATGCCAATGGCATCCAACCCCTCGCCACCAATCTGAGCTTTTATGCTGATCTGAACCAAGACGGCTTTGTCAATCAGGCGGATGGCACCATCCTCGCCAATATCGTCCTGGGCTTGCAGCCTCTGAGCGATTTCCCTTTTACCCATGTGCGCGACACGTCGCCGGAGAATGGCGAATCGGACGTGGCGCTGACCCGTGAGACGATTCTGCGATTTACCGCGCCTCTGGCTTCGGACCTGGTCCTGGACAAGGACACTTTGTATGCCGAGGCCAACGGCCGGCGTTTGCTTTCCCGAATTGAGGTCTCAACGGATCGCCGGACGATGACTCTCTTTTACCTGGAGAACCTGCCGAGCAACGCGGCGGTCGAAGTGACGTTGCAAAGCAGCAATCTTGAGGACTTTCTCGGGCGGACGATTGATGGGAACGGCGATGGATTTCCGGGCGGCCGGGCGACGGTGACCTTCACGACGTTGAACGTGGCGGCGGCACCTGGGACCGCGGTGATTGGGCGGGTGCTTGCTTCGGAGCAGGTGAGGGCGGGCACGAATCTGGTCGACCACCCGTTGGCGGGCGTGCGCATCAGCGTGGACGGCATGGAAGAGACCCTGTTTACCACCACCGATGCCGCCGGCAACTTCCGCCTCGCGCCCACCCCCGCTGGCAACTTCTTCGTCCATATCGACGGCCGCACTGCCACGGAAAGTCACTGGCCGCAGGAACCATACTATCCCCTCGTCGGCAAACAATGGACTGCCGCCCTCGGGGTCGATACCAACCTGGCCGGCGGCAATGGCGTCATCTACTTGCCGGTCATCGCTCCGGGCACCCTCCAAGCGGTCAGCGCGACCGCCGACACGTTGGTCACGTTTCCAAGTTCGGTGCTGCAGACGAATGCCGCTTTCGCCGGTGTTTCGATCAATGTCCCGGCCAACTCTTTGTTCAGCGACGCCGGCGCTCGCGGCGGGAAGGTCGGCATTGCCCCGGTGCCCCCGGACCGCCTCCCGAGCCCGCTGCCGGAAGGTCTCGGCTTTCCGCTCGTCATCACGGTGCAGACGGACGGCCCGAGCAACTTCGACCGTCCGGTCCCGGCGCGCTTTCCGAATCTGCCGCTGCCGCAGACGGGCAAGCCGCTGCCGCCGGGCGGCAAGAGCGGTTTATGGAGTTTCAATCACGATACCGGCGAGTGGGAGTTGCAGGGGCAGATGACCGTGAGCGCGGATGGTCAGTTCATTGAAAGCGATCCCGGGGTGGGTATTCGTCAACCGGGTTGGCATGGGAGCACGCCTGCCGTCACGGGGAAGGGAACGAAGATCAAGCCGCCCAAGAAGAGGAAGCCATGCGAGCAGAATGGGCAGCCTTGCGACGATGGCGATCGCTGCACGACCAATGATCGCTGCCAAGGCGGCGTCTGCAAGGGAGATCCTCCCGCCAATAGCTGCCCGGACAACCACGCTATCCCCGTCCATCTGCTATGGTCAGAGCAGAACGACGCGGACGAGCCGCCCTCGACGGTCTTGGAGACGTTCGACTATCAAGGCGGGACTTGTTATGATGCGAATGCCAAATGCTGGCAATTCCAGGTCAGCTCCATGAAAGTGGAAGGCGTTATCAATCTTTCGCTCCTTGGTTCCCGCGAGCCTAATCCGGTCGAAGGCGGCAACGTCACCGCCGCCAACTATTGCGCGATGCTCCAATCGCTGCGCAATTACTCCAAAGTCGGCCGCGGGCCATGGCACACCTTCGCCGCCACCCGCGCGCACGAGTACTACCACCGGGACGTCGACATTCCCGAGCTGCTTTATCGCCACTGGCGCACGGCGGAAATCGCGATGGAGTCGCTCTGCCTGCCGTGCAATATTTCAGGGGCGAGCGCCGCGCAGATCCTGAAGGAAAATGCCGATGCCGTCTGGCGGAAAATGCAGGCCAATTACTGGGAGGACCAAAAAGCCTTTAACAAGAATCATTCCGCCAACAAGGCAGACGGGGCATACCTCGCGGGTCAGCCCTTCAACGATCAAATGGCTCAGCGCGTTGAAACCTACGCCAACGCCCATCAGTTTCCACCGTGCCCGCCGCCGAATCCCGGCGAAATCCTGCTCACTTTGGTCCGAATTGAGGCGACGATCAATACCAACATCGTCGATGTCAACGGCCGCGCCCAGATTACCGTCACCGGCTTTTACGACGACGGCAGTGAAGTCGATCTAACGAGTTCGCCCCAGACACATTTTGCCGTCAGTGACAGCCTGGTCGCTCGGGTCGAGGCCGGCGGCAAGGTCACCGGCCTTCAGCCGGGCACTATTCTGATCCGAGTGTGGCACCTGGCTCCACTCGAATCGGAAGATCTGGATTTGGTTTCCAGCGTGACGTTGACGGTGCGTTCGCCGCGCGACTTTGACGGGGACGGACTCGCGGATGAATGGGAGGCGATGTATGGGCTCAACCCGCACGACCCGGCCGATGCGGATCGAGACTCGGACGGCGATGGCCTGACCAATCGGGAAGAGTTTCTCCGGGGAACTGACCCGGGCCAGCCGGATAGCGACGGCGATGGCGTGTCGGACGGCGACGAAGCCGTCGAAGGCACCGATCCACTCAGCCCTGAACTGGCCGAGGCTGAGCTGGAGACCGGCCTGCACTACTATGCTCTGCTGAATCTGGATACGGGCCGAATCGAGCAGCGCGGCAAGGCCGACAGCAACGGTCAAGCTTTCCACAACCTCATTCTCTCGCCCAATACCCATTATCGGCAGTTCATTCTGCAGGCCCGCACCGCTATGGTGGGCAGTTCCGATTTCACCACTCCGGACCCGGGGCTGGGCCTTCGCTTGCCGGCGGTGGAATTGCACCATGCGACCACGGACGATTCGGACAAAGACGGCCTGAGCGACCTGGCGGAGGTGATCCTGGGAAGCGATCCCGACTCGGCCGATAGTGATGGCGACGGCGTGCCCGACGGCACTCAGCTGATTCCCGACCAATACGCCATCAAGATTGGCGACGTGGTCGGCAACGGCTCGCCGGCGGCTGGCGCCGGTGTCATCGAGTATCCCGGGGCCCGCGATTCCTTCACCTTCCAAGCCCAACCCGGACAGATTGTTTACCTCAGTCTGATCACCAATACCGTGCCCTGCTGCGTCGAGTGGCGCCTGGATAGCGAGGCGGGCGAGTTGTATTTCGGGCGGTCTCTGAGCGAGGGGAATGTGGGTCGATTTGCTTTGGAGGAAGGCGGCCTTTATACGCTGACGGTCGGGGAAGGCGGCACCAATCAGACGGGGGCCTATCAGTTCAAATTCTGGGAAGTGGTTCCGCAGACCTTCCCGATTCAAATCGGCGCCGCGGTGGCTGATGGAGTGCCGGCGGCCGGAGCCGGTGTTATCGAAACCCCGGGCGCTTTTGACGTCTATCCATTCTCGGCCCGTCCCGGGCAGCAGATTTACCTGGAGTTCAAAGGGGCTTCAAGCGTGACGACGAACTTGCCCGATCTGGAGTATCGGTTTGAAGACGACAACGGTTATCTCTACGCCGATTGCGTGCATTGTTCCAGTCCGGGCGTGCTGACCCTGGTCAAAGGGGGCAACCTCAAACTGATCGTCGGCAACGGCCTGGTCCCGACCTTCCGGCCGACTCCGGCGGATACGGGCACTTACGAGTTTAAGTTGTGGGACGTGCCGCCAGCCCAACAGTTCAACATCGCGATTGGTGACCTGGTCACGAATGGGTTGCCCGCCGCGGGCGCGGGCATGATCGAAACACCCGGCACGCAGGATGTCTACACCTTCACCGCAACCCCCGGGCAGGCCGTCTACTTCCAGAAGGTGGGCACGTTCGATTCGCTCAGCTTCATCACCTGGACATTGCGGGACGAGGAGGGTGAACGGATCTTCTCGGAAAGCTTCAATACGTTTGAGCCCGGCGCCTATACGCTGGCGCGCGGCGGCAAGTACACCATCACCGTCCAGGACCGGGACTTCTTTGGAACGGGTCCATACCAGTTCCGGCTTTGGGACGTCCCGCCACCGCAGCGCTTCACGGTCGCGATTGGAGACACAGTCAGCGATGGCCAACCCGGTCCGGGAGCCGGCCGTATCGAAACCCCTGGAGTCAAAGACATCTATCAGTTTCAGGCCACCGCCGGGACCAAGGTCGACTTTCGCGTCCCGGCGAGCACTCTCACCTTTGTCGATTGGACGGTGGCGGATGAGTCCGGGGAAATCGTCTTGAAGTCCTGTCTGGGCTGCGGTGATCCGGGCGTTTATACCCTGACCCGGGGCGGAACGTATACCCTCACGGTCGGAGACGATCGCGAATCGGAAACTGGCTCCTACGAGCTGCAAATACTTCCAGCGCCATGAAAAGTCGAGGACTTTGGCCAGCAGCGACAGTTGCCCGGAGCTGGGGGCAAAGGCGGCGGATCTGCAGGTCGGCAGCACGCTTCCTCAAGAACCGGCTCATGCGCGGGGTTGGACTCCTGATCGTGTTGCTGGCGGGCCCGCCGTCGGCGGTGTGGGGAGCCGTGGAATTGCAGGTGGGCTCTGCAGGCGGACCGGCCGGCAGCGCGGTTTCGGTGCCAATCTCTTTGGCCGCCGACGTACCAATCCTGGCGTTGCGGTTGATCTCACTTTCGTTGCAGGCATCAGCGTCGACAACGCCGCCCTCGTGGACCTGGATTGAATGTGGTGGTGAGTTCGCGGGATATACGGCCCGGTCCAGGCGAGTGATCGTTGTGCTTCGGCAAGCCCTTCGCCGGAACGCTGGCGGCAGTTTCATTTCAAATTGCGGCTGGAACCCCTGCCGGGACGATTACAATCTTGCTCCAGAATGTGATCGCATCGGACTCCTCACTTTCACCGGGCGGCGAGGCTGACGACGCGCAGTGGGGCCGTGATCGTCGGAGGCCCGGCGGGAGCGCCCGCTTCACTTCGGTGCTGTTCAAACCAAGGCGTGCTCCGATTGGGTTAGCGCTTGGCTTCCGGAGAACACATATCTGTTCAAAGCTCCACCGACCTGCAGCTTGGACCGCTGTCGGCACCAACGTTCCGGTCGAGGGCATCCTCCGCTTCCTTTAACGAGCCCGCCGGGCCAGTTCTTATCGGTTTTATCGCGCGCTCCTCCCGCCGCCTGGCGGCGATGCCGCCACGCCTAAAGGGCGACGGGCGTCCGCTTGGCTGGTTAGTTGAGATCAGTCCTTAACGTTGCTCTCGCCCGGGAATTGGCGCAGACGGGGTCCAGACCCAGTTGATCGAATGAAAGGAATACCATGCCACGCTGAATCGACGCCAGTTTGTAGCCAAAACAGTCGCTGACCACCGCGACCGCTGTTGCGCGGTGCACCCGGCTCGATTGTTCGGGGCCAACGAGAAGATCGTGGTCGCTGTGATGGGAGTCGGCGGACGCGGCAGCTTCCTGGCGCAACGCTTCGCCGAAAGACCGGATATCGAATTGACCTACGTCTCGATGCCGACCTCCGCCGAGCGGAAAGAGCGAAGGGGTCGTTGGAAAAGGACTCGCCTCAACGACCCGGGCGTGCAGGACTTGGGGAGAGTGCTGGACGACAGCGTGTGGAGGTGCTGGTGAATGCCACGCCCGATCGCAGCATGCCCTCGGAACCATTCCTCGCTTGTCAGGCGGGCAAAGACGTCTACGTCGAAAAGCCCGCCTGCCACAACAATATGAAGGACGCAAGATGATCGAGGCTGCCGGAAGTATCACCGCGTTGTGCAAGTGGGGATGCAGAGCCGGAGCGCGCCGTATGCGCAAGCGGCCCGGGAGTACATCAGGCGGGCCAATTGGGGGACGTGCACCTGGTCCGCGTGCACAATCGAATGCAGCACCCACTGGCGCCATTGGGAAGCGAACAACCCGTTCCCACCGGGCTCGATTACGATCTGTGGTGCGGACCGGCGGCCAAGCTGCCCTATGTGTCGAACCGCGCCTGGCTCAACTTCGCGGAGTACAGTTGTGGCCCCATCCCCGGAGATCTGGTCCATCAAATCGATTTGGCTCGCTACCTCATGGGAGATCCACCTCCGCCCAAAACGGTCTCGCACAGCGGCGGGATACTCGCCCTCAAAGACGGACGTGACCTGCCCGATACCCAGCTGGCGACCTACGAGTTCGAACGGTTCACTCTCCTGGCTGCAGAGTTCCCTCTGGACTCCTACCTGAAGAAGATTCCCAACAAGTCCGGGATAACGACCTCTTTCCCGACCCCGGCCATTCACCGCCACCAAAGTCGAGGTGCTCGGCACGAAGCAATTCATGTATTTCGGACGCCACGGCGGTGGTTGGCAGGTGCGCGGACGCCGACGACAAGGTGGTGGCGCAGTGCATGGCCGGCAAGCGGACAAAGCCCATATTGAGAACTTCCTCAATGCGTCGGGCGACCGCGCGGCCGTTGCGGATAATGAGCAGGTATCTTTCCTTGAAGCCGTCACTCTCAGCGGCCTGCTCGGCCAGTGCAATCGGCGATATTTTGTTCCGCGACAGGTCGTTCGCCGAGCCGGCGGCTGATGCGTTCCTGAGGCGGACCAGCTATCGTCCGCTGTGGATTGTGGCCGAGAAAGTGTAGTCGGCCCCGTTGGCGGCCGCCTGGCCGATCGATGCTCGCTCCCCGCCTTCAGACTTTAGCTTAAGTCCGTGGACGCTCCTGCCGATAGGCCGTATGGAAGACTTGCTGACCGATCCACAGATGAAAACAATCGCCTGGAGGATGGACGCGCGGCTGGTCAGGAATAGGTGTGGTGACAGGGCGGCGTGACTTGCCCTGCCGTATCGCACCTTGGGTCTTTGGATATGACGGCTCCGATTCCGGCGAACGAAGCACAACGGCTGGATGCCTTGCGACGGTACGAAATTCTCGATACCGCGCCTGAGCAGGTCTTCGATGACATTACCCTCCTTGCCTCGCAAATCTGCCAAACCCCGATCGCCTTGATCAGCCTGGTTGACGCCGATCGGCAATGGTTTAAGTCGAGGCGGGGGCTGACCGAAAGTGAAACGTCGAGAAACGTGGCCTTTTGCGCCCATGGCATTCTCGAGCCCGAATTATTCATGGTGGAAGATGCGAGCGTGGATCCGCGGTTTGCCGCCAATCCTTTGGTCACTTCCCGCCCCCACATTAGATTCTACGCCGGAGCGCCCCTCCGGACGCCGGATGGATACTCGGTGGGAATGCTCTGTGTGAACGACCAACGCCCCCGCTCTCTCTTGCCTCCGCAGCAAGAGGCGCTCAAAGCCCTGGCCCGGCAGGCGGTGTCCCAATTCGAACTGCGCTGGCACGTCAAGAGCCTGTCCGATAGCCTCACCCAACAGCTGCAGTCCGAGACAGCACTCCGCCAGGCGGAGGCCCGACTGAGGGACATTTTTGACAACGCCGCCGAAGGCATTTTTCAGACGACGCCGTCCGGTCGGCTCTTGACGGCCAACCCAGCCATGGCTCTGATGCTGGGCTACCAAGGCACAGATGAATTCCTGGCCCGCATTGTCGATGTGGGACGTGGTCTCTACGCGACTCCCTCCCGACGCGGAGAGTTTAAACGCCTGCTGGAACGACACGGATCAGTCCGGGGCTTTGAAGCCGAGTTTGTCCGGAAGGACGGCCAAACCATCAGTGTTTCGATGTCAGCGCGCGCGGTGTTGGCCCCGGACGGTTCGATTGCCTACTACGAGGGCATCGTTCGAGACGTGACGGAGTTGAAGCGGGCCGGACAGGCCCTCCAGCAGGCCCACGATCGACTCGAGACGCGAGTGGCCGAACGGACCGCCGAATTGCAGTCGGTCAACCTGGCCCTCAGCAAGGAAGTCGAGTCGCGTAAAGTGGCGCAAGCGCAGACGGAAGCCTTGCATCGGCAATTGGAGGAAGCGTCCCGGCAAGCGGGGAAGGCGGAAATGGCCACAGGCATCCTTCATAATGTGGGCAACGTCATCAGCAACATCAACGTCTCCAGTTCGATCCTGCTGGACAAGGTCCGGAGCAGCAAGGTCGCGGGTCTCAGCAAAGCCGTCGCCTTGATGCGGGAGCATCTCCACGATTTGGGCACATTCCTGACGGCGCATCCCCAAGGCAAACAGCTCTTCAAATTCCTCTCCTGCCTCGCGGAACATTTAACCCAATCGGAAAGGGCAGTTTTGGAAGAACTCCATTCCATGCGCAGCAGCATCGAGCATCTCAAGGAAGTCATTACCCTCCAGCAAGGCTGGGCTAAACAAGCCGGCGGGCGAGGTGTGTTTAAGCTGACGGAACTGGTCGAAGATGCATTGCGCTTGAACGCCGCCACCCTCGAGTCGCATCAGATCGAAGTGAAACACGAATATGCTTCCGCTGCTTCTGTCCTGGTCGAGAAACACGCCGTCCTCCAAATCCTGGTCAATATCATCCGCAACGTTCAGCACGCGGTGAGCGCGAACCACAGCTCGAATCGCCATCTCATCGTCCGAACCGCTGACCGGGCCGACGGTTGCGTGAGCATTTCTGTCACGGACAATGGGATGGGCATCTCTCCGGAAAATCAGGAGCGCCTCTTCCAGCATGGCTTTACGACTCGCCCGGATGGCCACGGTTTCGGCTTGCACAGCGCCGCGATTGCGGCCCGCGAATTGGGCGGCAGCCTGACCGCTGCCAGCGCTGGCGTCGGCCAGGGTGCCACCTTCACGCTCGACTTGCCGGCCACAAGGGAAAGGCGCGTATCGTGAAGCAATCAAGGTTGCCGTAATCGCGCGTAGCCCACCAGGGCGGCCAAGGCGTGCTGGACGTAATCAATTCGGACGCGAGGTTCACTCGCAAACCGCCACGGTGCGGCGCCGTCCGCAAATCCTCCCTTCATCGGCCCTTCCTTCAACTGCGTCCGCAGCACGAATCCTAAGCCTAGTCTGATTCCGTTCAGCACGCGAGAGCGGGCTTGATGATCGGGAGGAAGCGACCGATAAAGCGCGATCAATCCTTCCACGCGCGTCGAAGTGGCCGTCACACTCCCGTTGGCGGCGAACGCGCCGTTCAGGCCCGGGATCCAGGATGTGATCGCCTGGTCACGCAACATCCCTTCTCCGAGGCGCAGCGCATGCGCAAGCAGTTCGGCCCGCTGCGCGAGCATGTCCGGCGTGTCCACGTTCTCCGATAGGACCTCGCCGATTGCCATCATGAGCCAATGGTCGTTCGGCAATCGATGACTTGGCATTCCTCGGCGGCTGCGGGCCAGAAACCGGATGCCACTCACGGCCGCCTCCAGCCGGCGTGGATCGCGATCCAAGCGATGTAGAGCGCGAGGGCCGGGATGGCTTCGCCGGGGTAATACAGCGAGTCTCGCCCTCGATGAATCCTTGCGCTTCGTCGTAGACCGACCGGAAGTGTCCGTCAGTTCTTGCATGAATAGCAGGCCATTGCCCAGTTGCCGGAGACCGACAAGGAAACGGCTGCTGCGTCCGGCGCGTGCGCCTGGAGGAGGGGCGATCAAGCCCAGGGCTGATCCGCCCAACCCGACTTGCGCTGCCGACCCGGCCCAGTTCCTCCCCGGGAAGTGAAGACGGCCAAGGTAGCGTTTGAGCGATGGGGCGCACGTGCCGGCGCAGGACATAGCTGCCCGCCCGCAGCACGGCGTCCCGGGCGGCGGCATCATTGCAGTCCCCGTAAAGGGCAGGGGGCGTAAGCTGAGCCAGCGTGCCGCAGTATGTTGTAGTCCCGTCCTGGGCTGGGCGCGGTTTCAGGAGCTTCGTAGACGAATCGGCCCTCTGGTCCCAAATGACGAACGAGGTAGCCGGCGGCATTCGTCATGGCAGCTTCGACCACCACCGGCTGCAACCGGACCGGTTGATGGCACAACCCGACGCGACGTAACACAGCACTAAGCTGATTCCGGCCAGGAGCAAAGGAGCGGGCGTGCTTTGAGCGCTTCGACATGTGGTGACGACGATTCATTCATGACATGGCGCTGTTATTTGCCAAGTCCGTTAAGCGTCGCCGCGCGGTGCAGCCCGGCCAAGCGCAGCGTTGCCATCGTGCCTGCTTTTGACCGGCCGCTGCGTCGCCCCGGCGACAAACCCCGTTCGACCAGTTCCGGACCGCGGACCTGACGGTCACCGTGGCTGGACTTGACAAATCACCAGGCCGAAACCCGCCTCGGCCAATTGGAGGAACAGTCAGATTCAGCCGGCTTCATTGTTGATAAAGACGACGCCGCTGCGGCGGCCCAACAGCTGCTCGACATGTAGTCGCCCCGGAAACTGCCGTTTTTTGTCGCTTGCCAGAGACACTGACCTGCACTACAACTTCCCCGGGTGCATACTTGAAAAGTGGCGCCCCTTCGGTTTCGGAACGGGTTATTGCAGAGTAAAGACGTGTGCTGGCCAGGATTGACAGGACGAATTGTTGTATTTTGGTATGGCTGGAAAGCAAAAGTCCGTTCTTATTGTGGACGATGAAGCAGCCGTGCGCGACTTGGTTCAAGCACTGTTGAGACACGGCGGGTATCAGGTCGAAGCGGCCGAGAATGCTGCCGAGGCGCTCACCAAACTCGAAGGCAAGCCCTTCGACTTGGAAATCACCGATCTGGTCATGCCCGGGATGAAGGGCGATGAGCTCGCTCGAGAGATCAAGAAACGCCGGCCCCGGGCCTCCCAGTCGTGTGCTCACGGGACATACCCCGGAAGTGCTCTCCCCGGATTTTTCCTTGGTCTTAAGCAAAGCCATTCTCGCGCGAGCAGCTTTGTCAGACCATCGCGGCCCTAACCTGACGCGTGGTTGCTGGCGAGCGACTTGGATTCATTCCCCGAAGCGGCTACAGTGGAGCGATGTGTCTGCTGTTACGAATTGTGGCTGGTCTCGCCACGGTTGGCTTATGGCTAAGCGCCAGTGCCGCTGACCCTGCCGACGCCATTCGCGCCCTCACACCACTCAGGCCCCGGAAAGCGGCGATGTCGAGGCGCAACTTGCCCTGGGGGGTCATGTTCTATTCGGGTGACGGCGTCCCCCGGCATTGGAGTGAGGCCGCTAAGTGGATGCAGCGCGCCGCGGAGCAGGGGAACGCCGTTGCCCAGTCAGATCTGGAGTTCTCTATCTCAACGGCGAGAATCACGGGGAGGATATGACGGATGGTGAATTGCGGAGACCACCTGGGCGAATGCAGCGCCCGATTGTCGAGAGATAGCGACGTCACTTCCGATGGGCAGCACGACTCAGGAACCACGGCGGGGAGGATGCTCCGGGGCCTGCTTGGCTCACTCAGGAAGGCGCCTATTGAAATATTGATGGAAAAGGAGGTGACACTCGGTTCAGCCAGCCCGCCGGGGTCGCAGTCGACCAAAACGGAAATGTCTAGGTGGCAGATTGGGGAAACAACTCTGTTCGGGAAATTACCCCTCCCGCCGGGCTGACCTGTCGCAATCAATCTCCACAAACTGCTTACATAAACGTCGTCACCCATCAACCGTAAGAGACACGTGCTCGTTCACCTGGGCAGATCGTGGAGGCTTACCGCGCGGCAGGAAGATCAGCAAGGATGCCCTAGAGTTCTTGTGGCAACCGGCTTTGGCACTGCGCCATCTCCTTCTTGAGCATCCTGCCAATGCGGTGCTTCGCCAGGTAAACCCGCCCGATATTGACGCCCCCCGCCCGGGCCGCCTCCCGCGCTGACCAGCCCTTCAGCGCGTAGAGATCAAACATCTGCCTCCTTGGGGGATCGACCCGCAGTTTGAGCCTGGTGCAAGCCACTTCCAGCAATGTCATCCGCCATTCGTGGTCCCAGATCGCCTCCAGTTGCGGTGCGCTTGGATCTGGAATCCGGTCGATCGTTGCCGTGCGCGCTGTGGCCTCATCCGACGACGAAGGTCGAGGCGCGGTTGGCAGCCGCTTCCGAGTTGGTCGGTTACGCGCCACTTGCACAGGTTCAGCAACCAGGTCTTGAAGGAGCAGACTTTGGGATCATACCGAAACTCCGGCAGATTCTTGGCCGCGGCAATCAGCGTCTCCTGGGCAACCTCTTCCGCTTCGCTCTCGGTCAGCCCAGCTTTCAAGGCGAAGCCGAAGATCAGCTTGCGATAGAGCCGGTTGAAATCCTCCCGAGCGCATTCTCGCGATCCTTCAGCGCCGCTCCAGAAGGCTCGGACGGGTCAGTTGCGGTCGTCCCTCGTGTTTTGCCATAGCCCAGCTCATGCCAGGCCTTAAACAGCCTTGGTGAGCACATCTTTCAACTTTTTCTTAGTTTTGAAAGATTCATTTCGCACGTTAAAGGCTTGGCCCAGGTGGGCCAGGGAGAGAGCGAGAAGCTCTTATGAAGGTTCTCAGCCTTATCGGCACCGTCGCCATCGGAGTGGCGTGGACTACCAGCCTCAAGCAACGAGTACGATCCAATTCTCGCCCCTCTCATGCTCCGTGGCGGAAGACGCAGGCACGGTGACTCTTACGCTTCAGCGCGTGGGCGACCCCGACACGGTGGTCAGCGTAGATTACGCCGACCAACGGGACGCCGGCCGCGGGATCGAAATTCACCGCCGTTTTCGGGACGCTCACGTTCGCCCCGGCCAAACTAACCAGGCGATTGGCCGAATTCCCCATCTTGAACGACGGCTTCGTGGAAGGGACGCAAAGCTTCCAGGTCATCCTGGGCAACCTACCTTGGCGCGGTCCTGGGTGATCAAGGTGGTGGCGAAACGTCAACATCCGCGACAACGACACCGGAGTTCATTTCGAGTTCAGCAGCTATACCGTCGCGGAAGATGCTGCCTTTGTGCTCATTGGCATCGTGCGCGGCGACGACGGGGATTTCCCGCTCACGGTGGATTACGCCACTTCGGACGTGACCGCGGCCGCTGGCCAGGATTACCGAGAAACCCAAGGGACGCTCACTTTTGGCGCGGCCGAGAATTTGCAGCTCTTCAGGGTGCCGATCCTCAACGACGGCCTCAAGGAGGCGAACAAGACTTTTCGCCTGACCCTGAGCAATCCCACCAGCGGAGGGGTGCTCGTAGCTCCGAAGACGGCCATGGTGACCATTGTGAACAATGATCCGGGCGTCCAGTTCGAGTTCGACCGGTATTGGGTTCAGGAGACGGATGGAAGCGTTACGGTGAAAGTCTTCCGAGGCAACGACCAGGCGCTGAGCCCTTTCACCGTGGACTACAGCACCGCGGATGGAACGGCCGTGGCCAGCCAGCATTACACCGAAACCCGGGGAACCCTTGTTTTTGACCAAGGCGAGGCCGCCAAAACGTTGAGTGTGCCAATTCTCAATCGCAATGAAGCAGAGTCAGATAAGCCGTTCCGGCTTATCTTGAGCAATCCCTCGGCCGTCGTGGTTCTGGGGACGAATCAGATCGCGAGGATTACGATCCTCGAAATGACCGGCATGGAGGAGCACCGGTTCGATGGGATTGCGATGTTGCCGAATCAGAGCATTCGCCTGACGCTCGCTGGCGGGGTGCACAAGCGATTCAAGGACTACTTTGACCTCTACCCCATCGAGGTTTCATCAAACCTGGTGGACTGGCAACCCTTGGTCACCCTGGAGCGCACCAACTCTTCCACCAATTCCTTGACCTACACCGATCCCGAAGCAGGGAAGTCAGACCGTCGGTTTTATCGCACGGTCACCAACCATCTGATCACGCCGTTCCCAAGACCTCCCGGCCCGTTCCCGGTGGGAGTGACTTCCCGCCTGGTGACCGATCCGGCGCTCCGAAACCGCTACGGCGTCTCGACCAACGGTTCCTTCATGGTTTCGATCTGGTACCCGGCTGCCTCGCAGGTTGGCCAATTGCCCGCGCCGCTCGAAGACCCGCCGCTCATGCGGGACCCCGCCTGGGCTGCCGAATGGGGAGCGAACCGCTTGATGGACCGGGAGCCGTTCTTCATGTCGCACGCGCTTCCGAACGTCCTGTGCGCGACCCCGACCGCGCCTTACCCGATCGTCGTTTACTCACCCAGTCTCACGGGCGTGCGAACGGAAGTCGAGGACATGGGCCCGTATCTGGCAAGTTGCGGCTACCTGGTCGTTTCGATGGACCATTTCGATGCCTACGGGACCGTCTTACCGGACGGAATGTACCTGCGCTCCGGCGTGACCAGTTCCTCCAGTTCCGGGACCCTGGATCGGGTCAAAGATGTGCAGTTCATCCTGGGCGAACTGCCCCGCTGGAACGACAGTGATCCCCTGCTAGCTGGTCGGTTTGATCTGACGAATGTCGCGACGATGGGCTACTCCTGGGGCGGCGAGGTGGCAGGAGAGATCGGCCGAATCGATGCCCGCTGCAAGGCCACGATCCTGATCGACGACCCCTTTGCCTTTACCCCGGAACTAATGAAGTCGGGTTTGCAGAAACCGTGTTTGCTGATGAGTGGTGCCTTTAGCAGCGCAGCCGATGCTCTCTATTCGAAGCTCGGCCGCGATGCCCTCTCTATCCAGTTCAACACCACCGACCACAACCTTTTCTGCGATCAGTACTGGCTCTATGCACACAACTCTCTCAACACAGGCCGCGAAGTCGTCCGCACGCTGCACGCTTACTCGCTCTGGTTTCTGAACAAATACTTCAAGAGCATCAATGAACCACCCCCGCCCTCAAAAGACTATCCACTGATCAGGAGCTTGAAACAGAAATGAGCACGTGAGGCGGATCGGTTCCAGACAAAGTGTGCAATGCCGGGCCAATCTAAGTCCGAACAACGAATCTGACTCAGGAGGATGACCACAGTGAAAAGCAACAATTGCCTCCTCCAAACGCCGGTGCTGCAAGGGCGGTTGCTGCTTGCACGAGGCGCAGACGACGTTCAGCCAGCGCCTCACGAGCAGCTTCGGGTTTCTCGGGCTATGAAGACGGCTTTCTCATTCGTGGCGGACTTCCTCGCCGGGATCGCGTTGCTCTGGGCGGTGCAAAGCTCGGCGGACCAATTCTCCAGCGTGCCGCGTGAGGATTTTTGGCAGCCCGGGCCTGGAATAATCAATGCCGTGGCGCAGGCCAACGGTGTCATTTACGTGGGAGGGTCGTTTCAAAGCGTGCTCAGGAGCCAGCCCTCAGGCGTGGGAGCGTACGATCTCAATTCGGGCACGCGCGATCCGGATTTTCCCCTGGTTGCTGGGACTGCATTTGCGGTATTACCGGACAACGAAGGCGGCTGGTTCATTGGAGGGGACTTTTCAGCCATAGGCGGCGTCTCAGTCAAAAACCTGGCTCATGTTCGGGCCGACAAAACCGTGGATCCGAATTGGGCGCCGGGTGAACAGCCGCCCCGTCTGTTCAGCTCTTTCCGGCAACGTACTCTACGTGGGCAGCTGACCTCTATGCCCATCCAGTTCGCAGCCGCGTAGCGCGATCGCTGCGATCGATATCACCAGCAGGCGGCCGACAGCTTGGGACCCGAATCCGCAGGGGAGCTTGGGTCCCGAATGCGACCGTGGTGGGCCTCAACAGCATCGTCGTTTGCGGCCAAACGGTTTGCGTTGGCGAAGTCTTCTCGAGCATTGGAGAGTCAAGCCCGCAGGCACTTGGCGGCGTTGGATGCGATAACGGCAAACGCGACGGACTGGAACCCAAACCCGAATCTCATCGGCTATTCCGGGTCCGTCGGCGGTATCGCCAAAGATCGCTGTATCTGCCAACTGCATCTACGTCGTCGGTGAGTTCACGGAGATGGCAGGTCAGCAGCGCAGCACATGCGCGCCTTCGACGGAAACCACAGGCCTTCGCTCCTGGGACCCGAACCCGTCCAGCGACCCGGGCCCAAGTAGCGACCCAGTTTACGTTTCCGGGTTGGCGGTTTGTTGCGACAAGGTTTATGTCTCGGGGTCTTTTGACAAGATCGGAGGGCAATCCCGGCATGATCTAGCTGCTCTGGACGCCGTCACGGGTCAGGCGACTTCCTGGGACCCCAGTACAGCCTCAGGGTATTCAAGATACAAAGGGTCTTATATCGACAATTCCGCGCTGGCTCTGGATGGAAACGTCCTCTACGTGGCCGGAAGCATTCCTGCCACTCCGTTCTGGGTCATCGAACTGCTCGGGCTGGATGCCAACACCGGCGAGTTCAAGTCGTGGCGAGTGACTCCGTCCGGCCCGGTCACTTCGGTGGCCGTCCAAGGTTCGACCCTGATCGCGGGTGAGAACTGGCGTGGTCTTGCCAGCCCGCAGGCCGAAACACGCAGTCGGCCGTTGCTCGCGGCATTCGACGCCGCGACGGGCCAACCCTTGGATTGGGGGCCGGCTCACAGACCTGGACAAATCGGAGCTGGCTCCGTTGATGGTTTGGCCGTGACGAGCGATGCGGTCGGTCTTGTCGGAACAATCGGCATCGGGGACCCTGACACCAGAACAGTCCGAATGGTCGATGGTTTGGGTGCGTCGGGCCTTGAAGACGGCGCGCTCCTTCCCTGGTGTTTGGGGCCAGCACAACCGCCAGAAGCGGTCCCGAGTGAGAGCTCAGTTGTCTTTGGGGCGATGGCCGCGGATGAGGCCTCAATTTACGTCAGCGGCCGGCACTCAGGCCCTGGAAACAACCCAGACTCGATCTTTTCTCTGTCCGCTCAGACGGGGGCGACCAATTGGGCGACTCGGACCGACCTTGGAGTTTCGAGGTTGGCCGCTGCCGGTGATCGACTTTACGCGCTGGGCACTTTCACAACCGTCGGTGGTTTGGCACGAACCGGCCTTGCTGCCCTCAATGCAGCCACCGGCGCGGTGATCGACTGGACTCCGGAGGCAGTCTCAGGAGCCAGCCTTGTGGTCGCAAACGGCACGGTTTATGTGGGGGGTGCTGATGTCGTTGCGATCGACGCCACCACCGGGCAGTGCACCCGCCTGAACTTGAGCCCAGACAAGGAGATCCAGGCTGCGACCGCCTTTGCCAACGTCCTTTATCTGGCAGGCGAGTTCACGACAATCGCGGGCCAGAACCGCAGCCGCTTTGCCGCCGTTGACCTGAGCACCGGCCAACTCACGGACTGGAATCCAGGCGCGGACAAGGCCGCGACGATGGGGCCATTTGCCCTCTCCGCCTCCGAACAAGCGCTCGCCGTAGTGGGTGATTTTGCGTCTATCGGCGGCAAGAACCGCTCCCGCTTCGCTGTCTTTCCGCGCAGCGAGAGCCCTCAACTCCTCAACCAACCGGAGAATCAACGGATCACGGTGGGTCAGGCGGCCCGGCTCAGCGTGCAAGCCATCGGCGCGGAGCCGAAGCAGTACCAGTGGAGCCGAAACGGCGCCGCCATCCCCGGAGCGACCCAACCGACCCTGGTTCTCTCCGATGCTAAACTGGCCGACGCTGGTGAGTACGCGGTCCAGGTCAGCAGTTCGGCCGGTGCGGTGCAAAGTCGGCGCGCCCTCGTGACGGTCGTTGACTCAGTGCGCATCACGGTGCCTCCGTGAGTCGATCCAGGTGTCCACCGAGCACGACGGCGTTAAGCGAGCAGGTTTGTGGCCACGGGCGATCCAGCCGCTCGGTACCCCAGTGGCGCCGAACGGCGTTGATCTACCGGCTCAATCCTCCCCGATCTTAACCCTGAACCCGGTGGAGCCCTCGGATTGCAGGGGCTTTACAGCGTCGTGGCGTCGAGTACAGTGGGAGTGTCCCGAGTAGTGAAGGCCGCCGAACTGAGGGTGCTCATTCCGTCGTTGCCGCTGACGGATCGTTATGCGGATCGGGGAACAGTGGTGGGCGTCTCAGGCACGGGCGTTAGCAATAACAGCGGCGCCAGCCTGGAGACCGAATGAGCCTCGGTCAGCCAAGTCCGGCGGGAGGCCGCGCTGGCTGGCCTGGCGGGCTCAAGGCCGACGGCCTCGTTGTGTATGACACACGAAGGCGCGGCGCCGCTGTTGCCTGCTGGCAGTCTACGCACAGGAACAACCTTCGAAAGCGCTTGCTCGCGCCCGTCTCCTGAGACGATGACAGCGGCGGCTTCCTGACCAGCCGGGTCGTCTTTAGTGCCTTCCAGGGTGCCGAATACCAGATCGTGGTCGATGGGCTTAACGGTGCGGCGGGCAACCTGGTGCTCAACTGGTCCTTGGTCGGCGCGCCAGACGCCGTGCCACGGATTGTGGTCGCGCCGCGGAGTCAAGTGGTGGGTTCAGGTGTTGAGGTCACGATCGGCGTCCTGGCCGCCAGCCTGACGCCGCTCCAGTATCAGTGGCGGTTCAATTGCAGCACTCTCCTTGGCCAAACGAACGACACGCTACACATCCGCCAGGTTGGACGGCAACAAGTGGGCATCTACAGCGTACAAGTGAGCAATGCGGCGCGGGTGATTGAAAGCGAGCCCGCTACGCTCCAGGTCAACTTGACGCAAGGCGCGATCACGGAGGTTCTGGCGTGCGACAAGCTGGTGGACGCGACGGCACCGTCGAGTGGTCTCGTTCTCCGGGCCCGGGCGCGTAATGGGTCCTCACTGCGACCGCAAGTCGTTTCACTGTCGAAGGGCGTGACCGGTTTGCAGATCTTCAACACCTACGGAGCCACCAAAGAGCCGGGCGAACCGAATCACTGCGGCGTGGCGGGTGGCGCATCCTATTGGTTTGCCCTTCGGACCGAGAGCGACGGGCTGCTGACGGTCAGTACCGAAGGAAGCGATTTCGACACCGTCCTGGCGGTTTACACTCTGGGTGGAACCCGCGTCGATTCGTTGATCCTCATGGCGTGCGATGACAACAGCGGCCTGGATGGCTTGACCAGCCTGACGTGTTTCGGGGCCAAGGCTGGAACCGTCTATCACATCGCCGTGGACGGTGTGAACGGCACGACGGGCACGGTTCGCTTGTCCTATGCGCTGGACGAACCGGCTACCGCGCTACCCTTGATTCCCACCCAGACAAGCTTCAGAGCTCAGTTTGGCGGAGCCGCGGGCCGGAGTTATCGCGTCCAAGCGTCGGGGGACCTGGTCCGTTGGCACAGCCTGTTCACGACCAATCTGACCTCAGCCAACCTGTTCCAGTTCATCGATCCCAATATGCTCCGGCTGACCTACCGCTTTTACCGGGCGTTACCGGTGCCGTGACGCGGACGAATCCACCAGCAGCCAGTTAGACTCTTCTCGCTTGGGAACGGGATGGAGTTCTTCCGGTTAATGACGCCATGAAATCTCTCTTCTACCGGGTGGTGCCGCCAGGAAGTGGTCTCGCTCCGCAAGATCGGCGGCTTCAAGGTGGGGCGGAGTTCAATTCACGCCTCACCTTGAATAAGCCGGAAGAAATGCTAAGCCTGGGAAGGAATCTATGAGCTGCGCCGGGCATTTTGTTCATCGGGTTCTCTTGCTGCGCGCTTCTCTTTCCTCTGCCTCCGGCAGAGCTTTCACCTTGATCGAACTTCTGGTTGTGATTGCGGTCATTGCCATCCTGGCGGGGATGCTCTTGCCCGCCCTGTCGAAGGCCAAAGCCAAAGCGCACGGAATTGCGTGCCTCAACAACCTCAGACAACTGCAGACAGCCTGGCTGATGTACGCCGATGATCACAGCGATCTGATGTGCCCGAACACGAGTTTCGGGACCGATGTCTTGAGTTGGCGCAGTCCGCCGGGTTCGTGGGTGCTTGGCAATGCGCAGGTGGATGCCTCTCTGACCAACATCCAGAGCGGCGTCTTGTTTCCGTACTCTCAGTCGGTCGGAGTCTACCACTGTCCCGCGGACCGATCGCTCACCGTGAAGGCCCCGAAAGTTCTTCGCAATCGCAGCACCATGCTCAGCCTTCTCTTCAATGGTAATATCCTGGGAGATGACACCTGGTCTGGACATCGCAAGACGAAGGTCTCTGAAATCATCAGCCCGCCACCCTCAAGCGTCTGGGCATTCCTGGACGCTTCCGAGCGGGAAATCAGCAGCGGTGATTTTGCCGTCGTGCCCTTGGGCTATTCCGGAGGGGACCAGCAGTGGATGGACATCCCGGCCGATCGCCATGGCCTGGGAGCAAATCTCTCGTTTGCAGACGGCCACGTCCAACACCATCGGTGGACATTTCCTAAGGCAACCAAGAGTCCGATGAGTCCGGTTCAGGGGAAGGACGATCTCCAAGACCTGCGCTGGATGCAGGCGAGGCTGCCCGGACCTTGAACCATGTCTGCTACGGCTTGGGCCGGGGCCAGATGTCGAGCCCAACCTTCTTGAGGAGTTCCTTGAAGCGGGGTTCGTCCTGGAGGTTCTTCCAGGCCAGGTCGGTCCGCAGCCCGCCCAAATCCGCAAACAAGAGGTATTCCGATTTCTGTTGTTCTGCTCGCTCCAACCAGTCCAGCACCTTGGCTTTTTCACCCAGGGCCGCGTAGACTCGAGCAACGAAGTAAGGCTGCACGTTTACCGTCCGATCCATCTCGAAGAGTTCCTGAAGGATGTCCCGCGCTTTTTGCGGCTGGCCCATCTGGGCGTAAGCCCAGCCTTTCAACGCCGTCATCTCTTGCTTCTTCCAATCTCCCTGAGCTTTCTCAACCGCCGAGAGGCCTTCGTCGAAATCCCCATTGGCGACCAGGCAGTGCGCCAGCCAAAAGTATCCCTCCGCGTGGCCGGGATGCAGCTGCAACGTGCGGCGAGCCACCTGGGCGCCTTCCGCGTAACGACCCTCGACCCATCGCGCCGATGCCATGAAGAACCGCTGGTCTGGGTCTTCGGGTTCCGGGTGCTCGGATTGCTCTTGCTGGCTATGCGCTTCCTCCCTCCACCCGTGAATGCGAGACCAGAAAGCTTGATACCAGAGCCGTTTTTGTTGGGGCAGAGTCTCGAACAAGCGAGTCGTTAGTGCCTGAGCCCTCGCCCAATCCCGGCGGTAGAACAAGGTGCAGCCGCTCAACTGGTCCAGCGCCAAAGTGTGCGTGTCGTCCTTGTCTAGGATCGCCTTCATCGTCTGTTCCACTTTGGGCCACGTTTCCACAGGTGATCGGCCCTGAGCCAGGTTGCGGATCATGTAGGCAACGTAAGCCTCCGCGTCCAGATAGAGCGGGTCCAGGTCCAACGCTCTTTGGGCGAGTTCCATGACTTCTGTATAGCCGGTATGAGTGCCTCCCTTGCGGGTGTAAACCTCAACCGCCTCTCGATACCAGCGGAGGGCTTCCAGGTTGTTGGTGAGGAGTTGATCGATTCGGCGCTGGTCTTGGACGCTGATCGTGAACCGCAGTCGAGCCGCGAGCTGCCCAAGGGCGCGCCGCTCCAGGGCCACAAGGTCGTTTGTCTTTCCAGTGAACGTCTCAGTCCAAAAGGGCTGGTCGCTGTTCCGTTCGTAGAGCCGAAGCATCAACGTCAGGGTATCGTTGCTGCTCCCAATTCGCCCCGTCAGGATATGGCGCATGTCGTTGCTCTTAGCCAGCGCAGGCCGCACCTGGTCCTCGTCCAGGTCCCGCCAACCGGACCTGCGCAGGCTGCGCCGGACACCCTCAATCGATGCCAACGCGTCGATAAACGCATCCGTCATCCGTGAACAGAGATCGACGCTCCCCGGGTTGGGTCCCGCTTCCCGGAAGGGCAGCACGAAGACCGAGTTTGTGTCGGGTGCCGCTGGTGTGGGTTGTGGAGAGTCCTTTTGGGGAATTCTCAGCAGAGCCAAAACGGCCATCCCTGCCAGGATAACTACAACCGCAACAGGAAGGGCTTTACGAGCGCAGCGCAGGGCTAACTCGAGGCATCTCCGCGCGCGCAACGATTTCCCGCGCTGGACTCGGAGCAGATCCGCGTGCATGGCTTCCACGGTCGGATAGCGCTGCGCGGGGTCTCTGGCGCAGGCTTTGAGCACCACCTGGTTGAGGCGGAGCAAAGCCTCGCGCTCCGGCCAGTCCTTCAGCTCCTGCGGCAAATTCGGGAACTGGCGCCGATCCTGGCCCGTGCTCATCTCGTAGAGCACCATGCCCAGACCAAACAGGTCGGCCTGGGGAGTGCCAGGACCTTCCGGCGGCACATAACCTTCCGTGCCGACGAACGAACAAGCATCACTGGCTTCGGTGACCAAACCAATATCGGCCAGCTTGGGACGCCCCTCCACGAAGATGATGTTCGATGGCTTGATGTCCCGGTGCACCAGCCCATGCCGATGCAGGTGAGCCAGCGCTTCCGTCAAGGCGAGACCGATCCTGATGACCTCGCTGGCAGCAAACCGCCCGCGCTGGTGTAGATCGAAACGCAGCGTGTGAGGTACGTAGGAGAAGCTCCCAAGGGTCTGACCGGAAAGAACAGGTGACTTTTCGCTCTTTTCCTCGTCCCTTGG
The DNA here is from genome assembly GCA_046346765.1 of Verrucomicrobiota bacterium. Taxonomy (GTDB): domain Bacteria; phylum Verrucomicrobiota; class Verrucomicrobiia; order Limisphaerales; family SIBE01; genus JAXMHN01. The sequence goes on along the minus strand of JAXMHN010000005.1, from coordinate 32,365 downwards.
ATGGGAGGAAGTGTCCGAAGGACGGGCATGGGCTCCCTCGGCACTGGCATCGTCGGCCAGCTCCATCACGTAGTAGAAGCAGCCGGCAGCTTCGTCGCGCCCGACGTGGAACAGCGCCAACTGACTCGGATGCTCACGTGAGACCTGCTCGAACCGCTGGATGCCTTCGAATTCGCGCTGGAACGGACGGTCATCCTCAAAAGTGCGCCTCCACACGATCTTCACCGCGCGCAGCACCCCGGTGGCGCCGCGCGCCATCCACACCTCGCCGTAGGCTCCTCCGCCAATGCGGCCCAGCATTTCATAGTCGTGAATGGGAGGCGGAAGCCTGCCCTCCACGCAGACACCTGGTCGCGAGGAACCGGACGGCGGCTGAGCGCTAGCGCTTTTAGCCGTAGCGCTCTTATTGCCTGAGACAGGTGGCATTGCCCCTCGCTCAGGCCCGCCGGATGCAGCGAGGTCACCCATATCTCGCTCTCAAGCTTAACCGACCCGGTCTTTCCATGCACGGCTGAACTGCAACCGGACCGGTCGGCGCTGGCGCGATGATCAAAACCCAGCGACTGCGAACTCGTCATCACCCCGCTTCACGGTGTTGCCAACGGACACCAAAACGGACACCAAATGGTCCAAGAAGGAATTACCTATGCGCCGAAGTTGCCTCGTAGTAGTTAATCTCTAAATCAGAGTCGCTGACCGTCATTTCCTCCCCTAGATTAGTCGGTGAACCCGAGAGAACTGAATCGGGGTCGATTTTCCTCTCCGTCCTCGGCACACCGATGTTCCGTTTCCGGCTCTCTATCTATGCCGGCTCTGATCATGGCCCGATAAGGCCGAGGAAATAAACCATGGTGCTGGCTGGCCGGCATTCGGATCGCACCGGTGAACGCCGCTGGCATGTGGGTCTGTCAACACTCGCTGCGGCCGCGGGTTTTGCATTGAGCGGTTTGCCCGGTTTGCCTCCGATCTGCGTCATGGGAATGCTTGCCATTGCCATCAGTGGGGTGATGTCGCCAGCGGCATGTTTCTGGGCGTTGCCCACAGCGATCCTCTCCGGAACAGCCGCCGCCGCTGGGATCGCGTGGATCAATTCCGTTGGCAATCTGGCCGGCTATCTGAGTCCGGAAATGGTTGCCTGGCTAAAACAGCGCTATGGGATGAGCATGGCGCTTAACGGTGTGGCTGTCATGCTAGTCGTCAGCAGTCTTACGGCCCTCTTCAGTGGGGTCGGCGCGCCCACTAAAGGGATCATTCGTCCGTCGCCGACGCCCGTCGACACGCCTGCACTTTCGCGGTGATCTCGGTCCACCAATCGATGCCGAGTAACCTAATCGTCGCTCAAATGAACATGACTCGCAGAAGCATGGTTATATCGACTGTCGGCGCTCTTGGTGCAACTTGGCTACCAACCGCCGCTGTCGAACCCTCGACGGCAGCTAGTGCAGGAAAAGCTGGTGCACTTTCGGATCTGGTTTCGCTCGATGATTTCGAACGGGCGGCACGGAAGGTGGCCGCTAGGGCCTACGAGAACATCGCCAGCGGCGCTGGGGACGAGATCACGATCCGCTGGAACCGGGAGGACTACAATAAGCTCAAGCTCCGGCCCCGCGTGCTCGTGGACGTGGAGTCCTTGATACCAGCTTGGAGCTGTTCGGACAAAAGTCAGATTTTCCTATCGTTTTGGCGCCGACGGCGCTGCATCGATTGGCTCACCCCGAAGGAGAGGTGGAGACAGCCCGCGGCGCTCGGGCGGCCAACGCGACATTCGTTGTTAGTAGTTTCAGCACGCGCCGAATGGCGGACATTGCCCACGTGGACAGTAAACCCCTGTGGTTTCAGTTGTATGGTGTGAACAAGGAAAGGCACGGATTTGTCCGCGATGTGGTGCAGGAAGTGAAAGCCCTCGGTTGTCGCGCTCTGTGTGTCACGGTTGACGCCCCGGTGTCGGGAGCCCGCAACCGCCAGGCTCGCGCCGGGTTCCGTATTCCGGATGGTTTTGAAACGCCTTATTATCCGGAACGAGCCGGGGCAAAATCCGCCGCCGGACTTCCTCTCCTGGGGAGTTTCACTTGGGACAACGTGGCCTGGCTCCGGTCTGCCACCACGTTGCCTATTCTACTTAAGGGAATCCTGAACCCGGAGGATGCGGAATTGGCTATCCGTGCCGGCGTCGATGGTATCATCGTCTCCAACCATGGAGGACGCTGTCTGGACACCCTGCCGTCCACGATATCGGTTTTACCATCGGTGGCGGAGAAGGTGGCAGGCCGGGTGCCACTACTGGTGGACGGGGCATCCGCCGGGGGACGGACGTGTTGAAGGCTCTCGCACTCGGTGCGAAGGCTGTGCTGATTGGGCGGCCTTACCTTTTCGGTTTGGCCGCAGGCGGCGCGGCGGGCGTGACCCGAGTCGTGGAGATTCTCCGCGACGAGTTTAAGATGGCCATGGCCCTGACCGGGCGCCGCACAGTCGCGGAGATCGACCGGTCTGTGATTGGTTAATTGGCCGGCTTTGCTTCGGTCGGTGACTCGGGTGTTTGCGAAATGGCGCCGGCGTCAATTCACCGTTGATCGATTGCGATTCTCGTCTGACTTGGCGGTGATCTCAGTCTCAGCTTCCCTTACCGTCTTTTCCTCCCCAACGTTGGGATCTCCGAGGCACTGATTTTTCCTCGCCGCAACTATGGTGATGCGCCTTCCTTTTCGGGGTCAGGGTTGCGGTGGGCAAAACTCACTGTAGGCGTCCGATCCAACCAAGAGCCCCGAAACCCCTAATTCTCGAAAATGGCAATACGCGGAATCGTCTGTGGCCCAACGACTCGTTGAAAGCCAAACCAATTGGTCTGGGTAAACCGGCATATCACAGTGCTTCACGAACAATCACGTCATCGCGAGATCGTAACGGTCGAGCTGCACAGAACACCACGCGCGACGCGGCGGATCCATCAAGGGCTCGGAACGCACATCCATCAGTTTCGCGTCGCAACGATCAAATAACGCGAGGCATCTAAACCGCGGATTGTGACGGCTGCGATAGACCAGGCCATCGGGTTGTTGAGGGTGCAAGAACAACGCCCGGGACCACAGGTGCGTCGTCTTATAGGGTTTTTCGGTGGAGATCCGGTTATCGCAGGAAAGCTTCCGGAGTCCGCTCCCGGTCAAGTCAACGCACTTCAACGGCCTCGCATTAAAGGTCGAAACTGCTCGTGATTGCAGGTCCACCTGTGCCACCGACATCGAGGCCAACTTGCGCAAAAAGACTTCTCCGAACGCTGCATCGGCCGTTGTTGAGCCATAGAGCACACCGAAAACCCCCTTGGGGTCATCGAAGCGCTCAGACCTATTTCGACCAAAATACCGCCAGTTGTAAATCGTCCGGTGGATCCTGAACAGGTCACCACTAATGGTGACCAGGGGCAGTTTGCGCGCTGCCAGGTCTGCGGGTGGAGGGGGCAGCTTCGAACTAAGAGCCATGCTTCAGATAGGTCCGCGCCTCTGAAAGCACCGCCTCGACTTCATCAGACTCGAGCATCTGGATTGCAGTTTTATTCTCGAAATCCTCATTCGGACTGAGAAAGAAGGCCAATACCGAAAAAACCGATTCCGTATCTAGTGCTTCTAACGCCTCGGCAAAGCCGTTCAGAACAGCGCCATCCTTAAATTGGAAAGCTGGAAACACTCGATCGCCGCCCTTCGGAAGCGCCAACAATTGGCGACGGTCAACCTTTTTGCGAACCGTCTCGCGGCTGACCCCTAAGAGTTCGCAAACTTCGCCACTTTCCAAGACAGGCTCAGCTGCCTTGCGTAGTTCAATCATGCGGTGGACACCACGTAATCGAGCTTTGTGAAGTCGCTGTTCCGTAGGGTCCAGATGCACAATAGTGCAGGCAGCGAGTTGGGCCGCTTTGACCAAAAAATCAACCTCGTTCAGGCTTACCTGCAGGTCGTGGATCCCGGATGCTCCGGCCTTGGACACGACACTTTTTATCGTTTCGGTGCCGCGTTCGACTGTCGCCTGGGGGCTGGCCGTCCCGATTCCGACTTCTGCCAACACTTCTGGTGTAGCCATATTGACATCATCAGTCTACGGCGTTTGTGGGATGATGTCAACCGGAACTCAGGGCAACCTGTGCCGCCCGGCCACCCCGTCACCCACGGATACGTGGCCTCCATGGCTGAACCGTCTTTTCGTCCTACACATTAGGGAGTCCGGGCCAATGCTTTTGAGGCATTCAAATGGTTCACCAAGGCCGCTCTGCAGGGATTCTCTGACGCTCAGGTCCAACTGGGCACGCTCTACCTCGATGGAGTGGGCGTCCGCAAGTTCCCTCAAGAAGGGTTGCGCTGGTTCCGCCGGGCAGCAGAGCAGGGGAACGCCCAGGGCCAACGCTTGCTCGCCGGGCTTTGCCTCGAGGGCCAGTTCGTTCCGCGCGATTTCATTGAGGCCTACAAATGGCTTAACCTGGCCGCGGCCCAAGGTGACGAAAAGGCGGTGGAAGGACGAAAGAATCTGAGCCGGCTCATGACCCAGGTTCAGATCGCCGAAGCGCAACGGCGCGCCTTGGCCTTCCGGCCCCGCAAAGAAGGCAACGGCGCGGGGCAACTGCAGAAGAGCGGCAGCGGTTTTTTTGTGTCGACAACCGGTTATCTGATCACCTGTCACCATGTCGTTGAAGATGCTCGCCGTATCGTCATCAAGACCAAAGCCGGTTCATTCCCAGCGCAGGTCGTCAAAGTCGACAAAGGAAACGATTTGGCTCTGCTTAAGGCTGCCGGCACGTTCGCGCCCTCTCGGTCACCAATAGCAAGCCGGTGCGCTTGGGCGACCCCATTTCCGCCCTTGGTTATCCGAACATTCAAGTGCAAGGCAAAGAGCTCAAGTTGACTCGAGGCGAGATCAACAGCTTGGCCGGAGTCAAGGACGACGAGCGCTACTTTCAGATCAGCGCGCCGGTCCAACCTGGAAACTCGGGCGGCCCGCTCCTCGACCGATTCGGCAACGTCATTGGCGTGGTGACGCTCCGCTTGGATGATCTGCGGGTTTTATGCGCGACCGGTGCCGTCCCGCACAACGTGAATTATGCTCTGAAGAGTGCGGTCTTGTTCGAATTCATCCAGAGCGTCCCCGTCCTCAAGCCGCAGTTGCGAGGGCCGCGCCCAGCCACCGACGGGGATTTAGGCTCGGTCATCGGGGCCTCTCAAGAAGCCGTCGTTCTGGTGCAGTGTTATTGAGCGGCGGGTAACCCAGGCCGAGGCCGCCGCGGCGCAGGATTATAGTTCTATCAACGGCCCGCTTGAGATACGCTCCGGCCGTGCTCATTGATCCCAAGGCAATCATCTTGGTCACGGGTTCGGCAGGTGCGATTGGTCGGGCGGCGGTGAACGGTCTGGTGGCTGCTGGGCGCCAGGTTCGCGGCTTCGATCGCACACCAACGCCCGGGTTGAAGGACTTTGTGGTCGGCGATCTGACTGACCGCGATGCGGTCCAACGGGCTGCGTCCGGGGTCGGTGGCGTCGTCCATTTGGCCGCGTTCCCGGATGACGATGATTTTCTGCGGTATCTGGTGCCGAGCAACATCGTGGGATTGTACAACGTGCTGGAGGCAGCGCGCACCTCCGGAGTCAAGCGTGTTGTGCTTGCCAGCACCGGCCAGGTAGTCTGGTGGCGATTGTTGGAGGGACCATGGCCGCTCGAGGTCGACATCCCCTACTCGCCGCGAGACTGGTACGCGGTCACCAAAATCGCGGCCGAAGCAGCTGGGCAGGCATACGCGCGCAACCACGCCATGTCTATCCTGGCGATTCGACTCGGGTGGTTTCCCCGTACCCGGGAGCATGCCGCCGAGTTGGCCAGCACCGACCGGGGGCCCAATCTTTACTTTAGTCCGGGCGATGCCGCGCGCTTTTTCAGCCGAGCGATCGAAGCTCCACTCGAGCCTGGGTTCGCTCCGGTTTACGCCGCCAGTCGCCCGATCGACCGGATGATGTTCGACTTGGAGCATACCAAACGCCTTTTGGGATGGGAACCGCAAGACCAATGGCCCACCGGCTCGGAGCATCTCCTCGCCTGAGTTGGCGCGGCCCAGTTGTTAAAGCGCCTTGACCCGATAGTAACGCTGCGTGCTGCCGACCGGATCCGTCAGCAGCACATTGGTGCTCGTCGCGGTCAAGTTGGTGAGGTTGCGCCACCCATTGGTTGTCCAGCCGTCCATCGCTTCGAGCGAATACTGCTGATTGACCGCGGCTCCGAAGGACAAGCGAAACACGTTGTTGGTAATCCCGAGGGCAGCCAGCGAAAGAAGAGGCGCCGGCTCATCGCCCACAATCTGGTAGATCTGTCCATCCGAAATATCGCAAACAAACAGCTCCCCGGCGGCATCTTCGCCGAACGAAGAAATATTTCCGATTGGCTTCGGATTGCCGGGGTTCAGTTCCGCCGTCCGTTCGAGAAAGTCCAGTTTGTTCGTCCCATCGGAACGGAAGCTCCAAAAACGCGCCGAGCCATAGTCTCCGAAGAGGTAGACTCCTTCAAGCGCCGGAATGGCAGCCCCGTGATACATATACCCGCCAACCACCGAAACGCCCGATCCTCTCGGATAATCATGGACGGGTTCCACGGCCGGCGTCACCGGCGTCTCGGACGGATAGGCCGAGTTCTGGATCGTTCCTTCGCGCGCCCGCCATCCGAAGTTTCGACCACCGACGCCCGCAGGGATAAAGTCGATCTCTTCGCGCGCACTTTGACCGACATCCCCAATCCAAAGGTTGCCGCTGAGGCGATCGAAGCTGCACCGCCAGGGGTTTCGCAGCCCGAAAGCCCAGATTTCCTCGCGCTGGCCTGCTATGCCGATGAACGGGTTGCCTGGGGGGATGGTATAGGTCGCTGTTTCATCCACGTTGAGGCGAAGAATTTTGGCCAGGAGCGTATTGCGGCTTTGGCCGTTGCCCGGGTTGCCGTGTTGGTCGTTGCCGCCTCCCCCATCGCCCGTGCTGATATAGAGGTACCCATCCGGTCCAAAGCCAAGCCAGCCGCCGTTGTGGTTCGGTTCGGGCTGATTGAAGGCGAGGACGATGGCTTTACTGGCCGCATCCGCCAGGCTCGAGCTCTTTGGGTCGCCCTGGACCCGGTACCTGGCAATCTCCGTATGCCCAGCCGATCCCCCGCCAGTCGTCGTGTAATTGACGAAAAAGAGTCCGTTAGAGGCATACTGAGGATGGAAAGCTAGTCCCAGGAGACCTTGTTCATCCCCCTTGCTGATGCCGCTGACCGTCAAAAACGGAGCTGGCGCGATCGTCTGGGTCCCGGGATTCAAGATGCGAATCTGGCCGGTCTGCTGTTCCACTACGAAAAGCCGATTGCTGTCTCCTGGCGGAGCCGTCGCGAAGATCGGGCGCCGGAAGCCTGCTCCAACGAGTCGAGTGGCCAGCTTGGTCGTGGCTTCCGCCCCGATTCCGTCCCAACTCAAGAGTAGCGCGGACGCCGCCATGAGCACCGTGGAACCTGGTGATATTCGCATCAACCAACCTTCGCCAGACCGAACGTTTGTCAACCGGCTCTAGCCTGGGAAACGGACTTTGACAAGGCCATGCCGCAATGCCAGGCTCTCCGCCCATGAGAGCGCTCGTTGCGGTCATCTCCCTCGCCGCGGGCTTCGCGACCTGCTCGTCCGCGGCACCGGTTCCGGATTTTAGGTTGATGGACGTCAACCGCAATTCGCCTCGCCGCAACACCTGGGTCTCCCCGCGCGATTATCGCTTCCAGGTCTCCGGTTACTACTTTGGAGCCGCGCATTGCAGTTACTGCAACAGCCAGTTCGGTTATCTCAACAACATGCTGGCGGAGCTCCGGGCCACCAATACCGCCCTGAACATCGAGATTTTGGGCATCAATCAGATCGGAGACGAAGCCTCCAATAGTCTTCCGACTGCGGGCCGGTCCTTGCCGTGGCTCCAGGATACCAGCCAAGATGATATCCGCAGCCGGTGGGGCGCTCAATGGCGCGATGTCTTCATCCTCGATTCCCTGAATCAAGTGGCCGGAGTGCTCAATCTGACGACCCACGATCTGGCTAACTCGCAAAATCGCGCCGCTCTTAAACAGATGTTCTTGAATGCGGCGCAGGCGGCCGATTCGGACCACGACCATCTTCCCGACGATTGGGAGACGCATTACTTCGAGAGCCTGTCGCAAGGTGCGGGGGATGATCCCGACCACGACGGTTGCGACAATTTCACTGAGTTTGCCTTTGGGACCGACCCCAAGGACGCCAAATCTTTTCAAGGCGGCAGCATCGCCTTCAACGGCGCCTCCTCGCAGATTCCCATCTCGATTGCGTTCCGGCGGCGGACTGGATCTCTGCTCCAGTACTCCTTTGAGAGCTCCCGGAACCTGACCGAGTGGAGTCCGGCGCCCCCGGCACTGCTCGCTGTCCAATATCCGGAGAGTCTTTTTGACGGTACCGGGGCCGCGGTGGTCCATTGCTTTCCCACGATTCACGGGTGGAGCGACGGAGCGAGTTTCATTCGTATCCGGGCCACACCGGCCTTGAACCCTTAAGGCTTGACGGTCGGGAGGAATGTGATTGCATACCTCGCAAATGAAGATGAATGCTTTAGCTTGGATCACTGTCGTATGCCTGGGGGCGTTGTTGAGTGGGTGTGTGAATACGGTGGACGGCCGCTCGCGAGCCGGTCTTCCGATGGCCGTCGACACGAAGGAAAGCAGCTACGAACGTCCGGTTGATCAGATCTTCGTGGCCGCCAAGGATGTTTTGAAGCTGAACGGCACTCTCGTCAGCGAGAACACCATCAATCACTCCTTGGAGGCCAAAATTGATACCCGCACTGTCTGGGTGGCGGTGGATGAAATCGAACCCAAAGTCAGTCGCGTCCGCGTTCAAGCTCGAACCAAAGGCGGCCGCGGCGATATCGATTTGGCGAGCGAGATCGACAAGCAGATTTACGGCAAGCTGATTACCCGCTAGAAGTCGACGGGTTTTCCCCCGCGGGCGGCGGCCCAAACGTGCCGCGCTTCAATCCGATATTCTGTTCGTAAGAGCCAAGTTTAATCGCTTGGCTCTGTTGCTTGGGGCGCAGCTCGAGCTTGAGGTAAGCGATGCGGTTGAGCGCATTCTCGGCGACAGCTGACTTCGGATAGAGACTGACGATCCGCTGCAATGTCTCCCGGCCGGCTGCCACATCGCCCTGCGCTTCGATCTGCAAATCCGCCAGGAGGTTGAGCCAGTGGGCCACCTGGCGCTGGGGTTGGTTCGGCGCGGTGATGAGCTGTTCCAGTTGGTCGCTGGCCAAGTCCAGGCGCTGATAATGCCGCGCGTAGATGAGAGCCAATTTCTCCCGGGCCTCGTTGTCGTAAGGAAACGCCTCCAAGTGCTTTACCCAGTTGGCCGCGGCCGTGGCCGGGTCTTCTTCCGTCGGGGCGATCTGGAGCGGCTCGCGCCGCAGCCCGATATTCGCTTCGCCGGTCCGCAGGGCAATGCGCTGCGGCTCCTGCCTTGCCTCCAGCATCTCCGCCGGCGTGAGATGGGCAATGCGCTGCAATGCCATCTGGGCTTGTTCGGTATCCGGAATGAGTTCGACGATGCGCTCCAGGGCGACGCGAGCGGCTTCCCGGTCCTGCCGGCGTTTGAGATGCCAATCAGCTTCACGATTCAAAGCAAACGCGATGTTCTTCGGAGCCCGGTCCTCGTGAGAGAGTATCTCGTTGATAGTTTCCTGGGCTGCGGCCAGGTCGTTTAGATCCTCGGCTTGAATTTCCGCCAGGAGCATCCAGCCAGTGAAATCGGTCGGGAATTGGGCCAGTTGCTTCCGCACTTCTTCAATCGCTTCCTGGTACTTGCCGAACTTGCGCTTGCCTTGAGCGATCGAATAGAGCGGAGTTGGCTCCACCTCCTGCTTGCCGCCGGTGTAGAAGGACGCGAACTGATCCCCCACGAAATCGCAGAATGTCTGCCGCCAGACGATGGTGAGAATGAGCCCGCCGACGGCCCCGACCAGAATGGCGGCGATCTTTGAAATCTCGTCGCGGGCGCGGACGGCCAAAGTGAAAACGAAGCCCAGGACGACGGCGGTGATCATCCAGCGGATCACTAACATGAGCGGTTCGTCGCTGGCCTTCAGCCAGCGCCACAGCCCCCAGCAGACCAAGGCCACAACCGCAAGCAACGGCAACAGATTCCACAGCAGCTTCAACGCGCTTCCCATAGGCTCCTCCAGCCCGCCGTTTCAGCCTGTCCGCTTGATGATACGGTCTGGATTGCGGGCCCGGCTCAAGGCGGTGTCATAGCTGATCAAACAACGGCAGTACAAGTCATACAGACAGGCGTCCATCAGAATCATCCCTTCCTTACCGCCGGTTTGAATGACCGTTTCCAGCATGTGTTTGTTGTTCTCTCGAATCAGATTTCGAATGGCGCTGTTGGCCACCAATAGTTCGAATGCCAGCACCCGCCGGGACCGATCCGCGGACGGCAGCAATTCCTGGGCGATGATCCCTTGCAGCGACGTCGCCAGTTGCATCACGATCTGCCGCTGAGCAGCTCCTTCAAAAACGCCCGTGATTCGTTCGAACGCGTGCGAAACACCCGGGGAGTGCAGCGTTGCCAGGACCAGATGGCCTGTTTCCGCCGCGGTCAAGGCCGCGGCGATGGCTTCGTGGTTGCGCATTTCTCCGACCACGATCACATCGGGATCCTGGCGCAAGACATGAATGAGCGCGCGATCGAACGAGTGGGTGTCTGTCAGCACCTCCTGCTGGACAATGATCGCCTTCTTATTCTCGTGAATGTGCTCGATCGGATCTTCGATCGTCACGATTTTGCAGCGGCGCTCGCTGTTGATCAGATCGACCATGTAATTCAGCGTCGTCGTCTTGCCAGCCCCGGTTGGGCCGGTGATCAGCACCAACCCATTCGGACGCCGGGCCAGTTCATCGATCTTCGGCGGCAATCCGAGTTCGTCCAGCCCGGGAATACGACGTCCGCAAAAGCGGATGCTCATTTCAGGGCTGCCATTGCGTCGATAGAGAGTGACGCGAATCCGCCCGGCGATTTCGTGAGGCAATGAAATGCAGAGTTCCCATTCGCGATCGAATTTTTCGCGCTGCTCGGCATTGAGAAGGTTGTAGGCCATCCCCGCCAAGGCTTCGACGGAGAGGACATCTTCATCCGCCAAGATGATCTCTCCGTTGATGCGGAAGGCCGGCGGAACCCCCACCACCAAGTGCAGGTCCGAAGCTTCCTGCTCGATAGCAGCGGTGATGAGTTGGTCGAACCGCGAATAGCTCATGCCCGAAATAGCTGCCGACACCAGCCCCTCAGCCGCGTCCACGGGCCACTGGTAGAAAGGTCAGAGAGATCCGACGCTTCCGGTTGGCAGAGCGGATCCAATTCGCGGGCCCGCTCAAACGACTGGGCGGCTACCTGGGGCAGTCCCAAAGCTAATTGGCAGCGCCCAAATTGAAGCCAAACCACGGCGCGAGCGGCGTCGATTTCCAACGCCTTTTGCGCCAAGTGCAGCGCGCGTGAGAATTTCCGGTAATAGCAGTAGACCCGGCAGGCGAGCCAATGGATGAACCAATCCCGAGCGGCCAGGGCCAGGGCCTTTTCGAAGCAGAATTCAGCGCGTTTCTCCGCCCGGGCCAGCAGCACATCCCCGCGTGCCAGCCAAATGTAGGGCGTATTCCCTCGCGTCTCCACGGCTGCGTCAGAAAAGCTCAAAGCGGCTTCCAAATCGCCGCCGCGGGCGAGGGCAACCGCTTTGGCGGCCAGCAACTCGCCCTCGGTCGGAAAGGTTTCGAGAGCCTTTTCGGCCCATAGTTTGGCTTCATGGAACTCGCCCAGTTCGATCAGCATCCGGACCTGGCCGGTCCAGGCGGCCGCGCAGCGCGGGTCGAACTCAAGCACCTTGGCGTAATGGCGAAGGGCTTCCTCAAATCGCCCGGCTTCAAAGGAGGAACGAGCTTCCGCCAGATAGTATTGCGCGTCCTTGACGGGCGATGCGGCCTGGGACTGCTCTTCGAACTGATCGCCGAACTCCAGGTTGTTGAAGCGGCTCATATCACTTGTTCAGTGTCGGCTCATCGCAGCCATCGCAAGGGTAGCTGTAACGGAAAAGGGCCTGGTTGCCAATCATTTCTGGCTGCCATGAGATATGGACAACGCCGGGCCCGATTCGTTCCATGGCCGTTCGTCGCCTCAAACGCAAGCCAGCGGCTGGGCAAGCGGGTCGCCGCATGAAAGGCTTGCCGACCGCCTCCATCCTCGCGAAAATGGCCTCTCGCTTCCTCAGTGAGGTTGACGGGCGGCGATCGTGAAGAGAAGTTGCACAAGGAAGGCGGAACGGAGCGGCCTGTGTTAGAACACTTGATGCGCCAAGCCAATTACCGGTTGGCAGTCCTGGCTTTGGGACTGCTCTTCACCTGCGCGCGTCCTGATGCCGCTGAGCCGTTGCCTGATTCCGAGGAGACCCCCTCCACCCCCGTCGACGTCCTCAAGCAGAAGTCGCAGGCCTTTTTCGATCGTCCCGATTTGCCCGTCTTCGACGTCGAGATTGGCGCCGCCGAATACCAACGCCTCCTGCGCTCCCCTAAACGTTACGTCCCGGGGAAGGTGCTGGTTTGCGGCCGGACGTTTCAGGATGTGGGGATTCGCCTCAAGGGCACGGGCACTTTTCAACCTGTCTCACTCCAGCCTAATCTGGCCCTCAATTTCAATTGGAAGCGTCCTGAGCAGGATCTGGAAGGTCTGACCAAGATCTATCTGAACAACTCGCGCCAGGATGCCAGCCTCCTTTGCGAACTGGTGGCCAGCGGCGCTTTCCGCGACGGCGGCGTCCCAGCTCCCCGCATTACCCAAGCCCGGGCCCGGTTGAACGGCCGCGACCTCGGCTTGTGCGTGGTGGCGGAGGCCGTCAACCGGCGTTTTTTGAAGCAGCACTTTCCGAGCGCCGACGGCAATCTCTACGAAGGCGCCTTCCAAGATGTGCGGTCAGGGCTGGAGCAGGACAACGGCAATCGAGGCGATCAGTCGGATTTGGCCGGCCTGGTGGCGGCGGCGAGCGAGCCGGATGAAGCCTATCGCCGTGAAGCCCTTTCCCGCGTCCTGGATGTGGAGGAGTTTCTGAACTTCCTGGCCATCGAAATGATCGTGGCCAACTGGGATGGATATAGCCTCCATCAGAATAACTACCGGCTCTACCACGATCTCATCTCCGATCGCTTTGCGTTCATCCCGCATGGCCTGGACAACAGCATCTTCGAGTCGGGCCTTTCGCTCATGCCCCCGCGGCGCAGCCTGCTCGCGACCGCGCTGTTGGCCCGCCCGGAAGATCAGCTCGCTTTCCGCCAGCGCGTCGCCCGGCTCCTCCCCAAAGTCTTTGACCCGGACAAGATCAAGCTCCGCGTTGCGGACGCCTGCCGCAAAATGAAACAAGGCGCCTCCCCGGGCGAGATCGAACTGATCGACCGACGCGCCGCGGTTGTCCAGCAGCGAGTGGCCGAGCGCGTCCGTCATCTACGCGCCGAATTGCAGAATCTTCGGCCATTCAGTCCCACCTTCAATGATCAGGGCATGGCAACTCTGATCGGGTGGACGCCAAAGCCGGACTGGAACGGTTCCCCCGTAGAACGGGTCACCGTCCGCGGGAAAGAGTTGCTCTCGGTCAAAGAAACCAACGGCTTTTGTTTCGGATCGTGGCGTTTGCCCGTCTGGCTGCCGCCGGGGCGCTATCGGATTGAAGCGCTTGTTCAAACCAGTGAAGTCTCCGGCTTATCCAGCATGACCGGTTCTGGCGCCGGGGTGCGCGCCTTAGGCACCCGCCGGGGCAGCGGCCTGCAAGGCTCGCAGGACTGGGCCCGCGTCCAGCACGAATTTCGCGTCCAGGAAGGCTGCGAATGGGTCGAGCTCATCGCCGAGTTGCGGGCTTATTCCGGCACCGCCCTTTTCGACCCGGACCAACTCCGCCTCGTTCGCATGGCCGCCAAAAAGTAACGCGCCCGACCAAGCCGTCGGCCATGCCGTCATTTCAACGAGCTGGCATTCCGCGCTCGCCCGTCTGTCCAGCGACGCACCCGATCGATTTGTTCGTCCATCGTGGTTGCGAGGGGGACGGTCTGGCGGAGTGCCTGCAGAATATCCTTGGTGGCGACATCGCGGCCGGCCGCAAAGGCATCGTAGAGGGCGCTGATGATAGCCTGTTCAATCTCGGCTCCACTGAAATGATCGGCCGCCTCGGCGAGCGCCGTCACCGCGAACTCGGCCGGCTTGCGTCCGCGTCTTTCCAGATGAATCGCAAAGATCTGCTCCCTTTCCCTGGCCGTCGGCAAATCAACAAAGAAGATCTCGTCCAAGCGCCCTTTGCGCAATAGTTCCGGCGGCAAGTGAGAAATATCATTGGCCGTTGCCACCACAAAGACGGGGGCGCTTTTTTCCGAGAGCCAGGTGAGAAATGTGCCGAAAACCCGGGCGCTGGTCCCGGAGTCGCCCACCGACGCGTGTTGAGCGCCGGCAAAAGCCTTGTCGATTTCGTCCACCCACAAGATGGCCGGGGCGACGGATTCGGCGACGGCGATGGCACGGCGGATGTTCTCCTCCGAAGACCCGACATAACTCCCGAACATTCGTCCCATATCGAAGCGCAACAACGGCAGCTGCCATAAAGAGGAGACGGCTTTGGCGCAAAGGCTCTTCCCGCAGCCTTGCACCCCCAGAAGCAGAATGCCTTTTGGGGCCGGCAGACCAAACGCCCGCGCCTCATCCGAAAAGGCGATCGCTCTTTTCTGCAGCCAACTCTTCAGAATGCCCAGACCCCCAACCTGGTCCATGCTCTCGGTCGCGGCGTAATATTCGAGCAAGCCGCTCTTGCGCACAATTTGTTGCTTCTCGGAAAAGACTTCGTGGACGTCATTGCCGCTGAGTCGTTGATTCGTCACCAGGATCTTGGCGAAGACATTTTCTGCCTCACCCAACGTCAGGCCGAGCGCGGCTTGCAGCAGTCTTTGGCGGGCCGTTTCGTCCAGGTCTATCGCCACCGGCGCCGTCTGCCGCACGTCGCGAATGATCCGTTCGAGCATCGAGTTCAACTCGACCCGCGAAGGCAGGGGAAAATTGACCAGGGTGACTTCCTTCTCCAGTTCTGCGGGCAAATCGATGACCGGGGAGATGAGCGCGATCGTTTTGTAACTGTTTTTCAAGTGCTGCGCGATTTCCTTCAGCTTCCGCACGACCATGTAATTGCTTTTGTTGAAGAAGGGGTGCAGGTCCTTGAAGATGAAAAGCGCGGGTTCGACATGATCGATGACCTGATCCAGAGCCATCAAGGGGTCTTTGGTGGCGGCGTTGCGGTTCTTTTGGACCTGGATGGACGTGCCGGCCGGAACCAGTCCGGTCGTCACGCTCCATTCGAAAACTCGCTTCTGGCGGCGTTGGGCTATTTCCATCAGGGCGTCCTGGACGCGCAACTCTTCCGCCGAGAGGATGTAAATGATGGGGTAACGGGCGCGGATGAGAATCTCGATTTCCTGCGAAGGGGCCATGCGCCCCCTTTTGTAGTGGGTAACGCCCCGGGCGAAAAGGCGGAAGTCGTGTCAGCAACAGGTTGGCCGCTCGCTCTCCGCCTGCGACGAGCAGGCAAGCAGCCCCGGCCAGCGCTGGTGCCTCGCTTCGGGCGAGTTGCCTGATGCTAGCGTCATGGCCCAGTTACGTCAGGCCAAACAGCCGTCGCCACCACGATCTCGGCGGAGCCGGCTCGCGCGCAATCGATTCTTTCAGCCGTTCCGTCACCGCCGCCGGCGGGGCGTGGTCCTTGGCATCGAAACGAATCATCTCCTCCACAGACTCGAAGTCGTGGGCGGCTTCGTTCCCTTGATTCAGCCGCTGTTCCGAGGCCTGCTCGCTTTGCTGTTGTTGGCGTAGTTTGGAATGGTCGGGATTCATACGACGGTCAGCCTGTTTTCTGAAAGGCGGCGGCGAAAGCCTTGCGCGCGCGATGCAGTTTGCCTCGGACGGCATCCGCGGTTTGGTCGGTGAGCGCCCCCATCTCCTGGTAGCTCAGCCGTTCGTCGGCCACCAGCAGCAGGAGCAAGCGGTACTCGTCCGGCAGGGCCTCGAGTGTCTGTTGAATGCGCTGGCCCAGTTCCTTGATTTCCAGCACGCGCAAAGGGTTGTCGACCGTCGTGCCCGCTGTCTCCCAAACGGCCTCATCCGCATTGCTGAAAATGTGCCGCCGGTGCCACGTCTGCGACAGATTCTGGCAGTGATTGATGGTGATGCGGTAGAGCCATGTCCGCACGCCTGACTCCCCCCGGAACTGGTCTATTTTTCGATACGCTTTTAGGAAAACGTCGTGGGTGGCGTCTTCGGCTTGAGCCGGATCGCCCAGCAGGCGAAGGGCGAGGTAGTAGATCGTCTGCGAATGCTCCTGATAAATGGCCCCGAATTCGTCGCTGGCCCAGGGTGTCTCCCGATGGGGCGGGGGAACGCGTTTCTCTGCGGCGGTGGTTCGCTTTTGCACAAGTGCTGTCGTTTGAGGGGCGATTGCACTATCGATTCGACAGCAGACTGTCTGGCCTGTCACGCCGGAAAGTCGTGGCGCCAGCCCGCCTGTGCCTCTCTTCCGGAAGCGGCTGACGCCACTCGGCTTAATCGCGGGTGACCACCTCGTCCAGGTTCAGGATCGTTCGGGCAACCACGGCGTAAGCGGCTGCTTCCGGTGCGGACAAGTCGCGCAAGGCGCGGCTGCCAGCAACGTCGACCCCAGCGGCCGGATTCTGGTAATAAATGCCTTTGATCCGTTCATAGAGCCGCGTCAGTTCCTTCTGTTCCTCGGCCGAGGCCGGGCGCGCCAGGCAGCACTCAAAGCCATAAGCGATTCGCGCAGCCGTGCTGGTTCCGGGCCGTTCCGCCACCATTCGCCTTGCGAGGGCTTGCGAGCTTTCCACAAAGACCCGGTCATTCATGAGCGTGAGGGCCTGCAGCGGAGTGCTGGACCGCTCCCGTTTTGGACACGTTTGCGTGCTGGAAGGAGCGTCAAACGTGGTCAACATGTACTCCGGAAAAGAGCGTCGGAATTGGAGGTAAACGCCGCGCCGGCGCGATTCCGGCCGGCAGCTCTGACCACCAACCTGCCGCTCGAGCAGTCCGCTCGCCGCCAAATACTGGTCGCGCGTGTTCTCCGCCGAGAGGCGGAAACGGTTCTGTCGAGCTAACCACCGATTCTTGGCGTCCCGAGTGAGCAAGTCCTCCCGCACGTCCGACTTTTGCCGGTAAGTCGCCGAAGTGACGATCAGTTTGATCAAGGCCTTTCGGCTCCATCCTTGCCGGACGAACTCGCTCGCGAGCCAATCGAGCAATTCTGGGTGGGTCGGTTTGTCTCCCTGGTTGCCGAAATCGGCGACCGTGGCCACCAAACCCTCGCCAAACAAACGCATCCAGACTTGGTTAACCGTGACGCGGCTCGTGAGTGGGTTTGCCGGATCGGTCAGCCAGTTGGCCAGGTCAAGGCGATCCGGCGGGCGGTCGGCCCGCCGCGGGTGAAACGGGTGGAGAATCGCCGGTGTGCCCGGTTGAACTTCGGCGCCGTGGTCAAGGAAGTTGCCCCGGATGTGCACATGGGTCGCGCGTCGGACGCTCCGTTCCGCGAGCGTTTGCGCTTCGATATCTCCTTTGATTCCGGGCGAGTCACGCAGGGCCTGGCAATACGTGAGCAGGTCGGCCGCGTCCGGTTGGAACGTCGCCTCATAATATCGTTTCAGAGTGGTTTGCTCGTCCACCGTTCTTTGCCCCTTGCCCATTCGGGCCAGCGCGCGAATCCGCTCGGGCACAGCTTGCTGGGCGAGCAGTTCGGGAGCGGCGGTTGTGTAACTGACGCGCACGCGGCCGAGGGTATGGCTTTTGCCGAAGTTTTGAACCAGGCTGACTTTAAGGCGAAGTCCAGCCGGGTCGCCCAGGGGTTGACGCAGCGTGTAGACCGCGCACCGGTCCAGGCCATGAATCGGAAGGTGAGGCAAGTCGACTGCCCAACCGCCGTTCGTGGTGATTCCGTCGATGGTGGCTTCAATCGGAAAGCCGGGTTGGGCATAGTCGGCCACCACCGACGCCAGCGCGTTCGTTGTCAAATGACTCACGTCCCGCAGGGAAGCCGATTCCACGTGCACTTCGGTCAACACAAAGTTGCCGTTGCCGGCCCAGCCAGGCCCAAGCTGCGGCAGCATCTCATCCGTCATCGCCTCCACCCGAATCCCGGTGATGTTGGTCACCCTGGTGTTCAGCATCATGATGTAGTGGGTGGGGTTTTCGATCATGCCGGTGACCAGGAACGAACCGTCCTCCTGCGGATACAAGTTGGCCCCATTGTTCGCCCCGAATGTCGGTAATTCGTAATCTTCCACTTTCGGGCTGAACCACACCTCCGGCAATGCCGCCACTCGCGCGATCCATGCGTCCATGCCGGCCGGCTCCCGGCTGAGAAAGGCTCGCTTCGCTTGCTCCAATGCCGTTTCCGCCGCCCGCACCTGTTTGCCTTGCGAAGGCAAGGGCGCCTTGATGTCGCGGTCGTCCGTGCTGTTGAAGAACGCGTAGAGCGAGTAAAATTCTTTCTGCGAAATCGGATCGTATTTGTGCGAGTGGCACTCCGCGCACCCCACCGTCAGGCCGAGCCAGGTCGCCCCGACTGTGGAAACGCGGTCCACGACTGTTTTGCAGCGGTCTTCCTCAATGTCAACTCCCCCCTCCCGGTTGAGCAGTGTGTTGCGGTGAAAGCCGGTCGCGACGAGCTGCTCGCCGGTTGCATCCGGCAGCAGATCACCAGCGATTTGATCCCGCGTGAACGCGTCAAATGGCTGGTCCCGGTTGATCGAATCAATCACCCAATCGCGCCAGCGCCAAGCATGCGGACGGTAAAAGTCTTTTTCGTAACCATCCGAATCGGCATAGCGCGCTTGATCGAGCCAATGCCTGGCCCATTGCTCCCCATATTGAGGCGAGGCCAGCAGCGAGTCGACGAGCCGCTCGTAAGCCGTTTCGCCTCGGTCGGCCGCAAAGGCCTGCACCAGGTCCGGCGCGGGCGGCAGCCCCGTCAAGTCCAGACTCAGCCGTCGCGCCAGAGTGTAACGATCCGCTTCTTCCGAAGGACGAATCCCTTCGCTCTCCAGTCGAGCCAGAATGAAGTGATCAATCGGGTTCCGCGGCCAATCGGCCTGGGCAACCTTGGGCGGCTCCGTCCGTCGCACCGGCACAAAAGACCAATGCTGCTTGGAATCGGCCGCACCGCCTTGGCGGGCGAGATTGGTTGGACTTTGATTGGTCGGCCAATGGGCGCCCTGGTCGATCCAACCTCGCAAGAGACTGATCTGCGCCCCGCTCAATCGTTCCCCTTTGGGCGGCATGACCCTGTCCGGATCGAGCCCGGCTACCAACTGGATCAGCCGGCTCTCGGCGCTCTGCCCAGGCTGGATCGCCACACCGGAATCGCCGCCTTCCATCGCACCGGCTTTTTCGTCCAGCCGAAGGCCGCTTTTCCTTCGCTCCGGACCGTGACAGGAATAGCAGTGTTCAGCGAGCAGCGGCTGAATGTCTCGAGCGAAGTCGACCGACGCGCTCGCGGACGGCGGGAGTGCGGCCAGTTTGACAGGATCGATCGGCCCGTCGGCAGCACGGGCTGCTGCCAGCATCACGCAAGGAACTGCCACCAGGCGCCACCACGGGATCTGCATGCAATCGGAATAAAGCGCCCTCGGGCTCAAAGCAAGAGAAAGGTCAGGAGCTGCTGCCTCCCTTTGGCGTGCGAACCTCTTCCTTCTTCTCTTCCAGTTCTGCTTGGAGAGATTTGCGGTCGCGGACGAGTTGTTGTTGGAATTGTTCCATCGACTCGAAATCGCCTTTGCCCGCTGCCTTTTCTATCTCGGCTTTCAGGAAAATCTCGCGTTCGGCGATCTTGGCCGCGTATTTGGAGTCGAGCTCAGCCAGGGCGGTTTTCTGCTCGCTGGTCAATTTCGCGGCCGGCGCCGTTCGATTGAGTCGTTCCATCGCCAATTCATACGCCGATTTCATCCTTCATCCTTTTGGTTGCGGTTTCTTCTTCCAAGGCATCTCCGGAAAAGCCTGGGGCGCCGGAGGCGGGGCGGGAGGCGGGGCCATCTCCATCCCTGGTTCCGTTGCTTCCGGGGCCGGGTTATTCCGCCAGGAGGCGATCCGCGCCTGCAATCCGTGGTGCTCGGCTTTGGTTTTGTCTCCGGCCTTCTGATAAAAGAGGGAAAGGTTGGTGTGGACCAACTGCTCCTTGGGATTGAGTTGCTCCGCGACTAATCCTTCCCGGATGGCAGCAGCGTAATCGCCCTTGCGGCAGTAAGCCATTCCCAACGAGAGCTGGGCGTCGAAGTAAGCTGGTTCCAGCGCCAGAATGGCGCGCAACCGCTGGATGCTTTCGTCCAGATCGCCCTGGCTAAAAGCATACATGGCTTCATCGTATTGTTCCTGCAGGTCTGCCATAGCCTCTTCCTCCACACACTAGGGCACACCCCCTTCCTCTCGCAAGAGGCATCTGGCGCCACTCCCCCTGACTTCGCTCGGCGAATCTTCCCATTCGTGTTACACTCCGGGCAGTCAATGAACTTGCCGATTCAGCTCCTTTCGACCGATTTCGACGGCACCCTCCATGCCGAGTTCGAAAATCCCCCCGTGCCCCTGGACCTCCAGTTCCTCATCAGCCGCCTTCAGGCCCAAGGCCTCAAATGGATCATCAACACCGGTCGCGATCTCTCCAGCTTGATGGAAACTCTCGGCCGGGCCCAACTCTCCATCTGGCCTGACTATGTCGTCACTGTGGAGCGCGAAATCCATTGTCGTGCGGACACTCAGTACCTCCCTTTGGAAGACTGGAATCAGGGCTGCGACAGGGCCCATCGCCAGCTCTTTGCCCGCGTCCGCCCGGACGTCGCTGCCCTCACCCAATGGGTCAAAGCTCGCTTCACCGCTACCATCTACGAAGATCCTTACTCTCCCTTTTGCCTCATCGCCGGCAGCAATCCCGATGCGGAACTCATCCACGCTTTCCTGGATGAATACTGCACTCGCGTCCCCTCTTTGACTGTCGTCCGTAACGACGTCTACGCCCGCTTCTGTCACGCGGACTACAATAAAGGTTCCGCCTTGGCCGAGATCGCCAGGCGCCTGCGCATCGGTCTAGACCAGACGGTCGCGGCAGGGGATCACCTCAACGATTTGCCGATGCTCTGTCGGAAACGGGCCCGCTGGTTGATCGCGCCCGCCAACGCCATCCCGACCGTCAAAGAAGCCGTCCGCGTTCAGCAAGGGCATATCAGTGAAGAGCCCTACGGCTACGGCGTGTGCCAGGGCCTTCGCTCCCTTTTGAAATCGTTGAATTGCGCGGTCTAGTGTCGCGCCGAAGGGCAGGCTCAATCACCTCGGGTTATCTTTGCCAGCGGCGGGAGCCGGAAGAGGAGGAGCGGCTGTTTCCAGGCGAGCTAAACCAGCCGCCGACTGTAATTAATATATCTTATGATTTCTTTGAACAGAACGCTGATTTTCTGCGCCTGTCGTTTGTAAATTGTTGATAGATAGTGTTTTGGGTGGAGGTATTATCGTTTGACAGGGTGGGGCCGAGTGTTAGTGTGGCCCATAGCAACATGACCTGTTGTAAACATCTTCGATCTTGCCACCTTCCGCGGCGAGACGATCAGAACTTTTAATGCTAACCTCGAATGAGTGACTCAACCCTTGCTGCCTCACCCGGAGGCAGCCACAAAATCTCCAAAATCCCGGAAGCGGTCATCCGCATCGCTGGCAATTCCCAAGACGGCATTCAAGCTATCGGTGGTTTTCTCGCCCGCCTCGCCGGCCGCACTGAACAGGAGGTCATGACCTTCATGACCATTCCGTCCACCATCTCCGGCGGACCTTCCATCTTCCAAGTCCGGATCGGATCGGGTGAAGTCCTGAGCTCGGGTGATGAGGCGGACCTGCTCCTGGCTTTTTACCAGCACTCCTACGACGAGCATATCGGCTTCCTGCGGAAGAACGGCATCGTTCTGTTTGATTCCGATCACGTCGAACCTAAACCGGAGTTGGCCAGCGAGTATCACCATATTGGCGTGCCGATCTCAGGCCTGACCGTGGAGGCGATCGGGGGAACGGCCAAGGACAAGGGCAAGAATATCTTTGCGCTCGGGCTGCTCGCCAAGATGTTCGATTTGAATGTCTCCAAGCTGACCCAGCTGATCACCGAGCGTTTCGGCGGCAAAGACCAGAGTATCCTGAACAATGCCCTGGCTGCCTTTCATGCCGGCTACAGCCACTCCCTTGGAACGGTGATCGAAACGTTCCAATTCCTCGAAAGTCAGCGCAAGAGCGGCAATCAGGTCGTCATGACTGGGAACGAGGCCATCGGTTATGGTCTGATCGCCGCCGGGGTCCGCTTCGGAGCGGGTTATCCCATCACGCCGTGGTCGGACGTCATGGAGTTGCTCCGGCGGGAATTGCCCAAATATGGCGGCACCTTCGTCCAGTGCGAAGACGAGATTGCTTCGGTCTCAATGGCGTTGGGTGCGAGCTATGGCGGGCGCGTCGCGGTCACCGGTTCGAGCGGCCCGGGAATCTCACTCAAGACGGAAGCGATCGGTTGGGGCGTCATGGCGGAAATGCCGCTCGTGATCGTGGATGTGCAGCGCGGCGGCCCGTCAACCGGTTTGCCCACTAACGTGGAGCAATCCGACTTGAACATCGCCGTTTTTGGCGGCCATGGCGATTGCCCCAGGGTCGTGTTGGCCCCCGCCAATGTGGAGGACTGCTTTTACACCGCCATGGAAGCGGTTCGCATCGCCCGCGAATACAGCGTCCCAGTTTTTATCCTGAGCGATCAATCCATCGCCACGCGCATCGAGGCTTTTTCCGAGCCTGACCTGGAAAAACTCTGCCAGGACATTACGCCTGACTTGAGCCCGGTGGCAGACCACAAACCCTACGACCTGGCCGCGCCCGACGGAGTGAGCCGCCACGCTCCTCCAGGCACGCGCATCCTCAGCGGCAAATACCCGATCGTGACGGGGCTGGAACACGACGAGCTTGGCCACCCGACCGGATCGCCCAAGCTGCACGTCCAGATGGTCGCAAAGCGACGCAAAAAATTGCAGATCCTGGGCGAACGTCTGCCCAAGCCAACGTTGCACGGCCCGCCTGAGGGCAACGTGCTGCTGGTCGGATGGGGTTCCACCCAGGGACCAATCCAGGAAGCGGTCGATCGGGCCCGAGCCGCTGGCGACAGCGTTTCCTCGATTCACCTTCGCCACATCAACCCGCTCCCGCCTGGGCTGGAGGACATCTTTGCCGGCTTTAATCACGTCTTCGTCGTGGAGATGAACGACGAAGGCCTTTACGGTTACGGGCAGCTCGCCACCTTGCTGCGGGCCCGTTATTGCGATCCAAAGATTCGCGGGATCAACAAGACGGACGGCCTCACCTTCAAGGTCCGCGAAATTGTGGACCGCGCCCGCGCGAGCGTGGTCGCTGGTATGCGCAAGCTTTAGAACTTTCCGGAATGACTCACTTCCTTTTTGCAACGATCGATTGATCAAGACTACCTCTTATTATGAGCCCTGTTGTGACCGAAGCTCCCGCTCGTGGAGCCGAACCTAGTCCCCTGCCTTTAGCCAATACCGAGAGAAAGCCGCTGACCAAAAAGGAAATTGCCGCCGATCACCCGACCTGGTGTCCGGGCTGCGGCGATTTCTCCGTCCTGGCCCTCTACTTTAAACTCATCGAGAAGCGCAAGCTCTGGCACGAAAAAATCGCGACTGTGGCGGGCATCGGGTGCTCCAGCCGCTTCCCGTATTTCGTTCAGGCCCACGGCGTCCATTTCATTCACGGCCGGGCCTTGCCCTTCGCCAGCGGGATTTCTCTTAGCCGGCCTGATCTGCATGTGTTCGTCTTCGGCGGCGACGGCGACGCCTTTTCGATCGGCGGCAATCATGTCAATCACACCGCCCGAAAGAACATCAAGATGACTTACGTCATCATGGACAATTGGGTCTATGGCTTGACCAAAAAGCAAACGTCCCCCACTTCCCCGCTCGGTTTCAAAAGCAAGACCGACGTTTGGGGCGCGGTCGATCAACCCATCAACCCGATGAAGCAGTTGATTGCCGCCGGCGCTACTTTCGTCGCCCGCACCACCCACACCAATCCGAACCACGTCCTCCAAATGATGGAAGCTGCCATGGACCACGATGGCTTCAGCGTGATCGAATGCCTCAGCGAGTGCGTTGAGTTCTACGAAGGCGCTTTCGATGCGTCCAATCCACGCAAAGGCGGGGTCTTTAATCTGGTGCCAGCGACTCACGACGTGACCGATGAAGCGGCCGCCTACAAGCTCGCCGAGGCGCCGTTCCCCGGTTACTTCGGCGTCTTCTATAAATCCAGCCGCCCCACCAAAAACGCCAACGAAGCCAGGATCAATGCCGCCAGCCAGGAAAAGGTCAAGGGCTTGAAACACTGGCAGATTTTGCAGCAGACCTTCAGCCGGCTTAAGTAGCCGCCAGCAGCAGTCGGTTCGAGATGCGCGCCGCACTCGCGCAGCGTCGACTATCGCGACGCTCGATGCGGCCGCCTCTTTTATCAATGAACCGCCCGGAGACGGTTTCGGGTAAATACGGGTATGAAGATTCTCCTGATTCTACCCGCCGCTGCGCGCCTGCGGGTCACGACCCAGCACGCGGCTGTCCCGAAACGCAAGATGCTTCGATTCAGCCTGCTCCCGTCCACGGTCGCCGCCTTGACCCCTCGGAGCACACCGTGGAGATGGTCGACTGAACATGTCGAACCTCTGCATTTGGAGGCCGACTGTGATCTGGTGGGCATCACCTTCATGACGGCCTTGGCTCCGCGGGCTTACGAACTCGCCGCCTGGTTTCGGCAACGCGGCCGAATCGTCGTCGCGGGCGGCTATCATCCGACGCTCTGCCCGCAGGATGCCGCCCGTCACTTCGACGCGGTTGTGGTGGGCAACGCCGAGGGCGCCTGGCCTCAGTTGCTCACCGACGTTCAGGCAGGTCGCTTAAAGCCGGTTTACCATTCAGCGCCTTCCTCCGTCATCCCCAAACCCCGTCGTGATCTGCTCACGCGGACGGCGCGGCATTATGCCACAATCAATGCCATTCAGGCTGGACAAGGCTGCCGTCACCAATGCCGCTACTGTTCGGTGACCGTCTTTCATGCCGCCAGATATCAGCACCGGCCGGTGGATGAGTTGCTCGCGGAAATCAGCAGTTTGCCAGGGGATTTCATGTTTGTGGATGACAACATCATCGCCGACCGCGCCTTTGCGGCCAAGCTCTTTGGCGCCCTGGCGCCACTGGGAAAGCGTTGGGTCAGTCAATCTTCCCTGGCGATCGGCGATGATCCCGAGCTCCTGCGACTGGCGCATGCCGCCGGGTGCTGCGGCCTCTTCGTCGGCGTGGAGACCTCCAATCAGGCCAATCTCGCGGCGATCAACAAGCCGTTCAATCAAAGCGCCCGATACCGCGAACGCCTCGCCAGAATCCGTCACGCCGGGATTGGCGTCGTGGCCGGCATCATCTTCGGGCTGGACGAAGACGATCCCACCGTGTTCGCGCGCACCTTGCGGTTTCTGGAACAACTGCAGGTCGACGCTGTTCAGTTCAACATTTTGACTCCGTTGCCCGGGACGCCGCTCCACCGCGACTTCGCCCAGGCGGGACGGATCACCACCCATGACTGGAGCGAATACGACTTCCGGCACGTCGTCTTCCGGCCGGCCCGCATGACCCCCCAACAATTGCAGGCCGGGGCTGATTGGGCTATTGCCCAATTCTATCGTCTCGATCGCATTTGGCGCCGTTTCTTCCGCGCACTATTTTCGGTTGGGCTCTGTCCGGCGTTCCTCGGGCTCAAGCTGGGTCTGACCTATCGATACGACGTGAAACGCGACGGCATCCGCGGATGGAACCCGGCGCGACTGCAACAAAGGAGTGTCCACTTGATGTCGAGATGGAGTGAAATGCTGACGCGTTATCACAAAAGGCCCGCGCTAGAGCCTCACTGTTAATGACTGGGACATACGTGCCACAATTGCCGGATAGGAGGTGGGCCGTTGGTGCGCTGGACTGGGATCGGTCCTTTGGGTTTTGCACCGCCTTCGACCGAACCTGCAGGACGTTCCGAATCGGGACACTCGTCCCGGAATGAGACAAAACCTTGAGTCACATTGGCGCGGGTTTGCGAGGGTTGGTCGAGCGAATTGCTCAGGTTTCTCGACCGGCGCGCCCGGCGCGGGCCTACTGGCATGAGCCTAGCTCGGGATTGGGCGGGTTCGCGTTGAAGAAGATCAGTTGCTCGGATCGTGAGAGGTGTCGAAATGGGCTGTCCAACTCTCGATGTGCACATGAAGGGATGAGGCAAACAGCTGCTTTCCCGATTCGATCCAGGCGATCAGCGACACTTTGAATTGACAATCGTCGGCGGCAAGGCACAATCAGGACTCATCCAGTGGCTCGCTGCCGCTCTGCTCGGCTGTGCGCAATTATTTAACCAGCTTGCTTTGGTACGAGGATAAGCTCTCGTCGCTTTCCTCTCGCTGGCTGTTTGCCATTATCCTCCTTTGCGGCTTCGCTTTGGCCTCGCTCGGCGTCGGCCTGCGGCAGTTCCTCGATGACTTGGCTTATTTGCTTTCGGAGAATGACCTGACGATGGCGGCGATTGTGTTGGCTGCCTTGGTGGTGAGCAGCGCCGTTTTGTGGGTGCTCTCTTGTTGTGTCGGAGCCTTGGCCCGCCGGGCGGTCCTCTATCTTCGCGGGCTCTAGACGTTTAGGGCGCGTGGACCAAGTTCGGACGCGGCGCCTGTTCCACCAGCTTTAATGCTTCATCTACGAAGATTTGCCCCGTCCGTTCTCCCAGGCAGGTGCGGGTGATATACTGATACCGTTTGAAGCTACCCCAATCCTCCCGGGTGAGGATATAGCCGAACGCATCGTTGGTCAGGCCGAAGAGGAGGTTGTGCTGTCCCCGCATCTTACGTTTAAGATAGTAGCCGATGTTGGGCAGCGCCTCGCCAGGAATCGTCAGGACCTGGGCCGTGCCGATATTGAGCAGGTTCAATTGGGTGGAGATGGAATCAGATGCAGCGTCATAGCCGAGCGGCGACATCGTCATGACCGCTTTCAACTCCGGCGATTCAACCGGAAACGTCACCCTCACGGCCCGGCAAAACAGGCCCGGATTTGGCTGGACCGGCGCAGGTGCAACCAGACGCAACGCTTCGTCCGCCAGTAACTGTCCGATCCGCTCGCATTCGGCCCACGTTTGGATGTCATGTCCATCGGGTCCGCGGCAGTCGGCTGTCACCATCCCGCCCTGGGCGCTATTCATGAACAATGCTGTCCCGCCGCCTTTGGCCTGGATGCGGGCGTACAGGGGCCCGACAAGGTCGGGGCTGAGAATCCCCTGTTTCGGTCCCAAAACTTCCGGATGTATGGCGTAATTCACCAGGGTCGCGAGTGGCTGGCCGTTGAGTCCGACGGCCTGTATCACATGACATCGGGGGTCGTATAATTGCTCGGCGTAGTAATTGTAGGCGATCTTGCCCTGCGCCTCGCCGGTGGCGATCTTCAGGCTGGCCGGTTGAAGCTGAGCCACAGCTTCGTTGACGCTTTCGGCCATCCGGCGACAGACCATATCCAAGTACTTTAGGTCAGCCGCAAAGCCGCCCTTCTCCTCCAGGAAGCCGTAACAATCCGGAGCGCTATGGGTGTGTGTGGAACCGATCAGGATGTTCTCCGGAGGAACGGACGGAATCCGAGCACGCACCTTCTTGCCGAGGACTGCGGGAAAGCCGAGGAAATCCGCCCCAACAATCGCGATACGAGTCGTTCCATCGTCCAGGACCAGCGCGCGGACCGTCAAATCGCCTTCTTTGCGATTAACCGGGTGCGAAGGACCGACTCCGCCGGAAACCGGCAGCAGGGGATCGGGAGTGACGATACGGACCGCGACCGCTGCTCTGAACACTGCCGCGTTGATGGAAAAGGGCGAAGCGGAAAGCGCGAGCCATAGTGGCACGCATCGCAGCCACAGCGACAGGGGCAGGCACGAAGATGGGTTGCGGTGCCGGAACGAAGCGTTGGCCTGGAGCATGGTTTTGGTTTAACAGCGTCCAGAGGCGGCGTCGAGTGTGGTCAAATGGCGTATTTTTGCGCGATCCACTCAGGGATTGGCTCGGCGCGGCCGGTGGCGATACGGACGAGGGTATAATCGAAATAGCCGTCGCAGCTCAATTTGCTCGTGGCTTTCTTGAGGATCTGGAACATGACGCGCACGCTGTCCTTGCGCATTTCATCGATCCACGTTCGGACCAGAAAGGATTCGCCCAGCCCGAGGGGACGTTTGTACTCGAGATGGGCGGTGCGAACGAACCAGGCGTAGCCCGCGGTCGTGAACTCTTCCAAGGCCATTTTGTAGCAACGGCTCATCTGGTCGTAACGAGCGGCCAGCACGTAATCGTAATATCGACTGGCATGAACGTGCTGGTTCATATCGATGTCGTCCGGACGCACTTGGAGTTCCGTTTCGAATTGGGTTCGGCCGAGGTGCATGGTGTATGTAAGAAATATCCACAGGGCTGCAACTACAGATACAGCGTTTTTCGGCCAAGGTTTGCAATCGAGAATCAGCGGGGGGGTTGTTTATTCCACGGGCAGTGATCAGGGCAAAGCCCTTGTTCGCGGGCGAATGGTCAAGGAGGGAAACAGCAGGTCAGGGGACAAAGGGGCGATGGATCTCCGCCATCGCCCCAGTCTTCCTGTGCATGCTCTGGCTCTCGCCGTCAACCAGGTGAGGTCCGGTCACGACCAGGACGGGCATCTTTCACGATGCGAAGAAAGATCATGATAATGACGACTAAGGCGTTGGCATGCATTCGAAGGGGAGGCGGCACCGGAGCCTCGGCTCCGGTGCCCTGATCAAGAGCGGCGGAGGCCCTTCTCGGTTGGGCGGACGTCCCCGAATGAGTTTTACAATCCCGACTTGGCGGCTGTGCCGCCTTGCACTACTTCTGCCAGCTTCACCGTGACTTTCTGCTCGATATCACTGGTGAAGTCAGCCGCGGGCTTA
Organism: Verrucomicrobiota bacterium; assembly: GCA_046346765.1. GTDB lineage: Bacteria > Verrucomicrobiota > Verrucomicrobiia > Limisphaerales > SIBE01 > JAXMHN01. The sequence goes on along the minus strand of JAXMHN010000005.1, from coordinate 3,216 downwards.
TCTCCGGAAGGCGACGCTGCGGTCTTCCCTGTCAATTGCATTGATTGATCTACAACGGATTCCACCAACGCCCCCAGGACCGGATCGAACCAAGAGTCACTGGAGACGGTCCCGCGGGCTAGAGAGACGGAACCTTCGGAGGCATCGGCGCCGGGAGCGGGAGCGCTTTGGAGCGAGCCAGTCATATTCAGGACGGCGAACCGGCTTTGATCGCGCTCGTCCCATCGTTGAAAACGAATGGTGGTATCGACTCGGATCTTGCCCAGCGCTCCCGCTGGCACATCGGTTTTGAATGGCCAACTGGCTCCGACCGGGACCTCTTCCGCCGGCAGGCCACGGGCAAAGCCGAGCAACTGGTCAAAGAAGCCTTCGTTAAACTGCTGCAGGAACATCTGGCTGGCGGGGCCGGATCCATCGCCGGCGTTCTTCTCAAGCCACTGCGGCAGTTCGACGATCCGGGCAAGGGCTCCTTGGGAATCGGTTTCGAGATGGAGATTTGAACCGATAAGCTTGCGGAACGGTGCCGGGACAGGGTTATTCGGTGATTTGGCAGCATTGGCCGAGTCGAAACTGATCACGACGTCATCGCCCATTTTGATTTCCATTTCGTAGGCAATGAATTCGAGAAGGAGATTGCATCCGCCAGTCGCCGTTTCCGCTTGGACGGAGAGGGCATAGGTCATGCCGATGGTTAGATCCTCGGTCGTCTGTTCGGAGCCGCCAGCGACCCGATTGGTGCTTCGCTGGTGTGTTTCCATGCGATATACATATTGATTGCCAACTGGCCAGCGGAGCCGAAGCAGGACCGTCCGCACCGGATTGGCGGCTGCGATTTGATTCGTCAGTGGAGACGCGGCTGATTGAGACGGCGGAGCGTTGCTCGGCCCAGATATGGGCAGCGTCGGCGCCATGGGGGGCGGAGCTTTGCTGCACCCGCCAAGCACCACCATCCACAAACTGATTAACAGAACGTTAACTCGCGCGCCCATTGGAGCCAACTTTAGTCGAACTCGCCCCGATTACACGCCAAAGGATTCCCGTTGGGAAGGCGCAAAAGCGGGAGGTTGCAAGGCGTGGCGCTCGGCGGCTTTGCCGCGGGTCCCAGCTGGCGGCGGTCGACTTTAGAAACCGCGTGGCGGCGACGTGGGCGGCGTGGAGGGTAACGTGTGCCTTTGGAGCGGCTTTTTAGCTAGGCTCTGACGCACTAGCCGGGTCCGGACCGCGTTCGCCGAACGTTTTATCGAGCGGTCGGACGGAACTGAGTGAGGATGCCTCGGATCGAGTGGAGGTCGAAAGGCTTCAGGACGATTTTGGCGACTTCGGAAGGAGTGGGGTTGGGGGGAAAACCGGTGACCATGACGACTGGGGTGTCCTGGGTGCGGCCACGGAGTTCGCGGGCGAATTGATCGCCACGCATCCCGGGCATGAAGAAGTCTGTGAAAACCAAGTCGAAACGTCGTCCGCCAAGCTTGTCCAAGGCTTCTGCTCCGCTATAGGCCTCATCCATTTCGTGGCCATCCAGCTCCAGCATCATTCGCATGGACTCACAGACCATCGGCTCGTCGTCAACCACCAGTATTTTCATGGGTCAATCCGCGAACTCTCCGCCATCACATTTGTCTGAACCACCAGCAGCCATCTTAGCAAAAGCGGTGCCGCCGGTCCATTTAGCGCCTCATCCCCGCATTTCGGCTGCTTGACCAGGTCCGCGGCGCCCACAGCTGCCTTTTTTGAGGACAGCAGCGTCCAACCCGTACTCTCTTCCCATGCTTGTCAGATTTCCAAATCCAGGTAGGATGAGGGGGTTACGGAGCCTGCAGTCGGCAATGCGTGTGCCTGCCGTTGAAGGATCGCTCCTCAACCCGGAAGCCCGCAAGCCACGGATCGGGTGCTGCCCCAAGCGGCCCGCCGAACTATGAACGACGAGAACGGATCCGAAACCCGCTTGGCGAGCGTGGCTGGCGCCTTGGCGGAAGAGCCTTGGCTGATACGCTCGCTCACTGTCGTTCTTGTCGCGAACATCGTCCTATCCCTAGTTTTGCTGGGGGTCGACCTCAAACAATCGGCCACTCAAGCCAAGAACGCGTCCGAGCGGGCTTCCGAGGCGCAAAACCGGCTCCTCCAAGCTACGAACGCCCTCGTCGAGCTCCAAACCCGCCACGGTCATCTGCTCGCGGAGGTGGCAGCAGCCCAAAACCAGCTAGCGCATCTTCGCGCCGAGAGCGACGCCTTTAACGAGAGCTACCAAAGCCGAAAGACCGAGCTTGAAGCTGAATTTCGGACCAGGCGCGCGGCCATCGATCGTGAGAACGAAAAGTTCGAATCCGCCCGGCGGGCCACGGCCGACGCCACCACGGAGTTGCGCGTCATCGAGGGCAGATTAGCCGAAGCCCGCACCTCTCAGTCGCAATTGGTTCAGGACCAGGCGAAGCTGGCAGTGGAGACACAGAGTTCGCAGGAGGCTGTTGGCCGTGTCCGGAAGGAACTGGTGGAGGAGGGAACGCGGCTGGAAGAGACGAGAGCAGCAATCCAGCGGGCTCAGTTGGAGCTTGATTTAGAATTAAAACGGGCTCAAGATCTTGCACAGCGACAGAGCGCCATGCGTCGAGAGAGCGAGACGATAGAGGGCACGCTCCGAAATCGCCGGCATGAACGGGACACACTGGAGAAGGAAGTCGAGCGGTTGCAACAGCAGAAGCGCGAACTGGATCCGGTCGAAAGCCGGTAATCGGGGGCTATTCGCGGAGTTTCAGGAGGGGGAAGTGGCCCAACGCGAGACTGCCGGATTGACATTCTCCCTACGGTCATTACCTTACTCCCGGTCCAAGGTATCCGGCTTTGCAACCGAAGTGTGCTATGAAGATTTTTCGCCCTTTCCTCCTCGCTTCCGCCGTCCTTCTCGTTGGCGCAAGCGCGACTATGGCCCGTTCTCCACAGCCGAGCGTTCGGCAGCCGGTCGCTGTCCCCGATCCTGGGGCTTCGGTGGCTCTCTTTGGACTGGCGCTGGCCGGCTTGGCCGGGCTGCGCTGGCTCGGGATCAAGAAGGGTTAGAGAAGGACTTTCGCTTCGGCTCGGGGGCTCTCAGCTGCTCGAGACTCACTGATCACTCGCAGGTGCTGTCCTCAGGTGAATTATGTTAAAGTCATTTAAATTCCTCGTGGGGTTCGCTGCGGTCGTTGGGGCTGCGGACGCCTACGGTCAGTTGGCCGTCTATGA
>JAXMHN010000049.1:0-54373 GCA_046346765.1 Verrucomicrobiota bacterium | reverse complement strand
GAACCAGGCAGTCCACCGAACGCGGCTTCGCCGTCGTCGGTGACCTAGGTGTTAACCACGCAGATCCTCTCTGCGCGTGTCGTCTGGCGTGGCCAGCCGAATGACGATCCGCGGTTCGTCTCATCAATTCCGCTTGCTTGCCCAGCTCAACGACCAACAATCGGCACGATGCTTACGAAACTCGGGCTCATCCTGGCGCTCGCGCTGCCTTTCGTCTCCGTTGGTTGCGCCACTGGCCGGTCCACTGCAGGTGTCCGGTTGAACCAGATCCAGGTGATCGGATCGCACAACTCGTATCATTTGCGGGCCCACCCTTCGCTTCGCGCCCTGCTGATGCGTCGTAACCCCGAAGTGGTCCCAGGCCTGGACTATAGCCATCGCCCGCTTCCGGAACAATTGGCCCAGCTCGGCATTCGACAAATCGAATTGGACTGCCTGGCGGATCCGGAGGGCGGGCTTTATGCCCACCCTAAAGGAGCGGCGGCATCCGTGGCAGCAGGGCTTCCAGCTGTTCCCAACCATGATCCGGATGGCGTCCTGCTCAAGCCCGGCATCAAGATCATGCATGTGCCGGATATTGATTACCTGACGACAGCGCTCACGCTCCAAGCGGCGCTTCAACAAGTCCGGACCTGGTCCGAGCAACATCCGAACCATGTGCCAATTTTCATCCTCCTTGAACTCAAAGACGATCCCGATAGCCCCGACCTGACTCAACCCATTCGTTTCAATCAAGAACAACTGGCCGCTTTGGAAAAAGAAATCACAGCCGTTATTCCGCGCCGAAAGATCCTGACGCCCGACGACGTCCGCCGCGGGCAACCTTCGTTGCCAGCTGCCTTGCGAAAATATGGCTGGCCTAAACTCGATTCGGTCCGAGGCAAACTCTTCTTCGGCTTGGACAATGAGGGAGCCCTCCGGGATCAGTATCTTGAGGAACATCCCGCGCTCCAAGGGCGATTGCTCTTCGTAAGCGTGCCGCGGTCCCATCCGGCTGCTGCTTGGATGAAGATGAACGATCCTATCCGTGACTTCGACCAGATCCAGGCATTGGTCCGCGACGGCTTCCTCGTGCGGACCCGGGCGGATGCCGATACCCGGCAAGCCCGGGCCAATGATCCCACTCAGCGCGACAAGGCCCTGGCCAGCGGGGCGCAGTTCGTCAGCACCGATTATCCGGAGCCAAACTTGACGCTCTCAACCTATTGCGTGCGATTTGAAGACGGAATTGTCGCCCGCGCGAACCCAGTCAGCGGAGACCGGAAGCTCATCGGCCTCGATTTGGAAGCTGGGCCGGGCAGATGATCTGAACAAACACAGCCAGACGGCCGGCAAAAAAGGGCCGTCACTTTTTCGTGGGCAACTTCTCGATTATCAGGCACTTGAAAGAATAGTGACAAATCGAAAGAAAATTTCCGAATACTAGCCATTAATTTCCCGCAGGATTGCTCGGCTCTTGCCCTCGCTCCGTTCGGCTTTCAGCTCGCTGAGCGAAGTCCATTCGGCGATTCCTCACTTCTCGCCCTGGTCTCGTCCAGGCTTCCTTCGACCTTCCTTCGTCGGTTGACGAAGAAGTGACGAAGGAAGGTCGAACAAAGGTCGAACGAGGTTGGGCATCAGGGGGTGGCCACCTGGGCGATGTCAGGTTTGACGTCCGGCTGGCGCGTGACATGGTCTCCGGACACCAGACGACTGCAAAGACGCGGCGCCTGCTCTATGAACGAACTCTTCTCTCCCGAGGCTCAGCGCAATCCGTATCCCCTCTATGAGCAACTGCGTCGCTCGGCCCCGGTGCAACCAAGTGGAAACCTGTGGTTGCTTTTGGATTACGCGAGCGTCAAACGGGCGCCAGGCAATCGGTAGACATGGGTGGCAAGACTATTCCAGCGGGCGGAATTGCTTTAGCCCTTCTTGGGTCGGCAAATCGTGATCCGACCGTATTTGCGGATGCGGACCGATTCCAAATTCGACGCACGCCCAATCCTCACCTTGCGTTCGGGCACGGGATCCATGCTTGCCTGGGAGCGGCTTTGGCTCGGTTGGAAGCAAGAGTTGCCTTGACTGAGTTTCTGGCGCGAGTCCGAGACTTCAGCCTGGTGAGCAATGCGCCGTTGGAACCGCGACAAGGATTGCATGTGCACGGACCCGCCCGGTTGCCGCTTCGGATCCGAATGTGAGCGGGAGAGGGGAGGGCGCCGAGGTCTGACCTCTCCGCTCCTCGTTTCGCTCTCTTGTTCCCGGCGCGTTCCCCTGCTTGCCCGCGGTCAACCGCCGGCTTTGCGGATGACGAGGAGGGAATTGGCCACCGTATCTTCACCGTGGACCGGGCTGTTGACGATCTCGCCGTCGATCCAGAGTTGGGCAGACTTGCCACCGTCGAAATTCATCGCATCGGTGCAGCCGAGTTTCGCGAGATACTGAGCCAACTCGGCCAATTTCATCCCCATCGAAAGACCTGGTTGTCGGCCATCGACAACGACCAGATAGATATGAGTGGGGCTCCAGCCGATGGCGGCGCGCGGATGCCGCTCATATTTGGATCGTTCCGAGAAGTCATCCGGGGTGCCGGCTGGAGGTCGCGCGAGCGCGAAGGGTTTGCCATCTTTGATCAGCGCCGGGCCGCCGCCGATCGCCGCCTTGGCCGTGGCCAGGTCAGGGTCCGTCGCGGTCGAGACCTGCAGCAGCATCCCCGCCGTCATTTGAGGCAGTTTCGCCGACAGGCGCGGGCCGATGGAAAGAACCATCATGCCGGACGCGAGCCGGGTGTTGCCTTGCGTGGACACATCGCGCACGCGGGCGCGATACGTGCGACCGGCGTGCAGGGGCAGCCAGGGGCCGTCCCCGTCCTTCTCGAGGACGAGTTCGGTGCCGCCCGGGGCGCGCGTGGACGTGCCGTAGGTCGGCGTGTAGAGGACAGCTTCATTGGAGGGGCGCTGCTCGTTGAGGCCGAAGGGCGTCTCGCGTCCGTTGGGCCATTTGACCACAAACCGGGATTTGACTTCATCCAGATGAGGAGTTCCGGTCGCGTCGAACCAGACGCAGGCGGTATCCGGCGCGCTGATCAGTTCGCCGTTGATGATCTGCAGGCCGCGCGGATCGCCAGCGTAGGAGCGATCGTCCCGGACATAGAAATCGCCATTCACACCCGCCACCGCATGGCCAATTTCGCGCGGCACTGCGCGCGCCTGATCCGCGATCAGACCCACTCCGAGAACCCGGTTTTTGGCGTGGGCCGAGTAAAACATGAGGTTGGTTTGAGCGCGGTCAATTTTCAGAACGTGAATGGACCAAGGGACCCGGGCGACGCGTTGATTGGTGTAGGACAAGCCGGGCTCGAGGTCGGGCAGGGCAATCGCGGCCCGGTGGAACCTGTGACTGAGGCCCAGCAGCAGCCACCCGGTCAGGCCAATGATGACGGTGGCAGCCACCAGAAACCAACGAACGAGACGATGCATGTGGCGAAGCGTAGGCGACTTTGCAGTCTGTCTCAACAGAGAACAAGGCGGGCTGATGGTGACCGGTGGGAGCGCGGCAAGGCTGCTTGCGTTCCGGAGTTCAAGAGGGAAGAGTTTTGAGGCGGGCTCACGCCTGCCGCGCGGAAGGGGCGGGCCATCGGCTCGCCTCGGCGCCGCGTCGTTCCTAACCACTGCAAGGAGACCGCAACTATGCGACCACGAATCGATCCCAAGCGGGTTTCACCTAAAGCCATCAATGCCCTGCTCGGTCTGGAGGGCTATCTGCGCGAATCCGGCATGGACGAACGCCTCCTCGACCTGGTCAGAATGCGTGTTTCCCAAATGAATGGGTGCGCTTACTGCCTGGATATGCATGCCAAAGAGTTGAGGGCCGCCGGCGAATCCGAACAGCGCCTCTACACGTTGGATGCGTGGGAGGAGACCCCGTTTTTTAATGACAAAGAGCGGGCCGCGCTGGCTTGGGCCGAAGCGGTCACGCAGCTTTCGCACGGCCATGTGCCCGACGCCGTTTTCGAAGAGGCGCGGAAGCATTTCAACGCACAGGAATTGGTCGATCTCACCTTGGCAATCGTCGCCATCAATGGCTGGAACCGGATCAATATCGCCTTGCGCACGGTCCCGGGCGCCTACCAGGCCGGACAGCTCGCGGCCTGGCTCGGCCGGCAGGCCGCTTGAACGAGCGGCCTAATCGGGGTTGCGCCACCGCGTCCAGGGTCTATCATCGTCCGTCCGGTTCCTCTATGTCGCAAGGCGCAGAAAATAGGCAGATCAACGAATGGGAGCAGCGCTATCAAACCAAGGACATGCCTTGGGAGAAAGGCGCGCCTGCTCCCGGTTTGGTCGATTTCCTTGCGGCGCATCCGGACCTTCCCTCTGCCACCGTTGCCGTGCCCGGATGCGGAACTGGGCACGACGTGCTCGCCTGGGCCAGAGCCGGTTTCAAGGTCTGCGGCTACGATCTCGCGCCCTCGGCGGTTCAACTCTGCCGCGAGCGTGTGGGTGACGCGGGCCTTCATGCCACTTGTCGGGTCGCCGACTTCCTGCGGGATGATCCGCCGCAGACGTTTGATTGGCTCTTTGAACACACTCTCTTCTGTGCGATTAGTCCGGCCTGCCGCGACGATTACGTGCGCGCGGCGGAGCGCTGGGCGCGACCCGGTGGCCAGTTTCTCGCGATACACTACTTGATTCCGGACACCGATGGCCCGCCGTTTGGCACGACACGCCAGGAAATCCTGGATCGTTTTTCGTCCGGCTTTGAGTTGATCGAGGATTGGGTCCCGCGATCCTACCCCAACCGGACTGGGCTGGAGTGGATGTTGTGGTGGCGACGGCGTGGCTCCCCCAGTGGGGCGGACCATCCTGACCGGGACTCTTAGCTCGCTCCCGTTCCCAATTGTTCTAAGGCGGCGCACTCGGCTGATGGAGTGCGCTTCGTCATGGAAGTTCGTGCCCGCGAGACCAGCCGCGGCTCATGACCAGCCCTTAGCCCTCCTGCAGGGCGCGGCTCAACTCCCGCTCCGGTTGCACCGCCACGTGTCGCGTCTACTATGTGATGGAAGGTCAAGTGCGTCCTGACCTTTCACAAACCATCAACAACGAGGAGGACTCCATGGACTTCAAACGCAACGACCCTGAAAAAGCCCGCCAATACTTCGCCGACAAAATGGCCTTCACAACCGGGCCGGTTGAGTTGTCTCACAGTGTGGGCAAAGACAAGGGACTGACGATTATCGACGTCCGAGCGGCCGAGGATTACCGCAAAGGCCACATCCCCGGAGCGATCAACTTGCCCCGCGAGAAATGGGCGACGTGTGAAGGGCTGAGCCGAGATGGACTCAACATTTTGTATTGCTATACCCACGTCTGCCACCTCGCCGCCACCGCTGCGGTCGAGTTTGCCGGCAAGGGTTATTCGGTCATGGAAATGGACGGAGGGTTCGAAGCCTGGCAAGCGAACGAGTTGGAAGTCGAAAACGGCGCCGTGAAGAAGGCTGATTGGGCGCCTCGGATCGAAAACGCCGCCTGAGATCCACAACCAGGCCAGCCTTGAAGGCGACATCAACGATTCACTTGGGCAGGGATCAAGGCCGAGGGCGGGCGAGAGGTGGGACTAGCCGGGCAGTGCGCAACTGCCCGGCTAATCGGAAGCATTCGGGACTTTTCTTTCGATTTGTCACTATTGTTCTAAGCCGTTCTGATCCGAAAACTTCCGAAAGAAAACGTTACGCCCTCTTTTTCTTCGGGTCTAAAATCGGCCTCAGCAGTCGTTCCAGCTCCTGCACCTTGGCGATCAAAACATCGCGAGCGGCGTTCGTCAGGAGAAGAGTCAAGAGTTCCTTAAACCCGGTTCGAATGGATTCCCGCGTGCGGTAGCGCTGCTGTCGAAGCGCGCTCGATGTGTCCGCCCCAGGAGATGGCGGGCCGATGGCCTTTTTCACCGCCTTCTTCACCAACCGCGCCGGCACATGACCTTCGCCTGTCCAGCTCAGCGCCGTCAGCCAAGCCTGTTGGGCCACCTCGGGCGGCACGGCGGTGAGGGGCCGGAGCTGGGCTTCGCATTCGGGGAGCGGCAGTCCTGGGATAACGGCGAGAACCGCATGGACCTCGGCAGCGGCGATATAGCGGCGTGCCTGACTGGCGGTCAGGCCCCAGCGCCCGGAGCAGTAGGTTTCAAAGTTGTGGAACTCGTTCTTATAGAGCCTTTTTTGCCGGATGACAGCCAAAGCTTCACCGACCTTGGAGAAATGCGTCCAAGCGTCTCGAATCATCGCCTCGCATTGCAGCAGCTCTGCTTCTTCAGCGGGGGTGCAAACATCGGCGGTGCCGAGAACGGAGGGGCATGTTAAGGCTGTTTTCGGCTTTGGCTGGACCGATGGTGGCCGCGGTTCCAGGAGCAAAGTCGGAGCTGGAGCTAAGTTCAGCGCAGGCGGCAGCGACCCTGGAGCGTCGTGGAGCCTTTGGGGGGGCAACGGATCGGAGAAGGGTTGGGGCCCAGGGTTCGAGATGCTCGCGAGAACGGCTTGGGGTAAGCCTGTTTCGCCCGGACCACCGTCAGCCGAGGTAGATGTCGTCATGTTGCAGGATGGTTTCTGGGATGGGAAAGACGGTTTGCGGCCGACCTGCCCAGCCTCCTTGTTGTTGGCGGCGACGGCCACTCGACGGCGAGATGCCACGTCGCGGTATAAGTAACGGGCCCCTTTACGGTCATTCAGGAAAATGCGCTACGCGGAAATTGGCAAACACTAAGCGGCTATTGCGTGGCCGAAGGCGATGGCGTCGAGAGGGCGGACTGATTATTGGAGTCAGGGCAGGCGAATTCGTGATGAACGAACCGAGAAACGGCTCGCGACGGAGACCGAGCGCCAGCCAGGGTCGACGAGCGAAACGGCTCGCTGCCTTTAGTCGCGTCGCCGGTCGTCGCCGCCCGTTCTAGCAGATGTCCGGGCAAGCAGCCGGCGCAAGCGCCCTCGATTGTAACGGAGAACAAGAATGCACGGCAAATTTCCGGCCAGAGCGTAACCGAAGTTGATGCAATCCCCCCACCAGGGATTCCAGAGCACGAACACCGGGGCGCAGGCGATCGCACTCCAATGGCAGACTTCGCCTCGCCAGGTTTCGCGCAGGAAGCGGCGCAGGTAATCGGGATCTGATGCGGTGAGCGCGCTTTTGGCAAAGCCGCCTGCGAACCAGCGCCCGCCGTCCGGGAGGCAGTCCTTCCAGCGTTTGATCGCGAGGCAATCTTCGTAGAATCGCCCGGAGCGTTCCCAGCCCCAGGCCGGGGCGGGATTGAACCAGACGATCGGCAGTTGAGTGAAAGCCCAGGCCAGGCCCAATTGCAGGACGAGCCAGCCGATCACGTTCAACCCAATGATCCACGTGATGGAGAGTTCAATCAGCACGAATTTGTCGCCCTTTCCAGGTGACTTGTCTCCCAGATCGAAGCGCGGAGCGCACGAAAACGGCGAAGAAAAAAACCAGCGGCAGCGGATAGAGCAGGGCTGGAATCCACCCGAAAGAGCCGATCCTGCGGCTGAGCCAACCGACCTGGACCGCGCCCAGCAAATAGACCGGTCCCCACCGGGCGTGATCGCTGGTCATGAGCCAACCAGCGGGCCCGAGCATCAGCCCGGTCATCCACCCGACCAGCATGAGGAGGACAGGTCGAGGGGTTTGAGTGGCCCCGGAAGCGAAGCCTTTTGTCCAGCCGTCAATCAACTCGCGCAGGCCATTTGGATACATGCGGCAGGCGAACGAGCCTCGGCCAATCAGGCTGCGGGTGGGAATGCCGGCTGCGCGGAATTGTTGCGCGAGGAAGAAGTTCTCCAACGTGCGGCCTTTGACTGCTTCGTGTCCTCCGGCGCGGCGATAACTGGCGCGGTCGACGAGGAGCATCTGTCCGAACAGGCCATTGGGCACGGTCCCCATCGTCATGTTGAGGTTGAAGAAAAGGGACAAAGATTCGTAGGGGTTGCGCACGGCATGGAAAGGGGCAACGGACCAAGCGCCGTCATGGAATAGGGAGAGGACGCGCGCCAGGCCCCCCGGTTCGAACCAGGTATCAGCATCCGCAAACAACAAGAGCGCGCCTTTGGCCGCGAGCTGGCCTTGATGACACGCCCAGGTCTTGCCCCGCCAGCCTTCCGGCAATGGTCTCGAATCCAAGACGACGGCGCCGCATTCCCGGGCAATGGCGGCGGTGCGATCTGAGGAGGCGTCGTTGACCACAATGATCTCGGTGGGGCGGAGCGATTGAGCGGCAATGGAGCGGAGCAATCGGGGCAGGTTCTGTTCTTCATTGCGCGCTGGAATGATCAGGGAGAGTTGGTCGGCCGAGACGTTTTGACTGGCGCCTTGGGCCATGGGTTTCGCCCGTCCGAGCAAGAGCCAACCGGCGCTGCCTAAGAGCAGGGTGAGGATGAGGAGCGGGGTCATCGGTCCCACGCGACGATCTTCTTGGCGACGTTCTGGCCGCAGAGCACGACCATCGGCATGCCGCCGCCCGGGTTGACCGATCCACCGACAAAGAACAGGTTCGGATAGCGGGTGCTTTGCTTGGGCGCCTTGAAAGCGAGGTTCTTGAAGCGGTCGCTGACGACTCCGTAGATCGAGCCTTGATGGGAGTAATATTGCTCGCGGATGTCCAGGGGAGTCCAACAGTGTTCGAAGACGACGTGCCGGCGCAGATCGCGCAATCCCATCCGTTCGAGCTTGTCCACGACCCGCTCCTTGAAAGCGAGGTAATCGGCGCGCGTGAGTGGGTGCTGGTCGTCGATAAAGGGAATATGCGGCAGCACTTTCAGACAGTCGCAGCCCGCCGGCGCGACGGTTGGGTCGCTCCGCGAGGCGCACACGAGATAGATGGTTGGGTCAGGCGGAAGCTGGCGTTTGCGAAAAACGGTGTGGAAATGCTCCTTCTGGTCGCGCGAGAAAAGGAAGTTGTGGTGGGCGAGGTGGGGATACTGGCAATCCAGGCCGAGCTCGAGCACCAAGCCGGAACAGGCGGGCTCGAATCGATCGAGGGAACGCAGGAACGCCGCGTCCTCGCGCAGTAGAGTCTTGTAGGCCGGTATGACCTCCATGTTGGAGACGACGATGTCGGCGGGGTGAAATTGTCCATCTTTCGTCACGATGCCGGTGACGCGTCGGTTCTCTTGCCGCACTTCGGCAACTTCGCTCCGGAGCTTGACGGCAACGCCGAGTTCATTCATGAGTCGCTCGAGGCCGAGGGCGATGCCGTAGAGTCCGCCGTCCACATACCAAAGGTCGAACCGAAACTGGATCGTCGGCAGGCAATTCATGAACGCGGGCGAGTGATAAGCGGAGGAGCCGACGTACTTGATGAAGTAATCGAAGATATCCTGCATCTGGCGGGTCTTGAGGAACCGCTTCACGCCGCCATGCATCGTCCGGAAAAGATCGAACCGGGAGAACTTCCCGAGGCCATAGAACCGGCGGAAATCCGCCGCGTTATCGAGCCCCTGCTCGAAATAGCCTTCATTGACCAAGTCGTAGAGCCGACTGGAGTAGTCCAGAAATCGGCGCACAGCCGCTGGGTCCTCTCCGACCTTCCGCGCCTCTTCCGCCATCCGATCCGGCTCGGGGTGCAGGTCCACGACCGAGCCATCCTCGAAAAAGTTGCGCCAATGCGGACGGAGAGTGCGCATCGGGATGTAGTCCTTCATTTGCCTGCCACTGCGCGCGAAGAGGCGTTCGAAAACATGCGGCAGCGTCAGGATGGACGGGCCCAGGTCGAAGGTATAGCCGCCCTGCTTCAGCACATTCAGCTTGCCGCCAATCTGGCCGTTCTTCTCGTGGACGACGACCTCGTAACCCTCTTGCCGCAGGGAAATAGCCGCGGACAATCCGCCCAAGCCCGCGCCGATGACGATGACTCGTTTCTTCACCTTTTCTCCGTAACCCTCCCCAGCCCTTCTTCCGCCAAGTGGTCCGCCGGATGCCGAGCGAGGGCTTTTCTAAAATACTCGGCTGCTTTGGTCCGCTCGGCGAGTTGCTCGTAGGTGCGCCCGATGAACGTCAGGCAGCTGGCGTATCCCCAGCGGGGCTCAAGCGGACCGGCGGGGATTTTTGCCTCAGTCTCAAAGAGTTGTTCCGCGGTCAGAAAGGTGGCGAGTGCTTCGCGAAAAGCCGCCTTCTTTTTCGCGGTGTGAAATTGGCAGGTGCCGAGCAGGTATTGGACGCGCGGGTTGGCCGCCCCCAACTGGAGGGCCTTTTGGCGATGGGCCTCCACTCGAGGCCCGAATCGGACCGCGCGGACCAGACTGCCGTTGATCTTCATGCCATAGAGGGTGCCAAGCAGCGCGTGGCTCTCGGCATCGAGCGGATTCATTTTGACCGCCTCTTGCAAGGCCGAGAGAGCCGCGTCCATCGCGGCGGCGGCGGGCTGGGTGTCGGAGCGTTCCGGGGACGAGTGCTGCAGCTGGAGCAGGTGGTGGAAATGGGCTGTGCCCAGCCAATAATAGTTCGTGCTGGACCGCGGGAAGTGACTGGTGGCTTGTTGAAAGAGGGCCGCGGCCGCGGCAAACTGGGGGCCGTCCCAAGCTTGATAGGCAGCATCGAACTGCGTCACCCCTTCCAAGCGGGAGTCGGCCAGCGGTTGACTCGCGCAGGCGAGGCACGCGCCGAGCAGGATCAGGATTTCGAGCGAGCGTCCCATCGCTTGACGAGCTTAGGGCGAATGAGGAATTCTGGGCAACCCGATTATGGATCTCAGGTGCGCCATCGAGCGTCAACGCGCGTTCTTTCATACGGGCGCAACCCGGCTATTGGCGTATCGCGACGCCCAACTCCGCAGTTTGACCGCTGCCATCGCCACTCAGGAGGGAAAGCTCTTCGACGCGTTGCAGGCTGATCTTGGCAAGTCGCCGCACCAAGCCTACACGACCGAAATCGGGCTGGTCCTGTCCGAAGCTCGCTACGCGCGGCGGCAGTTGCCCGGGTGGATGAAGCCGCGGCGAGGTTCGACCCCGCTCCTCTCCTGGCCTTCGCACGGTTGGGTGCAGCCGGAGGCGCGCGGCGTGGCCTTGATTGTCGGGCCATGGAACTACCCTTGCCAACTGCTCCTCGCCCCGTTGATTGGCGCGATCGCGGCCGGCAATTGCGCGGTGCTGAAGCCTTCCGAGGACGCGCCGCGGACTGCCGCCGCCATTGCCCAGCTGATCGGAACGACGTTTCCCTCGGAATACATCACCGTCGTGCCCGGGGACCGCGCGACGGCCGAGGCGCTGTTACGCGAAAGGTTTGAGGCCATCTTCTTCACGGGCAGCCCCGCCGTCGGCCGCGCTGTCATGGCTGCCGCGGCCAAACACTTGACGCCCGTCACCCTCGAATTGGGCGGCAAATGCCCTTGCCTGGTCTCCGCCGACGCGCCCCTCGACATCGCTGCCCGCCGCATTGTCTGGGGCAAATTCATGAATGCCGGCCAAACTTGCGTTGCCCCGGATTTCATCCTGGCGGAACGGGGTGTGCGCGACCCTTTGATCGCCGCCATGAAACACGCTTTGGCCGATTTCTACGGTGAAGACCCTCGGCGCAGCCACGATTACGGCCGGATTGTCAACCGTCGGCATTTCGACCGGTTGACCAGCTACCTTTCCTGTGGGCAAATCGCCCACGGCGGCCAGCGTGATGCCGATAGCCTTTATCTCGCGCCCACGATCGTCACGGATGCGCCTTGGGATTCGCCGCTGATGCAGGAGGAAATCTTCGGCCCGATCCTGCCGGTGCTGGAGTTCGACGATCTCAGCTCGGCCCTGGCGCGACTCCGCGAGCGTCCTGCGCCGCTGGCGCTTTACCTCTTCACGCGCGATCGAGCTACCCAGGCTCGGGTCTTGGCCGAGACGCGTTCGGGTGGAGTCTGCCTGAACGACGCCGTCTCGCATATGATTGGGAGCGGACTGCCCTTCGGGGGCTTGGGCGAGAGCGGGCTTGGTCTCTACCATGGCCGGGCGAGTTTTGATTGCTTCACGCATTACCGCTCGGTCTTGCGCCGGTCGTGGGCCTGCGATCCAAGCCTCCGTTATCCGCCGGCCCGCACGCCGCTCCCGACGTTGAAAAGGGTATTTCGGTTTCTGCTCGGGGCTTAGTTGGGAGCCTGTTGAAAAACGACCATGGGCGCTGCGGCGAGGCCCGAGCATCCCCGCCGCGGGCTGTAAGGGCCGAGCCAACGCCGGATGCGGCCAAAAGAACCGCCGCCCAAAGGGTTTTCGAGGAAAAGGCCGTCTGGCTTTGTTGCTCGCACGGTCACAGCCCGCTGCGGAGATGCTCCCGTGCTCGCGCCTTGCCATTCAACCTTTTCCTCGAAAACAGCGCTCATGTTCGTTTTTCAACAGGCTCCTATGGCAGTCTGGTGAGCAAGGGCGCCCGGCGCTGCCGCCAGGCAGCTTGGCCGCCGCGCAGCGCATCGGGCGCGAAGGCGGCGCAGGGCCGCCGAGGGGTGGAGCTGAGCTGCCACCATAATCGATGCACGGCTGACTCCCAGGCTTGTCCGATTAGGCTGGCTTTGGATAGTTTCGGCGCATGGCGAAGCGGGTTGTCATAATTGGGGCGGGACCAGGTGGTCTGGTGACGGCGATGTTGCTGGCGAAAGCCGGGCTGGAAGTCACGGTGCTGGAAAAACAGCCGCGCGTGGGCGGCCGGACGTCATCCATCGAGGCCAATGGATATCGGTTCGACCTCGGGCCCACTTTCTTTCTCTACCCGCAAATCCTCGACGAGATCTTTGCCGCCGTCGGCCGCAACTTGCGGGAGGAAGTGCCGATGAAGAAGCTCGACCCGCAATATCGGCTCGTCTTCGGTGCCGGCGGCGAACTGCTGTGCACTTCGGATATAGAGCGGATGGTTGGCGAGATTGCGAAGCTCGCCCCGGCGGACGCGCCGCAGTTCCGCCGCTTCATGAGCTCGAACCGGGTCAAGTTGGCAAAATTCGCGCCCTGCCTCCAGTCGCCCTGGCTGGGCTGGAAGAGTCTCCTGCAGGCGCGTTTGCTTGCAGTGCTGCCATACTTGAAGCCATGGAAATCACTGCATGCCGAATTGGCGACTTACTTTCGTGATCCGCGCTTGCAGCTGGCCTTCACGTTCCAGTCGAAGTATCTGGGCATGTCGCCGTTCCAATGTCCCAGCCTCTTCTCCATTCTCTCGTTCCTCGAATACGAGCACGGCATTTTCCATCCTATCGGCGGTTGCAACAGCCTGGCCGTCGCGATGGCGCGGGTCGCCACGGAGCTTGGGGCGGCGATTCGCCTGAACGAGCCGGTGGAGGAAGTCCTTCTGGATGGCCGCCGGGCGGTGGGGGCGCGCACGCCGCGGGGAGAAGTGCGCGCTGACGCCGTCGTGCTTAATGCGGACTTCGGTCACGCGATGACGCGCATTGTGCCCTCGCGGCATCGCCGCAAGTGGACCGATATGGCCATTGCCCGCAAGCGATTCTCCTGTTCGACCTTCATGCTCTATCTGGGCCTGGCCGGCCGCTGCGATCAGCTCCAGCACCACAATATCTATGTGGCCGAGAACTACCGCCAGAACCTGGCGGACATCGAGAAAGAGCACGTTCTGACCGAAGACCCTTCCTTCTATGTGGCTAATCCTTCGCGCACCGACGAAACGATGGCGCCACCGGGCCACAGCGCGATTTACACGCTGGTGCCGGTGAGCCACCAGCATCCCACTATTGACTGGACGAAAGAGCGCAGCCGCTATCGGCAGGTCGCCCTGCGCCAACTCGCCCGCGTCGGGCTGGAGAACATCGAAGAGCGAATCCAGTTCGAACGCATCATTACCCCGGCGGAGTGGGAACGCGCCGGCATTTACAAGGGCGCCACTTTCAATCTATCGCACAACCTCGGGCAGATGCTCCATTTCCGCCCGCGCAACCGGTTCGAAGAATTCGACCGCATGTACCTGGTCGGCGGCGGCACCCATCCGGGGAGCGGATTGCCCGTGATCTTCGAATCGGCTCGAATCAGCGCGAAATTGCTCCTGGAAGACTTGACCTGAACCGCTCTGCCGGACCATGCGCGTCAGGGATTTCCAGGCCGAACTCTGGTTGCCGCTCCCACCGGAGGAGCTCTTTCCTTTCTTCGCGGACGCGGCGAACCTCGATGCCATCACGCCGCCCTGGCTCCATTTCCACGTGGTCACGCCGCCGCCGATTGTCATGCGCGAGGGCGTGCTGATCGATTACCAGCTGCGCTTGCGCGGTCTCCCGTTGCGCTGGCGCACCCGGATCAATGTCTGGCAGCCGCCCCATCTGTTTGTCGACGAGCAGCTCCGCGGCCCTTATCGACTTTGGGTTCATGAGCACACCTTTGAACCGCGCGACGGCGGCACGCTCGCTCGCGATGTCGTCCGCTACGCCGTGCCGTTCGATTTCATCGCGACTCCGTTGTTCGTCCGCCGCGATATCAAAAAAATCTTCGCCTTCCGCCAAGCGGCTTTGCGCGAGCGCTTCGGTTGTCGTTAATGGTTTTTAGGGGCGGGAGCGCTCTCCGAGCGCGCCGCGGGAGAACACCGAAACACTCGCTCCGCAGAGGGTGGGCTATCCAGGGGCATCGAGACCTGAGAGTTCTCCCAATGACCCGGCTTTTGCCGGGCGGATCTCCAGCGGGTTGCGAGTGATGAGAGCTACCGCCGGGTGGGCGATGCGTCGTTCGCCAGTGATGGCGTGGAAAAAGAGTCGGCATGGAGGCGCCTCTCCGACAGGTTGGAACGCGTAATGGACCATCGCGTCTTTAAGGACGACAGTCGGGACGGCGATAAAGCCGCGCCCTTGCGCCGCCATCACCTTCATCAGCGCCAGATCTTCGAACTCAGCTACAACTCGCGGCGCGATCGCCTGATCGCGAAACCACTTCTCCAGCAGCCGGCGCAGGGTCGTGTTCTCGGCCGGCAGTAACGCTGGCGCCTCATGCAGCGATTGGGGAAACCCGGGCCTGAGTTTGGCTGCCAGTTTCTTCTCCGCGCAGAAGGTCGTCGACGTCTCGCCGAGGGGATGATGGAAGGTCTTGAAGCTGGTGCTGCTGGACGCCAGTTCGTCGGACAAAACTATGTCCAACCGGTGGGTCGCCAGTTGCACGAGCAGTTCCTCCAGCTTGCCTTCCCGGCAGATCACGTGGACGGTCTGTGGCATCGCGAAGACTGGCGCGAGAATGTCGTTGGTCACAAACTTGGGAAACGAATCCACCACTCCGACGTAGAATCGGAGGACACGCGCGCTCGGCCGTTGCTTGATTGCATTCATCAACTCCCGGCCCAGGGCGAAGATTTCATCCGCATACCCAAAGGCCATCTGGCCGGCGTCGGTCAGTTTGTTGTTGCGCCCCTCGCGCCGGAAGAGCTTCTCGCCGAGGGCGTCTTCCAACTCGCGGACCTGTTCGGAGATGGAAGGCTGGGCGACGTGAAGTTTGGCGGCGGCGCGCGCCAGGCTGCCTTCCTTGGCCACCGTCCAGAAGTAACGCAGGTGGTGATAGTTGAGCCATTCCATCCGCCGCTGAGGTTGCTTCGGATTATCCGAAGTGTCCATTCGGAACATCGTATTAGTGCGGCCGGCCTTTCGAGGGCATGGTGCGCGCGTGAACGCCGGCCGCCGTTGTCGACGGGGCAAGAGACGGCAAGGCAGCAAAAACTCATGCGATTACCTCTATGATTTGGATTCTATTCATTGGGACGATGGCGTTGTCGCTCTGGGCGACCGCCCGGGTCAAGTCGGTCTATCGCCGTTACAGTCAGTCGCGGGTGCGTTCCGGGCTGACCGGGGCGGAAGTGGCAGCCGAGATCCTTCGGCGCAAGGGCATCGATCATGTCGAGATCGTGCCGGGAGAGGGGCTGCTGGGCGATCATTACGATCCGATGAACAAACGCCTCGTCCTCTCGCCGGACAATTTTCATGGCAGCACCCCGGCCGCCTTGGGGGTGGCCGCGCATGAATGCGGCCATGCCATTCAGCACGCCCAGGCCTACCAACCGCTCCATTGGCGAATGGCGGCGGTGGGCATCACGACCTTCGCCGGCCAGATCGTCATGTGGCTCCCGCTGCTCGGGATCCTGACCGGTTTGATCCAGCCGTTGACGGGCGCTCTCGTCATGGCCTCAGCCTGGGGCGTGATCATGCTGTTCAATCTCGTCACTCTGCCGGTCGAGTTCGATGCCTCGCGCCGGGCCAAAGCGGTCTTGGCGGACTTCGGCTTCATCGCGCCCGGGGAAGAAGCCCTTGGGGTGAAGAAGGTGCTTGATGCGGCCGCCTGGACCTACGTAGCGGCGTTCGTTACGTCGCTGGTCTACTTCCTGTGGCACTTGATGCCGCTGCTGGGCGGCAATCGATCGAGAGACTGAGCGGGGCGCCACGGCGGAGCGCCTCGTCCCTCGCCTGGTCCTTGGGACGACGGGCGCTCCGTCCGGGTTTGCGACCTGCAGGATTGATTCTTTGACAATGGCACGTAAACGGCACCTGACGGCTGCATTATGACTGGCTCTTTCTGGCTCTGGGTGGGCTTCAATGGGTTTATCCTCGTGATGCTCGCGCTGGACCTGGGCGTCTTCCATCGCAAGACGCATGTGGTGTCGCTGCGGGAATCGCTCGCCTGGACCGCCGTCTGGGTCGCGTTGGCCATGGTCTTCAATCTGGGCGTCTGGCACTACGCCGGTCCACAGACGGCGCTCGAGTTTTTCACCGGTTACTTGATTGAAAAATCCCTGAGCGTGGACAACGTGTTTGTGTTCGCTCTCCTGTTCTCGTCGTTCGCCGTCCCGCTGCAGTTTCAGCACAAAGTGCTCTTCTGGGGCGTCCTCGGCGCGCTCGTGATGCGGGCCATCATGATCGCGGCTGGCGCAGCTCTCCTCCACCGGTTCGGGTGGATCATCTACATCTTCGGCGCGTTTCTCATCCTGACTGGGCTCAAGATGATCGTGAAGCGCCCAACCGAACCGCATCCCGAGCGCAATCTGGTGGTGCGCTGGTTCAAGCGGCTCATGCCGGTAACGGCGGAGTATCGCGGCGACCGATTCTTCGTGCGCGAGAACGGCCTTCGCCTGGCCACGCCGTTGTTCGTGGTGTTGTTGCTGGTGGAGTTCACCGACCTCGTCTTCGCGGTCGATTCCATCCCCGCAATCTTTGCGGTGACCAAAGACCCGTTCATCGTCTATACGTCGAACGTCTTCGCCATTCTCGGCCTGCGCTCCCTCTACTTCGCCCTGGCGGGCGCCATGGATAAGTTCCATCACCTCAAGACCGGCCTGGGCGTGGTCCTGGCATTCGTGGGGACGAAGATGATGCTGGGCCACACCGCCTGGAAGATCGACAACCTCGTCTCGCTGGCGGTGATTGTTTTAGTGCTGGCGTCGAGCGTGGCCTGGTCACTGTTGAAACCGCGAAAGACCCTGGCTGCGGCGGGCACGCCCCATCCAGCAACGTGACCTGTGGCGGCCTGGCCCGAGACTCCGGCACTTCATCGCACCTCGGTGCCAACGGACCCACCGGCAAACTTGGCGGCAAGCAACCGCTCCGTTAGACTCGCGCCTGGCTCAAGTCCGTCTGGAATACGGCAGGCTCGGATGCGGGCCGGGCGGCCCATGGCCCGATCGTGGCCGCTGCCAAGCGATCCGGTGGGAGTGCGATTGTCGAATTCAGTTGGTCTCCTCTATGACGACACCTGCAATCATCTGGTTCAGGCTCGACTTGCGCCTGAGGGACAACCCCGCCTTGCGCGCGGCCATTGGGCGTGAGGGAGCGGTGGTCCCGGTGTTCATTTGGGCGCCGGAGGAAGAGGCACCCTGGCAGCCAGGCGCCGCGTCGAAGTGGTGGCTGCACCAATCCCTGGCCGCTTTGGACGAGCAATTGCGTCAGGCGGGTTCGCGGTTGGTTATCCGCCGCGGGCCCACCCTCGAGGCGTTGCGCGCCCTGATCAGTGAGACCGGCGCTTCGGCGTTGTACTGGAATCGCCGCTACGAACCCACCGTCACCGCCCGCGACTCAAAGTTGAAGGATGCCTTGCGGCGCGACGGTGTGGTCGTCGAAAGTTTCAACGCGGCCCTGCTGCACGAGCCGTGGACGATTCAGAACCAGACCGGCCGGCCGTTCCAAGTCTTCACACCCTTTTGGCGGCATTGCCTGACCAAACCGGATCCGGCCGAGCTGTTGCCTGCGCCGAAACGACTGTCCCGGCCGACGCCGTGGCCACATTCAGTCTCTCTCGACGACCTGGAACTCGAACCGCGCCTCAATTGGGCGGACGGCTTTCGCCCCGTCTGGCGGCCGGGGGAATCGGGGGCGGCCGATCATTTGAAGGAGTTCCTCGGGGATGCTTTCGATGGTTACTCCAACCAGCGGAATCGGCCTGACCTGGCCGGCACATCCAGGCTATCGCCGCATCTGCACTTCGGGGAAATTGGCCCGCGGCAAATCTGGCACGGCGTGAAATCCATGGCGGCCAGGCGCGGGCTGGCCACGGGCGCCTGGCGCAGTTCGCAATTCCTCGCTGAGATCGGCTGGCGCGAATTTGCTCACCATTTGCTTTACCACTTTCCGCAGACGCCGTCCGAGCCGCTCCGCGAGGGGTTCGACCGATTCCCGTGGCGCAAGCATCCAGCTTGGCGGAAGGCATGGCAGCGCGGTCGCACGGGATTTCCGATCGTCGACGCCGGAATGCGTCAGTTGTGGACGACCGGCTGGATGCATAACCGTGTGCGCATGATCGTCGCCTCGTTCCTGATCAAAGACCTTCTCATTTCGTGGGAAGAAGGCGCCCGTTGGTTTTGGGACACGCTCGTGGATGCGGACCTGGCCAACAATACGCTGGGCTGGCAATGGACCGCAGGCTGCGGCGCCGATGCCGCTCCTTTCTTCCGCATCTTCAACCCAGTGAGTCAGGGCGAGAAGTTCGATCCGGCCGGGGATTACGTTCGCCGCTGGTGCCCAGAGTTGGCGAAGCTGCCATCGGAATGGCGGCAGCAACCGGACCAGGCGCCTCCCGAAATTCTTGACCTCGCCGGGGTTGAGCTTGGCCGCACCTATCCGCGGCCGGTGGTCAGCCACGCGATCGCGCGCGAGGTGGCGCTCGAAGCCTTCGCGCGGGTCAAGAGGAGCCCAGCATGACGTCCGGGCCTTCGGCCTGTCTTTCACCTTGAAAAGCCGGGCCGTGTCGGTAGCTTCTGATCCGGCTTGTTTCGTGGCGAGTTTCGGACGAAGCACGCGGGCTGGAAGGGTGGCTGAGTGGTTTAAGGCACCTGACTCGAAATCAGGCGTACGGGTAACCGTACCGTGGGTTCGACTCCCACCCCTTCCGCCAAATTCTTCGGAGACATCGGGTTCGCAGGGCCGGGTGTCCGCTGGCTGTTCTCGATCAGGAGTCTGTTGAAGAACTGAGGTGGGTGGGGCGGTCAGGAATCTGGCTGCCGCCCAAGCCGCGAAACCCGTCCTCCAAAACGCTATTCACACCGGAGAGCCTCGATCGGGTCAACCCGGGACGCGCGCCGCGCGGGCAACCAACTCGCCGTCAAGGCTACGGCGACGAGAAGGAGTGAAACGGTCCCAAAGATGACAGGGTCGGTCGGACTCACTTCAAATAGCACGCTGCGGAGGAATCGTCCCAAACCCGCGGCGCCTGCCAGACCGAGCGCGAGCCCCAGCACCGTCAGGAGAAAAGCCCGCCGCAGGATCATCGCCAGAACCTGCCTCTTCTGCGCGCCCAAGGCCAGGCGGATGCCGATCTCATGCCGGCGTTGGCTGACGGTGTAGGCCAGCACGCCGTAGAGTCCGACGGCTGCCAGGAGTGTTCCCAACGCGGCGAATGCAAACATGAGCATCGTGGCAAATCGGTCGCCAGCGAACGAGCGGGCCACGATCTGTTCCGCCGACGCCACCCGCGTCAATATCAGGGCGGGGTCGACCTTTTGAACGGCGGCATGGATGGAGGGAAGGAGGCTGACCGGGTTAGGGGCTGTCCGAACGATCAGAGCTACGCTGCCGGTCTCAAACGCGACGTAGTCGGAATAAAGGATTGGGACCGCCGGTTCGCGCAGCCCATGCTGCCGGACCGAACCAACCACGCCGACGATTTCGCGCGCCCGTCCAGGCTGTCCTCGCTTGTAGTCAGGAATGCGGATGATCCGGCCGATGGGATTCTGATTGGGGAAGTACTGTTTCGCCAGGGCCTCATTGATTACGGCCAGCCATGGAGCATTGGTGTTATCCCGCGGGGTGAAGGTGTGGCCCGCCAGCACAGGAATCTGCGCGGCGGCGAAGAAGTCTCTGGTAACCAGCCAGAAGTTCACGGTCGGCGCGCTGGCATTGGCCAAAGCCGGTTGACCGTCGATGGTGATGCGCACCGGATTGGAAAAGACATCATTGAGCAGTTCGATGTGGGATCCGCCGACCGCGAGGACGCCGGGAAGATTGGTGAGGGCCGCGAAGACGCGTTCGCCGGTCGTTCGGTCCGGCAAAACACCGACGCGAAAACAAATGGCATTATGGGCGCCGAATCCGGGGTCGACGCGCGCGAGCTTTGCGAAGCTGGCAAGGGCGAGACCAGCGGTGATGAGAAGGACGGCGGAGATGCCGATTTGAGCCGAAACCGCGCCGGCCAGGAGGCGATGGCGAGATGGTTCCAGCGACAGCGATCGTCCGGTGGCGGTCAGGTCCAGTTGGAGATGGCCGCGGCTGGCCCGGAACGCCGGGAACAGGCCAAACACGAGCGCGGCGACGACGCACGCCAGCAATGTGGAGATGAGGACCGGCCAGCTGAAGGCGAGGTCGCTCGGCAGTCCGAGGGAATCGGGAGCGAATTGGAAGAGAACCATCCTGCCGCCCGCGGCCACGAGGAGCCCGGCCAAGCCGCCACCGATGGCGAGGAGACCAGCCTCGACCAGCAGAGGACGCAACAGCTGCCACCGAGTCGATCCGAGCGCAGCCCGGATGGCCAAGTCCTTTCGTCGGGCAGTCCCGCGGATCAGCAATAGATTCGATACGTTCAGAGACGCGATCAGCAGGATCACCCCGGTGGCGGCGTAGACGATCCAAAGCTGGGCGCGAACGGGGGCGAACATCCATTGCTTCAGGTCGGTCACCCGAACACTCCAGCCGCGGTTTGTTTCCGGGTAAAGCCGCTCCAGTTCGCGGGCCACCGCGCTTAGTTCCGCCTGCGCTGCCGCGAC
The DNA here is from genome assembly GCA_046346765.1 of Verrucomicrobiota bacterium. Classification (GTDB taxonomy): domain Bacteria; phylum Verrucomicrobiota; class Verrucomicrobiia; order Limisphaerales; family SIBE01; genus JAXMHN01. The sequence continues at coordinate 33,233 of JAXMHN010000049.1, read as the reverse complement.
GGAGACTCCCGGTTTCAGTCTTCCGATGACATTAAACAACTGCCAATCGCGCGGGTAATTGATCTTTTCGAGATGAGCGCAGATGAACGCCTGGTCCAAAGGCGGTGAGCCTTGGCCCGGAGCGGCCACTCCCGGAGGCAGAACGCCCGCGACGACCGCGGGCTCGCCGTCTTCGATGATGGTTTGGCCCACCACGGCGGGGTCGCTGCCGAAGCGGTTTTGCCACAGCCGATAAGGCAGCAGCACAGTTGTGGCGGCCTTTTCGTCCGGGAAAAGCCCGCCCAGGACAGGTTTCAGCCCGAGCATCGGAATGAGATTAGGGGTGACCCAGTTCACTCGTGTTGGGTGTGACTTGCCCTTGATCGTGAGAATCCCATCCCACTCCTGAAAGGCGGCGATACTCTCGAACGAACGGGTTTGGCGCTGCCAGTCGAGCACGTTCAATCCTGAACTGCGGGAATCAGTCACGCCGAGGGCGCGATTGACGGAAGCAATTCGCACCAGCCGCTCTGAGTTCGCATAAGGAAGAGGACGGAGGAGAACGCGGTGGACGACGCTGAAGAGTGCCGTGTTCGCGCCCATGCCGAGAGCCAGCGTGAGGATGGCGATACTGGTGAAACCAGGACTTCGGCGCAGTTGCCTCAATGGAATGGAAAGCATTTGCATGGCGGTGATGGGGCGTTGGTTTGGTTGCTCAACGGGCCGCCCTACAATATGCCCGGACCGGGCACATCGCAATGAGTCTGACGCTATTCCACCTCGGCCGTGACCACTTGAAGAATGGCTTGCTCGCGCGTTTGAAGGAGGCGGCCAACCCGGGCCAGCGCGAGGAAATACACCGCTGCGGCCAAGACCGCCGCGATGATCGAAAGGAGCAGGTCCATCCATGCGCCGGAGAACCACCCGAAATGCTCCCCGAGAAGGCCGAGACCGACCGGGACGAACACCGGCAGCATCGCCAACGGAAAAACCAGTTGCCACAAGAAGATGAGGAGCATCTTCTTCGCCGGCGCTTTCGTCGGCTTGAGGGATCCGGCCGAAACCCGGTAAGGAGCGAGGACCGACACGACATTGCCGGCCAGGCTCAGGAGAAAGAACAGGGTGAAGAGCTGCGCAATCGCCGCGAGCACCAACGTCGCCGGGAGGCGCCCCAAGACCGAGGCCAAGGCCAGCACGCTGAGGCCGATGGTGAAAACGAGCGGCAGAAACGCGAGGTTCTTCGCCAGGAGAATATCCTGACGGGCGAGGGGAGACAAAACCAAGGCGCGAAAGCCTTCCCGGTCGTGGCCAAATTGGTTGAAGATCAATTGGAGCATCCCGAGAAAGGGGAAAGCGACCATTCCGGTGGTTAATAGCATTTGACCGGTCAAGCCTAGATTCCGGCCGCGATGCTGCGCCAGGACCATCACGACCAGGATGGCAACGCCAAAAATATTGCTGCCCAAGGCCATCTTGATTTCCGGCGCCCGACTCATCGACCGCAGTAAAGCCAGGGTCAAACCGGCCACGTCTTCACGCAGGCCAGGGATCTTCCGTTCGACAAAGCTTCTCTGGCCGGCTGGGATCGGGCGGTTAGGTGCGCCTGACAGGGCGACGCGCGGTTTCGAACGGTCGTCTCCGCGGTAGAAGCGAAGCGTCGACTGGTAGGCACGACGCAGCCCGAAGCTTCCGATGGTCAAGGCGCCGACGGTGGCCAGCATCGCCGGCCAGAGCCGACCCTCAGCCAAGGTCATGGCTCCGTAGCCTGGCCAGAGGGGGGGTGCGAACGGGTGAGCGGCCAGGAAACCCTCCGGCATTTCTCGGAACGGTTTCTGTCCGGTGGTGGGCGCGCGGTGTCGGTGACCTTTGCCCAGGATGTTGAAATAAAGGTTAGGAACCTGGACCAGGAGGATGATGGCTACCGTGACTGCCATCACAATGGTGCGGCGCCGGCGCTGGTTGGTCATCAGGGCGATCAGCCAGCCCCGCAACAGGTAGGTCCACGCCGTGATCGCAAAGACGAGGCCGAGGACGAGCGGAATGAGGAAGATGAGCCGCCAGCTCAGCCCAAAACTTAAGCCCACTCCCAGGCCAAGCATCGCCGGAACAAAGAGCGCCAAACTCGGCGTGAAAAGGGACACGAAGTAATTCAAGAAGAAGACCTGGGCCAGGGAAACGGGCAGATGCAGGAGACGCCCGAGATCAATTGTCTCGGATCGTTGAATTTCGCTCAGCAGTCCGATCAGCCAAAAGAAGACGAAGGCGGCCACCAGGCCGTCCCAGACCAGAAGCAACTGTATTGGCGTTGCCTTGGGGAGGGCGAAGGCACCCACCAGCACGCCGATGACGCCTCCGGCCACGCCGATGGCAAGGCCCGCAACGGCGCCAAGGAGCATGATCGCCCCGACAAGCGCGCCTCCGCGGGCCCACTGGTTGCGATTGAGCCGCCAGCGAAGCCAGAGGATGCTCTTGAATTGGTCCCAGTTCACAAACAGTCATTTGAGGCGAGCAGGGCCTGATCCACTTCAACCCTCCAGCCAACTCAGCCTCTGCGCTTCGACCTTTCCAGCCCCCACCGCCTGGAGAAACAGTTCTTCCAAGGAACTGCCGGCAACGATGTCATTCATCGAGCCTTGGTGCACGAGGCGACCGCCCGCGATGATCCCAAAGTCGGTGCAGAGTTTTTGGACGATCTCGAGCACATGGGACGTGAGGAAAACCGTCGCGCCGCGTTCCACGCACCGTTTTAGCGTGTCGCGCAAGACGCGCGAAGCGACCGCATCGACTCCTTCGAACGGCTCGTCGAGGAAGAGCAGGTCGGGGTTAGGCAGGAGCGCCGCGGCCAGGGCCAGCTTCTTCTTCATGCCGTGCGAAAACTCGACGGTGAGCTTCTTTTCTTCGCGCGTCAGGTCCATCATTTGGAGGAGTTCCTGGCAGCGGTCCCGGACCGTGTCGGGAGGCAACAAATACATGCGGCCGACAAAGGTGAGGGACTCGCGCGCGGTCAGGTTGTCGAAGAGAGCGAGGTTTTCGGGGACGACCCCAATGCGGTGCTTCAGTTTGCGCATGCGGTCCACGTCGGCGACGTCCTGTCCCAGGATGCGCATGCTGCCGCTGGTCGGGGCGAGCAGCCCTGTCAGCATCTTGATGGTGGTCGACTTGCCCGCGCCGTTCGGTCCCAGGAACCCATAGAATCGGCCCGCTTCCACCCGCAGATCCAATTGATCGACTGCGCAGACAGAACCGAAGCGGCGGGTCAATCCGTGAGTTTCGATGGCCAGGCTCACAGGGGAATTGACCTACCCGAAACCAAATGAGAAAGCGAGCTTTCGCTGAGTGGCGGGGGAACCGCATCTTGGTGATGGTTTGGAACGTTACCCAATTGGCGGGCAATGGGCCTCAAGCGGGCTTCGCCTGCAAAAGCGAGCCAAGTTTGGCATGGTGGCGGAGAACGCTTGCGGAGGTTGGACGGTTCAGGAGAGGCTGAGGCATGGAACATCCGCGTCGCCTGCCGCAGCTGGATCGCCCGAGGTGTCAGTTCGTCCTGTCTTTCCTGGGCTTCTGCGTCGTCGTTGGGATGGCTTTTCGCGGGGGCGGCGGGGGCGCGGCCGCCGCGCCTGCCGGATCGAACGCCGAGATGGGGAGGGGCGGGGGAGCTGGCCTGGAGCACCATTCTGCCCGGTCAACGACGGGGAACAATGTGGTCAATCAGGCGATGAAGACAGTCAAGCTGCCGGATGTCCGGCCGCTTCCGATCCAGCCCTACGCTTCCCTGGAAATTCCGGCCAATGTCGAGCCGTCCGGTTTGGTGAAGAGCCGGCTTTGGGAGGACGTGTATTGGGCGCACAACGATTCCGGCGATATCCCCCGGATTTTTGCGGTTCACCGCGATGGGCGGATCTATCCATGCGAACGCTACGGGGCGGCCCACGGCGTTCATATCCCGGACGCCGTCAATGTCGATTGGGAGGACATCACGACCGACGACCAGGGCAACCTCATCATCGCCGACTTCGGCAACAGCGCGAAGAATGATCGGCGGGACCTATGTCTTTATTGGATCTTCGAGCCACATCCGAGTGTCGGCCAGACAAGCGTGCAGCGCAAAGTCTTCTTCGCCTATCCAGATCAGAAGGAGTTCCCAGCCTCGATCCGGAACTTCGACGCCGAAGCGATTTTCTATGCCCACGACCATGTTTACATCCTGACGAAGCATCGAAGCGACACCGGCACGACCCTCTATCGTCTGGATTCGATGGAGCCCTTTAAAGTGAACGTGCTGACAAAGCTGGACAGCTTTGACACCCAGGGGCAAGTAACCGGCGCCGATGCCAGCCCGGACGGGCGACGCTTGGCGGTGCTCACTTACGTGGGCGTATGGCTGTTTGAGGCGCCGGCGAAAGAGCGGTGGTTTGACGGCTCGATCCGCTGGAGGCCAACCGAAGATGTCGAAGCGGAAGCCATTGCGATCGACGGCGAGCACTTGATCGTCTCGGCCGGCGAAGGAGACGGCGACTTATACGATTTTCCCATTTCCAGCCTCATTCAGGTGCGCAAGTGAAGACCGAAACGGGCCGTTCCTTCCGCGGTCCCACCTTTGCTGGCTCACTTTGATCTTGCCCAGGACGACGTTCTGCTTCTTTGTCGGCGAATGAATCGCCGTCGCTTTCTCCGCGTGGCCTTCGCTGGCGGTGTGGCCGTGATGTTGCCGGGATGCGGCAGCATGGCGGCACGACGGGCGACGACCCGAAACGAGCTGAGGTTGTTCTTCACCAGCCAAGGCCGCACCGCCCTCATCCAAGCGGATGGTGCCGGACTTCGTTACTTGGATTTCGACATTCCCAATCAGGCCACCTGGCAGCCAGGTCCATTTCTTTCGGATGGACGCCGGGTCATTTTCCTCAGTATGGAACCGCGTCGAGACGGTCCGGGCCGGCCGTTTGCCGAGTTCTATCACCAGACCCCCACTCATCTTTGGGTTTATGACCTTGAGCAAGGCACTCTGACCGAAATTGCCCAGCGGAATCGGCTGGCGGTCTTCTACACACCAGCGCTTCTGGTTTCCGATGACCGCCTCCTGGTCCAGGTCGTGCGAGACCAGGGTGGGCAAATTGTCAGCATGAATCTCGATGGGAGCGATCCACGCGACTTTACCCGCTTGGGCGAAGGCCTGCCCTACGGGCTCAGTCTAAGCCCAGATCGTCGCCGGGTCGCCTACCACCTGGCCAGCCCCCAAGGCTACCAGATCTGGACCAGCACGGTGGAAGGGACGGAGCGGGTCCTGGTTGCGGCGCATCCGGATCATCTCTACTTCGGCCCGACCTGGTCGCCTGATGGTCAGTGGCTGCTCTTCCAGGATTGCCAATTCAAAAGCGATCCTGGGCATGATTGGTGCGACCTTGCGCTGGCCCGCCCGGACGGAACGGAACGCCGTCAGCTGACCGAGGGCCAGGCGATGTGGTTCGCGGCCACCTACGGCAACCCGCAAAGCCGGGGCGGAGGTTCGAACCTGGCCAGTTGGACGCAATTGGGCGACATTCTCTGGCCGCGGCGGTCGCCTGGCAGCAAGGTTCCTTGGGAGTTTCAGCCTGACCGACCGGACACGGATCACTTCAATCGCGACTTCAAGCCGGAAAAGGCGCGAGGCGGCGTCGAGGTCTGCCGCTTGAATCCGCGGAGCGGCGACATCACCCCCCTCGGTCCGGCCCGCCCTGGTCAGTGGGATTTCCGCGCCAGCGAGTCGCCCGATGGCGGCCTGATTGTTTTCTGCCGCGCCCACAACAGCGGGCCACCGGGCCTCTGGGTGATGAACGCAGATGGGACTGAGCCGCGCCTGTTAACCGAGGGGCATGAAGGCCGTGGGGCGGACCACCCCCGCTGGCTTCCTCTGCGCCGGCCGGGAGGCTGATGGTCGAGGCGCCAGGAGCGGCCGGCGTTCCGACAGGAATACGCGGTGCGCTTCTTGGTCGTCCGGGGATTGCGGAACGCCGGGCGGGCTGCGTCCTCTCGCTCGCTCTACTGCCGGGCTGGGAAAAGGTTCGCGGCCAGATCTGGTCCCGGCTTGCCGCTCGAACCTGCGGTGGCGCCGTTTCTCGAGTCGGCGGCTGGCTTGGCTGGGATGGAATCGGCTGAGGTCAGCGCCTTTTTGACCGAATTGATGATCGTGTCGAGGATCGATTGCGTGATCAAGCCGATCGAGAAGGAGACCACCACGAGCACCGGCACTTTTACCAGGTCGAGCCAGATAAGAAGGTAGTAAGTCACAATGGCCAGAAAAGGGGCCGAAATCAGAAACATGTATTGTTGGAGCAGCTCCTGCCTCCACTGCACCAGCTTTTCATTCGGTTCCGGGTCGCCGGAGCGATGCCCGTGAGTGGGCGCCTGCGGGCTGGAGTCAGCTATTTCCCCTTCAGCGCCAGTTGCAGCCATGCCAGCTGCGGCGGATTGTGCCGGCTGGGCCCGCCGGGGCGTCGAGTCGGGGGAATTGGCTGGAGCTGTTAGCTCGCCGCCACTGGCCGGGCTTTCGGCGGCGGCGGGCTTGGCGAGCTTGGTCTTGACCTGCACCACCAGGTCGGTGAGCGCACGCCATGAGCCTCGCAGGTTGAGTTGAATTTCCGACTCCTGGTCGCGCTGCGACAGGGGCAGCTTCATGGTCATGTTGATTGCGCCGCCGATGATGGAAAGAATAATGACATACAGCGGCACGAGAAGCCCCCCGAGGACGACAACAGCTCCGGGCGGCAACGCGCCTTCCGTGGCGAGGTTGCCAGGCCCATCGGTCCGGAGTTGATGGAGGTTGGTAGTGGCATAGCCTCCGATGTTGAGCATCCATTGGGGATGCTTCAGGACATCCGAGTCCGTTTTGGTTTGAAACCGCGGATCGACCGCCACCAGCACACCCACCGGAGTGGTGACCATGTCCTTCAGCAAATCCGGGAACACGCGCGGAATGATGATGGGCGAGAGCAGCGGGACCCCCAGGCAGATCAGGATGATGCAATACGAAAGGATGATAGCGACCCGGTTTTTCCCGGGCATATACTTCCCGGTGAAGGCCCAGAGGAATGTGCCGAGAAAAAAGAACGCGGCGACGCCCAGGAGGCAGTAGGTCAATTTGCGCGGAATGAGCGGCGCCTCGCCATTGAGGACGAGTTGTTCGTTCGCCGGGCGTCCACGTTCGCTCGGCCAGACGCTGACCTTGACCCGCATGAGGTCGTTGGTGTGGAAGGCGAGGAAGGCCTGTTCCCCTGACAGGCTGAAGTTTCCATTGGTGACGCCGACGATGATCGTCTGGCGCTGACCGACCGGCAATTGCTCAACCGTTACGCGGGCCTGGCCGTCCATCGGCTTTCCCGATGCCTGAATCTGCCCCTTTATCTGGAGGGAGCCACTGGGGTCAAACCAGGCGGACAAGCCGACAACCGGCGTGACCCGCTTGACCCGCCCGACGATCCAGTAGGCACCGACCAGCAGCGGCAGAGCGACCAGACAGACAACGCCGACTCGCAGCACCTTGGGTAGCGATGGCTTCAGCAGAGCCTTGAGTGACATGTGGATCCTTTCGGCCAGGATCAGCCCGGCCGGTGGGCTGGGCGGGAACTGGGCTTGGTATGTATACCATGACGCCCGCCAATCCTGACACACTCCTTCAACGGTCCCGAAATGCCAATGGTGTGCCGGAGCTGGAGTTGCCGAACTGCCCGGCCCGGGGGGATAGGCCGCCCTGCCGGTCCGGGACCCGGCAGGAAAAGGGCTGCGGCGGGGCTGGTTCAGCGATAGATCACGACCAACAGGAGGACCGCTTCTCCGCGACCGGCATTGATGATGGCGTGGGGGACGTCGGCCCGATAGCTGGCCGAGTCTCCCGGTTCGAGTCGATCGCTGTCGCTGCCTGATTCCACTTGGACTTCACCCTTCTGCACCGTCAGGAACTCGCGGGTTCCTTCAAAGTGCGGCGCGCGGCGCAACGCGCCGCCATTCTCCCGCCGGACTTCGTAGAGTTCCACATCCTTCTCCAGATTGAGGGGGCTGAGCGTGCGGATCCGGCAGGATTTGTCGGACCGATAATGGTAGGCCCGGTCATCGGCCCGAATGACGGACACGGCGGAGGTGGCGGTCGGTATTTGGACGAGTTCGCCCAAGGACATGCCAAAGGCCCGCGCAATCCGCATCGTGACGGCCAGGGTAGGGTTGGCTTGCTCCCGCTCGATCTGGCTGAGCATGGAGCGGCTCACGCCGCTGGCCGCGGCCAGCGCCTCCAAGGACCAATGCCGGGCAGCGCGCAGCTGTTTGACCCGGGCTCCAAAATGGCGGTGCAGGGACGCAGTTGGGTCTGGGGCCGCGGCCGGCGGCGGACCGGGCGAGGGTCGAGAGGCGCTCATGTCGTGTTTAGTATAGTGGAAATTTGTCTTGCATAAAGGATTAAAGATGTCCAGTATACAAGAACAATTTCTCGGATATTGGATAAACCATCCAAGTGATCCGCTCCGAACCTCTATGAAAACAATGCAAGCGCTGGTGAAGGCAGAACGAAAGCCCGGTCTGTGGCTGCAGGAAGTTCCTGTGCCCCGGATCGGCATCAACGACGTGCTCATTCGCGTCCATAAAACCGGCATTTGCGGCACCGACGTCCACATCTACAAGTGGGATGACTGGGCGCAGCGGACCATCCCGGTGCCGATGGCGGTCGGGCACGAGTTTGTCGGCGAGGTCGTGGAGGTGGGCAGCAACGTGAGTGACTTCTTTCCCGGGGATGTGGTCAGCGCGGAAGGGCACGTGGTTTGCGGCCGATGCCGGAACTGCCTGGCTGGACGGCGGCACTTGTGCAAGGACACGCAGGGGATTGGGGTCAACCGACCTGGGGCGTTCGCGGAATATCTTTCTGTGCCGATGTCGAACGTGTGGCACCATCCGGACGGGGTGGACCGCGAGGTGGCGGCGATCTTTGATCCGTTCGGGAATGCGGTCCACACCGCCCTTTCCTTTCCCGTTCTGGGAGAGGATGTGTTGATCACCGGGGCAGGGGCCATCGGGATCATGGCGGCGGCGGTGGCGCGTCATGCAGGAGCGCGCTTTGTCGTGATTACGGATGTGAACGAGTATCGCCTGGAGTTGGCGCGGAAGATGGGGGTGACGGTCGCGCTCAATGTGAAGGAGGGGCGGTTAGCGGACGTGCAAAAGCGGCTTGGGATGAAGGAAGGGTTCGATGTGGGTTTGGAGATGTCGGGCAGTCCGGCGGCGTTGAACGATTTGCTGGAGCAGCTCTGCCACGGGGGCAAGATTGCGATGTTGGGGATTCCTTCCCAGCCGGTGTCGATTGACTGGAACAAAGTCATCTTCAATATGCTGACGATTAAAGGCATTTACGGGCGCGAGATGTACGAGACCTGGTACAAGATGACTGTCATGCTCCAATGCGGGCTGGATATCAAACCGATCATCACCCATCGTTTTCGCCATACCGACTATGAGGAGGCTTTTGCCGTGATGATGTCCGGCCAATCGGGCAAGGTCATCCTGGATTGGGTCTCCTAAACCTATGTTCGACACTTACCAAGCTCACGCCGAACGGGTGCTGGCCGAGATTCGCGCGGCCGGGACGGAGAAGCGGGAACGCGTTTTGATTTCGCCGCAAGGCACGACCATTCGGGTTGCGGACGGCCGCCCGGTTTTGAATTTCTGCGCCAATAATTACCTCGGTTTGGCGCAGCATCCCGAGGTGGTGGCCGCGGCCCGGGCGGCCCTGGACGAGTGGGGCTACGGATTGGCGAGTGTGCGGTTCATCTGCGGAACGCAGGGGGTGCACAAACAGCTCGAGCAGGGGTTGAGCCGATTTTTGGGGACGGAAGATACCATTCTCTACGGTTCATGTTTCGACGCCAATGGTGGTCTCTTTGAGACGCTCCTGGGGCCGGAAGATGCCATCATCAGCGATGAGCTGAACCACGCCAGCATCATCGATGGGATTCGCCTCTGTAAAGCGCAGCGCTTCCGTTATCGCAATAACCAAATGGATGATCTGGAAGCGAAACTCAAGGAAGCCAGCCGGGCCCGCCACAAGATGATCGCCACCGACGGGGTATTTTCGATGGACGGCTTCATCGCGAACCTGCCGGCGATCTGTGATTTGGCGGAGAAGTACGAGGCCATGGTCATGGTCGATGACTCCCATGCCGTCGGCTGTTTGGGGGAGCGCGGACGCGGCACGCCCGAATATCATCGTGTCATGGGGCGAGTGGACATTCTCACTGGCACATTGGGCAAAGCGCTCGGTGGCGCCAGCGGCGGTTATACGAGCGGCCGCCGCCAGATCATTGAGTTGCTGCGGCAACGGTCCCGCCCGTATCTGTTCAGCAACACGCTCGCGCCCGGCATTGCCGGGGCGAGTCTGAAGGTGCTTGAACTCCTGACCGCGTCACCGGCCTTGCGCGATCGCCTGGAAGCGAATACGCGTTACTTTCGTGAACAAATGAGTCGGCAGGGGCTGCAAGTGCTCCCGGGGACGCACCCGATCTGTCCGGTCATGCTGGGGGATGCCGCGCTCGCGGGGCGTTTCGCCGACGCCATGCTGGCCAAGGGCGTTTACGTCATCGGCTTTAGCTATCCGGTGGTGCCGCAAGGCAAGGCGCGGATCCGAACTCCAGATCTCCGCCGCCCATACTCAGGCTGAATTGGACCTGGCGGTGGACGCGTTTGCCCAGGTTCGCCGCGAACTGGGAGTTGGTTGAAAACCCAAGCAAGCGGCAGTCCTCGGCCGCGGCGCCCGGACCGGGTGGGGGCGCGGCCTGGGTTGGGCTACTTGGCCTCTTTATCCGCTTTGGTCAATTCGACCAATTTCAGGCTTACCTTTTGCGCAATGTCGCTGGTGAACTGGCTCCCGCCACCCTGAGGTCCGGGCATTTCGCCCTTGATTCGCATATGTTGCTCGGACGAGGAATTGATCATGGCCCCGAGTTCGGGATCGAACCAGGTTGTGCCGTTGAGTTTGCCTTGCTCGATGTTCATTTTGCCGGTCGGGCCGCCGCCGGCTGAGCCGCCTTTGAGCGTGCCGACACTGTCCAGGACAGCGCAGCGATGACCATCCTGATCTTCAAATCCCTTGTGCATGACAGTGGCATTGATGTTGATCTTACCCATGGGGCCGGCGGGCAGATCGAGTTTGAGCGGCCAGGTATCTCCGATCGTAACCGGTTTGGGCGGCAATCCACGGCTGAAATCGGCGATCTGCCGGAAATAATCTTCGCCGAACTGCTGGGAGAGAATCATCTTGGCCGCCCCGCCGCCGTCGCCGGCGAGGTTGTTCTGCCACTCTTCGAATCCGACGAGTTTGTCGACCTTGCCCTCGGCATCGAGTTGGAGGCGGAGTTTTGAGCCGATCATTTTGCGGAAGGGCGTGGCGAACGGGTTTTGAGATTCATTTTTAGGAGCTTCTTTCGAATCAAAGGACATCATCACCTGTTCGCCCATTTTGATTTCCATTTCATTGGCGAGGAACTCCATCTCCAGTTCGCGCCCTCCGGCAGGTGTTTCTGCCGCGACGGTCAGAGCATAGGTCATGGCCATGGCCACATCTTGCTGGATGGGCTTGGGCATCTGCGGAATGGTATTGGTGCTATGCTGGTCCAAGTCCATCCGGTAGACGTAGCGGTTGCCCAAAGGCCACCGGATCTTCAGCGTGACCGCTTGCGCCTGGTCGCCGGCTGCTTTGGCCGGTGTTCCCTCCTTCGACTCCGCGGCCGTGGCTGCGGGCCGCTCCGCGGGCGGATTGGATGCGGCCGGTTGCTCTGCCTTTTTGCAGGCAGGCAGCAGCGCAAAGAGGCTGACTGCACAAAGGGTTGCCACGAGTGTATTCCTCATATGCACAAAATGGGTGATAGGGGTGGGGTTGAGTTCGCTGACCGATTAGACAATGTGACCTTTGCCTCGTAAATAGGCCACGCCCAGGCAAATGCCAAGGCAAAAGCGCCAACGCCCGCGCGCGCGCCGCGTTCAAGTTGGCCGGCCTGGCACGACCGGACCTGACCCACCTTGCCTTGGATCGACGATGGGAATGACAGGGCGCGTGGTGCCTTGCTGGGGCGAAGGAGTTTCTGGCGGCTCATGGTCTCACAAGGCGACGCGCCTTTCAAGAGTCTCTCGTCTTCCGCGCGGCGGCCCTGGCGAGCGGAAGGTGTGGTCGGATCAGCCCGACTCGTCGCGACGAAGGCCTTTTATCAGCTGTCGGTAATAGCGAGGGTTGGGGCCGCCCCTGATCCGATCGGCGCAACGTGATTTGAGTTGATCCGTAGGTGTTGACTGCTTCAATGTAGAGCTGATGCCACCTATGAATCTTCATTATTTCTGCGCCAGGTCGGGCCGCCATGCTGTCCGGCTCGTGCTCATGCTGGCGTTGGGGGCTTCGCTCGCACTGCTCCACGCCGCCAATCCCGCGCCGGGCAAATCCAAGCGGACCGGAGCGCCGGATGAGATCTTCACCAACAACGTCGTGCCGCGAATTGAGATCGAAATACCGGAGGCGGGCATGGAGACGTTGCGTGACTATCGCTGGCAGGGTTTTCGTGGCGGCGAACAGAAGCGTCCGGCCGTCAAAGCAACCGTCCGTGAAGGTCATCAGACTTACAAGGATGTTTCCATTCATCTGAAAGGCGCCGCCGGCAGCTTCCGCTCGGTCGACGACGAGCCGGCCTTGACCTTGAATTTTGACAAGCATGTCAAAGGGCAGACGTTTCACGGCCTGGAGCGGTTTTCGCTCAACAATTCTGTCCAGGACCGGTCGCTCCTGAACGAGCAGATCACGCGCGAGATTTTTGCGGCGGCAGGTGTGCCGGTGCCGCGAGCCACCCACGCCCGGGTGCTTTTAAATGGCCGTGACTTGGGGCTGTATGTGCTGACCGAAGCGTTCAACAAGCAATTCCTCGCCGGTCATTTCAAGAATGCCGACGGCAATTTATATGACGGTGGATTTCTCAAAGATGTGGGAGACGGTCTGACGAAGTCTTCGGGCCGGAATCCGCAAGACAAGACGGACCTGCAACGCCTCGCCCGGGCGGCTGAGCAACCCTCGACCAACCGGATGGGCGAGTTGCGCCAAGTTCTCGACGTGGATCGCTTTATCACCTACTTGGCGATCGATATCATGACCTGCAACTGGGACGGTTACGCGATTAACCGCAACAATTACCGGCTCTACCATGATCCCGACTCCGACCAGTTCGTGTTCATGCCGCATGGGCTCGACCAAATGTTTGGCGTCATGCGCGTTTCGACTGACATGCCGCTGTTCCCGCGGATGAACGGATTGGTCGCCCGGGCGGTCTTGCAAGCGCCGGAGGGCAGGCAGCGGTATCGTGAGCGGATGACTCAATTGCTCGAGAGCCAATTCAACGTGGAGGCTTTGACCAACCGCGTTCATCAACTCGCCGCAAAGATCAGGCCGGGGGTCGTGGAGAGCGGTGGCGCGAACGCGGGACGGTCGCTTGACCGGGAAGTCAATCAGTTCTGCGAGCGGATTGCGGACCGGGTTGCCTACATCCGGGAGCGGCTCGGGTCGCAGGATTCCGCACTCAAGTTTGACGGCGATGGTTTGGCTCGCCTGGGCGACTGGAAATCGAGAGTGGAGTTTGGCACACCGGTGCTGAATGAGACGGAGGAGGGCGGCAAGAAGCTTTTGCACATCAGCGCGAACAGCGGGAGTTGCGTTGGAATCTGGGTTACCCGCGCCCGTCTTGAGCCGGGCCGCTATCGGCTGGAGGGCAAGATGCGCAGCCGCGGTGTGAGTATAGACGCGGGAGATCGAAAGGGCGGAGCCGGCTTCAGGACTTCAGTGGCGCGCCCTTCCAAGAAGTTGGCGGGCGATACGGATTGGACGGACATCAGCTTTGACTTTGAGCTGCGCGAAAGCAGCGGGGATTTCGGCTTCATGGGCCCTATCCAGGAGGATCTGCCCGACGTCGAGCTCATCTGCGATCTCCGGGCTGCCAAAGGCGAAGTCTGGTTCGATCGCGATTCGATTCGGCTGCGCCGAAAATAGCCGACTGAACAGCGTCGAAGGTTCCCCAGCTCCCGCCCTTTCGGACCGGCCGCTCAACTCTGAGCCAGAGCGAACTGAGGTTCGCGCTCCTTAGCGCGGACCTCGAGCCATCGCCAAGTTTTGTTAACAGCATTTGGGCGCACTGGTCAGCAAACGCGGGATCATTAATATTGAGATCGGGCTCGATCGCGGGAATCGCCGGGCGCAGGTTTTCCTTTAAGGCGGCAAACAGGGCCTGATTGGCTTCTGGCCACCAGAATGGTCCGGAGGGCGCATCGATCATGCTGACGCCCTTCAAGGGCAGAACTGAGACTGGCCCCCGGCTTCATTCAATTTTCGAGCAGTTGCCCGAGTTGGCGGTTTCCTCCACGTTGGTCCGCATCAGCGTCACGTTGGGATTATGCGGATAAAACCCGGCGTCCGTTGAACTTCGCCGGAACGGTTGCTGGGGCCCAGAAGTTGACCATATCGAGGCAGCCGGGCACAACGATCGCCGGCACGCCCGCCCGGGCGGCCGCTTCCAGTCGGCTGGGGCCGGCGGTGAAGACCCGCCAACCAATTCATCCGCCCATTCGGTGGTGGTGAGGTCGAACACGCCGGCGACCAATCCGGCATCGATCAGGCTCTCCATCGTTCGTCCGCCCGTCCCGGTGCAATGGAACACGAGCACTTCATAGCCGGCCTTTTCCAGGATCTGCTTGGCTCGTTCGACTGCCGGCGTGGTGTTCCCGAACATCGACGCGACAATCAGCGGTTTGTCCTGGCCTTGGCGCACCTCGGTCTCGACCATGCCGGAGACGGCCCCCACGAAACCAGGCGAACACCTCCCGGCTGATGCGATTGATGCCCGCGACATCGACAATAGCAGGATCATGACAATGTCTTTCACGCCGACGTAACCGGAGACATCTTGCCCGCGACCGTGCTGACCATCAACTGGGCAGCCCAATCGGCAATGCCCTCATCCCCGCGGTCGCGACTGCGGTGCCGCCGCTGCCCCCAAAGCGAGCACCGCATCAAGCGACCTGCTGATGGAGTTGAGGCAAGAGCGTCTCGATCCCTTTGGTCATGAGCGCCACGGCTTCGCCCACGGTCCTGCTTCTGGCGAACCTTGGCCAAATCCCCCCCAGCCGCTTTCGCCACGTCTTCGCCGGAGATATCAGGAGTTGGTTTGGCTGTCCCAGGACTCCGACGTCTATAAGCAGGATCAGTGGCCGCGCTGCTCAGAGCAGTCCTTCACGAAAGCGTATTCGGCGCCCTTGGTATCGAGAGCGCCGATCAGGGCGTTGTCTTGGCCATAGCGTCAGATGGAGTTGGAGTTGATCGACATTCGCAAAGAGCTGGGTGGGAAAGTGGTCCGGGGAGATGAGGGCAGCAACGCTCGGGTTGGCTGGGAGGAGGAACGTCAAGATTGCTTCCCGCGACTGGGGATGCGGAGCGCGCCGAATTTTTTGACCTCTTCTTTGATGGCGATCTCGGTGGGCAAGCGCTCCATGGAACTGGCGCCGTAGAACCCATCCAGCTGCCGGCAAGACTCCAGCAGATACTGCGCGTCTTTCGGCGTCGCAATCGGCCCGCCGTGACATAACACCAGGACGTCAGACCGAATGGATTTGCAGCCATCGACAATGGCTTGCACCTCCCCAACGCAATCATCGAGCGACTTCGCCGTGCGCGCCCCGATCGTTCCGCTGGTGGTCAACCCCATATGCGCGACGATGATATCGGCGCCCGCCTCCGTCATCCGCTTGGCTTCATCCGGATTGAACGCGTAAGGTGTGGTCAGCAGGTCCATCTCATGGGCGGCCGCAATGCAATCCACTTCCAGCTGATAACTCATCCCGGTCTCCTCCAGGTTCGTGCGAAACGTCCCGTCAATCAGACCGACCGTCGGGAAATTCTGGATGCCGGCAAATCCCAGGTTCTTCAGCTCGTGCAAAAAAAGCGGACGGATCATGAACGGGTCGGTCGCGCAAACTCCCGCAAGCACCGGCACACGCTGGACGGCGGTCAGCACCTCCGGAGCCATGTCTTTGACAATTTGGTTGGCATTGCCATAGGGCATCAGACCGGCCAGTGAGCCCCGGCCAGCCATGCGATATCGCCCTGAGTTGTAAATCACGATCAGGTCGATTCCGCCCGCTTCTTCGCACTTGGCAGAGATGCCGGTGCCGGCCCCGCCGCCGATGATGGGCTGGCCCTGCGCGACTTTGCCGCGGAGTCGCTGCAGAATGGCTGAACGGATCGACGTTTTTGTCATAGGCGTTTGCGTTGGGCGATGAGATCCTTGCCCGCCACGCTTGGGAAAGCTGGCAGGATCGTTTCACGGCGGCACTTGTTGAACGCCATCATGCCCTGGTTCTCTAAACGCCGCTTAACTTGTGACTCCGGGGCGAAGCCAGGCGGCCTCGGCCAACCAGCTTTCGTTCGGCTCGCTTCAGCATCCTGGGTGCCAACTGTTACAGCGAGGACCTCCCGCATGCAAGCCGTTGCTGGTCGGGCCATTGCAGGAGTGGCGCGGGAGGGCGCCACTGTAACTTGGCTGTTTCCATTTGCTGGTCGTGGAAACACTTGGTAAACACTCGGCCATGCATCCCCAGGACCGTTCACCCCTCGCGGCGCTGCTCACCCGCGCCGCCCGGCTGCCCAAAAGACCCATCGTGGCAGTGGTGGCCGGCTCGGGGCAAGTCGCCCGCTGCGCCATCGAAGGCGGGGCCGATCTGCTCATGACCCTGAGCGCGGGATATTTCCGGAATGCGGGAGCCGGGTCCCTGGCTTCGGCCATGCCCTATGGGAATGCGAACCAGCTGACCGAGCGCCTCCTCGTCGAGCAAATCCTGCCGCGCCGCGGCCGGACGCCAGTGATCGCTGGGGTCCTGGCGACCGATCCTGTCTATCCGGTCAGCGCCGTCTTGCGGCGTTTCCAGGAGCTGGGCGTGGAAGGGGTGACCAACTGGCCGGCCATGGGTTTCATCGATGGAACCTTGCGATCAGCTTTCGAAGCCGAAGGCCTCGGCCTCGATGCCGAAGTGGATTTGATCCGGCAGGCCCGCCAGCTCGGCCTGGCTGCCTTCGGCTTTGCGCTCGAACCGGAAGCGGCCGGTCGTTTTGCTGATGCCGGCGCGGATGCCTTGATCCTGGACCTCGGTTTGACCCGCTGGTTGGAGGATATCCGCGAGCATCGCGACCAATTACAGCAGGCGATCGCCCGGCTCCAGGACATGCTCTCTGCCCTGGAACGAGCCAGCGGACGCCCGCTGCTTCTTGGTTTTGGCGGCCCGGTCACGACCGCCGAGGATTTTGAACAACTCGCGCGGCAATGCGAGATCGACGGCTTTGCCGGCGGCTCCTGTTTCGAGCGTCTGCCAGTGGAAGAAGTGGTCACGGCGACCGTCCGTCGTTTTAAGGGGGTGGCCATTCGCCCCGCGTTTGAGCCGGCCGTCCCGGGCTCCGGGGGCCTGGTCGGGGCAAGCCACGCCATGAAAGAAGTCATTCAGCTCATTCATAAAGTGGCGCCCTATGACGTCAACGTCTGCATCGAGGGCGAAACCGGCACGGGCAAAGAACTCGTGGCCACTTTGCTCCATCGGCACAGCGCCCGTAGCCACAAACCTTTCATCACCCTCAACTGCGGCGCCATTCCCGAAACGCTCCTGGAAAGCGAGTTGTTTGGCCACGAGCGCGGCGCTTTTACCGGCGCCCATCGCCAGCGCATCGGCAAATTCGAACTGGCCAACCGCGGGACGCTCTTCCTGGACGAAATCGCGGATCTGAGCGCTCACGGCCAGGTCGCGTTATTGCGAGCGATCCAGCAACGCGAAATCACCCGCGTCGGGGGAGAAGCCACGATTCCAGTGGACACCCGAATCATCACCGCATCGCACCCGAGTTTATCCGAGGCGGTGAAGATCGGCCGCTTCCGCGCCGACCTCTTTTATCGGTTGAACCATTTGACGATCCACTTGCCGCCCTTACGCGAGAGGCAGGAGGACATTCCCGTCCTGACGGAGTCGATTCTGGCTGTGTTGCGCGTCCAATTGAATCGTCCCATCACTGGCGTCAGCGGCCGCTTTCTGGAGAAGCTTTGCCGATCACCCTGGCTTGGCAATGTGCGCGAGTTGGAACATGTCCTCCGGCAGGCGGCTTTGCTCGAGGAAACAGCCGTCCTCAACGGCCGATTTTTCCATCCCCCCTCCTGGGGCGAGCTGATACCGGGAGCGGGCGGGGCTGGTCCGGGTCCCCGCGGGCTGGAGCAGGACCGTTCACGGTCGGAGCGGGCGGGCGAGGCAGTCGCCCATGCCGGGGGCAACAAGAGTGTGGCCGCGGCCAATCTAGGCATCAGTCGGAAGACGCTCTACGCCTGGCTGCGAGACGAGGGGACGGCCGAACGGCGGCGATGATCGCGCGGTGTGGGGCTCCGGCCCGGCTGCACAAACGATCCAGAGCGGTCAGGCGCTTGAAGCGCGGGACGCGGCCTGGTCCTTTCCGGCCGTGCTTCCCGTAAGCCATGGCCAGATCCCGAGCATCTCGATGCTCTGGTCGCAAGCGGCTGAAAAAGACGTCGCCAAAACGGCTTTGATCGGCCGCGAGCGATCCCTCACCGACGATGAGCTCACCGGAAATGCCTGTCGTTGGCCGGCTGGTTTCGAGCAACCGGGCTGGTGCCTGGAGATCGAGTGGCCATCCATTGGCGAAACGAAGCCGAAGCGTTGGTCGTTCGCCGGTTTGCTCCAGTCGTCCAACTGAGTCGGGCGGTGCTGCCGACGACTTGACCTTTGACGCCGAAGGTGGAGGTTGACGGCGTCATGCTAACCAAGTGGCATGTCAGTGGAAAACGCGGCATACCGATGGACGCCGTTGCCCCGGCCCGCCTCCATTCCGTTGCGGACCTTTTTCCGTTCCGACGATGAATCCCAAAACCCGTAATGACCCGGACCTCCTTTTCGTCTCGACGGCCGACGATGCGCTCATCCGGGTCGACATTATCAATGGGCTCTCCGGTCATGAGTTTTCCCGGCTGCGGATGGCCGCCCCTCTGGGAAGCGCGGTCGTTTGGCGAAACCGGACCGCAGTCACGCAGCTTGTCCAGTTCGGCGGTGAAATTCTGCGGTTGACCGCGGCCCGCGGCGGTGCTTGTGAGGTCATGACACCCCTGGCCCAGCCTGGCGAACTTGTTGGCCGGCTGCAGTCCGCTGGCGCCGCGTCCATCACCATCATGGTGACCGAGGAGAACACCGCTTAAGACGGACGGTCGGGTTAGGCCGTCGCGCTCGCGCTCTGCTGCGAGCCGCTTCATCCGCTCCAGGCCGTCCTTGACTCCTGTGCCGGCCGCGACCGGCCTTCATTAAGGTGCCGGTTTGGGATCTTACAGCGTCCCGCTCCGCTTTCGTAAGCCGAGAGGCGAATTGGGTGGGGAACGAGTCGAATTGCTGATTCTAGCTGCGGGCAAGGGCAGAAAGAGGTCGAAGCCTTGACTGTCCGGTATTTTGGCGGTCCTGTCCTGGGATGAGACAAATTCAGGGCGCTGGATGGCATTTTCAGCACTTGCCATGTCTACAATTGTAGACATGGCCGTCTGCCTTCGGCTCGATCAGGGCTTATGCGATGAGCCATTTTTTGTCGTCATCGACGGCTCCAATCGCATCGTCTCGGTCTCACGGTCGGACATTGACAACGTTCGTATCGCTGGCAAGGGTTTGGCCCAGGCCGGCCGTGTGAGCGTCCGTAGGCAATCAGGATTACCCATGAAAGCGGCCATCTCCGTTCCGTCCTCATTTCACTGGCCGTCGCTATCTCGGGATCGGGCTGGCCGAATTTGCGGGGACAGACGTCCGCGATTGTGACTTGTCTCCCGCTCCTCCTTCCGGTAGACCAGTCAAAGTCCAGCCCCTAGGCCGGGAGGAACAGCATCATCCGTCGTGTGCCAAGGAAGCGAGATGCCTTCTCAGCGGGGCAGTGTCTTATGAGAAAACTCTTGCTTGCCCTCGGAGTTCTTCTGGCGGTTGGTTCCGCCTTAGGCGCTGAATTGCGAGCCCGCCGTCCGGGCACCATTCTCTTTAAGCTGAAACCGAATGCATCGACGGCCTCGCGGGCTTCTTTGCTCGCTGCCTTAAGATCGCTTCATTCCCAAAGCGCCATGGGCCCAGGGCAGAAAGCGCTCTTGTTGCAGGACAGCCGCCTGCAAGTTTGCGTTTGTTCCGCCAACCATGGCGCCGAAGAGAAGGCCTGCGACCGCTTGATGGCATCAGGAGCGGTGCAATTTGCCCAGCCCGATTACGTGGTGGCTCCCTGCCAGGTTGTGCCGAACGACCCGGGATTTGGCTACGAGTGGTGGCAATGGGATATTGATGCCCCGCATGCCTGGGAGCAAACCACTGGGAATCGCTCCGTCCTCGTAGCCGTTTGCGATACGGGGTTCGACTTGCACCATCCGGATTTGTCCCCGAACTTTGTGCTGCCGGGCTACAATGTGGTTGACGGGTCAGAAGACGTCACGCCGCTTTACTCCCACGGCACCTGTGTCGCGGGTTTGATCGGGGCGGCAGGCAATAATGGCGTGGGCGTCGCTGGGGTGGCCTGGCAGGTTTCGCTGCTGCCCATCAAGATTTCCAGCCCGCTGCTGACCGGAGGGCGGGCCTTCGTCTCGGACATCGTCGCCGGCATTGTCTACGCCGCCAATCGGGGCGCGCAGATCGTCAATCTCAGTTTCGACGCGGCCGGTCTTGGACCGATCAATGAGGCGGCCGATTATTTACGGGGCCGCGGCGGGCTGCTGATCGTGTCCGCCGGCAATGAAGACGTGGACCCAGGCTATACCGATTATCCGGGCTTTTTGGCGATCGGGGCCACCGGCAGTGGAATGTTGCAGGACCTGCATTTGCCTTCGAACTACGGCACCTTCGTCGACATGGTGGCGCCGGGCGACCTCCTCTACACCACGGGTGACGCCGAACCTTACACCTACTTTGCTGGAACGAGCGCTTCGGCCGCGGTCGTCTCAGGCGTGGCTTCGCTCGTGGCCGCGCTCAATCCGAGGTTTACTCCCGCTAATATCGAGACGGTGATCCGTCAGAGTTGCCTCGACATCGGCCCGCCGGGCGAAGATGCCGTCTATGGCCGTGGCCGCATCTCCGCCTCCGCCGCGATCGATATGACCGCAGGCGACCTGAACCGCGACGGCGCCGTCAATCAGGCCGATTATCTCGCTTTCCGCGCCTCCCTCGGCAGCAGCCTGGATCAGCCCACTTACAATCCTTTGGCCGATTATGACGGGGATGGACGCGTCAGCTACAGCGATTATACTATCTGGTATCAGTGCTACCGCGCCAGGCTGTAGCCGGAAAGGGAGGAGGAGTATGCGGCATATCACTCGTTTCGGACTGTTGGTCGCCACCTTGCTCAGCGCATTCACCGGCCAATCCCACGCCGTCCCGATCGTTTGGCTCGATGCGCCCGCCAGCGTGGCTCCCAGCGAAACCTTCCAGCTGGGCGTCTTTGTCACAGACCTGAACGATCCCACAGCCGTGCCCGTCCCGGATGAACTGTTGGCTTTTGGTTTTCGGCTCGATCCCGCGCTGTTTGAACCGCCCGGGCCGGCTGCATTTCGCTTCGAAGGGTTCACGTTGGGACCCGGCTTCAACGACGACACTGACCTGGTGTTCGCCGGAGTGCCTTACGCCGTGGCTGGGTCGGCTTTTCCCGGCATCAACGCCGATCCCTTGCTGCTGGCGAAAGTCACTCTGACCACGCCGTCCGCCGCTTCCACTGGCTCCTGGCAAGTTGGATTCGATCCGGTCGTGATGCAGTCGCATCCCAGCGCCGGCCTTTTCACTTTGCTGCTCCCCGGCCTGGTGGACCCATTCATAGTAACCGCCCAAATTGGCGTGCGGGTGCCGGAACATGCCCAAACTTGGCTGCTTCTTGCCGGCAGTGTGGCGATCCTTCTTTGGGCCTCACGGGGCGGCGGGCATAGACTCGGAGCGGCCGGGCTGACTCTATCCCGCGGCGGGCCAAGGATGGCTCCAGGTCCGCATAGAAGGGCTTTGGCCCGCCCCGGTTGAGTGGAAGAATCCCGGTTTCGCGTAATGCTGGCATTTGCGTGAGCCCGCGTGTGGCTGGGTTTGGACAATAGAGGCGTTTTGGCCCGAACGCAGCCTTGGCGGGCCAAGCCCGCCTAAAGCCCGCGGGTCCGGGCGGAGCGGTTACTCGGCGGTGCCGCGGCCACACCTTCCGCGCAGCTGCTGCGATGCGTTGTCGCTAAAGCGAACCCAAGTAAGCGATCAGATCATCGATTTCGGCTGCGCTCAACTGGGTTGTCTTCCCGTGCAGGTTTTGCGCGTTGCGACTTGTGAGGACGTCGCGCAGTGTGGCCGCCGAACCGTCGTGCAGGTAGGGCGCCGTCCGCCAAAGCTCGACCAGGGCGGGCGTATCAAAGCGCTCATCGCCTTGGTCATGATAACCGCCCGAACCGACCCGATGGCTTTTCAGGTCCGTGAACAAAGGCCCGGGATGGCAGCGAGCGCAACCGATGGCCTCGCTTTGGAAGAGCGCGCGGCCGCGCTCGGCGGCGGCGGAAAGTCCGCCATTCTGCAGCCGTGGACTGGGCTGCGGCTCTAGCGATCGGACGTAAGCATCAATGGCTGCTGGAACTTCCTCCGCCGGGTCGGCGAACAAGATGTATTTGAGGCCCGCGCGCACCGCGATTTCGGCGCTCGCCCGGACGCCTAGAGCCATGACGGGCGGTGTGCGGTGCGACCAGAGCAAGCTCTTGGCGTTTTTGGGATTGCCCTGGCCGTCGTTGAGCAGGTCCCAATTCAGGGCATCGACACGAGCGTCGGTGTCGTGACAACTGGCACAGCTTTGCCATCCCTGGTAACAAAGCGTGGCGTCGTTAAACCACATTTCGCCTTGACGCTCCGGGGTCGGTGGCTGGGGAGCGGTTAACCCGAATTCGACCGGTTCGAGGTCAGGTTGGCTCAAATCGATCATGGCGAGAGTGTCGGAAAAGTAATTGGCCACATAAACGAGCGGTCCGACGATTGCCATTGCACGTGGCCCATTGCCAGGCAGGCCAAGTCGGGCTCGGACCCGCAGCGACTTTTGCGGCGCCAGCGGCGCTTCGACCACGCTGATCTCGTGGGTGCCAGCGTGCGTCACCACCAGCGCTCGACCATCACTCGTCCACATCACCGACCAGGGATTGGCGGCGCCCCGCCCAGCGTAATCCAGATAGACCACCCGGATCCATTCCAGCCGGTTCAAATCCAAAATGCTGAGCGCATTGGCGTTAATTCGGCCGAATTCGACATCGGTCGTCGTCAGGTAATAACGGGCGATGAGATGGGTCACAGCGGCGAAGCGGCCGTCAGCTGAGATGGCAACGCCGCGGGCCAAGCTACTGCCGCGCGGTAGTTGGATCTTTTTGATCAGGCAACCTGTCTCAGCGTCGAGCACATTCACGACGACGCCAATCACTCCGCCATCGGCCCGTCCCTCGTGCAGGTGATTCACGATCAAGAGTTGCTTGCCATCCGGAGTCAAAGCGGCCGCCACCGGCTCGCGGGTGACCAGCGCCGTCCAAAGCTGACAGCGGTGAATCAAGTCGATCGCGACGACGGAGTTGTTGAATCGATTGCAGACGTAAAGGACGGTCCCAGCCGCATTCGGCACCGGCGCCATCGCTGTGTGGCCCGCAACCAGTTGGCCCGAGATGTTCGACGTCGCTGTGTCCACGACGCAGATCGAGCTCACCGCCGCTGCGCACGTCACATACAACTGAGATTCATCTGGCGACAGCGCCAGTCCGCTGGCGGGCGCGGGCAAATCGATCTTTTGACACACTGAACCTGTGCCAGTATCGAATCGCAAGAGGCAGCGCCCTGTCGCGCAAGCAATAAACAGCCTGCGGCCGTCGCGGGTGGCGGCGAGCGCCGTGGGCGACAGCGGTGTGCCCGATGCCGGAGGTGGCGGCATTTCCTCCGCCACCAACGGCTGCCCCACAACGAACGTGCCAACCGCCAGGATGACCATCGGGAAGTGAGTGAAGCAGTTGCGATTCATACGACTCTCCATCCTGACATGCGGACTCTGACGGCAATTTGGATCAGCGCCCGGTCCCGCGGTCCGGCAGAACCATGGAGCAGTTCGCTCAGGGCCGGAGTTGGGTGGCCTGGGCGGGCCAAAGCCCGCAATCCAGGGCAAGGCCGATCCAAGCTCGATGGCCCCGCCATGCCTACTCGATCGGCATCAGGTAGGCATTGGGTTTGGATCGGGTTTGCATCGGGTTTGCATCGGGTTTGCATCGGGTTTGGTCCGAATCGAGATCGAATCGGGTCCGAATCCAGACAGAATCATTGACGTGGCAAGTGGCAAGCGGTAGAGGCTGCTTCGACCCAGCGCCTTATGAAAAGACATTGGAACCTTTCTGTCGGTCTGCTTGGTTTTATTTGGCCGTTCGTAACCCTCGCGGCGGCGGCCGACAATGCCGTATCGCTCTCCCGCAGTTCACGAACGGTGGTGCCCAGCCAGGACATCGCGGCCGTCTATCGACTCCAGAAACCTGCCAAGCAGGTGTCGTCGCAGGTCGAGCGCCTTGTTCTGCGGTTCTGGACGGAGCCTGGGACGGGCGAGACCAACCAATGGCTGCTGTTGGAGGCGGCGATAGCCAATGGGAGGGCTTTTCGCGTCTGGGTCTCGTGCCAGTCTGACCCGTCCGAAGCCCTGGGCCAGACGGAATCGGGCGTCAGACGGTACATCCTGCAGGAAGGCGCCAAGGAACCGGTCGAATACCGCGATCTTCGCTCCGGCGCCGCCGTTTTGCCTGTGCTCGGGGCGTGGCGTTATTTGCTGCCTCGGGCCCTCGAGGGCGGCGGGGAGGAGAGAGGTTTCGCGAGGCGGGTTGGACTGTTAGGACATCAGTATGAACTTGAGCGGGTGGAGCGCGTTTCGGCGGCGCCAACGGCGCCATCGGCCCGGTTGATGCGTTTGCGCTCCGACGTTCTCCTGGGCGTGCCGCAGAATACCCGGCAACAGGAGAGCGGCCGCCGCTATGACAGCTCCGAATATCCCTTGGTCCGCCTCACCCGGGACGATTACGAGGTGATGATAAAAGCAGGCATGAACTGCTTCAACGCGGATGCGGAGCAGCGCGGTTGGCTGGAGGAACAGCCGGTTTATTACTGGGGCGGCGGACTCAATGACCTGCCCTATCCGGAATGTCTCTACCGCAGCTGTTATCTCGGCCCGGCCTTGTTTTTGGACGAACCGGCCGTCGTCACGCGCGACTACGTCATTCGGCCGCGACTGGAAAAAGAGCCGGGCTACGGCCACAACCTGACGCCGGAGATCGTGCTGGAAGCCTTTCGCGACCATTTCCACAAGGCAAAATATGACGGTTCGCCGGCTGGGCTCATCCGGGCGTTGGCTGCTCGGCCGGACGTGGATTTGGGCGACATGACGTTCGCCCAAGCGAACCTTTACACTTGGGAGACAATGATCAGCACGGGCATTCACCAATTGCGCGAAGGCGATGGTCCGCCTCCCTGGGCGATCGTGTTCGAGCCTCCAGGACATCTCGGCACCCGCCGCACTTTGCCGGAGATGGATATGGTTTACGGCTGCCAGATCCCGACGGGCGACCCGGCCCATCTGGCGGGGATTCTGTGCGGTCTGCTGCGCGGGGCGGCCCGGTTGTCCGGACGGGAGTGGGGCATCAGCATCTACGGCGCAGTGGATCGGGCGGACAGCCCCTGGCTTTTGACCCATGCCTACGACCTGGGCGCCCGCCTCTTCTTTTTTTGGGACACGGCCCAGCTCGCTTGTGTGCCTTTCGACGAGTGCCTGGCCTTAGCGCAGCATCTGACTGACCATATGGAAAACTGGCCACAGCGCGACCTGGCCCGGCTCAAAAACAAGGCACAGACGGTCATCCTCTTTCCTCCGGGCTACAACCTTGGACACGTGCACATGGGTAAAGGAAGCTTATGGGGCTTGGGCGAATTGAATTTGGAGAGAAAGAACGCCAGCGGCATCGCTTATCGGACGGTCATGCACCATCTGTTTACCGAAATCGAGCGGTGCGTGCGCCTCGGCATCGAGTACGACCTGGTTTGGGACGTTCCCGGCCTCGAACTGGGCTCTTATGCGGAAATCGTCCGGGTGCGAGCCGATGGCAGCGTCGAGGTGCAATCGCAGGGCCGCCGCGAAGTGCTAGCCGGACCGCGGTTGCCAGCGCGGCCCGGGGGAGAACCGCCGGAGCTGGCGGTGCAGGTCGACACCATACCCAGCCCTGGCTCGGCTCAAGTGACCGCGAGAGCAGTGGTTAAGGAAAAAGCCTCCCCGGTCTTCTATACGCCGCGGCGCGAACGCGATGGGGTATTCCGGAACGCGGTGGTTTTCTGGGAAATATTCGGTCCACGCGAGGAGGATTACCGGGTGTTGCTGAGCGACGGCGTGAAGCCGGAAGTGCGGCGGAATGCCGCGGGGTATGAAGTGACGGTGGTATTTGGACTGCGGAAGCCCGGGACATATCGGCTGCGGGCAGCGACGGTGGATGAAGCGGGCCGATCGGCGGTGATCTGGCAAGAAATCCAGGTGCGGGAATAGAGTTAGAGAAGGGCCGGGCGTGAAGTGAAAGGCCGGAGCGCGTAACTTCCGGGAGCCCAGCAGGGTCGGGAAGGAGCAACGTGTCCGAGAGGAGCGCGGGGTTTGGACAATAGAGGCGTTTTGGTCCGAACGGGGCCTTGGCGGAGCAAAAATAAAGTCCACGGTCCCATCAGGCAAAGCCGAGGCAAAGCCTGCGGTCCGGTTGATTGCACTTGCAGGAGGGGTGAGGTCCACTAATCTTTGTTTGTGGCTTGGTTTAGCGATCATCAATTCTATGCCTTGGCAGTTGGATTGTATGGATTGAGCGCCATCTACTCCGTCTTTCTGTGGCGGAAGGGCTTTCAGCAGGACAATCGGATCAATTACCTGCTTCTCCTGGGTGGCTATTGCTGCAACGTGATGGCCATGGTGCAACGGGGCGTCTCCTTTGCCCGTTGCCCGGTCAACAACCTCTACGAGGCGATCGTTTTCATCACCTGGGCGATTTTGTCTGTCTACCTGGTGATCGGCGTGTGGTCGCGGCTCCGTTTTCTAGGAGCCTTCGCCTCGCCGGTGTTGTTGGCGCTGGGTGTCTTTGGGCTGATGCCGAGTTTGGACCCGCCGGTGGGGGCGAAACCGGAGTTTATCAATGGCTGGTCAAGCCTCCACGCCGCCCTCATTCTGCTCGCTTACGGCGCGTTTGGGCTGAGTTCGGTGGCTGGGTTGATGTATTTGAGCCAGGAACACGACTTAAAGGCGCACAAGTTGCGGGCGTTCTTATCCTTGCTCCCGCCGATCGAGCGGCTGGAGCGGACGATTGGGCGGCTGCTTCTGGGCGGCTTTATCCTGTTTACCGCGGGTTTGTTTGTCGGGGCCATCTGGGTGACGCGTCCGCCCGGGACGCATTTCTTGCAGGACGCAAAGGTGCTTTGGTCGGTGTTGCTCTGGTTGGCTTACACCGGTTTGGTCGTGATGCGTTGGTGCTTTCGACAGGGCGGGCGCCGTTTTGCCTGGGGGGCGGTCGGGACGTTTGCTTTCGTCATGTTGACCTTTTGGGGAACGAATTTGCTGTCGGGCATTCACCAGTATTGAGCTCTGCATGCCGCTGCTCGTTATAGGCTTGAGTCACCGGACTTCCCCAGTGGAAGTCCGGGAGCGTTTTGCCTTTGACGAGGAGGCTACTCGGGCGGCGCTGGCCAAGCTGCGCGAGGTGGGGCTGGCGGACGAGGCCGTCATTGTCTCCACGTGTAATCGGGTTGAATTGTATGCGGCGGTGTCGGGAGACGAGCATCGGGCTGGAACGGCGTTGCAGCAGTTTCTCACGAAAGAACGGGCTGGCCCAAGCGCATCGGAAGACGAGCTTTACCTCCTGCGCGAGCCGCAGAGCATCGAGCACCTGTTCAAGGTGGCGTGCGGTTTGGATTCGATGGTGCTGGGGGAGACGGAGATTCTGGGGCAACTGAAGAAGGCCTACGACTTCGCTTTGCAGCAGGGCCACACCGGCGCGTGCCTGAACAAGACATTTCAAAAGGCTTTCAACGTCGCCAAGCACGTTCGCACCCATACCAACATCCAGCGCGGCAGCATTTCGATTGCCTCGGTGGCGGTCGAGTTAGCCGAGAAGATATTCAGTTCCCTGACGGAGCGGACGGTGATGGTCCTCGGGGCAGGGGATACGAGTGAAAAGACGGCGAAGGCGCTGTTGAGCCGGGGGGCGAGGCACATCCTGGTGTCCAACCGCTCCTACGATCGGGCGAAGGACCTGGCCGACTCGCTCGGGGGGCAAGCGGTGCCTTTCGAAACCTGGGCGGCGGAATTCGGTCAGGTGGACATTGTCATCAGCAGCACTTCGGCACCCGGGTATGTTGTCGACCGGGCGAAGTTGGAGCCGGTCATCAAGGGGCGGGGCAGCCGGCCGCTGCTGTTGGTCGATATCGCCGTGCCGCGCGATATCGAGCCGGAGGTGAACTTCCTCGACAACGTTTACCTCTACAATATCGACGATTTGCAGACGATCGCCGATGGTTATTTAAAGCAGCGGCGCGAAGAGATCGCCCGTTGCGAAGCCATCATCGCGAAAAAGCCGATCGGTCCGGACAGCCGGCCGGCTGGCGGCGCCCGGCAGCGAGTTGTTTTCCTCTCCCGTCACCGCTCGCGGCAAATGGAAACAGGTATAAAAACTTCTGTGGATCGCCCTATCTTCCTCGCTACCCGCGGCAGCGCTTTGGCCTTGGCGCAGACCCACATGGTCTTGAAAGCATGCCGTCACGCCTTTCCCCACGAGCAGTTCGAGATCAAAATCATTCGGACCACCGGTGACAAACTGCAGTCGGCTCCGCCCGACCTGCCAGCCATGCCGGGCACGAAAGGCCTCTTCACCAAAGAACTGGAGGTGGCGCTCCTCAACGGCGAAGCCGATCTGGCGGTCCACAGCCTCAAAGATCTGCCAACCGATCTGCCCACCGGGCTCGCTTTGCGCGCCACCCTGCCACGCGCCGATGTCAGGGACGTCCTCATTTTCCGAGCGGCGACTCGGAGCATGCTGGAAACGAGCGGCGCCGGCGGAAATGTCACCGGACTGCGCGATTTCCCGGGCGGGGCGACCATCGCGACGAGTTCTACCCGGAGGCAGGCCCAGATTCAGGCCTTGCGCCCAGACCTGAAGGTTACGCCAATCCGGGGCAACGTCGGCACCCGCCTCCATAAGTTAAGCGAGCAAGCGAACTTGGATGGGCTGGTGTTGGCAGCGGCGGGCCTTCACAGGCTTCAGTTCCAGATTGGAGCGGACGGACAATTGGCCGGACCGGACAAGCCAGGAGAGAAGGATCCAGTGCCGAAAGGACTGCGGGCGATTTACTTGCCAGTCGAACAGATGGTGCCGTGTGTCGGGCAGGGGGCGATCGGACTCGAAGGGCGGGCGGACCAGAAGGATCGGATGACGGAAATTTTCAACCACTTGAACGACCAGGCCACTTTTGCGTGCGTGACAGCCGAACGCGCCTTCCTCCACGCCATGGGGGGCGGCTGTTTGAGTCCGGTCGCCGCGTATGCCGCTTTGACCGGAACGAAGCTTTGTTTGCGGGCTGTTTCGTTCCGGGAGGAGCGCGTTCGCCGGACGGAACGGAGCGGGCCAATTGGCGAAGCCCAACAGTTGGGCGAGCTTGCCGCCGACGACGTCCGGGCGTAGGCGTCGCTCGCTCTGCCCTGAGCTAAGAAGCGGCTCCTTCGGAGCCGGAGTGCGAGCGGCGGCGCAGTCCCCTGAAACCTCGCGGCTGCGGCTGGCGGGGGTGCCCGGCTCAATCGCGGGCGAGGCATGTGTTGCGAGGCCGGGACTCAACCCGTACACTGCCTCCACGTGAAACAGAAAGGAACAGTTTACCTGATAGGGGCCGGTCCGGGCGACGTCGGTCTGTTGACCGTCCGCGGGGCGGAACTGTTGGCGAGAGCGGATGTGGTGGTCTACGACGGCCTGGTCAATGCCGAGTTGTTGCGTCTGGCGCCTGCTTCGGCGGAAGTGATCTACGGTGGGAAACACTCGGAACGCCAGGCAGTTCCCCAGACTGAACTGAACCGCCTCCTGATCAGCAAAGCCGAGGCGGGCAAGACGGTGGTTCGGCTGAAAGGCGGCGACCCTTACATTTTTGGCCGTGGTGGGGAGGAAGCGGAAGAATTAGCAGCCGCCAGCGTGCCCTTCGAAGTGGTGCCGGGCGTGTCTTCCATGGCAGCGGTGCCGAACTACGCGGGCATTCCCCTCACGCACCGGGGCCATTGTTCCAGCTTCACCGTGTTGACCGGCCATGAGGATCCGAACAAGGAGGGAAGTTCGATCGATTGGGCCCAAGTGGCCACGGCTCCGGGAACGAAAGTGGTGCTCATGGGGCTGAAGAGGATCCGGGAAATCGCCGCCACTCTCGTCGCGAAAGGAATGGCTTCGGGGACGCCCGTCGCCATGATCCGCTGGGGCACGACCGGCAGACAACAGTCGATCGAAGGCACGCTCGCAACCATTGCAGACGTGGCGGAAGAAACTCAATTTGGCGCCCCCACTGTGACCGTAATTGGCGACGTCGTCCGCCTCCGCTCAAAGCTCAATTGGTTTGAAAAGCGGCCGTTGTTCGGCCAGCGCGTGGTGGTGACGCGCGCCCGCGAGCAAGCTGGGCTTCTGTCCAGGCCGCTCCTGGATTTAGGCGCGGATGTGCTCGAAGTGCCTACGATTAAGATCGCGCCGCCGGCCAACAAGGAGGACCTGAAAGACGCTATTCTGGGGCTGCACGAATATGATTGGATCGTTTTTACGAGTGCGAATGGCGTGACCACGTTCTTCGATTACTTTTTCAAGGCCTTCGATGACCTGCGCGACATTGGAGGGGTGCGTATCGCCGCCGTCGGCCCCGGAACGGCTGCTAAACTGCAGGAGCTCCATTTAAAGGTCGATTTGATGCCGGAAGAAGCACTCGCGACCAGAATTGCGTCCGCGTTTGAAAGCTACCAGTCCATTGAGAACTTGCGCATACTGCTGATGCGGGCGGAGGTGGCCAATCCGGAACTGCCGCGGGCGCTGGAGAAGCTCGGGGCGATTGTGGATGATGTGGCGAGCTACCAGACGGTGGCGGAGACGGAGGACATCAATGGCGCTGCGGCCAGGTTGGTGGCGGACGGCGCCGAATGGATCATTTTCACGAGCGCCTCCACAGTGGAGCACTTTCACGAGCGGTTTAATCTGCCCGACCTGCTCCGCAAGTTTCCCAAGGCCCGCCTCGCATCGATCGGGCCGGAAACGAGCAAAGCCATCGCCAAACTGGGGTTGAAAGCCGCGGTGGAGGCCAACCCGCATACGGCGGACGGCTTGATCCGGGCCGTATGCCGGGCGACGCGTAACTGATTGGCCGGGGGGGCTGGTGGACTCGTGGGCAAGGAGCGCCTGCTGGAAAGGCCTTCCGCGCCTCCGGCGCTCGCAGACAGGGGAACTCCGATCCGAATCGTCATCGAATACGCTGAAGCTTCCGGCTTTAGAGGTGTTCCAGCAGCGTTTCGAATTCGACCGCCTGGATTTGTTGGAGAAGCTGGTAGCGGGGTTGCTGGGCGTTCGCGGCCGCTTCGCAAAGGTCGACAAATTGGAAGGCATCCCAGCGCCCGGAGGCTCCAAGGCGCGTCAACCCGGGGTCAGGGACGGCTTGTTTGGCCAAGAGTTCGCTGACGCGCCTGGCCAGGACCGGAGAGGAGGCATGCTCGCCGACGCGGCTGAACCAGTACTTGGCGTTACCATAATCAGGCTCGCGACGATGCATGATGCCGTGGAGGAAACTGCCGGTGGTGTCGGGAAGATTTTGCGAGATCTGATGCGATTCGTCGAGGTGATCGTGCCAGAGCATGGCGGCGGAGCGAAGGGGTTGTTCGTGTTCCAGCGCTCCGGGCGCGGTTCGAAAGAATGCGTCCAGGGCCAGGTGAAGCTCGGCAGCGGAACGGGCTTCGGGGCGTCGTTGCGGTCCGAGGGCGGGTAAAGTGGCTGTCGCGATCAGCTTCTTGAAGGCTTGCACGTCGGGCGTCTTCATGGGCCGAAGTTTACTCCGCGGGGGGCCTGGGATCAAACGGGGGCGACTCAACGGCTGGTGCTCCCAGCCACAACATTGACACGTGGCCATGTTTTGCAATTGGCTGCGGATGAATTAGTTGGCTGCCGAATGATGAGTTTTCAGGGGTCGATGAGCAACCTGGCGTCTGGCTCCCGACGTCTTGAGGACCCGAGGTCCAACGCGCGTTTATTGACGAAAGACTCTTGCCACCATCCAGGATTTCGACTTGAAATCCAGGGCGTGCGCCAGGATGCGAAGGTTGCGGTGGACGAAGCCGGGGAAGGCGGGCTGCCGCCGCTCCCGGATGGGCTTTCGAACGCATTCCTTTTTGCGATCTTCAACGCCCTTTCCTTTCAGATTGTACTGGGCAGTCCGATGGTGCTTTACGCGAAGAGCCTGGACGCGACGGCGACGGTTTTGGGGATCATCACCGGGATGATGCCTTTGCTGGTCATTTTCCAGATTCCAGCCGCCAATTACATCGACCGGGTTGGCTACAAGAGGTTTGTTTACGCTGGTTGGGGGGCACGGGTGGCGGTGATCTTCGTGATCGCGTTGGTGCCACTGACGGAGGCGTTTCTGAACCAGACCACGCGGCTGGCGTTGATGCTGACGCTGTTGTTTGCGTTCAATTTGTCGCGCGGGATATCGAGCAGCGCATGGCTGCCTTGGTTGACTTCACTGGTGCCGGCGCCGGTCCGTGGCCAGTATCTCGCGCGCGAGGCGGCTTTTGTGAATTGCGGGAGCTTTTTGACGCTGGCTTTGTCGGCGTTTTGCCTTGGGCGGGAGCCGGCCTCGGGGCGATTCGCCGTTGACTTCGCTTTCAGCGCCTGCATGGGAGCTATCAGCTTGAGTTTTCTGAAACGGATTCCCGACGTTCCGATCGCCGAACCGGCGAAGCGATCGCGGACGCCGGTGCCGTTCCTTGAGATGGCGCGATACCGGCCGTTTCGCAAACTGTTGTGGGCGGTCTTGGGTTGGTCGGTGGCCTACGGTGGGATGACGACCTTTACGGTTGCGTTTCTGAAGGTGCAGACGCATTGGGCTGACAGCGAGATTCTGCTGGTTGC
>JAXMHN010000048.1:0-56614 GCA_046346765.1 Verrucomicrobiota bacterium | reverse complement strand
GACTGGAAACCATCCGGGATCTGAAGCGTATGGCCCCTCAGCTGCCGATCCTGGCGACATCGGGAGATTCCATGTGGGCAGGCGAGTCGCTGACCGCAGCCCAACGGTTTGGCGCCGCCTGTGTTCTCGAGAAGCCAATCCGGTCCGAGGTGCTCCTGCAGGCTGTGGCTGATCTTCTCTAAAAACCAGCGTCTGTCCCGGCGTCGGCGGCATTGACCCCATGAATGCCATCGCGGGCGTAGCCGGCGGCGAGACGAGGCCAGAATATATGGACTTTCAAGGGCGGTGGCGCATGCTCAACTCAGGCCTCGACCAACTCGGCCGTTTCGCGCTCTGACCCGAACGGAGCATTAGCGCGACTCGACAAGAGTTCCGCGAGCACTTCACGGAGTCGCGCAGGATTGCATCCGAGGGGAAGCGACGCATCAACCGGGTTTTCGGGGCTGGGCCTTTGCCAGGAACCAGACATCATCAGGACGGGCCGCATCGGATCGAGCCCCTTGATGTGGACGGCCAATTCACAGCCGCTGAGGAATGGCATCTGATAATCGGTAATCACCAGGTCAAATGAACCCTGTCTAAACAGAGCCAGCCCTTCCGCCCCGTTGTTGGCTTGGACAATGGTGTAAGCTTCCTGCCTCAGCCACGCGGCCAAGCGTTCACGTGCAACTTGCTCCGTCTGAATCAATAATATGCGAATCGGGTTCATGCGCTCGGGTCTGGTCGACTTCTTGCCCGATTCTGGAGCACTCTCGCTGCCACTGGCATTTGTGCGAAACGGTGGCTGCCGGATTGTCCCCCGATTGCAGAAACGAAAAGCCGCCCTGCCAGGTGAGCAGAGCGGCTCTCGATCTGAGAAACGCGTGTGTGGAGCGAGACTCAGTGCGCGAGTGTCTCGGTGACGACGATGGCCGGTGCTCGCGCTCGTCTGTAGATGGACCCTCGAACCGGTTCCGACCTACTTGGCGCCGCCGTCAACCCACGCCCGCAACAAGCCAACCTGTTCCGTGGTCAACGGCTTCGGCGGCGGACCAAAGCCACCCCGACCGCCTGGGCCACCTCCTGGGGGAGGGCCGCCCGGACCAGAGCCAGCCGGACCAGGTCCGGGTGGTCGGTTCTGATCCCCCGGCGGCCGAGGGCCTCCCGAACCTCCCGGACGAAATTTCGGTGGCATAGCGATATCATCATGGATTTGAGCGGCCGCCAGCACGACCGCGCTCTGAGCGCTCTTTCCCGTGACCACAACCTTCCCGTCTTTGCCGCCTTCCAGAATCGATTCGAGGCTGTCCAGGCGGAGGCCGCCTTTCTGCTGATTCTCGCCGTGGCAACGGAAGCAGGATGCCTCGAAGAGTGGACGGATATCTTTGGCGTAGGTAACGCCTTTGCGCTTGGCTGCGGGCGGGAGTTTGGCCGTGTCGTACTTGGACACGTCCCATTTGTCTGCGGCCCGAGAGGAGTTGGTTGCCAGCAGCATTACAGCGGCAACCAGCGTGAGGTTCTTTGTCATAGGTATAGCAGATCGCGCTACGGTTTCGCTGGTATTGACGATGGTTCGCCAGCGGCGGTTACACGAATGGTTTCTGGTCGCCTATCCAGGTGGAAGCTCGTGCCGTGTTCGGCCGCCAAGGGTGAGAGGCTGCCGATCCATCGAGATCCGGCGAGAGAGGGATTCGGAGTTGGCAGCTTTCCCCCCTTTAGCTTACGGTTGGCAGCGCCAGTTGTGATGGCTTTTGCCTGTATGCCGCTGACTTGGACCGATTCTCTTGCAGATGTGGATTGGGAAGAGCTTTCCACGCTTTATCGATTGGCGCCGCTCGGTCATAAGCCAGCCGCCGTTCTCCAAACGGCTTTCAGCAACAGCCTGTTCCGGTGCTTCGTGTTCGACCAGGGGCGACTCGTTGGCGCTGGGCGCGCCTTGGCGGACGGTGCGGACTGTTCCTATCTCTGTGATATCGCCGTCCTGCCAGATCATCAGGGCATCGGCCTGGGCAAACAGATCGTCAACCGGCTGCTGGAATTGTCGCGCGCCCATAGAAAGATCATCCTCTACACCGTGCCGGGCAAGGAACGCTTTTATGCCAAGTTCGGCTTTCTGCGAATGAAAACGGCGATGGCCATCTTTCAGGATCCTGCGGCTGCGATTGCCCGGGGCTTTGTTGAGGATGGCCAGACTTCGGTTTCATAGTATTCCTCCCAATGACACTCAATGATGCAATCAAGCAGCTTCAAGCGCTGGCCGAGGAGAAGATGCGGGCGCGCAATGCCAAGAACGGCGCAGGGGACAACCAATTTGGTGTTCCGCTGGGCGACATCCGCGCCCTGGCGAAGAAGATCAAGCCTGATCATCAATTGGGCTTCGCGCTTTGGCGGACCGGCAACGTGGATGCGCAGCTTTTGGGAATCCTTCTGATGAAGCCGAAGAACCTGACCGCGGAGGAAATGGATCGGATGGTGCGGTCCGTGTCCTTTCTGCAAGTGGCCGATTGGCTCGCTTCTTATGTCGTCAGGCAACACCCGGCCAAGGAAGCCCTTCGTCAGCAGTGGATGGCTCAGAATGACCGGATGGCCGCCCGCGCCGGCTGGAGGCTGACGGCGGACAGGGTGGGGGATAAGCCCGAAGGGCTTGATCTTAGCGCCCTTCTCGATCGCATCGAAGCCGAAATGGGGCAAGCGGCGCCCGAGGTCCAATGGACGATGAACTGTGCTCTGGCCGAAATTGGAATCCACTTTCCCAAACACCGGCAGCGGGCGGTCGCGATTGGAGAAGCCTTGGGAATCTATCGCGACTATCCCACCTCAAAAGGATGCACCTCTCCTTTCGCGCCGATTTGGATCAAGGCGATCGTCAGCCGGCAAGGCGCGCGAACCCAGTGATTGTTTCAATCCAGCTCCGAATGCCTTTCAGCCCACGGCGCGGAGGCTTGTCTCGAAGCGCGGCGAAGGTCAGGGCTCAACCGGGCCGTCCACTACAGGCATCAGCCAGTCAAGAGAAAATCGGGCCAGCACAATCTCCTCATAAGGAGAACTCTGACCTGTCTCGAAGAGCAGGCCAATGCGGCCATCGCCGAGTCTGGCCAGGCAGGAGTAAGCGCTTGGGCCGGGCTCGAGGACGCGGCTCATCGGCCAGGTTCTGCCGTCATCTACGCTGGCCCGGATCGTCATCCGTTCGCGCCGGTGCCCGGCGGGATTTGAAAACAAAATGACTCCCGCTTGGTTGGTTGCTGGCCAGGAATAGCGGCGGATGCTTGCCTGGCAAATGGGGTCGGGCAGAGCGGGGTCGTGCCTTGGATCGAGCCAGGTGTCGCCTCCGTCCGCACTGGAGGCGATTTGTCGGCTAGGCTGGGTCGACTCATAATTCCGCATATTCAGAAGCAAGTGGCCGTCGTCCAGTTCGACCGCTTCACATTCATTCACCTGATCGTTCGGCGCCGAGCCACCCAGTTGCCAGGTCAGGCCGTGATCATCAGAATAAATAACGTGCGCCCCGTAACGCTTTGTGCCTGCCTCGATATGATCGCACGGAATCACAAGGCGTTCGCGTTTCGACCCGCGCTGGAGCTGAATGCCAGTCCCCGGGCCGGTCGCATACCAGGTCCAATTCGTCGTTTTAACCTGGCGCGTGATTTCCGTCGGGGCGGACCAACTGCGGCCGTCGTCAAGCGAGCGAGTGACAAAGACCCGACGCGTATCGCGACCTTGCCCCGCGATGATGGCGGATTCGCGATCTTCGCCGCGGTTCCAGGTCATGAGCAGCCAGAGGTAACCGGTTGACTGGTCTACGACCGGACATGGGTTGCCGCAGGTATTAGTGCTGTCATCCCAAACCGTCTCGATTGCACTCCAGGAATTGCCTCCATCGGTGCTGCGCCGCAGGACAAGATCGACGTCGCCATGATCGCTCGCTCCTTCACGTCGGCCTTCGCCAAAGGCAAGCAGCGTGCCGGCAGGCGTGACCAGCAGCGACGGGATGCGAAAGGTGTGATAGCCGCTCTGTCCTTTGCTGAAAAGGGTTTGCCGGTCGAGCGGGGCCGCTCTCCGCGCTTCGGTCGAGTCGAGTGACGGCAGATCGACTGCTCCTCGGGTGAAAGCCGCGGCCCAGCTGACCATCGCGAGGCAGGCAACGTTTCTCCGCTGTGAAGGGCTCATGGGTGCAAAGCGGTGACTACTCGCCGTCGACAGGGCTAGTCCATTGCCGCCACAGGCGCTGACGCAGCTGCGGGAACAGCTCAAGCGCGTTTTCGCGCATGACCTGTCGACAGATTCGAAGGGCGTGATCCTGGCGCAGCTCCCCGCGCTGGACCTTCTCCGCGAGAGCTTCGGCCAGGACGCGTCGGGTGACGGCGGTGGCGGCGTAAATGCCTTCCGCCTGGTGGCAATCGGCTCCCCACATGATCCGATTGGATGGCACGACATCGAGCCATTCCTGATAGGCCCGGCGCGCCATGGTGAAACTGATCGTCGGCAACCAGACCGAATCAATCCAAACGTTGCGAAAACGGGTGGCGATAGCGCCGGTCTCTCCGATCCAAGGGTAGCCGCCATGAAACAAGATGAACTTTGTCTTGGGATTGGCGGCGATCAGGTCGACCAGCAGCATGGGATTGCTCCCCTGGATCCGCGCGTGTCCGGTGTGAATTTGGAAGGGCAAGTCGTAGCGTGCGCTCAGTTCGACCAAGCGCCACATGATGAAGTCTTCAAAGGCTTTCCGTTCGGCTGGGCTGAGCGAGGCAGGGGGGCGGCCAAACGCTTTAGCTGCCTCTGCTTGACTGACCGGCTCAAATTCAAGGGTCCGCTCGTAGGCTAAGGTGGTTTTAAGACAAACAGCGCCGGCCGCTTTCGCCTTTTGAAACAACCGGTCGAGCACAACGAGGTAATCGTCGAGCGTCTCCAGCTTCAATCCGGCCTTCCGTCCAAACTCCCAGGGACTGTCCCACGGATTGCTCAAGGCCGACGGATGAAACCCGCGGACGAGCGTGGTGACATTGAACACCAGGACTTCGAATGGATAAGACGTTTCGAATTTAAGGCGCGCCCAGTATGGATCGATGAGCATCAGCTCGATGTTGGATCGATTGGTGACGACATCGTGGAACCAGCGGGCGTCCAGGTAGTTGGTGGAGATGCGATCGTTAACGCGCCGCGCCTCCGCGTCCGTGATGTTGTCGAAGTCAATGCCGTAAAGGTCGGTGAATGCCGGCAACTGATAGCGGTAAAAACTGGTCGCCCGGGCATTGCGAAAGTCGGCCTTCGCCTGGGGCCACCACTCTTCAAAGAGGCCACTCTTCGGCCAGGGTGTCAGCTGGTTGAACCAAGTGTAGTAGGAGTTTTGCCAGATGGCATGGAGAGTCATGCCTCGACCCTGGGGCGTTTGATCCTGGGCACGCAGGAGTTCAAACGGCATCGGATGATCGTGCGTATCGATGGCCGGGGTCGCGTCCAATGTTTCCTTCAGACGCTGAAAGATCTGCGTTTGCTTGATGTCTTCCGCCACGCCCCGGGCTGGGAGCAGCGCCAAGAGGAAGAGGACAAGGCTGGTTCTCATAGCGACTTATGCTTTCGCAAAAATGGTGTCCAGGTCTAGCCCGTAGGGCGGAAACCAACCGGGAGTATTGCAGAGCGGCAGCACCGACTCGTGCAATTCGATTCCTAGAGAATTTTCCATGAACATGCGGCGAGCCTGGATGCGCCGCCACATCTGCGGGAACTGGGCAGACAGGGCGCCGCGGAGCGTCGCATCCGCCAGGACAACCCCGTCCTCAGCGTTGGCACAGCAGAACGGTCCAAGGGAGATGGGAATAATGTCCATCTGCAGCATCATGCCGGAAGCTAGGACAACATCGCTATCCGCGGAGAAAGGCGAGTGTACCCATTCATCCAGATGCAAGTAATGTCCCGGATTAACGGCAAAGCGGTAAAGACCTTTGTCCCGGGTCTGCTCCACGGAGCGAACGATCGCACTCGTCGCCGCGCCGACGCGCACGCTCTCGTACCAGGTCGTCACCACCTGGAAATAATTCGCGGCGAGGCGCGGGTAGAACTCCCTGGTTGCGTCTGGGAGATCTCTTGCATCCCGGGCGATGGCACCTGCCCGGCAGTTCAGCGCGCCTTGGACGCCAAACCCGACTGTGTAAGGATCTCCCAATTGCGCGCGCCGGCTGGAAGGGCTCGCCAGGCCGCGGGCAGCCTTTTCGCCGAAGCTGATCATCCGATGGCAACTCAGGGGCAGTCCCAAGCTGTCCAGGTGCTTTTCAAGTGATTGTTCGGTGACCCGCGAGCGAAAGCTTTGCAGGACCCTGAGAACGCCGCCCGAAGTGATGCCGGCGGCATATTCGAAGTAGGCGATCTGCTCGGGTTCATTGATGAGGCGCAAGCCGCGGCGCACGTCCATGAACAGGCCAGTGGCGTTGACAAGGCGGTCCGCGTCTTCGACCAGCGACCGGACTGCGTCCACAATGTAGGCGGGCAGATCGATGGCTTGCGCGCCTCCAGGGACGAGGCTGCCTTGAAAGTATTTCCAACCCGCGCAGCCCACTCGTTGGCCGGACCCAATTTTAAAGTCGCGCAGGATGGCGAGCAACGGCCGCGACTCAGAGCGGGCCTGGCCCATGAGGCTGAATTCCTGAAAGAGTTCGACCTCCAAGCCCAAGGCCTGGATATCGGGAAGGTAGCCGAGGCATTCGTTTCCGACCAAGAGCTTGCGCCGTCCTTCGCTCGAAAGCAGCAGGAGCGCTTCTTCAAAACGCGGATCAAACCCGGTCAGATAACTCAGATTAGCGCTGTGTTCCCGATCCGCGTAGACAAGCAGCGTGTCCATTCGGGCCGAGCGCATTTTTGCGACAGCGTTTTTCAGGCGCCTTTGATACAGTTCGCTCGGCAACGAAGAAAGGCTGTTAGCTTGGCCGAAGGACGGCAGTTTGAGTTGCCTCAGAACGATCGGGGGCTGGCGTGGCGATTTGTTACTGGGCCTCGGCATAGGGCACCGACAGTGAGAAGTTCGAGACAGGTTGTCGAGTCATTCCCGTGGGCGCGCCACTGAGGCCGTTCGATGGCATGAGGAGTTAACGAGTAGCTACTGGCAAGATTATGGGAAAAAGGCAAGAGGTCCAAGTCACGGTTGGGGCTGTGCAGATGAAGTTCCATCACGATATCGCGGCCAATGTCGATAGTATCTGTCGGCAGATCCGGTCAGCAGCCGAACGGCGCGTCGACATGCTCTTGTTTCCGGAATGCGCGCTGACGGGATACAACCGCGACTTCCACACCGTGCTGCAGGCTGAGGTCATAGCCGGCCTCGCCGCGGTCGCTCAAAGCGCCCGCGCGTCACACTGCAACGTGCTGGTCGGGGCGCCGACGTGGTCCGGCGAGCGCTGTTTCAACACCCTCCTGGTTTTCAACCGGAAAGGAAAGGAGGTCTTCCGCTATTCGAAAATACACCTGACACGGCGCGATCAGCGCTTCTTCCAACCGGGGAATACACTGGCCTTTTTTCGTCTGGATGGGATTGGATGCACCGCGATGATTTGTCACGAGCGCCGCTATCCGGAGTTGGTCCGATTGCCGGTCATGCTTGGCGCGCAGTTGATCTTCCATCCCAATGCAGGATTGGATTCGCTGCCAGTCTCGAAAGCCAAACGCAAAGGCCGCGACGGCATTGCGACGCGCGCCTTTGAAAACGCGGTCTATTACATCTTCGCCAATTCGGTCGGTCCTCAGGGTGACGGGCTCTGGTCGGCCGGCGATTCAAAGATCGTATCGCCGGGTTCACAGGTGCTGGCGCTCGCGAACAATCGTGACGAAGCCCTGATTCAATCCACGCTGGACCTTTCCCTGGCCACTCGCAGCTATGCCTTGGAAGCTTTAAAGCAGCCGGCGTTTCTCCAAAAACCTTGGGCGGCCTTGTTGCAGGCCTGCCGGGACCAGTGGCACCAGTCTGGCGCGAGCCGCTCATGATCATTCTGCTCGCCTGCATCTTGACGGTGGTCGCCGACATGCCCGCCGCAGCACCGGCGCGCATCGAGACGGCCTTGCTGCCGGCGCTGCGCATCGATGGTCAGAATGCTCGTGCCCATACACAGGGTCTTGAGGTTATCGGAAATGAATACTACGTGACGGCGAGGCTCGAGCAGGTTCCGCGAAAGGCTCTGTTGCTGCGCACGAGTGTCGGCGCGACGGACTGGGAGGTTTGGGACATAACACCGCGCCAAACCGATGGAGCCCCCACCGCGATGGATCACCCCGGCGGCCTGCAATCCGACGGCAAGCACCTCTGGATTCCACTGGCGGAGAGTGTTCCTGGCGGCTGTTCGAGGATCCAGGTTTACCCGCTCGATCGATTCGTCCCCGGGGTAGCGGCCGTTCCTGAGTTCGAATTCGCGGTCGACGATCATATCGGCGCTCTCGCGGTTTCTGCCGGCCAAGAGCGGGTCTTCGGTGCCAGTTGGGACACCGCAGCGGTCTACATCTGGGACTTTGTGGGACAACTGCGGCGTACGCTTACTGGCGACGACTTGCGAGCCCGCCGGTTGGGCATCGTCAACACGACTCCGAGGGATGCTGGCGTCGCGGTGCAGGACTGGAAAGTAGCCGGCAAGTTCTTGTTCGGGTCAGGATTGGTGGCGGAGCCTTCCGCAGAAGGCAAAGCCCGAAGCCGCCTGATCATTTGGGAGCACTTCCTGGAGACAACACCCGAAGTTGTCATCCACCCGCTGCCGTGGGGCGAGAATAGGGAATTGGCTCGTGAGGGCATGGCGCTTTCCGAGGGGTGGGTCTACTTCCTGCCGGAGGACTTATCCGGCACGAACTATCTATATAAAACTCCTTTGGGGCGTTTTCTGGGCAGGTGATTTCAGCGGTTGGCGGGCTTCTCAAGCACTTGGTTGGCGTCGTTGACCGGCAGTGTTCGTGTGGCGGTCTTGCCCTGCCGCTGGCGTTTGGCTAGGATCTGGAACGTTACGGTCGATTGTCCGCCGGTGCCGGCGACAGTCGGTCTGCCCGTCTCGCGCTTCAAAGTTTGCATGGGCGGGACAGGCCTCTTTTATTCTGATCTATGGTGGACCGCCAAACGCTCCAATCGGTTTTGGGTGAGACAATTGGCACATGACTGCACAGTGCTCCAGTTGCGGCGCCGCCATTCGTCCCAACTCACCGGCGGGGCAGTGTGCGCGGTGCCTGCTTGGCCTCGGCCGCCAAGTATCCGAAGGCCAATCCGTTCCCTCAATTCCCGCGGACGACAATGCTTTCTTGAGCAAGTCTCAGGTGCGGCACT
Organism: Verrucomicrobiota bacterium; assembly: GCA_046346765.1. Lineage (GTDB taxonomy): Bacteria > Verrucomicrobiota > Verrucomicrobiia > Limisphaerales > SIBE01 > JAXMHN01. The sequence goes on along the minus strand of JAXMHN010000048.1, from coordinate 47,349 downwards.
TTGGGGATTACGAGCTGATCGAGGAACTCGCCCGCGGCGGCATGGGGATTGTTTATCGGGCACGGCAAGTTTCCCTCCAGCGGCCCGTGGCGGTGAAGATGATCTTGGCTGGGCAGTTGGCTACGGCCGAATCGGTGGCGCGGTTCCAGTTTGAGGCGCAGGCGGCGGCGGTCCTGGATCATCCCAATATCGTACCTATTTACGAGGTTGGGGAGCTGGACGGCTCCAATTTTTTCTCGATGCGCCTGATCGTCGGGCAGACGCTCGGGAAGGCCCTAGCGGGAAAGCCGCTTCCTTTCGACCGTGCGGCGCGTCTCATGGCGACGGTAGCGCGCGCGATTCAGCATGCCCATGAACGAGGCGTCCTGCATCGGGATCTGAAGCCGGGTAACATCATGTTGGATGCGGCTGGCGAACCGCACATTACGGACTTCGGTCTGGCTAAGATCGCTGAAACAGAGCGCGGTCTCACCCGCTCGCAAATGGCCTTGGGAACGCCCGCGTACATGCCCCCAGAGCAAGCCGCCGGGCGGGTCAAAGAGATCACGACCGCGGCGGACATTTACGGCCTCGGCGCAGTTCTTTTTGAAACCCTGACTGGCCAGCCGCCTTTTGCGGGCGAGACGCCGATGGCGATTGCGCGCCGGGTCATTGAGGACGAGGCGCCATCGCCGGCGGCTTTGAACCCGGCGGTGCCATTGGATCTGGCCACGATTGCGCTCAAGTGCCTGGAGAAGGAGCCGCACCGCAGGTATGCATCAGCGACGGCCTTGGCTGACGATCTCGAGCGATGGCTGCGGCACGAGCCAATCGAGGCCCATTCGGCCAGTTCCTGGGAGCGGGTCCGCAAGTGGGTGAAGCGAAAGCCGTTGCATGCCGCCCTCGCCGGCACGGTGTTGCTGGCCTTTGCCTCGCTTCTCATTGGGATGCTCTGGCATAACCGGCGGATTCGCGCTGCTCAACAGGCGACCGAAGCGGCCAATCGAGAGCTGGCCTTGCATTTGCGCGAGATCGAGTGGCAACAGGCCGAGAATGCAGTCCGCGCCGGGCGGACGCCTGACGCCCTGGCAGTCTTCGCTCGCTTTCTTCGCGAAACGCCCGCCGACGTGGCGGTTGCTTCACGTCTCAGTTCCCTGCTTGAAACCCGCGCTTTCCCCGTTCCGGCGTTGCCGCCCCTCCAGCATGGTGTGCCGGTCAACCTGGCTCGCATGAGTCCGAACGGTCAGCATCTTTTGACGGTGGCGGATGATGGGGTGCTTCGGTCGTGGAATCTGAAAGCCGGCACGCTCGAATGGAAGGAAGAGCTCAACCTGGCCGGCGTGCATCTTCAGTGGTTTCCCGATCAACGGCGCGTGCTGGCGTTGACCAAGGACGGGCGGGCCATCATTTGGGATACGGCGCGGCACGCTTTGGAACGTGAATTTGGAGCGGTCATTGTCGATGGACGCAAGATGATGCTGAGTGCCGACGGCCGCTTTCTCGCTCTAGTGGGTTCGGACAAGGATCTTCGCTTATGCGATACGGCCAGCGGCGAGCTGCTGGCCCGCACGAACGCGCCCAACGCAGAAATCCCGCAGTTGGAGGAATTGGGGCCGGAAGGGCAAGCGGTGTTCTATGGTCACCACCATGGAATGTGGCTCTGGCGAGGGTTGAAGGGTGAACTGATTCCGTTGATCGGCACGAACGAAGGGCCAGTGACTGTGGCTTGCGACTGGCCGCGCCGGCGAGCCTACGTGACGGTCGAAAACATGCACGGGCCGACTCAAGGCATGCTGATCCTGGACCTCGCCACTGGCCGGGAACTCCGTCGCAACTCCGACGCCACCCCTTGGCACATCATCGTCCCTGTCCCAGGCGAGCCGCGCTTGATCGTGGCTCGCTGGGGCATGGGCATCGCGGTGCTCGACGCTGAGACGTTAGAACAGCGAGTGGCTGCGTTCGGCAGTTCGCCAGTGATGGCCAACTTGTCGACCGATCAGAAGTATCGCGTTGCCTATACGGCCGCCCATGATGGCACCGGCCGGCTCTACGACCTCAGCACCGGTCAGCCGTTGCTCGAGCCGATCCAGCATGAAGGTGCCATTGTCAGCCACGAACTCAGTCCGGATGGCGCTTTGTTGGTGACCGCTTCCCAGGACGGCACCGCCCGGCTTTGGAACCTTCGCATGCGTGTCGCCGAATCGATCCACTTCCGCCCGGATGAATGGGTTTTCGGGTTCGATTTAACCGCGGACGGCGAGCGGTTGGCGGTCGCCTACGGACATTATTCCCGCATTTATGACGTGAACTCCGGCAAGGCATTGACCGAGCCTGTGGTCGCTCACGATGCCACCTTCAAGGTCCGACTGTCTCCCGACCAGCGTTTAGTCGCGGCCCCTTCTTACGACTATTCCGTCCGGATCTGGGACGCAAAAACCGGCGCCCTCGTCGGCCCCGGGGCGCGCCATGCCGGCCGGGTCTGGATCGCCACGTTTTCCGGGGACAGTCGTCTCGTCGCCAGCGCGAGTGAAGATCGGACCGCCTTTGTCTTCGAAGCCGCGACCGGCCGTCTCCTGTTTCCACCATTGAGGCACGAGAATGACGTGCTCGACGTCTCCTTTAGCCCGGATGATCGCCTGCTCGCTACGGCGAGCGTTGACGCCACCGCGCGGCTATGGCAGGTGGCTACCGGAGCTCCCGCTGGTCATCCCTTCCGCCATCAAGGGACCGTCTGGACCGCCCGATTCAGTCCGGACGGCCGTTACCTCTTGACGGCTTCGAACGATCGCACCGCCCAGGTCTGGGATGTGAAATCTGGCGAGCGCGCCGCCCCACCGATCCGCAGCGACGAAGGGGTTCTCTCGGCTGTCTTCGACCGGGCCGGCAGCCGCATCCTCATCTCGACCTTAAGCAATGCGCGCATCTTCGACGCGAAGACTTCGCGGCCTTTGACCCCGGCCATGCCTCACGGCAACCGTGTCTGGTTCGCGCGGTTTAGTCCCGATGAGCGCTGGGTGGCCACCGCTTCCGAAGATCGGACCGCGAGAGTATGGGATGCCACCACCGGTTTCCCCGTCACGGAACCACTCTCACACCGAACGATAGTCTCATGCCTGGCTTGGCTGCCCGACAGCCCGCGCCTTCTGACCGGCAGTTATGACGGAACCGTCCGACTCTGGCGTCTTCCGGAGTTCAAATCGGTCCCGGCCTGGCTGCCGGAGCTGGCTGAGGCCCTGGCCGGTAAGCAGGACGACGGTCACGGGGGGCGCGTCGCTGTCTCGAATGCGCGTCTTGAGACCCTACGGAGGCTTGCTGAGACGAGTCACGGCGACGTGCCCTCAGACCGTTGGTTGCGCTGGTTCCTGATCGAGCGGCTCCAGGCCGGCCCACGGTAGAAAAAGCCACTGATGTCCCGGCGCCGCGAGCGCTAAGATTGAGGTAACTTCCAGACCCTGCCGGTCGCTCGGTGCGGTCGCGCTCAGCGGAGGCGGAAAAAGCGGTAAGCCGCTTCCGACTCCATTGGCTCGGCCAGGTCTACCTCCCCGGCAGCGGCCACATTTACGGTTCGAAGAACGTCCCAATGGATTAGGTCGCTGGAGCCCTCCAGCGCGTAGTTACCAGCCTTTGCTACTCCCCAGCGCATACTGAGGCTGCCGTCCACGGTGCGGCCAAAGGCAATAGCCCGTGTGGCAGGTGCGGCCTCGGTGATCAGCACGGTGCCCGAGATGTAAGTCGTCGGCAAAACACGCACAATCGGAGAGACCACTTCACGGACGACGGGGGCATCGTCGAAATCAATCAAGGCGGGTTGGCCGTTGTTGCGCACTGCTGCGACCACGATGCTCAACAGCTCCTGCGCACCGGGTTGGAAAGTCTTGCCAACCGGTTGACCGAGCAGCACGCCGACGCGGCCGTGTAATGCCTGATTGGTGTTCACCAGCAGGGTCGTGCCGCTTGTCAGGGCAGTGCCCGCTTGGACAGATCGAACCTGGAGCTGGGCAGGATCAAAGCGAAGCGAAAAGGCGGCGGTATTTTCGTCCCCGAGGGCGACCAACCGCAGCGGCAGTTCCACTTCCTGTCCTGCTTCCACCGAAGCGCTGGCGACCTCGATGCGACGGCGATTCAGACTCAACCGGGCGACGGGCCGACGGGGCTGTTCGGGAGCGTGATCGGCGTTTAATCCTAGGCCGTCGCCGTTAGAAGCGACCGACTGGGGTGCGGCTTGAGATGGGCCACCGGTTACGCGAGCCGGGTCGATGCCGAGGACATACCGACCGGCTTGCGTCCAATCGGCGGCGGTGAGGTATCCGTCGCCAAGCGTTTCCGTCGGCGCGCAATCGGCGCGGGCGAATTCGCCGGCGTTAGCCGTCTTGGACAGGCCCGCCACCAGTCGGCCCATCAATGTCCAATCGGCTGCAGTCAATTGTCCGTCTCCGCTCGGCTCGGCGGCAATGTCGCCTTCAAGGCCGGCATCCAGGGAGACGGTTGCATTCTGATAGAGGGCCGCCAGCGGGCGGACGGTTGGAGAAATGAGCTCAGGCGCAATGGGGGCGGACGCAAAGGCGATGGAAGTCGTCAGCGTCCTCGTGACGGTCGTGGCGACTTTGAAGGACAACGTCAGCAGATGATTGGTGCCGGCGGCAAAGCTCTCCCCTGCGCCGCGCGCAATCAGGACACCTGCCTTGCCTTTGGCGACGTCATTTGTATTCAGAATCACCGAGATTCCGGGGACGATGGCCGCCCCATTCGTGATAGAGGCAAGCGAAAGCAGAGTGGAATCGAAGCTCAGGCTGCAGGCCACGGTATTCTCGTCGCCGAGCCCAATCAAATTCAGCGGCACAGAAATGACGGCGCCAGCTGAGCCGGCCGCATCCTCGAATCGGAGCAAAGCGGCGGAGGCACTGGCTACAGTCACCACGGCGACGCGACTGGTCACCGAACCGAACGCGTTTTGAGCAACAACCGAATAGTAGCCGGCGTCATTCGTTTGCGCGCTGCTCAGGCCGAGGCCGCTGCTGGTTGCGCCGGTCAAGTTCGTCCCATTGCGCCGCCACTGATACGAGAGGATTGGACTTCCGGCGACGGTGACGCTGAGCAATCCAGCGCCGCCCTCCGCTAACAAGGCGTTCGAGGGTTGCGCCGTGATGAGCGGGGGCATGTCCACCACCAGTATTGCCGGGGAACTGGTCGAAACGGTTGACGCATTCGACACGATCACGCTGTAGGCGCCTGCATCGTCCAGGTCGACATTGGTGAGCACGAGGGAAGGGCTGGTCGCTCCGGTAATAGGCACGCCTGTCAAACGCCATTGATAAGAGAACGGGCCTGCCCCGTAGGTGGGCACGCGGAAGGTCACATTAGACGCGGCGGGCGATTCCTGGTCCGCTGGTGGAACATACACGGCCAGACTGGCGTGTTGCGAGGTGGCTGAGCCGGCGCCATTCGTGACCAGAGCAGAGTATAGACCCACTTGGTTCGTTGCCGCAGAGAGAAGCGCCAAAGTGGCGTTGGTCTCGCCCGCCAGATCCTTGGTCCCGAGGCGCCATTTCCAGCTTTGTGGCAATGAACCGGAAGCCGCAGCCGTAAAGGTGACTGGCTTCCCCACCTCCACGATTTGACCTAGCGGCTGAGTCACGATCGCCGGGGCAATTGGCGGCGGCGTCACGGTGAGCGCAGCTGTGACACTAGTGGCCGTTCCGCCATGGTTGCTCACGGACACGCTATATGAGCCTGCATCTGCTTCCTGAACGCCGGGGATGAGTAGTGAGCTGTTGGTTTTGCCTGTCAGTGGAAATCCGCTCTTCAGCCATTGATAAAGCAAAGCAGGGGTGCCGATGGCTGCGACCGAAAATGCAGCGGCTTGGCCAATCACGACGGTTTGATCTGCGGGATGCTGAGTAATGGTCGGAACAACCGGGAGCGCGCCGTTGTTGCTCAACCGGGCAAGTCGATGCACGGGTACCCCGCTGACCTGCGCGAAGTCGCCGCCCACAACGATGTCGCCGTCGCCCTGAATGGCGACGGCCAAGACAGGTGCATCTGGCCCGGTCCCAGGATCGAACGTCGTATCGACTGACCCATCCCAATCGAGTCGCGCAAGGTGGGCCCGCGGCAGACCGTCCATTCGCGCGAACTTCCCGGCAACCAGTATTCTCCCGTCGCCCTGAATTTCAATCGTCTCAACCGACGGCCAGTCCGGCGCCAGCGAGCCAGGAGAAGCTTCGGCTCCCAGGCCCGGATCGAAGCTGGTGTCGAGCGCGCCGTCTGGCAGAAGCCGCGCGACGCAAGACCGGCTGGTCCCGCTATAGGAGAAGAAATGGCCGCCGATGAGGATGCGATTGTCCACTTGAACACGGATGACGTGGACCGTTCCGCTGATCCCAGTGCCCGGGTTGAAAGTGCTGTCCAGCGTGCCATCGGCATTGAGGCGTGCGATCCCGCGGCGAGCAGTGCTATTGACATTGGTAAACACTCCGCCAATCAGAATTCGTCCATCTGGTTGAACGGCCACGGCGCGGATTTCGCCACTGCAGGTGAAATTCGTTTTGAAACTGTTGTCAAGCGTGCCGGCCGCCTGCAAACGGACCAGGTTCACTCGGGGTGAGCCGGCCACAGTGGCAAAGTTGCCTCCGGCCAAAACGCGTCCATCCGGCTGCACCGCCAACGCGTAAATCCAAGGGGAGAGGGTTCCGCTGACCGTGCTGTCCATGGTCGAGTCCAGGCTACCGTCAGCATTGAGCCGGCGGATGACGCTGTTCAATCCGTTGGTTTGCAGCCCGGCGCAGACCACCTGCCCACCGGGCGCGAAAGCGAGTGCCGTTACGGCCGTTGCGACCGCGGGAACGGCGAAGCTATTGTCCAGACTGCCGTCGGAGGCAAGGCGCACAACGCCGGCGAGCGGGTCGCCGACGAGGTTCGCGGCGCTGATCCAGCCGCCCACCAAGATGTTGGTGCCGTCAGTTGAAGCCAAAGCCCGGACGCTGTTGGTTGCGACGGGGTCCGCCACGAACGACCCATCCAGATCGCCCGGCGCAGCCCAGCCGGCGCCGCAACTGCCCGCGACAACGGCGAGACTCAGCAAAAGCCGCTTGACCCAGCGCGGGCCTCGCCCGCCCGCCGTCGTTTCGTGTCCCGGACTCATTTTGGCGACATCACTTTGGAGCGTTAAAATGGACTTTTGCATGCTGCCGGCTGCGTGGAAGTCAAGAGGGTTCCTTCTGCCGAAGACATATCGGCAAGGGCAGTCGGCCGGGAACGCACGCGGCTGCGTCGTTGCGGCCGCTACCTCTCACTTTCTCGGCTTTACCCGCAAGCTACCCTGCCACTCGGTCATTATCGGATATTCTGCATCCGACCTTTAGACACCGCGTCGAAGGAAGAGGATCTGACTCCCCGCGTTGGGGGAATTTGTTGGGCGATCGAGAGACGCGTCCACAGGCTCCGACGAGACTTGAGAGCGCGGGTGAAGGAGACATGGCCATTCGGCCATGTCTTGTCAGATGCTCTCTTTCAATCGTTTGCGCGAAACCAGTGGGCGTTGGTGGGCTCGTGTATGACGCTCGTGCTCCGGCATGGCCTGCGCTCCGCTAAGCGAACGGTCGGAACGATCGTCGTCAGAAGGCGCGCAGGGCTGCTCCAACCAGGACGAGGAGGTTGACGTAGCCGGCAGCGAGCAGATCGTCGATGGTTACTCCCCAACCTCCGGGCAGCCGTTGACTCTGTTTGACTGGCCACGGTTTGGTGATGTCGAAGAAGCGAAAGGCCGCGAAGGTCGCGAGGGTCAGCCACCAAGTTTGGGTGATGAAGAGATCGGAGGGACTGGGAAACTGGCCGGTTTTAGCCAAGTGCATGCCTATCCAGGCAGCGAAGCAAAAGGGCATAGCGACGATTTCATCCAAGACGACTGAGCCCGGATCGGTTTGGCCGATAATCCGTTCGGCTTGACCGCAGACGCGGATGGAGACCAAGGCGCCCAGGACCGCGCCGAGACAATAACCCCAAAGGCCGAAGGCGAGCAGAACGGCGGCCCACGCCAGTCCAACGCATGATCCAAAGGTTCCGGGCGCGAAGGGAATCCGGCCGCTATAGAAGCCTTGCGCGACCCAGAGCAGAAAGCCGTTCATGTTCGGTGGCCCAAGTCATCGAGGTAGAGCTGGCGGTTTCGCCAGAGATAAAGCAGCCCCGAAGTGGCCGTCAGAATGACGCTGACCCATTTGGCCACTTCGGTAAAAAGGGGCACCCACCATCCAAAGACGATCTGGGTCCAATCGCCCCATTCGGGGTAGCTCACCAACGTGAGGATGGAGACGATGGCGACGATCTGCGAGATGGTCTTGTGTTTGCCGTAGCCTTCGGCGGCGAGAACCACTTGCTTAGACGCGGCCAATAGGCGTAAGCCGGTAATCGCCAACTCGCGGGCGACAATAATCACCACCATCCAGCCGGGCATCAAATTTCGTTCGACAAAGGCAATGAAAGCCGAGCAAGTCAGAATCTTGTCGGCCAGCGGGTCCATCAGGATCCCGAAGTTCGTGATCAGTTTGTCCCGACGGGCGATCTTCCCGTCGAAGTAGTCGGTCAACCCAGCGGCCGAGAATAGCACTAACGCGACCGTATTCGTCAGGCGAAGATTGGAGAAGAAGACCGCCAGAAAAGCTGCCGTGAGCGCGAAGCGCGAAATGGTCAGCTTGTTGGGCAGGTTCATGCCGTCCGGAATCCATGCTTGGCTCGTCCAGAGGCTGGCCAGGCGGAAGTTTGGACGGCGGTTGCGCCGGCATCGGGCTCGGCAATCAAATCGTAGTCAGTGTGGCCGATGATGCGAACGTTGGCAAAGTCTCCGACCGGCACGTCCCCCCGCACGTAGATACGCCCATCGATGTCCGGTGCGTCCGCCTCACCCCGCGCCAGATAATAGCCTCCGCGCCACTTCGGGGCCGCCGCGGTTCCGCTCCGAAGAAAGCCATGTTCCCAAGACGAGACGTTCGCACGGGTGAGGTCGTGCACGTTGGCTTTCTTGTCCACCAGGACGCGGAGGGTGCGCCCGACAAAGCTTGCCGCGACTTGTTGCGCGACCTCGCGCTGGGCGGCCATCGCTTGAACACGGCGCTCCTCTTTGACGGCCGAGGGAATTTGGCCGGACATCTGGGCAGCACGCGTGCCTTCTTCATGGGAATACGTAAAGACGCCAAGCCGTTCGAATTTCGCCTCGCGAATAAATTGAACCAGCGTTTCGAAACAGCCCTCGGTTTCACCGGGAAAGCCAACAATAAACGTAGTCCGGAGGGCGATGCCAGGAACGCCCGCCCGGATTCGAGCGATGAGATCGAGAATATACTCTTGGGAAGTCTCGCGTCGCATTCGTTCGAGCATATTGTGATGGATATGCTGCAAGGGCATGTCCACGTAACGCGCCACTTTTGGCAGCCCGGCCATCGTTTCGATCAGCTCATCCGTCCAGTGGGCCGGATGCGTATAAAGCAGCCGCAACCAAAATTGGCCCGACACGCGGTTGAGTTCGCGGAGTAGCGTGCAGAGCGTGGGATGACTTCCGGGCAAGCTTTGGGTCGCCGCCCGGAAGCGATCTGGCGAAGCGATCGAACCGGTGCGGGCGGGACGAAAATCGAGCCCGTAATAGGTCGAGTCCTGCGAAATCAGGTTGAGCTCCTTCACGCCTTCGTCGATCAACCGTTTGGCCTCCGTGACGATGTCCTGCTGCGCTCGGCTGCGGTGGCTGCCACGCATGCGTGGAATGATGCAGAAGCTGCATGGATGATTGCAGCCCTCGGCTATTTTAACATAGGCGAAGTGGGAGGGAGTCAGCCGAAAGCGAGGCGTGGCGTAATCGGGAACATACTGCGGACGCGGAGTGACCTGGACCAAAGCTGTCGGAGCTTGTGTCGAATCGGTTGGCGTCGGAGCCGAGGTCGCCGTGGAAGGAGCTTCGGGTGGAGCCTTGGCGAGCGCGGAAAGGACGTTGCGCTTCCCTTTGCGGACTGGCGGCTGCGACAGCTTTTGCGCCCTTCGCTGGACGGCATCGCGCACGATACTCGGGACCTGTGCGACCTGGTCGATCCCCATAAAGGCGTCGACTTCCGGGAGCAGTTTGGGGAGTTCCTCGCGAAAGCGTTGCGGGAGGCAACCGGAGACGACGAGAGCTTGGCCACGGTTTTGAGCTTCGCGTAACTCGCCCGATTCCAGGATGGTATCGACGCTCTCCTCCTGGGCAGCGTCGATGAAGGAGCAAGTATTGACGATCAACACGTCCGCCGCGGCGGCATCATTGGTTACTTCCAGGCCGGCCTGAAGCAGGCTGCCAAGCATGATCTCTGCATCCACCAGGTTCTTGGCGCATCCCAACGAGATCATTCCGACCCGCAGGGCGCGCGGCTCTGTGCTGCTGCCTTTATTCACAAGACGCGAGAAACTACGCGAACTGATCGGGAAAACGCAAAGGAAAAGGTGGTCCCCAGAGTGTTTTAGCGAAGCTAGGTGGTGGCACCCAAAGCGGCCCTTGCCAGGCGTGACCGTGCTCACATCCTGCCGTCGAAGCAGCTGGGTAACAAACCCCTGCACGATGGATGGGCTAACGGGGGCTGTCCATCGCCCGCACTGCAGTCGGTCGGTGGTGGCGCGGCAACTCGACCGGGTCCGTCCGAGCGGCACCGGCTCACGATGCGAGTTTCAACGGGCCTCAGCCGGGGGATGCCACGGGTTTCATTCGGAGACAACACGGAGATCACTCGGATCGCAACCGAGTATCATCCGAGTCAACTCCGGGCGGACGCAGGGTTCTTCGAGCGCGAACCAGGCGGAGACACGCGCTTGACCCCCGGGAACGGAGAGATTATGGCGGGGCGATGACGACGGCGGCCAGCGCTCGGCGCCGGTTGTGCGGGAAGTTGACGCGCTCGAGGCGCGAGGTCCATCGAAACCGCGTGCGCGCCGAGGGCCGGCCTAGCGTGTTCACAAGGGTGTCACAATCGTGAACACGGTTGCAAGTGGTTGATATCAAGAAAGTAACTAGAGCCATCGGTCAAATCTGCCGGCTTGCCGACACTTGATCGGCCCGTGGCGCCTTGAGTCGACGTGCTTGGGTCGGGTGGCAGCGGCTACACTCCCGGGCCGGTGAAGGAAAGGGCTTCTTCCATCCAGTCATCCATCCGAAGCACTGCTTTGCGTTGGCGGAAGGCAAGGCGCTGGGCCTGTGTTTGCGCGAGGCCGATGGCTCGTTTGCCCAGGGCCGCATGGCCCGGGAGCTGCCGGCCAATGGCGGCGCGAACGCTCGCCTGGATCGGTTTGGCGAGATAACGCCGAATCAACTCGTCCTGCGCGCTAACGAAGGCCTGGGCGGAGCCCGGATCGCCCTGGCGGGCACTGCGCCCGAAGAGTTGGCGGTCGACGCGACCTGACTCGTGCCGTTCGGTCGCGATCACGTGCAAGCCGCCCAAATCAGCCACACCGCGTTCCAATTTAATATCGGTCCCGCGTCCGGCCATATTGGTGGCGATGGTGATCTGGCCATGACAGCCGGCGTTCGCAACGATGGCTGCCTCTTCCTGGTGGCGCACCGCGTTGAGCAATCGAAAGTAAAGACGCCGCTCGGCCAGCATGGCCCCTAGCTTTTCGCTGGCGGCGACGCTGCGCGTGCCAACCAGCAAGGGGCGGCCGGTGGCGTGGAGGCGCTCGATTTCATCGGCAAGCGCGTTCCATTTGGACGGTTCATCCGCAAAGACGCGGTCCGGCCATTGGATGCGGATGCAAGGTTTATGGGTGGGAATGGAGACGACTGGCAGGCGATAGATTTGCCAAAACTCGCGGGCCGCCTCGCGGGCAGTGCCGGTCATACCGGAGAGCCGGGCATACAATCGAAAGTACTGTTGAAAACTCAGGCGCGCGATGGTTTCGGCCGGGTCGGTGATGTCGACTTTTTCTTTGGCTTCGATCGCCTGGTGCATGCCTTGACGCCAGGAGCGCTGCGGCATGGGACGGCCGGTGAATTCATCGACAATGACGATCTTGCCTTCGGCCACGACATATTGTTTACCGGGCAAGTAAAACTCCCGGGCGAGCAGCGCTTGTCGCACCAGTTCCACCCGCCGATCGCTTCCGCGCCAGATGCCGGTCAGGGAGGCGCAACGCGAAGTGAGCTTGGCCCGGCCCGCTTTGGTCAGCTCGACTTCCCGGTAGCGGGCGTTGACTTCGTAATCGATATGGGGTTCGAAAGGCTCAACGATTTCCTGCGCGACCTGGACGACCTGACGAAGGGCTTCATTTTGGTGCTGGGTCGAGATAATTAGGGGGGTGACGGCTTCATCGATCAGGACGCTGTCCGCCTCGTCGACGATGGCGGTATGCAGCCCGCGCAAAACCACGCCGTCCTCACTGCCGCCGGGGGGCGCGAGCAAGCGCCGGATAAGACGGCGTTCCGGTTGCTTCAATTCGCCGAGGCGGAGGCGATCCCGCAGGAAGTCGGCCAGGACTTCCTTGCTGGTCACGTAGGTGATGTCGCAGCCGTAGTTCTGCCGACGCGCGGCCGGATCCATCGCTGCGGTGACGAATCCAACGGAGACGCCGCAAAAGCTGTAAAGCGGGCGAAGCCACTCCGCATCGCGTTGGACGAGGTAGTCGTTGACCGTGATGATATGGCACGGCCGGCGGGTCCACCCGGCCAAAGTAGCGGCCAACCCCGCTGTCAACGTCTTGCCTTCGCCGGTGGCCATCTCCGCCAGGCAGCGGCGGTGCAAAGCGAGTGCGCCCGTCAATTGGACCGGGAACGGATGGAGCCCGACCTGACGGCGGGCCGCTTCGCGAATGGCCGCCAATGCCGGGAACAGGACCGCGGCTTGTTGCCGTCCTCCACGGCGAAAGCTGTCGCGATAGTGATGCAACTTCTCTTGGAGGGCGTGGCTGGAAAGGTCAGCGAGGGACGGCTCCAGACGGGCGACGCTTTCGGCATCCTGGCGGAATTGGTTGAGGACGCCACCTCGCCGCTGGTAGATCCCGAGCAAGGTGTGGACGCCTGCGTCCAAGCCTTTGAAGAGCCGTTCCGGGACGTGATGGCTCGTCCGGCGGTATTCGTGGGTCGGCGTGATCACAGCTGGTAACGGGTTTGGAGGAGCTGCCGCAGGCGCCGGATCCAGCGAGGTAACAGCGGCTCGGGCTGCAAATCGAAGCGCATCTTGCCAGCACGACCATGGAGCAAGGCCGCCTGGCCTGACCCGGTCACGGGGGCACGCACCTCGAAGAACGGGACGGCGGCGTGGACACCTTGGGGATCGTCCGGCGTCACGCGCACGTCGCCGCCGCCGGCCCAGCCCAGGGCGGGCGACGGCAAACGCTTCTGTTCGCTCGGCACAATGGTCAATTGGCCCAAGGACAACGACGTGTCGGTCTGCCCAAATAAGCGCGCTTCCGCACCCAGGATCCGCTGGGCAAAGAGGCTGTCGCCATCTTCCTGGGCGACCGTGGCTGTGAACTCAAAGCCGCCGGGATCGACGAGCAGGCCGATGGACGTGCCCCGCACGAGCCATCGGCCGATGGAGTCTTTCAGCTGTGGCGCGATCCAGAGCCCGTCCTGGCGCGCTTGAATGGTCAAGGCCGCTTGGTCGCGACGAATCAGGTCGAGGCGTTTTTTGGCGGTGTCGAGCCGGCTTAACAGCGGCTTCAAACTGGCCGTGTCATCCCGGCGGGCCTGGCGAATGCGCGCTTCAACTTCTTCGTAATTGGCCTGGGCAGCGAGGCGTTCGAGTTCGAGCGGCTCGTTCTGGAGTTGGAGGAGAGTCTGGCCGCGAGAGACGCGCGAACCCGGCGCGGCCACGATCTGTTGGATTCGGCCCGAGGTTTCATTGACAACATCGGTCCACTCCCGCGATTTGAGCACGCCAGGGGCGCGGAAATGGTTGGGAAAGGGGATGAAATTGAGCAGCACGAGGAGCGTGAGCGCGATCGAAAGCGTCACCGCAACGGCCCGCAGCCGGCGCCGTTCGAGAATGGGATTGGTGGCGAGATACTTGACCAGACCGATCAGCGGGGCCATTACCCAGGAAATCAAGCAGATGGCGGCCATCAAGATGCCAATCAAAAGGAACCGGTCGGCCACGAACAGCAGGATCCCGGAAAAAACCACCACGCGATAGATGTTGCTGGCCAGTCCGTAAACGGTTAGCCACGTTTTTTCCCGCCAGTTCCAGGCGGGACTTTCCGACTGGCGCACGCCAAACAACCAGCGTTGGGCCAGATGCTGCAACTGGCGGAGCGATTTTTGAAAGAGATTCGGGATCTCGAGCAGGTCAGAGAGGATGTAATAGCCGTCGTAGCGGAGCAGGGGATTGATGTTGAAAATGACGGTCGAGACCGACGCGACGAAGATCATATTATAGGCCAGGCTGCGAAGGGCACCCGGCCCGGTCTTGGCCCAAACAAAAGCGGCCAGAGCGGCCACGAAGAGTTCAACGATCATGCCGGCCGCTCCGACCAGGACGCGCTTCCACCGGTTACGGAAGCCCCAGCTGGAGGTGGCGTCGACGTAGGGCATGGGCGTGAAGATCATCAACATGATGCCCATGACATGCACTTCGCCGCCAAATCGGCGACAGAAGAACGCGTGACCGAATTCGTGCACGGTCTTGATCAGAACCATGCCGGCATAGAGAAGAAACAAGTTGCCCGGCGCGAGCACTCCCTCGCTTTGTTGGCGAAGCAACGGCCAGTGGTCGATGGCGACTTTGATGCCCAGCCCGACCACGATCAGCCAAATGACCGCGCCGAGCGGACTGATGACGAGGCGCGCCAGCGGCATTGCCCGCACCAGGAACTGGTCCGGGTCGAGCAGCGGGAAACGCATGAACATGATGTTGAGCAGGCGGGCGCGTGTTTCCCTCTGCCGGGTGCGTTCGTAACGCTGGAACAACTGGGCCGTGTCGCTGCCGGCCTCGTACTGGAGCAGGTTGGCGAAGTAAAGCTGTGAAAGGAGCCGAATGACCGACTCCTGGCCGGGAGCTTGATCGGGAAAACGCTCCAGGCATTCCTGCCACACTTCCTGGACGGTGCGTTCCTTGCGGAGCCGGGCGACGAATTCATAGGCGGCGGGCCGCAAGCGGAAAAAGCTGTTGCTGAAGGGATTCTGCAGCACGATCCAGCGTTCGCCGCGAAAGTTCTGGCGCTGGACGATGACATCCGGTCGAAGCGAGATCCGTTGCCCGGCAATGCGGGTACTAGGATTCGCTAAAGGTTTGGGAGCGTCAGCCATGATCTCACCACCGTGCCAGAGCCGAAGGAAGTCGACCGCGATGGGTTAGGATCCAGAGGAGGGTGCGCTTCTCCACGCTCAACTTGCAGACGCCGCTCATCCCAGGCCGCCACCAGGTTTGGAACGGTCCGGCAAACGCCGCCCGGACGGTGAAGATATTTTTGCCCTCTTTGGCGACGGCCGCCGGTTCGATCCGCACCAATTGAGCGGGGAACTTCAGCTTGGGCTGCGCGACGAACGCGACCTCGCCATCTCCGCGGGTGAGGATTTCATGGATGTCCCGTTCTCCAATCTCGACTTCGACATATTGGGTATCGATACGAGCAACTTTGAAGAGCGCTTCGCCTTGCTTGACGGTGCGCCGATGCGTTGCCGGAGGTCGCCTTCGACCAGGACGCCTTTCAAAGGAGCTTGAGCGTGGCGAGATTGAGACGGTGCCGCGCCAGGTCGAAGCCTGGCCCGCGCCTGGTCAGCCAGGGCGAGCGAGATTTTCATTTCCGCGAGGGACGGTGGCTTGGTGAAGCGGACATTTTCCGCTCGAGCGCGCCTTGATTCGCGCAAGTAGCGGTTGAGGTCGAGGAGGCGGCGGCCTCTTCCAATTCGAGGTCGGCGGTATCGAGCGTCATCAGGGTGGCGCCGGCTTGGACGGGATCGCCTGGTCTGACCGGAACGGCGCGGATGTAGCCGTCGAAGGGAGCGGTCAGATAGGAGACGTCATCGCTGCGGACCACAAAGTTGCCTTCGACCCGGTAGGGATAAATGGGCAAAAGGAGCAGAATGAGCGCCGCCACGCCGACCAGGGCCAGGATTTTCGCCCAGGTATGTTCGGGACCGACTGCCTTCGCGAGCCGTTCCTTGGCTGCAGTCGCCCAACGCGCGCCGAACCAGCGGTCGTGCTGCTTAAGTTCGGATAAACGCCGCGCAGCTTGGTCGCAAGCCAGCCGCAGCTGGCGGAGTTCGGTTTCGAGGAAAGGTTTTGCCTGGCGTTCGCAGGTGACGACCGCGACCGATTTCGAATCGACGCGCACCGGCAGGGAACAGACATGGCCGGAGGCGTGTTGCCGCGCGAATTGCCCGTGGTCTTTCGTGATGAGCGAGGCATTCTCCGGAGGGGGCCAGAGAACCTCCTCGTCCTGATCGAACGCTTCTTCCATCGCGACTTCGAGGTCTTTCACCGCCGCCATGTTCCGGTCAAAGCGCTCCGTGCGGCTGATCGTGCGCAAGCGGATGTAACCATGTTCCAGCCAACCGAGGCTGACGCGGTCGCAATGGAAATGAGTGGCCAGGGCATTGCCGAAAGCGAGGGAAGCGGCGTAGAAACGCTTTTCCGCGTTGACCAGGACCATGACATCCAGGACGGAAGCGAATTTCTCCACATCGGTTTTGGCCTGGGAAATCGTCTGGTTCAAGCGGTAGGTATTCGGCGTATCCGCGGCCAACTCGAGGCGGGCGAGGGCTTCGCGGGCCTGATCTTCGGTGGCCTCGAGGAGGACAAAAGCGGCGATGCAGGCCTCGGTCGCGCCGGTCAGCGGAATGGTCAGGGCCAGGGCGTAGTGCTGCCGTCCCGGCGCGGACGCGTTTTCCAGAGCGCGCAGGAAGGTGCGCTCTTCGGCGCAGCGTTGGGCGATCTCGGCGACTAACCGAGTGAAGGCAACAATGACCCGGTCGGCGTGGCCATTGGATGACCAATCCGACAATTTCTTGAGTCGATCGGGCTGGGTTGGATCGCGCAGGATGAGCAGACCCCGGCAAGCGCCGATGAGGTTGCCGGCCGCCGCCATGAAAGCGGGCCAGAATTGGGCGGGCGGCCCGGTGAACCGCCTCAGACGAGAGAGTTCATCGAGGGCGTCGCGCAGGGTGCTATTACTTTCGTTCGCTAGCATCGGCGGTCTCCTCCAACAACATCCTGCCAGCGACTCCGGGCCGGATCTTTGGGTTGGGATTGTCGAAGATGGCTTTGACTTTCATCAGGCCGCTGGCGGCGTCGACCACCGGCGAAACAAA
Organism: Verrucomicrobiota bacterium; assembly: GCA_046346765.1. Lineage (GTDB taxonomy): Bacteria > Verrucomicrobiota > Verrucomicrobiia > Limisphaerales > SIBE01 > JAXMHN01. The sequence goes on along the minus strand of JAXMHN010000048.1, from coordinate 30,119 downwards.
GCTGATGGTCGCCGGCACGTTTTGCGGAGCGGGGCCGGATTCGATTTCGAGGTTGACGCGTTGGCCCGGGCTAAGGCTGTAGCCGGTGCGGGCATCGACGTTGCAGATAAAGTAACACTGGCGCGTGTCGACCAACCGGAGGATGGGCTGCTGCACCTGGCAGGACTCGCCGACTTGCAGGAACAGTTCCGTGATCGTGCCCTCGAAGGGAGCGGTGATCAAACGCTTCCGCGCTTGTTCCTTGGCGAGCTCGTATTCCGCCTGGGCGACCTTGTATTCGGCCTGTTTCTTTTCCACGATTTCTTTGCTCACCGATGACTTGGGCTGTTCAAAGAGGAATTTACTGGCCTCGTAGTCGGTTTGAAGAGGCTCCAGGACAATGTGCCTCCGGGCCACTTCGAGGTCTTCGAGGGCTTTATCCAATTCCACCACCACTTCGCCTTTCTTGACGGTATCGCCTTCTTTGAAGTGGCGGGCGGAAATAATCCCAGCGACCGGCGTTCCTAAAGTCGAATCGAGAATCGGTTCGGTGATGCCAATGACTGACGTGGTGGCGGCGGCATGGGTCGGTTCGCAACGCGGGCCGAAGACAAACCACGGCACCAGCAGGAGCCAGCAGCGACAGAGGCCGGGCTTAAATGCATAAAGTGACGATAGATCAAGGTTGCGGCACGGTCGGCTGGGTGGGGACGGCATCGCGCATGCGTTCGCGGAGCAACTCGAGTGCCTTCTGTTGCGCTTGCGCCGAGCTGCCCTCGGATGGCGCCGGCGACGGCTCGGCCGGGGCGGGCTGTGGTTTCTCCAGTTCCTGGATCCGCTGGCGGACAGCCTCGACCGCGCGCCGTTGCGCTTCCACGTCCTGGTCTTTCAGTTCCTGATGCAAACGGTCCAGGGCCCGACGAGTTCCGAGGCTGTTCGGGCTGAGATCTTCGTGGCTTGGGCAGCGGCTCGTGAATACTTCTCGAGCGCGACGTCGGAGAGCCGTTCCTTCAAGAGGGCGGCGGTCCTGGCTTGGAGCTGCGCCTTGGTCAGTTCCAGCCTCCTCGCGGACGGAGAGAGTCGAGCCGGTCACCAGTTCCATTTCGAGAAAGGCTTTCTGATATTGAACCAGATTTTCCAGGGCGGAAATGCGGGCTTCAAACAGTTTTTCTTCCGTTTCCAGGACCGTGCGGCTGTCGATTCGACCGACTTTCAGACGATCCATTTGGCTGGAGAGCAGCTGCTGGTGAAAATCGACCACCGAGTTGAAGTTTTGCACGTTATCGCGGTAGCTGCGCGTTTTGTAAGTGGCCGATTCAAGGGCGTTGCCGATCTGGAGTTCGATCTCCTTCAAACCGAGCAAAGCGCGTTGCCGGGCGAGTTTGGCCGCTTCATATTCGTTGCGTTCGCGCACCCCACCGGTGACCGGGATGCGCATCTCGACGCCCACGCTCCAAGTGGGAAAGTCATAGCGGCCAATGTCGTCCCAGGAATCGCCCGGTGACTGGCCGAGGCCGTTAAAGCCGTAGTTGGCTTTGAAATCGAGCTGAGGCAGGCGCTGGTTGCGGGCGTAGCCGAGGCGAATGGTTTCCTGCTGGATTTGGAGCTGGCGCGAGAGGTAGTCGGGGTTCAATTGAAAAGCCTGCTGATACGATTCGAAGTAGGTCATCGGCAGCTCGCGCATCGCCGGTTGATCGACCACCCGCAGACTCGCATTGGTCGCGAGGGCGGGCGCCGATAGTACGGTCGCCAATTGCGTCACCCCCTCGAACCGCTTCGACCCGGCGTCGCTTAATCGGGCGCGTCGAAGGGAAAGGCCAGCTTCGGCCTGAAGCACCTCGAGTTCGGAGGATCGGCCCACCTGCAGACGGTTTCGGTTGTCGGTCAGAATCGCCGCAGCCACTCCGACCGAGTCGGAGGCGATGCGTTCCTGTTCCTGAGTCAAGTAAAGGTCCCAATAAGCCGACTCGGCCCGGGCGACGGTGAGCATCAGCTGCCGGCGGTACTCCTGAAAGGCGAGATCCGAAGCGGCTGCGGCCAGGCGAATGCGGACGGTGGTGGCCGCAACCCCAAAGTTTTTCAGCAGCGGTTGAACGAGGCTGACGCCAACGAATGTCTCGTACTCGTGATGCAGATTGGTGCTGCCGCCCAGGATCGATCCTTGGCGTTGCAGGTTGTTCTGCAGATCGCGAAATGAGACCCCGAGCCGCAAATGTGAACCGATCGGAGAAAGGAATTCGAGGCCGCCATTGTAGAGCGTGTTCCGCTCATCGAGTTCGGCCGTGAGCAAGGACCTGGCCTCTTTGACGTTATTGGGATGCTGGTTGTCAATCCGGTCGATCGTCGCTACGACTGCCGGCTCAAAAACGCCTTCTTCCGCTTGGACGGTTTTGCGGGCGATCTCCGCTTCCAGCATTCGCATCTGCACGCTCTCGTTGTACTCAAGGATGCGCTGGACCAGGTTGGTCAAGGTGAGCTCGCGCGGTCCTGGCTGATTGGTGGCGATTTGTGCCTGCAGGGAATGAACCAACGCGACGGCGGAAAGACCAAACAGGAGAAAGCGAAGGAACGTATGGGCTGCACGGACGACAACTGGCATAATGGTACACTGCTACATCTGGAACGGTGCGACGCGTGGGCAGTGTTGTAAGTCGAGCCTAGAGGTGGAACAAGTTTTTTTTACGGAGCGGCGGCTCTTCCCGCTGTTAAGGCGGCTGTGAGCAGGAGGTTACGGATGCGGCTGATCTTCGCTCGGCTTCGCGCGGCTGGCGGTCGAATCGGGCCCAAATCGAATGTGGCGCGCCGCATGGCCGGCGAAGTGATCGCCGTAGAGCGCCCGGACAACCCCCCAATCCGCCGTCACACTCAGGATGGAAGCAACCAGGCCGACTGCCGCCACCCGACCCATGGGAACGGCTGGTCGTTGCCACCCGGTGGTGCCAGATCCGAGGCCGGCCGCCAGCCTTTCGGGCAGCACCAGCACCAGCAACGTGCCCACCAGCGCGTTGACGAAGATCACCCCCTCGGTGACCAATCGTTCCGGACCGAAACTGACCAAAGCTCGCTCGAAGTTTCCGACGACCAGCAGCCAGAGAAAAGCGAGGTAGAGCAGTTGCCCGCGTCCGAGGGGATTTGGCGGAACGATCGCGAGTCGATGGCGCTGTTGGAACCAGAAGAGCAGCGTTACGGTCGCAGCCAAAAGTGCAAATCCCAGGTTGAACCAGGCTTCCGGGGACCACCCATAGAGCAACTCGCCCATCGCCTTGGCCCGAATCCATGCGGACGGATTTTTACGCAGGTTCAAATAACTGACCAGGAGGAGAAGAAACGCGATCGGATAAAGGCGCCGGCTTGGGCTGACCGCGCGGTCATCCGGCTGGCGTGGGGCGCGCTCGGCGAGCAGGAGTGTCGCCACGCCCAGCCCGATCCCATTGATTAGACCGTAGGTTTGTTCAAGGATGCTATGCCAATTGGTTTGCAGCCCGCTCTTGACTTCAATCAGCTTCAAAGCTGTGGCGGTCGCAAAGCCGAATCCACCGACGAAACCGGTCAGGACGGAAGCCGTCGTCACTTGTTGCCAACCGCGCCGCTGCAGGAAGAGCCACAACCCGCCGACCATGCCGAGGCAACCGGCCCAATTGTCGCCCCGCGGCGGGGTCATGCGCCAGCCGAGAATGACCACAAGCAAGAGGAACCCGAGCCACCAGCCGATCGCCATGTGGAGCACAAGGGAGGAAGCGTCGTCCCACCGGCGGCGGATGATTCCCAACAGGAGCACGGCCCCGATAGCGACCAATACCCCCAACCAATCTGTATCATACCAATATAAAGGGCTCGCCTGGCGGAAGGTCCCATCCGGTGATTCAACCAGGCTGACCGCGGTGTCTTGCAACCACCAGGCGGCGAATATCGAGGTCAACACCGGCACGAATCCAGCCAGGGCGCGCGTGTCGAGGCAGGCTGGGAGGGCACTTCCCGTTCCTCCGATCGCGCCCCAGAGAAAGCCGATCAAGAAGAGGCAAGCAAACCCGTAGAGAACCGACATCGAATGTCCTGAGTGGGTGTATGCGATCACCTGCATATAGGAAATGCTGCCGCCGAAGGACCAACCCAGCGCCCCAAACATTCCAAACCAGGCAACCCGGGGCCACCAGTCCTCTCGCCCGCTCAGCAACACCGCCATCATCGTGGCGAGCGCGCCGGGAATCATGGCTCCGGATTCGTGGCCAAAATTCCCTCGAATCCCCCACCCGAGTGAAAGGCTCAAAGCCGTGGCCAGGATCACCCAGAATGCCGGGCGACGAGTGGCAGGGAATCCAGCAGCCATAGGTGGAAACAGCATGGGGGATTGACTGACGGGAGGCGAGGGGAATAAGGCGTTTGGCGAGGGCAGGAGGGATGACTAGGGGTTTGGTCGAGGACGACAAGGGGAGGTCCTTGAGCGAGACTGCGGATCACGTTGGCCATCGCGGAGATGGATCGAGCGATGGGAATCGCTTGACTCCACAAGGATTAGTGTGTATCAGGACATGGGCCACATTTAGCAGTGGGGTTCGGCTCTTGTTATGCGTTGCACTAAGTGCGGTTGGCAGGAAGACAAAGTCATCGACTCGCGCAGTTCAAAGGAAGGGTCGACCATCCGCCGTCGCCGGGAGTGTTTAGCTTGTGGCCATCGTTTCACCACCTACGAGCAGATCGAACACGAAGGCTTGATGGTCATCAAACGCGATGGCCGCGCCGAGGAGTTCTCCCGCGATAAGCTCCTTCTTGGCATCAAAAAAGCCTGTCAGAAGCGTCCCGTCAGCGGGAAAGTCGTCGAGGAACTGGCCGGCCGCATCCTCGATGAAGTCACCCAAAGGTTCGATCGTGAAGTGCCGTCGCTCGCGCTCGGGGAGCGGGTCATGGAAGGGTTGCGCGAGATCGATCACGTCGCTTACGTCCGATTTGCCAGCGTTTATCGGCGGTTCCAGGAAGCAAGCGACTTCGTCCAGGCCGTCAAAAAACTGGAGGAAAGCAATGATTCAACTGCATCCTGACTATCTGTTGTTCGAAACGTCCCAGGGCCAGATCATCCCGTGCTCGGCCGAACTGATCGCCGTAGAGTTAATCGGCGATGCTGCCGGCAATCTCGACCCCGAATTGGTCAAACAGGCGGCCGCTGCCGTTCTCCATTATTTTCGACAAGATCTTGGTTGGACGACCGTGACGGTGGGCGAGTTCTCCCGCGCGCTCGCCGAAGCGCTGAACTCATTGGGCATCCGGATTGAACCGGATGACGAAGCTGAAGAGCAAGGGCCTATTTGCAGCTACGACTTGCGCCGCCTGCTCTGCGGCCGCGACAAAGCCCTCGAGTTGGGCTTTTTTCCTTTGCTGCGGCAGGAATTGCGCTGCCGGCTGGAGCGATCGCCCCAGGTGCTCCGCTTTCACGGCCTGCGGAGCTGCGTCAAGGAACTGGTCGGGGCCAAGCGCTGGAGCAATCGTTGTCAAACGTTGAACGACCAGATCGTCGAGTATCTGCGGGCCTGTTTCGCCACAGAATCGGCAAGCAGTTCGTGCGAACTGGTGATTCGCTAGCGACCAAGCCATCGGCGATGAGCAAGACCCTCTTTGAGAAGATCGTGGCGCGCGAAATTCCCGCGGAGATCGTGTTCGAAGACGATATGGTGATCGCCTTTCGCGATATCAAACCGGCCGCGCCGGTGCATGTGCTGATCGTGCCGAAGAAACCCATCCCGCGGATGGCGGATGCCGCGCCGCCGGATCATCAGGTGCTTGGGCACTTGCTGCTCAAGGCGGCCGAGGTTGCCGCCAAAGTTGGATTGAGCCAGGGCGGTTATCGGCTGGTCATTAACAACGGACCCGACGCCGGGGAGTCGGTGCCGCATCTGCACTGCCACATTCTAGGGGGAAGGCGAATGGCCTGGCCGCCAGGCTAAGAGCTGAGCCGGCTTCACGGTTTGGCCGGCGCGGCATGGCGCACCTGTGGGGCTTCCGAGAGGGACTTTCCCGCTTCGAAGGAGATCCGCGGCAACAGCGGCCAGAACGCCTGGACGCGAGTGATCATGTAGAATAGACGCAGCCGCCACCAGATGCGCCAGCCGCCTTCCAGTTCACCGCCGAGGACGGCAGTGACCGCGGCGGGCAAACTCAGGCGGTGACGCGGTTCCATGAATACTTCGAAGAACGGGGCGGTGTAGAATCCCTCGACCATTCGCCAATACAGCCGCATGGCACGGGAGAATCGTTTTTCGTAACGGCGGAGGCGGGCACGCCCATCGTCGCCCGCGGCAAGCGACTCGACCACGAGATTAGCGGCGAGTTTCCCGGAGAACATTGCCAGGTAGACGCCGGCGGAAAAGATAGGATCCATAAATCCGGCGGCGTCTCCCACCCGGACCAGGCGCGGTCCGACCAACCGACGGTTATGATAAGAAAAGTCGCTCGCCGTCCGCATCGGCCCGAGCAGACGCGCGTTCCGCATCCGTTGCCGAAGCGGCAAGCTCGATTGCCAAAGCCGGTTGAACACCTGTTCCGGGCTCTGGCGAAGCCGTGCCAAGGCGTCCTGATCCAAGACGCAGCCGACGCTGACCTTGTCCGGCAGGAGCGGGATGATCCAGAACCATTTGTCTTCCATCCGGACGATGATGGTGTCGCCGGCCTTCTCGTCCGGATCCAAGGTGACGCCGGCGAAATGGCCGAATACGGCCACCTTCCGTAAGCGTTCGTGGATGACGCGCTGCCCGGATTGGTTGCCGGTCAGATTGCTCCGCCCACTGGCGTCGACTAGGAAGGCACCTCGAAAGCGATGGCTCTGCCCTTCCGGCCCGCTCGCTTCCACCTCCGCCACGGGCGGCGAAGTCTGCGTTTTGGTTACGGTCCACCCGTCCCGGACGTCGGCTCCGGCAGCGCGGGCGTTTTTGAGCAAGATGTGATCGAAGGTGGCCCGCTCGACCTGGAAGGCGAGGGGTTCCCTGGTGAAACGTCCGTTGCGAAAGACGAGATGGAGCGTTTTGCTGCCGTTGCCTACATGAAATTGCGCGCCCCATTTGCGGGTGAATCCAGCTGCTTCGAAGGCAGGCAAAACCCCCAATTCCTCGAAAAGGGTGTGATTGTAGGGCAGAAGCGATTCCCCAATATGAAAGCGTGGAAACCGCTCCTTCTCCAAGAGGAGGACCTTTTTCCCGGCGCGCGCCAGGAACGTGGCGGTGGTGCTTCCCCCGGGGCCTCCTCCGATAATCAAGGCGTCGTAGTCGATACTGGACTCCATCCGGCTCTTAGGATCGCGCACAGGGCCGACTTCGGCAAGCCAACGATGCGGAGGAGGAGTTGCGTCCGTCCGCTGTTCGTGAGAGGCTTGGTTTTATCGGGTCCAATCAGACACATGCTGTTCCTAGCGGGCATCGTTGTGACGGTCTGTTTCGCCCTGATGGGCCGCGAGTACTGGCTTCGGCTCTTTGGCCCGGGCAGTCCGCTGGGGAGTCCTTCTTTTTCTTCGTGGTTGCGAAGAGGATTGCTTCTCCCAATCGGGCTATGGCTCTTTCTGAATACTGGCTGGTTGACCGCGTGGCCGCCGCTCTTGGTTGAGATCGCTCGAACCCAAGCCAAAGGAGGCTCGTCCTGGCCGCTGATTTTCACATTGCCTATTCCCGGAGCGCTGGCGATTGGGTCCTATTGGCTGGCGGTCACGTTCCTGCATCTGAACGTGCTGATCGGACTTCGGGCAGAGTCGCGGGTGGAATTTTGGATCGTAACCGGCATTCTGGCGTTGGTCGCCCTGCCTTTTGTCTGGCTGACCTGCGCCGTGGGCGGTTTGGCCTGGGCCGGGATCGGACTGCTCCTCTGGCTGCTGCCAGTGGCGCATTGCACTGGCTACCTCGTGGCGCGGTCAAGCCCCCAACCGATCTACGCAAAGGCGATTGCCCGCATGAAGCTCGGCAAGTATCGGGAAGCGGAATCGGAAGTCATCCAACAGTTGGAAATATGCCAGGAGGACTTTGACGGCTGGATGATGTTGGCGGAACTCTACGCGGCCCAATTCAACGATTTGGCGGAAGCAGATCGGACGGTGCGCTCCGTCTGCGCCCAGCCGAGCGCGACCCCATTGCAAATCTCCCTCGCTCTGCATCGACTGGCCGACTGGCAGCTGAAGTTCGGCAATGATCCGGTCGCGGCCAATGAGGCTCTGCTCGAAGTGACCCGCCGTTTGCCAGGAACGCACTTCGCCAAGATGGCCGAGGTGCGCCGACGGCAGTTGCCAGCCACTCGCCAGGAATGGATCGAAGGGAAGCAGCCGAAAAAAGTGCGCCTGCCCGCCTTGACGGGTGACTTGGAAGAAGTGACGGCCCCAGCGGGCCCGCGCCTAAGCCGCAGCGACGCGGCTGCGCTCGCCAATGAGTGCGTCGAGCAGTTGAAGCGCAATCCGAATCAAACTGGTCCACGTGAGAAATTCGCCACCTTGTTAGTGGAAGAACTGGGCAAGGTCGACCTTGGCCTGGAGCAAGCCCAGCTTCTCTTGGAGGTCCCGGGGATCGACGAACGAAAGAAGGCCGAGTGGCTCAGCCGGATGGCGCGGTGGCAATGGCGCTACAAGCGGGATGCAGCGGTCGTCAAGGAAACACTCAAGCGCCTGATCCGCGACCATGCCACGACCGTGGAAGCTTTCGCGGCGCAGCGGTGGCTCAACCTTTTGGAGATGGAGGAACGCTTGCAGCGTCGGATTCCTTCTGCCGGATAGCCGCCGCCATCGAGTTGACACTCTGGAGGATCTCTTTGGCCCTGGCCGGGTCCGGAATCTTGACGCCGAAGTGCTTATCTAGCGCCACAACGAGTTGCAGCGCATCCACCGAATCCAGGCCCAGGCTGCCCGGGCCGAAAAGAGGCTGATCATCCGCGATCTGCTCCTCCGTAACCTGGAGCATCAGATTTTCGACCATCATCGACTTCAGGCGCGCGTTCAATGCTTCTGGCGTCATTCGGGAGAGAAGCATGCCAGCGCGAGATGAAAGGAAGAAGTCTAAATCGAGAATCCCAGACAATTCCGGCGGAAACCAATCTATGGATCGCCCGGGTTCATTCCGAGGTGCAGGCCGATCGCTTGCTGGTTGCATCCCACCACGCTCACCAGCGCGGAACGATGCCGGCCTGTCCGGAGGGCGTCGGCTGCGGCAACGCATTGCCAGGCCGAACCGGCGGCCCAACTCTCGCCCAAAATGCGCTTGACGGAGAGCCGGGCACCGGGCCAATGAGCCCAAGCCTCCTCTTCGGCCGCGTCGGATTGGGCCTGGCCGCGCGTTCCATCGCAGAGCAGGTCAGGGGCCGCGCCTTGAGGCAGTTGGGCGCGCATGGCGGCGGCTGCCCGCGCCCGGGGCCGATCAGGCGTAAAGGAATGCGCATCGGTGACACACTCCAATGCGATCGCCGGCCCTGGCGCCGAGCTTGCGCGCAGGTAAACGGCCCCGGCGCCTTCGGCCAGGACAACACGGCGTTCAAATCGCCGGGACGCATCCGAAATCAACCAATCAGATTCTTCCGCTCCGACGACCAGACAGCCTTCCACGTGGCCAGCGGAAAGCCAGCTGGCGCCAAGCGCTAGGCCGACCAGGAACATACCAGGATCGCCAACGAGAGTGTAGCTGACGTCGCCACTTCCCAGGACAGCTGCCAGATGACTTGCGGGCGCATTGAAAACGGTTTCGGGGAAGACAAGAGGGCTGGCGGTCCTGGGATCGCGGCAGACCTCTTCGTAAAATCGACGCGAGTAGCGCACGCATCCCGCCATGACGCAGACGATGATGCCCAGCCGAAGGCTGCCTTCGGCCAAACGTGGTTGATCGTCGCCGAGCGCCTCCAAGGCCGCGCCAACCACGAACTGCGAGATCGGGCTGGTCCGCCGAAGCCGGCTGTGACTGAGGTAGGCCGGGCGTTCGACCGGGGCGGGAACAGGGCGAAAGGGCAAAGGGAGTTTCCAACCCGGCCGAGCCAATTCTGCTATCGGCAAAGAGGCCCCTTTGGCTAATGCATCGCGGATCGAGTTAACGCCCCAGCCCGCGGGAGAAACGACTCCCACTCCCTGAATGAAAATGCTCAAGATGGCCTCCGCAGGACCAGGGACGCGTTCGCACCCCCAAAGCCGAAGGAATTGCTCAGCGCATGCTCAAAGCAGGCATCGGCCGGCTCCCGCACCACTGGAAAGCGCGCGGAGGGCTCGAGCTGACTCAAGGTTGAAGTGGGCGGCAGCCACTGTCCTTGCAGGGCCATCAGACAAATCCCAGCTTCGACCGCGCCGGCGGCACCCAAAAGATGGCCGATGCCCGACTTCGTCGAACTGACCGGGACCCGCGACACGTCGGCTCCCGCCCATTCGTTGATTGCCGCGATCTCTGCGCTGTCATTCAGAAGTGTGCCAGTGCCGTGCGCGTTGACGTAGCCAATTTGTCCGGGCTCCACCCCCGCACGACGGCATGCCCGAATCATGGCTGAAAGGGCCGCAGCCCCTTCGGGGTGTGGCTGGGTGAGATGATGAGTGTCAGTTGTTGCCGCATAACCAATGATCTCCCCGAGGACGCGGGCCCGGCGCCCGAGCGCGCTCTCCAGCGTCTCCAAGGCGAAGACCGCGGCTCCTTCGCCGAGCGCCAGACCATCGCGGCCAACGTCCAATGGCCGGCATTGGGAGGGCGATAAAGCCTGCAAGGAATCGAACCCCGCAAAGACGAGGTGGCTAAGCGCATCGTAACCCCCAGTCAATACGCGTTCGCATGAGCCCGATCGGACGAGTTCCCAGGCGTGACCAACGGCGTTCGCGCCCGAGGCGCAGGCGTTGGCAATGACGGTCACTTGGCCGCTGAAGCCAAAGGCGTCGGCCAGGTCCAATCCTTGTCGCTGGGCTTGGTAATGGGCGACGCGAGAAGCTTGTTGATCATGGCGGTTTGGTTCCTGGAGCGCTTGGGTCAGATAGGCCTGGCCGTGGTTCATCCCGCCGCTTGTGGTCCCAAGAACAACGGCAACTCGCCCTCCGGACTTCCATCCGCACTGGTCCCACGCTTGGTGCGCGGCCACGAGCAGCAGCTTGGCCCCTCGATCGAGGCGGCTCAGGTGGCGCCTGGACAACCGGCTGCGGGGCAGGGTGGGGGGCAGATTAACTTGGGCTGCAGATTGGACGCGCTGCCGAGACACGTCGAAAAGAGTGACCGGGCCAAAGGCAGTCCTTCCTTCCCTGAACCCGCGCGCATTGGTTGTCCAGTCGATCCCCAGCCCTGTGACCATGCCAGCGCCGGTGATAACGACCCGCAACGAAGGTCGAGTCAGTGGGCGCGAGGAATACAGCACGGCCGAGGTTCAGTTGATTATTCGTTTGAGAGGAAGCTAAGAAGAGTCCCTGTCGAAGTCAAACCAGCTCCGATTTTGGCCGGGTGGCTTCGTGTACGTAACCCGCCCCTCCTTGGGCAGCGGGTTCAGCGTTGAAGAAGAAGACTTCGCGTATAGCTAGGTGTGGGCAGTTATAGGGACAACGCGAATCTTTGCCTATCAGGTCGCCCCCTGAATTCTCGTTGGGCGAGCGGCTGAGCGTCAACGAGGCACCGCAGTTTTCGATTGAACTGCGCCGACGGGTCAATAGGCTGCTGGGAAGTCCTGGCAGCCGATGTATGTCTAGCAACCGAATCCTAGTGGTGGATGACGAGGCAATGGTCCTCGAATCGGTTCGCATGACCCTGGCGCACTTCGGTTACTCTGTCGAAACCGCCTGCACGGGCAACGAAGCGCTCGACAAGCTCGGCGCGGATCGCTTTTCGCTCGTGGTCACCGACCGGAAAATGCCTGGCATGAGCGGCGATCAGCTGGCGGCCGAAATCAAACAACAGTGGCCCGGCTTGCCCGTCATCCTGCTGACCGGTTATCCTCCCGGCCGCAAACCACCTGGAGTGGATGTCATTCTGCTGAAGCCTTTTTCGACCGCGGACCTCCGCAGCACCGTCCAGGCCCTGCTGACACCCCCTCCGGCGGAGGTCTGAGGACGACCTGGCTCTCGGCGGCCTCTCTCCGCGGCAAGAGCCTTTCCAGTTGTCACCCCGGTGGCCGGGACATACAATTTCGTCGAACCGCCGCGCGGGCAAAAGCGTCGAGCGGATGCGAATGAACGAGCACTTTGATTCGGTAGAAGCCGTCGTCGAAGACCTTCGGCAAGGCCAGATGGTCATCGTCGTCGACGATGCTGACCGGGAAAACGAGGGCGACCTAATCATGGCGGCAGAGCGCGTCACCCCGGAAGCAGTCAATTTCATGGCCAAGTTCGGGCGGGGCTTGATTTGCGTGCCGACAACTGCGGAACGCCTGAAGCAGCTCGGAGTGGAGCGGATGGTTTTACAGAATCGGGAGACGTTCAAGACCGACTTCCAGGTGAGTGTGGATGCGGCACATGGCATCACTACTGGAATCAGCGCCGCTGACCGGGCTCAGACCATCCGGATCATGGCTGAGCCAACCGCGGTGGCGGACGATTTGGTCCAACCAGGCCACGTTTTCCCCCTGCGCGCCAAACCGGGTGGGGTTCTGCAACGAGCCGGGCATACGGAAGCGGCCGTCGATCTTGTCCGATTGGCCGGCTGCCGCCCGATAGCGGTCATCTGCGAGATCATGAGTGAGGATGGTTCGATGGCGCGGCTGCCCGAGTTGCTCGAGTTCGCCCGCCGTCACCAGCTCAAGCTCTGCTCAATTGAAGCGTTGATTCATTACCGTCGGACGCGCGAGAAGCTGATCGAAAGAATGGAGGTGGTGCAACTCCCGACGGACTATGGCGAGTTTCGGCTGCATCTTTATCGTTCCAAGGTCGATGGGCAACATCACCTCGCTCTGGTGATGGGCGACGTTGCCAACCAGCAGAACGTGCTCGTCCGGGTCCATAGCGAATGCCTCACAGGCGACGTGTTCGGGTCGCGCCGCTGTGATTGTGGACCTCAACTGCACCAGGCGATGCGGCAAGTGGCGGAAGCGGGTGTTGGAGTCATCGTTTACATGCGGCAGGAAGGTCGCGGCATCGGTCTGGCGCCAAAGATACAAGCCTATAAACTGCAGGAGAGCGGATACGATACGGTCGAGGCGAATCGCAAACTCGGCTATCCCATGGACCTTCGCGAATACGGCCTCGGTGCCCAAATCCTCGCTGACCTCGGCCTGAAAACGATCCGATTGCTGACTAACAATCCAAAAAAGATCGTCGGTTTGGAAGGCTACGGCCTGGAGATTGTCGCCCAGGTGCCCATCCGCATTCCTCCCAATCCGCACAACGAAAAATACCTCAAAACCAAGCGAGAAAAGCTGGGACATCTGATCTGACCCTGCGAGTGGTGGTCGAGCGGCCATGCTGAAACGAATTCGAAAAAGTTCCGTGCGGGGCGCGCGGCAGGCGTCGATCGCGATCATAGCATCCCGGTACAATGCCCGCTTCGTCGACGGCATGCTTCGGCCAGCCCGGGCGATTCTGACGCAGGCGGGCGCGGCGGTCCGGGTGGTGCGCGTGCCCGGCGCGTTCGAGATCCCGGCCGTCGCGGCCAAACTGGCGGCCGCCGAGGGCAAGGTCAGTGCCCTGATGTGCTTGGGGGTGATTTTGCGCGGGGAAACAACCCACGCGCAGCATATTGCCGAAGCGGTGAGCGGCGCCTTGGCTCAAATCCAGGTGCGCTTTGCCATCCCTGTGGTGCACGAGGTTTTGCTTCTGGAAAGTGAAGCCCAAGCTGAGGCGCGCTGTCTGGCAGCAGACCGGAATCGTGGGGCGGAAGCGGCTTATACGGCCTTGGCGATGGTTCGGACGATGGCACAGCTCGATCGCGCCTTGCGGCGGCCGGGAAGCGGCCGGGATGCGGCATGAATAAAAAGGGGAGATTGGTTCTCTAAGGAAACGTAAATGCCATGCAAAGCGGTTTGCGGCCCCCGACTTTGTGAAAAGTTTCACAAAGTGCTTGCACCCAAAAAGCGCGGTGATAAGGTGCTCTTACTGTTTTGCCAGATCTCGATCCATGATATGAAGATGAAATTGAGCTGTTGTTGTTTGACGGCTGCCGCCGTGGCAGGGATTCTCCAATCTGCCTCGGCTGCTGATATTACCGGTAAAATTACCCTGAAAGGAACGCCTCCCGCAGAGGTCGTGATCCCATTCGATCCCAGTTGCGGCAAACTCCACACGGAAAAGGCTACGACCAAACATTACGTCGTCGGTCCAGGGGGGGAATTGGGCGATGTCTTTGTTTATGTCAAGGAAGGAGCCAAGCCCGCTCCCGCGCCCGAGAAGACCGTTGTGCTGGACCAGGTCAATTGTCTTTACACCCCTTACATCTTCGGTTTGCAGACGAAACAGAAGCTCTTGATCAAGAATTCCGATCCCGGCATTTTGCACAACGTCCATGTCATTCCGGATGCCAAGTCAGGCAACAAAGAGTCCAACCAGGCGCAGTTGAAGGGCCAAGACCTGAACAAGACCTTCGATAAACCAGAGGTGCTGCTGCACTTCAAGTGTGATGTGCACAGCTGGATGCACGCTTACGCTGGAGTCCTGGACCACCCGTACTTTGCGGTCAGCGGCACCGACGGGACGTTCAAGATCGCCAATTTGCCACCAGGCAAATACGTGATCGAAGCGTACCATCGGAAGGCCGGCAAACAGACTAAAGAAATCACCATCGCGGACCAGAACCAGACCGCCGATTTCGCCTTCGAGGCTCCGGCCAAGTAGATGTAGACGCGTGGCTTTGCGAACCGCCGCTGCCGTCGCATCCGCAGCGGCGTTTCAATTAAGGATGAGGCGCTCCCACCAACACCCCTGGCTCAATCGATTTGCCTGGACAACTGCCGCTGCCACATTGGCGTTGATTGCTATTGGCGGCCTAGTGACGAGCAAAGGAGCAGGGATGGCGGTGCCGGATTGGCCGACGACCTACGGTTACAACATGTTCCTCTTCCCCGTCCGATTGTGGGGAATGGGCACAGGCATTTTCTACGAGCACAGCCACCGCCTGTTCGCGTCCTTCGTGGGTATGCTCACGACGATTCTGGCGATTTGGCTGTGGGTCCGGGAACCCCGCGCCTGGCTTCGGTGGCTGGGCGTTGCCGCTTTCCTGGCCGTGGTGCTGCAAGGGGTTTTGGGCGGCCTTCGCGTCACGCTTTTGAAAGACGAGATCGGCATCGTGCACGCGGCCCTCGCGCAGACTTTTCTGGTGCTGGTGACCGGCATCGCTCTGGCCGCCTCCGGCAGGATGCAACAGTGGGCGGCTCAGCTGCAAACGGTCAAATGTTCCGGACACCTCCGTGGCATCATTGTGGCCGCCACCGGCCTGATTTTTGTCCAGCTCATATTGGGGGCGACCATGCGTCACCAGCACGCCGGTCTGGCTGTCCCGGACTTTCCGCTGGCCTATGGCCAAGTTTGGCCTCCGATGGACGCCGCTTTTGTGGAACGGGTCAACCAGGCACGTGTCGGGGTGCAGGAGTTTCAACCCATCACCGCTTTTGGGATTGGCCTTCACATGACTCATCGGCTGGTTGCTTTGCTCATCGTGTCCGTGGTGGGTGCGGTGGCCTGTTTGGCTTGGCGGGAGTGGCCTCGGGCAGTGAGTGTTCGCCGCTTGGCTTTGGGCTGGTTTGGTTTGATCAGTTTGCAGGCCGCGTTGGGAGCGGCGACCGTCTGGAGCAACAAGGCTGCTGATGTCGCAACGGCGCACGTCGTCCTGGGCGCCCTAAGCCTCTTAAGCGGAGCGATCCTGACCGCTGTTTCCTTCCCGGCTCGCGCCGCGCAGAGGTCGCAACGGGCGGTGTTAGCCTCGGGATTGGCGCGGCCAACGTTCGCCCAGCCGAGAAGGACAACCGCGTAATGGTCATCGAATGAAGGCTACTGTTGTTCCACCGATTGCCGCGCCCGCCGCGCTCGAACGAACGAGTTGGCTGACCGTTCTGCTCGACTTGACCAAGTTCCGTTTGACGGCGCTGGTGCTGTTGACTGCGTTGGTGGGCTTTTACCTGGGGACTGAGGGGCCGCTGGACTACTGGTTGATGTTGCATGCGATGCTCGGGACGGCGTTGGTCGCGAGCGGGGCGTCGGCTCTGAACCAGTATCTCGAGAAGGAGCACGACGCGCTCATGCGGCGGACGCGCAACCGCCCTTTGCCTTCGGGCCGATTGCAGCCGGAAGCGGCGCTTGTTTTCGGCGGCCTGACTGCCGGGGTTGGCATCGTCTATCTGGCCCTCTCGGTCAATTTGCTCACGAGCGCCTTGGCGGCGGCTACGTTTGTCAGTTACGTGGGCATTTACACGCCACTGAAACGGTTAACCACCTTGAATACGGTGGTTGGCGCCATCCCAGGAGCGCTGCCGCCACTGATGGGCTGGACGGCTGCTTGTGGCCAAATCACGATCGAAGGGTGGTCGCTCTTCGCCATCCTCTTTTTCTGGCAACTGCCCCATTTCCTCGCGATTTCCTGGCTTTACCGGGAGGAATACGCCCGCGCCGGCTTTGCCATGCTCTCGGTTTATGACCCGGCCGGCCATCGGACCGGGCGGCAAGCGGTTTGCCATACCCTCGGCCTGCTGCCGGTCTCGCTCTGCCCGTTTTTGTTTCATGTCACTGGGATAGGCTATCTGATCGGGGCGGTCATGCTCGGGGGGATTTTTCTGGGATACGCGGTGCAATTCAGCCGCCGTCTGACACCGGCGCTGGCCCGTAAGCTCTTTTACGTGTCGATTTTATATTTGCCGGTCTTGTTCGGGTTGATGGTCCTGGATAAAGTGCGTTAAGGTTTGATTCTTCGATTGACACAAAAGTCCATCGAAAGTTATCTTGCGCCCTTAAATTTTTCAGCCATTCGTCGAATGGCTCCGTAGGCAGAAACACAGTTGTCATATGGCGGAAACGACCAGTCACGTCCACCACGCGCATTCGCACGAAGCGCACCACGAGGATTTGGGCTTTTGGCGCACTTATATTTTCTCGACTGACCACAAGGTCATCGGGATTCAGTATGGAGTAACGGCGCTGGCCTTTCTCTTTTTCGGGTTTTCCTTGATCATGATGATGCGATGGCAACTGGCCTACCCTGGCCAGCCCATTCCAGTCTTCGGTCCGCTCCTGCAATGGATCGTGGGGGAGATGGCCCCGAACGGCTCCATGAGCAACGACCTCTACAATTCCTTTGGCGCCATGCACGGCACCATCATGGTCTTCTTGGCGATCGTCCCGCTGGCCTTCGCCGCGTTCGGCAATTACGTCGTCCCGCTGATGATTGGTGCGCCCGACATGGCTTTTCCGCGAATCAACATGGCCTCCTATCAGGCGTATGTGCTGGGCGGCGTGATCATGCTGGCCAGCTTTTTCATTCCGCGCGGCGCGGCCCAGGCCGGTTGGACTTCTTACCCTCCGCTGGCCAGCATCATTACGGGTGATGGGCAAACTTTCTGGATCATTGGCATGGTGATGCTGATCACCTCGTCGTTGCTCGGCGCGGTGAATTTCATTGCTACCATCATTCAGCTCCGGGCTCCGGGCATGACTTGGATGCGATTGCCGTTTTTTGTCTGGGCACAGTTTGTGACCGCGTTCCTGCTACTGCTGGCCTTCCCTCCCTTGGAGGCTGCAGCGGTGATGCAGTTGATGGACAAAGTGGCGGGCACGAGCTTCTTCCTTCCGACCGGGTTGATGGTTTCAGGCAAGCAGGTGGCGATCAGCGGTGGCGGAAGCCCATTGCTTTGGCAGCACTTGTTCTGGTTTCTGGCCCATCCGGAGGTTTACGTGCTCATCCTGCCTGGCATGGGCATCGTCAGCGAAATCATCGCCAACAACACCCGCAAACCTCTCTGGGGCTATCGGTCGCTGGTTTATTCTGCGCTGGCGATCGGTTTTCTATCCTTCATTGTCTGGGCGCACCATATGTATCTGACCGGGATGGGGACAGCCATCAGCACTTTCTTTCAAACAACCACGATGATCATCTCCATACCGTCGGTGATCATCTTGACGGCGTTATTCATGTCGCTGTGGGGCGGATCGATTCGGTTCACGACGCCGATGCTATTCGCGCTCGCCTTTTTGCCGATGTTCGGCATTGGCGGGCTGACAGGGCTGCCGCTGGGCTTGAATTTTACCGACATCCACTTGCACGACACCTACTATGTGATCGCGCACTTCCACTACATCGTCGCGCCGGGCACGATCTTTGCCTTGTTTGCCGGGATCTATTACTGGTTTCCGAAAGCGACCGGCCGTTTCATGAGCGAGTTCTGGGGGAAGGTCCACTTCTGGACTTCGTTGGTTTTCATGAACCTGATCTTTCAACCGATGTTCGCGCAGGGAATGGCTGGGATGCTTCGTCGCATGGCGGACGGCGCCGCGACCTACGCTTCCGCCAACCCGAGCAACGCAGGGGTCATTGGCGCATTGAGCGACAGCGTCATTCGATCCAATGTGACCATTTCGATTGCAGCCTGGTCTTTGGCCATCGCTCAGCTGCCTTTTATCATCAACTTCTTCTGGAGCATTAGGCACGGCAAGGTCGCCGCGACGGATAATCCCTGGGATGCCACCACGCTGGAATGGCAGACACCCACGCCCCCGCCGCACGGCAACTTCACGGCGGCCCCCACGGTGTATCGTGGGCCTTACGAATACAGCCTGCCTGGGCATGGCAAGGATTTTGTCCCGCAGAACGAGCCGGCCTAGAACCTGATCTTTTCCATGGAAATTCCGTATACAGTTCACGCGCGCGAAGACACTGGGCTTTACAATGCCAAGGTTGGCATTTGGCTCTTCCTGGCGTCAGAAGTCATGCTCTTCGGAGCCCTCTTCTCTTCCTATATCTTGTTGCGAGTTGGCGCCGCTCCCGGCACGTGGCCGCACGGCTGGCTCAATATCCCCGTCGGAACGGTCAACACGCTGGTGCTGATCTCGTCCAGCGTCACGGTCGTGCTCGCTTGGGCCGCGCTTAAGATGAACCAGTTCGGACGGTTTCGGGTTTTTCAAGGCTTGACCCTGCTCTTTGCCCTCACCTTTGTGGGGATTAAATCGTACGAGTATCATGACAAGTTTACTCATTACGAGGTGATCCTGGCGGACGGCCGAGTTGCTGATGGGCACTTGGTTTCTCGAACGGCGGACGAGGTGATTTTACACGGGCATATCGTGGCGGATCGGGAAGAGCTGATGCATCCCGCCAAACATGTTGAGCATACGGAACTGAAGATTCCGGCGAGCACCATTGCCCGCAATGCGGCCGATCAGTTGCGCATCGAACGATACGGCCCCTGGCACAACACCTACCTCGCCATTTATTTTACCCTCACGGCGCTCCACGCCCTTCACGTCATCGGTGGGGCCGTTGTCATCGGCTACCTCTGGGGGCCTGGAGCGCGCATGTGGAAAACCGATCCGGAACGGTTTACGAACCGGATCGAAATCTCCGGTTTGTTCTGGCATTTCGTTGACCTGGTCTGGATCTTTCTCTTTCCGGTGCTTTACCTGCTTTAAGACTCTGTTGCCATGAGTGACCATCATTCCCATGACGTCCATCAGGAAGTGCGGCGTTATCTCGTTGTCTTTGGCTGCCTGCTTCTAGGAACGATTCTGACGGTAGGCGCCTACTACCTGCACCTGCCGAGCGTGGCTTTGACAGTGGCTTTGGCCTTGTTCATCGCCAGCGTCAAAGCCTTTCTGGTGGCGGGCTACTTCATGCACTTGATCTCGGAAAAGAAGATGATCTACGGGATCTTGCTCACGACCGTTTTCTTCTTCGCCGGACTGATGTACCTTACGATCTGGTCGATGGAACCGACCAGCCTCATTCACATCAAGCATGTCTCTTAAGGCGTTTCATATCGTCTTCGTCGTCGCCTCGACGTTGTTGGCCTTTGGCTTCGGTCTCTGGGCGATCCAACAGTATCGCATCGGAGATGGTTCGCCCGGCGAACTGGCCTTGGGTATCGGCTCGGTCACGGTCGGGTTTGTCCTGATTTGTTATGGCCGTTACTTCCTCCGAAAGTTGAAGCATATCAGTTACCTATGAGGAGACGAGGACGGCTATTTGCGGAAGTGTGCTTGAGTCTGCTCCTCCTGGTCATTCTCTCCCCGAGCGCCTTCGCTTGCGCGACCTGCTTCGGCAAGTCCGACTCCGCCCTCGCCCGTGGCATGAACATGGGCATCTTCAGCTTGCTCGTCGTCATCGGCGTGGTCCTCTCCAGTGTGGCTGGCTGTTTCGTTTTCCTGGCGCGAAGGAGTGCGCAACTGAGTGCCCGCGCGACGGCGCCGGCCGAATCGTCTGAAATTACTTCAAGATCTCAATCATGCTGACAAAGCTTCTAGGTTTGCCTCCGTTGGCGTCCGAGCATGGCGCGGACGTGGATAAGTTGATTCTCTACGTCCACTGGTTGATGGCAGCTTTGTTCGTGGGCTGGCTGGCCTATTTCTTTTACGTTATCTTCCGCTTCCGCCGCTCCAATCATCCGAAGGCGGATTACGGCGGGGTGAAGAGTCATGCTTCCAGTTACATCGAATTCGCGGTGGCCGCTGTCGAGGGGGTTTTGCTGCTCGGCTTTGCTATTCCGCTTTGGTCCAAGGCGGTAGACCAGTTCCCGTCCGAGAAGGACGCGACCGTCATTCGAGTTATGGCGCAGCAGTTCCTCTGGAATGCGCGTTATCCCGGACCGGATGGGGTTTTCGGCAAGGCTGACTTGAAGTTCGTCAGCTCGACCAATGCCTGGGGAATCGACCCGAGCGATCCGAACGGCAAGGACGATTTCAGTCCGGCGTCCATCAACGAAATCACCGTCCCGGTGAATAAGCCCGTGATCGCGCATATCACCTCTCAGGACGTGGTGCATTCCTTCAAGATCAACCCGCTACGGGTGACCCAAGATGCGATTCCGGGACTGAGCATTCCAACCTGGTTCCGACCGACCCACGAAGGAAAGTATTTGATCAATTGCGCGCAGTTGTGCGGCAACGGACACTCCGCCATGAAGGGTTATCTCAATGTCGTCAGTCAGCAGCAGTACGATCAGTGGGTGGCCGAGAGGACCGCTGCCCCGCCCGCTCCGGCCGCCTCCTTTGAGTGAGCGGCCTGGCCTGAGTTTCCCAGGAGCACCCGCCTCCTATCATTCGACTTGATCTGGTGTTCAGCTGGCGCAAGGTTCAGTTATGAAGTCTCAGGCGCGGATGGTCCACTGGTTTGTTTGGGGGTTCCTTGGGTTCGTCATTCTCTCGATCGCGGCTGTCTTTTTCTCCAGCTTGCTTCTGCAACGGGCTCGACCTCTCCCCAGTTATGGCGACGTGCCTTCTTTTCATCTCCTGGACCAGTCCGGCCGGCCTTTTTCATTGACCGACTTGCAAGGCAAGATTTGGGTAGCCGACCTTATCTTCACGCGCTGTTCCGGTCCTTGCCTGGAAATGACCCGCCAAATGAAGGCGATTGAGGAGGCGCTATCGAACGATGCCCGTTTTGCGCTCGTCTCCTTGACGGCTGATCCGACTTATGACACTCCCGCTGTGCTTCAGGAGTATGCCCGGCGCTTTGGCGTCAACGGAGGCAACTGGCATTTCCTGACGGGATCAAAGGATGAAATCTACGCGCTTGCGACCAAGGGTTTGAAACTGGCGTTCCAAGATAATCCCGACCCAAAGCCTTCCGAGGATGCTCTGATTCATAGCACTCGATTTGTGCTGGTGGATGGACGCGGGCAGCTTCGATCGGTTTCCTTTGACGGGACGGAACCAGGCACGGTGGCGAAGGTGGTGGCGGCGGCCGAGCGCTTGGCCCGGGAGAAGTGATGACCTTCGCCGACTTGCCGGCTGTCAACGCGGTGTTGAACGGGCTAAGCGCCTGCTTCCTCCTGGCAGGTTATCGTTTGATCCGGCAACGCCGTCAGAAGGCGCATCGCAATTGCATGGTGGCGGCCTTCATCACGTCGGTTCTCTTCTTGATCAGCTATCTGACTTATCACGGCTACGTCGCTTACGTCCTGCAGCGAGGCCCGACTCGCTTCCTCGAGCCCGCGTGGTTCCGTCCGATTTATCTGACGATCCTTGGGACGCACACTCTCTTGGCGGTGGTGATCGTGCCGATGGTCCTAATCTCTCTGGTGCATGCCCTCCGCGAGCGCTTCGACCGCCACCGGCGGATTGCGCGCTGGACATGGCCTTTGTGGATGTATGTCTCGGTGACCGGAGTGGTAATTTACCTCCTTCTTTATCAAATCTTCCCGCAACGCCTCTGAACGGTTTTATTCCTGTTGAGGTGGTCTGCGACTCATTTCAGCGGGGCGCCGCCGCGGATGGCCATGAGGACGCGCCGGGCATTATCGCAGGGCGACGCGCTGCCGACAGAGTCGCATCGAATAAAAGGCTTGGCGTTCATCGGCTTTCTGTGTAGGCAAGCTCCGGCTTCTCCAGAATTATGTCCAAAACTGAAAAACCCGGAAGAATAGCGGACACTTCCGGCGCCGGCAGTGACGTCCTGGATCAGCAGCCTTGGTGGCGCTCATTGACGGGCTATCATTGGTTCGTCCTGATTGTGGCCGCCTTGGGCTGGTTGTTTGACTGCTTCGACCAGCAGATCTTTACGATGTCACGGTCGATCACGATGAAGGATCTGATGCCGCAGGCGGATAGCTTGACTCAGATCCAGTACGGCGGTTGGGCAACTTCCATTTTCATTCTCGGCTGGGCAACCGGTGGGCTCATCTTCGGCTCCATCGGCGACAAGTGGGGCCGTGCCAAAACCATGGCCTTGACCATCGTGATTTATGCCGCGTTCACCGGCTTGAGTGGCTTGGCCAGCAACTGGACTTACTTTGCACTCTTCCGATTCCTCACCGGGGCGGGCGTGGGAGGCGAATTTGCCGTCGGCGCTGCCCTGGTGGCTGAAGCGATGCCAGATCGGGCGCGGCCCTACGCGCTGGGATTGCTCCAGGCACTGTCAGCTGTCGGCAATATATTGGCGGCTTATGCTTTAGGGGTGGTGGTACCGTCCGAGGGGGGCCTCGGATGGGGTTGGCGAGGCTTGTACTATCTCGGAGCGCTCCCGGCCGTGATCGCCTTTTTTGTGCTCTGGCGCTTGAAGGAACCGGAACGCTGGGTGGCAGCGAAGGCGGCGGCTGCCAGTGGGAAAAACCCACAGCGTCTCGGCCGCCTCGGCGACCTTTTCCGTGACCCGCGCTGGCGTCGCAACACGTTCGTTGGGCTTGGACTGGCCGTCGCCGGACAGATCGGTCTATGGGGCGTCGGCTTCTACACGCCGGAATTGATTGATTCGGCCATTCCGACCGTGGAACTGTCGACGCGTCCGAAGATCGAACGCGTGCTGGAGGCCGGGTCGGTTGCTGACCGCACCCAAGCGGTCCTGGCGTTGGATGACAAGGAACGTCGCAAATATGCGGAATTGCTTGGGCGAGCTTCCGGCTTTCGTCGGACGTTCACCCCCGACGAGGCCGTGGCCGCCGCGCCAGGCGCCGCAGAGCAAACCCGGTTTCGAGAGATTCTCGGCAAAGCCATCACCGAGGACAACAAAACTAAATTAAAGTCCACCGCCGGGCGTCTCCAGCAGATCGCGGCGTTCTTTGGGATTTATTGTTTCACACTCGTGGCGGCGCGTTGGGGACGGCGGCGTTCGTTCTTGATAGGTTTATCGCTGGCCTGGGCCAGTCTGATCCTGACCTTTGCCACCTTCCATCATCCCTGGCAGGTTTGGTATCTGTGGCCGATTCTCGGCTTTTGCACGCTCGCGCCCTTTGGCGGCTACGCCATCTACTTCCCCGAGCTCTTTCCCACGCGATTACGAACCACCGGCACCAGCTTCTGCTATAACGTTGGCCGTTACGTGACCGCCTTCGGCCTGTTGATCCTGGGGCCGCTCTCTGCCGCGCTGCACGGTCTTACCCCGCTGCCCGGCTTTCGCTTGGCGGCCATGGTTCTGGCCTGCTCCTACCTGGTGGGCATCGTCGCTTTGATCTGGGCTCCGGAAACGGTCAATCAACCTTTGCCGGAGGACGAAAAGGGATTCTCCCATTGACGCAGCAGGTTTGGTTGAGTTGCGCCGCAGCTCGCGCTGCTGACCCGGGCGGCTTCCGCTGGACCTCAAGCCCGGGAGAGACGCTCGAGTCCAAATAAACGCGCGCTTTTCTTGCCGGTTAATTTGGCGGACACTGCAGGGACGTGCAGCTGCGAGCGACCACTCCTCTTGAAAGCATTTCCGGGCTGATCGAGCGGGTCACCTTCTTCAACGAAGAGAGTGGCTTTGCGGTTCTGAGGGTGAAGGTCCAGCGGAGCCGTGACCTCATTACCGTCATCGGCTCGCTGCCGACGGTCAGCGCGGGCGAATGGCTTACTGGAGAAGGGAGATGGTTCCGCGATCGGGAACACGGGCTGCAATTCAAAGCGGAGACCTTGACCGCCAATGCCCCCACCACCAGGGAAGGCATCGAGAAGTATTTGGGCAGCGGCATGGTCAAAGGGATCGGGCCGGTTTACGCCAAGAAGCTGGTTGAGAAGTTCGGCGAGGAGATTTTCCAGATTATCGACGCCCACTCGGCCCGCTTGGAGGAGGTCGACGGCATCGGTCCCGGCCGGCGGAAGCGGATCAAGGAGGCCTGGGCAGAGCAGAAGTTTATCCGGGAGATCATGGTCTTCCTGCACTCGCATGGGGTCAGCACCAGCCGGGCGGTTCGCATTTACAAGACCTACGGCGAGGCGGCCATCGACAAAGTGCAAGCCAATCCTTACGCGCTCGCCAAGGACATTCCCGGCATCGGCTTCAAAACCGCCGATCAAATCGCGCAACGCCTCGGAATCGCTCCGGAATCCCTCTTGCGCGCCGAGGCCGGTCTCACGCACGTCCTGATGCAGGCGCTCGATGCCGGTCATTGCGCCCTGCCAGAAGAGATGTTGCTCGATTCGGCAGCCAAGCTCCTTGGGGTGGCTGACCGAATCGTGGCGGAGGCGTTACGCCGGTTGGTCGCTGCCCAGGAGGTCCTGCCGGAGCCGATCGGCGACTTAAGCTCGTTTTTCTACCCGCGTTGCGCCGGGCGGAAATTCGGATTGCGGAACGCTTTCGCGCTTTGGCCGGACTGGCGAACTATCCTCAATCGACTTTGCCAAAGCGATCAGCTGGTGCCAGAGCAAGACGGGCAAGGAATTGGCCCCGAGCCAACAAGCAGCTCTTCGCCAACTTCTCACGCACCGGGCCGTCATTGTCACTGGCGGCCCGGGCGTGGGCTGGAACAACGCATTGATCGACTCGGTCTTGCGCATCCTGGGCGCGAAAAAGGTTCGATGTTTGCTCTGCGCGCCGACTGGTCGCGCGGCCAAACGCCTGGCCGAGGCGACCGGTTTGGAAGCGAGGACGATCCACCGTTTGCTGGAGTTTCAGCCGGGCTTGGGAGGTTTCACCCGGACCGAAGATCGGCCGCTCGAATGCGAGCTCTTAATTGTCGACGAGGCGTCGATGGTTGACGTTCCCTTGATGGACGCATTGCTTCAAGCGCTGCCGACCGCCGGTGGGCTGATTTTGGTAGGCGACGTGGATCAACTGCCTTCGGTCGGTCCGGGATTGGTCCTGCGCAGTCTGATCGCGAGCGGCGTCGTGCCGGTGGTGCGGTTGACGGAGATTTTCCGGCAAGCGGCCCAGAGCCAGATCATCACCGCGCCACCATATCAACATGGGGTGGTTCCTGAGCCCGGAGCCAATGCCCCGGAGTCGGATTTCTACTTCATTGAGCGCGACGATCCGGGACAGCTGGTTCCGGACGCTGGTGGAGCTGATCAAAGTCCGTATCCCGCGCAAGCTGGAAAGCTCCGATCCCATGCGTGACATCAGGTGCTCACGCCGATGAATCAGGAGTTCGCTCGGCGTCCGTGAGTTGAACGTCTCCTTGCAGGCCGAGTTGAACCCCGTCCGCGAAAATGAACCGGTTGTGGACCGCTTTGGCTGGCAATATCGGCTGCGCGACAAGGTCATCCAAACGCAGAACAATTACGACAAAGAGGTGTTCAACGGCGATACCGGTCAGATCGCTGCCATTGACCTGATCGAACGCGAGATCATCATTCGGTTCGAAGGCCGTGAACTGAAATACGACTTCGGCGAGCTGGATGAGGTCTCTTTGGCCTACGCCATCACCATTCACAAAGCACAAGGTTCTGAATTTCCGGTGGTGATCATTCCCTTGGCGATGCAGCATTATCTCCTGCTCCAGCGCAACCTGATCTACACCGGTGTGACCCGCGGCCGGCAGTTGGTCGTGGTCACTGGGCAGCGGCCAGCTTGCCGCTGCTATTCGCAACGACAGGACAACCCAGCGCTATTCAGGCCTCTTCGAGCGACTACAAGCCGATGCGGCGCACTGGGAATCAAAAATCTAAACGAAGAGTCGGTTGGAAAAACTGGAATGGGTGCTCTTTTCGAGGAAGGATTGGATGGCGGGCGCGAACGGGCGAGCATCTCGCCGCCAGATCGCGACCGAGTCGAGGCAGGCGGAGACGCTCCCGCTCAAGGGGCCTTTTCTGTATCCGGAGGCGAAAATGTCGCTCAGACCCGGTATGCTGAGGCGGCGTGAAACAGGAAATGCGATCGTTGACGCGGGAAGAGCCTCCAGGCTCAATGTGAGGCGTGGGGCCAGCCGTCCTATCAGGCCGGCCAGGTGCTGGAGTGGCTCTACGGACGCAAAGCCGTTGCCTGGGATCAATTCACCAACTTGCCTAAAGACCTGCGGCGGCACGAGACCTACACCTTGATGCCACTGCAGTTGGTGAGAAAACAGGGCGCCGATGATTCCGCTCAGAAGTTTCTTTGGCGGCTGATGGATGGATCGATGGTCGAGAGTGTCCTGATTCCGGCGAATCCAGCGCTCTATGGTGACGCCAGCGACCGCCATACGCTCTGCGTCTCCACTCAAGAAGTAGGGTGCGCCTACGGGTGCAAGGAAGTTTTGCGCGAGCGGACTGGAGGGGATGGAAACGGAACCTGCAAGTGGAGGAGATAGTCGATCAATTCTTGGCCCGTGGAAGGCGCTGGCACGCCCAGGCCGCACGCTGAGTCGGCGCGCCGCCGGGGAGAGCATCTGCCGAGCAAAGAGCGCCGGGCGACGAGCGGCTGATCAACAATCTCGTCATCATGGGAATGGGTGAGCCACTGGCCAACTACGAACACTTGATCAAGGCGCTGACCATTTTGAATGCGCCCTGGGGTGGCGGGATCGGCGCCCGCAAGATCACCGTCTCCACCAGCGGGTTGGTGCCTCAGATCCGCAAACTGGCGGATGAACCTTTTCAGTTTCGCCTGGCCATCTCTCTCCACGGGGCAACAGATGAGGTGCGGGGGCGGATCATGCCTGTGAATCGCAAGTATCCTCTGAGCGAACTAGCCGCGGCTTGCGACTATTATGTGGCGCGGAAAGGAAAGATGATCACGCTGGAGTACATTTTGATCGCAGGGGTGAACGACGGCCTCGATCAGGTCAAGCCGCTGGCCAGGCTCGCGCATCGCCTCCATGCCAAAGTCAATCTGATCCCTTACAACCTGGTTGAGGGACTGTCCTGGCAGCGGCCCGCCCCGGCCACGCAAGAAGCGCTTTTGGCTGCCTTGGAAAGGGAGCGGATCACCGCCACTCTCCGCCGCGAAAAGGGGCATGAAATCGACGCGGCGTGCGGTCAATTGCGGCTGAGGACGGAACGGGAGTTGGCCGGCACTTAGAGCGGTGCCGTGGAAGCAGGCGCGGGCTTCGCCGTCTGTTGCGCCCCCCCCAAATCCCTCGCCGGGGCGAGGTTTTCTCTGGGCAGACCCGCTCCGTTTGTATACGTTCTATCCCTACATTACCCATCCATCCTATGAAACGCGATACCGAGACGTCCGCCATGACACGCCGCCATTTCCTGAGGAGCGGGGCCGCCGCCGTCGCCGCTTTCACGATCCTGCCCCGCCACGTCTTCGGAGGCCCCAATTTTGTGGCTCCGAGCGAGAAAGTGAATATCGCCATCGTGGGCGCGGGAGGTCAAGGCCGCACGAATGTGCGCGCGTTGTTGGCCGAAAAAGACGCTCAGATCATCGGGGTTGCTGATCCAATTGAAGAACACGACCTCACGCCCTTTTATTATAAGGGCTCAGCCGGCCGCAAACCGGTCAAAGCCGAAATCGAGAAGCACTATGGAGAATCGAAGCCAGATTATCGCTGCGCCGAGTACGAGGATTTTCGAGTGATGCTGGAGAAGGAGAAGGCGATTGACGCTATTCTCTGTGCGACCCCGGACCATAACCATGCTTATGTGACGATCACCGCGATGAAGGCGGGCAAACATACCTACTGCGAGAAGCCCCTCACCCACAATGTGTGGGAAGCGAGACAGGTCGCCAAGGTCGCGAAGGAGACGGGCGTGGCGACTCAGATGGGCAATCAAGGGCATTCCGGCGATGGGATTCGCACGACCTGTGAATGGATCTGGGATGGAGCGATTGGCGAAATCCGCCAGGTGCATGCCTGGACCAAAGCGGGACGATGGGGCAAGGAAATTGGCGGCCGCCCCAAAGAGACGCCGATGCCTGGCGGGGTCAATTGGGACTTGTGGATTGGCACGCGCCAACCTCGGCCATACAGCTCAGCGTATACGCCCGTGACCTGGCGCGACTTCTGGGCCTTCGGTTCGGCGCCGATCGGCGATATGGCCTGTCACAACCTCGATCCGGCGTTCTGGGCTTTGGATCTGGCCGAACCCCTTAGCATCGAGGCCTCCTGCCCGGGGACTGTCGATGAGGAGATGTGTCCGTTCGGTTCAATCTATCGATACAAATTCGGGCCGCGCAAGCAGCTGCCGCCGGTGGAAGTGACCTGGTATGACGGCGGTCTTCTACCGGGCCGTCCGGAAGAACTGGAAGACGACGATCAGTTGGGACAGAGCGGCAACGGCATCATCTTCGTTGGCTCGAAGGGCAAGATCATGTGTCCCGGCTGGGGCGGCGCTCCGAAATTATTGCCGATTGGGCTGATGGATTCCTATCAGAAGCCGGCCAAAACGCTGCCGCGCTCCAAGGGGCATCATCGGGACTGGCTGGAGGCGTGCAAGGGGGGACCAGCCCCGAGTGCGAGCTTCGCTTATGGCGCCAAACTGACAGAAGTGGTGCTGCTCGGCAACGTCGCGTTGCGCGTCGGCAAAAAGATCGAGTGGGATTCCGTCAATATGAAAGCCAAAAATGCGCCTGAGGCCGATCAGTATCTGAAGGAGACGTATCGCCAAGGCTGGGAAGTCGTCGCGTGAGGCACGCCCCCTTCGGCATGTTAACGATTGAGAAATTCTCGTTTGGGATTGGCGATCGGTTTGCCCACCAAGCCAAGGCTCAGCTCCGTGCCTGCGTCATGGCGGCCGAGCAGGGCGCTTTGGTCGTGCCGGTCTGGAACAAATCCAACCGGGAGCATTTGATCGTCGGCTCGCAGCCCGACAGCGTCCGTGAGGCGGCCGTGGCGGCGGTTCGCGCCCTGGGATGGAATGGATCTTATCACGTCGACGCCGATCATATTCGACTCGAAACGGTCGACCGGTTCATTCCATCTTCGGATTTCTTCACCATCGATGTGGCCGATTCCATCGGGCGCGCGCCGGACCGCGGGGCGGTGGAGCGATTCATGGCGAAACACCCGGAACTGGTCGGCGCCATCGAGATTGCGCGGATTGAGAAGCCATTTCAGACAACCCGTCCGGAGGTGCTGGCGTTGGCTGGCAAGTACCTGCTCGCGGTGCAGGAAGCGGGCCGCATTTATCGGCATATCGCCGCGGCGAAAGGAGCGGGCACGTTCATCACCGAGGTGTCGATGGATGAAACGGACAGCCCCCAGACGCCGCCTGAGTTGCTCATCATCCTCGCGGCGCTGGCTGATGAAGGCATCCCTCTCCAGACGATTGCGCCGAAGTTCACCGGCCGGTTCAACAAAGGAGTCGACTACGTCGGCGATCTCGTCCAATTCGAAAAGGAATTTAGCCAGGATCTGGCGGTCATCGCCCATGCTGTCCACCGCTACGGCTTGCCCGCAACGCTGAAGCTCAGCGTCCATTCCGGCAGTGATAAGTTTTCCCTCTATCCGATCATCCGACGGGCTTTGCCTCGGTTTGACGCCGGTCTCCACCTTAAAACCGC